>JAHALF010000008.1 GCA_018371275.1 Clostridiales bacterium
TCATTAATAAGACGATTCCACACATCAATATTATTTTCTAATATATCTTTCGAATTATTATCAGTTAATATAATATTTTTATTTATAAAATTTACAAATATTATTATCTAATAAATATAAAGAGGCAATAACTGAACTATTTAAAAAAGATGGCATAAATATTATAGATATGTTAGCTAAAGATGTTAATTTAAAAGAAAAAATTGATTTAGAATTAATATATACATTAGCTAATAATTCAATAAATGAAGATTATATAATTAAATTAATAGAATTAACTAAACAAAAAATTTTTATTGAAAATATTCCAAATGATAAAACTAAAATAATAAAATATGTAATAGATAACAATTTATCTGAACAAAATAAAAATTATATAATAGAAAATTTTAAAAATTTTAATTTAAAAGAATATTTTTTAGATAAGTTAGAATATATTAATGAATTAAGTACATTAGATAATAATATGTTAAATGATGATTTAATGGAATATGCTTTAAAATATGATGAAATTTATCTTGAAACTAAAATTGATTTAATAATTACTAAAATAAGAAATCATACAGAAAGCTCAAAAATACAAAAATATATACAATTAGTAAATCAAATTAGTAAATTATCTAATATATTTAATAATGGTAGACTTTCAATAAAAGACATTGGTGATTACAATAAAAGAATAGTAGATGCTTTAGTTGATTATGAGTATGCAAAAATAACTAAAAATGATAATCTTGTATTTAATAAAAATATAAAACTATAATAACAACTATTATAAAAATAAACTAAAAAATAAAAAGGCGATTAAAATAATAAGTATTTTTACTTATAAATTTTGATTGTCTTTTTATTTTATAAGGAGGTTTTTAATATATGAAAGAATTAGCAATAAAAATATTAATTCAATTATTAATAGATGAAGAAAAAAGGAAAAAGGCTTTAATATTTATAGTGTCTGTTGTTACAGGGCTATTAATGTTAATAGCCTTTTTTTATATTTAATAACAAATCCTTTAGATATGTTTAAGGAATTTATTTTTGGAGATGAAATATTAGCAATAGAGCAATTTCAAAAAGATTATGGATATAACCAAAGTATAGGTATTTATGATAAAGATTATATTGAAGGAAGTGGGCAAGATTATGGAGATATAACTTTTACAGATAGTGAAATAAGTATTGTATATTTTAATCAATTAGATGAAAAATATAAAAATCAATTATATGGTACAGATAAAGTCGGGACGCACGGATGTGGCCCGACTTCAATGGCTATTGTAGTATCTAGTTTAACAGGGCAAATATACAACCCTATTTATATGTGTAACTGGTGGAGCGTTAAAAACGGATATTATGCAGTTGGCAGTGGCTCTTATCATAGCTTAATACCGAATTGTGCAAAAGCTTTTGGTTTAAATGTTGAAGGACTAGGAAATGATAAGGAGAAGGTTGTAGATGCACTTAATAATGGTAAATTAGTAGTTACTCTTATGGGTAAAGGTACTTTTACAAACAGTGGACACTTTATAGTATTAAGAGGTATAACAAGTGATGGTAAAATACTTGTAGCAGACCCAGCTAGTTATAAAAGGAGCAAACAACAGTTTGATATAGATTTAATAATAAATGAGGCTAGAAAAGGTGCTGGAGCTGGTGGAGCTTTTTGGAGTATATGGAATTAAAATTAAAATAAAAAAGTTGTCAAAAGGAGTTTAAAATTATGAAAAAGTCAGAAATAAAAAATATATTATATAAAAGAAATTTAAAAAGTAGACCATTAAGTATATTATTATATCTAATTGATAGAGCTAATAAAGATTTAGTTTGTTTCCCTAGTATAAAAACTATATCTAAAGACTTAAATATATCAGTTTCTAAAACAAAAAGGGTTTTAAATTACCTTGTAGAAGTAGGATATATTGAAAAAACAGAAAGATTTTTAGATATAACAGGGAAACAAACATCTAATCTATATACAATAAATATAAATAATATAGAAAAAGGTACACCTATAAAAGAATTTAAAAATATTGAAGAAATAGAAAATATACAAAATAAAGAAGATAATAAAAATATAAATGATAATAATAAAAGTATAATAAATGAAAGTTTAACCATATTTGAAATAAATAATGAAATTTGTAATAGTAAATATAATTTAATTAAAAAATATAAATTGAAGAAAATAATATAAATGATATATGTTTTTAAAGATATAAAAGCATTAAAAAATGAACTGGAGATGGGTTCATTTTTACACTACCTTTAACTTACAATATAACATTATATTAAAATTGAAAATATAAGTATATAAGAATTTAAAAATATAAAGTTGTAAAATTTACGACAAATGTAGGAGTAGACTTTTTATGAATAATATAAATGAATTGTTGTAAAATTATAATTATGCTTCTTTTAGTATTTTAAATAAGTTTTAAAATAGAATAAAGTTTTATATTTAAATAGTAGAATTGAATAAGTATATATTTTTGTTTATAACTTATTCGTTCGTTCGTTTGTCGTGTGTAAAATTAAATTCTTATTGAGAAATAACAATAAATACCTGATTAAACAATTATTAATAAGTGAATATAATATTACTTATAAATGTTAAAAGTTTGAAAAAATATATAATAGTACATTTTATATCTTTTAATCTACAACTATTTATATTACAATAATCATAAAATGGAAGTATTTGTAATATTTAGTAGTTTTAAGGGATATATGTATGTTAAAAAATTTTTTTAAAGTTAAAAAATTTTATATATTTAATTTAAAGACAGATAATAATTTTTTATTATTCTGTCTTTTTTTATTTATAAAGAAATTTATATCCTTTAAAATAAGAAGTCCTCCTGTTCTTTTACTTGATTTTAAAAATAAATATCAAATGAAAGAATAGGAGTTATATCAATGGATAAAAAATACTATATAGTTATCGATGGTAAAAAATATGAAGTTAGTGAAGATATATATCATACATATTATAGGAGCAGAGAAAAAGAACGATATTTTATGTTTGTAAAAAAGAGAGGTAAAATTATTATTGAAGATGAAAAAGTTGTTTTTAAAGATAGTTTAGAAGTTTCTTTTGAAAAACTAGAAGAACTAGGTTTAGAGATAAAAGATGACTTTAACTTAGAAGATTGTATTATGCAAAATTTAGATATAGAAGTTTTAAAATATGCTATAAATAAACTATCTAGTGAAGAGTATCAAATAATTTTAGAGCTATTTTATAATTGTAAGTCTGAAAGAGAATTAGCTAAAGAGTTAAATTGTTGTAATGTAGTTTTACATAATAAAAAGAAAAAAATTTTAAATAAATTAAAAAAATATTTTCAAAAATAATATATTTATAAAATATTAACAAAAAAATAGTTAAAAAAAATAAAATTTTGTTTAGTTTTTTGTTAGCAAAATGGATTTTCAACACACAGATATTGTGGGGAGTTTACACTTTTCACTTGTACATTGAAAATTGAATAAGTGATATAACAAATACAAAGTTAAATAGTACTAGAATTACTAAAGTAATTCAGTGGTAATGGAGCAACGCACTAAAACACGCTTGTCGGTAAATGTTTGTAGTGATAAGGTTTTAACAATTTCTGATTATGAAAAATCAAAAATGTTATAGATTGAACTAATTGCGAAGATATTTATTTAATATAATGATACTTCTACATAGTCTTAACTCATCGTATAGAGTGTAGTCCGTCAGTTAGGGGGAAACCCAAAGGGGGGTTATGGTTGTCTATCTAATCAATAGACCGTTTGTTATATCTTGAATATAAAGCAATTTCTTGAATATTTTATATTCAAAAATAAGTACAACTTAATTACAATATTAAGTAATAGAACAGGAGGAATAGGCTTAATATGTTATATTATAGCAAAAATAGTAAGTCTATTCCTTCGATTGTGTTACTTATCAGTAATATTTATATTTTGAAATACATATCATATACTTGAAGAGGTGAAAAAAATGGACAACTATAAAAATTATGAAAATTACAATGTAGAAAATCTTAACAATATAAATGATACAAGGGTAAATATAAAATTACCAAAACAAGAAAGAATACTTGATTATATAGACCAAATAGGAAATCCTTGTTGTTATCAAGATGGAGAACGAAAAATTATTCTTACTTTTAAAGATGGTTGTGAAGAAACTGAAAAAGAATTTTTAAGAAAATACATTAAACAATATTTAAAAATATAAACCTCGACTAAAGAAAAAACTTATGTTATAATTTAAAAAAAAGGACACGATTAAATTTTTCTTTAAGCTCTAGGTATTTTTAATTAATAAAAAATATTTAGGAGTGTTAATATGAAAAAATATAGAACAGTATTATATTTAAGGCTTTCAAAAGAGGACGAAAAAATAGGAGAAAGCGATAGTATTACTAACCAAAAGTCAATGCTTAAAGATTTTATAAATAGTAGAGAAGATTTACATCTTATAAAAATAATGATTGATGATGGTTATAGTGGAGGAAACTTCGAGCGTCCTTCATTTAAAGAGATGATGGAGCTTGTAAAAGACAGAAAAATAGACTGCATTGTTGTAAAAGATTTTTCTAGGTTTGGGCGTGATTTTACCGAAGTAGGTAGATATTTAGAAGAAATCTTTCCGTTTATGGGAGTTAGATTTATTTCTTTAAATGATAATTATGACAGTTTAAAAAATAAAAGTGGTATAGAAAACTTGGTAGTACCATTTAAAAATCTTGTGAACGATGCGTATTTGAGAGATACTTCAATTAAAATACGAAGTAGCCTTGATATCAAAAGGAAAAAAGGAGATTTTATAGGCAGTTTTGCAAGTTATGGATATTTAAAAGACCCTAATAATAAAAATAGGCTTATAGTAGATGAAGTAGCTAGTAAGGTTGTACAAGATATTTTTATATACCGTTTACAAGGCTTTAATATAAACAAAATATCGGAAAAATTAAACAAAGAAAATGTGCTTTGCCCTATGGAATATAAAAAGTCAATAGGAATAAAAACAAGTACAAACTTTAAGAAAAATGATAAAGCTTTATGGACACCTAAAGCTATTTTTAGAATATTAGAAAATCCTTTATACATAGGAACAACTGTTCAAAAAAAGGTAACAACAGTAAATCATAAAGTTAAAAAACTTGTGTATGTGCCAAAAGAAGAAAGAATAATAGTAGAGAATACTCACGAGCCTATCATATCAAAAGAAGTTTTTGAAATGGTGCAAAAATTAATGGAGATAGACACACGAACTGCACCAAATGAAGAAAAAATATATTTACTTAGTGGGTTTGTTAAATGTGGTGAATGTGGTGCAAACTTAATAAGAAGAAATTATGGAACAAAAGAAAAGCCGTATATTTATTATATGTGCAGTAATAAAAAAAATAAAAAGACTTGCAAAGGTTCTAGTATAAGAGTTGAAACTTTAGAAAGAATAGTTTTTAATGCTATAAAAAAACAAATAGAAGCTACTATAACCTTAGAAGATATACTAAGTGATATGGATAGTGAAATGTATGTAAAAACAGAAAAGCAAAAGATAAATAAAAAAATTGAAGAAAAAGAAGAAGACTTAAAAAAATATCAACTTATAAAGCTTAAAATATATGAAGATTTTAAGCTTGGTATTTTAAATCAAGAAGAATACACTGATTATATAAAAGGTTATTCTGAAAAAATTATAAATATAAAAAATGTAATATTAGATTTAAAAAAGGAACTTGATAATGTTTCAAATGGTTTAACGGAAAAGCAACTTTGGATAGAACACTTTAAAAAATATAATAGTATTAATAAATTAGATAGAGAGCTTATTATATTTTTGATAGAACAAATACGAATATATGCAGATAAAACTACTGAAATAGAGTTTAAATATGCAAATGAGTTTGAAAGTTTGCTAGAATATAAAGAAAATTTAGAACAAGTACAGGTGGTGTGCAATGGCTAGAAAAAGTAGAAAAACACCTGAACAATTAATAAAACATACTCAAAAAACTTATTCTGTTGGAGTTTATGTAAGGCTATCTCTTTTAAATAACAATATGGAAGATGACAGTAGCATACAAAATCAAAAAAATATAATTTTAAACTATATAAAAGATAATGAGCAATTTAAATTAGTTGAAATATACGAGGATAATAACTTTTCTGGTACTAACTTTAATAGAACGGCATTTCAAAAGCTTATAGGAGATGTACAAAGTGGCAAAATAAACTGTATTATAGTAAAAGATTTATCAAGGTTTGGGCGAAATTATATTGAATGTGGCAATTATCTTGAAAAAATATTTCCGTATATAGGGGTAAGATTTATTGCTATAAATGATAATTATGATAGTGAAAATATAAACTCTAGTGAAATTTTAATGATGCATCTTAAAAATATAATAAATCAACTTTATGCACAAGATATAGGTAAAAAGGTGTCAACAGCTATAAGAGCAAAACAAAAAAGGGGAGAATATGTTGGAGCTTTTGCTAATTATGGATATAAAAAAGATGAAAAAAATAAAAACAAACTTGTGATAAATGAAGAAACAGCACCTGTTGTTAAAATGATTTATGAATTAAAATTACAAGGTTTAGGGTATATACAAATAGCAACTAAACTAAATGAACAAAACATATTGTCGCCTTATGCTTATTTACATACAAAAGGTTGTTTTAAAACTGATAAGTATAAAGATTTAAAATGGACACCTCTTGCAGTTAAAAGGATTTGTACAAATCAAGTGTATATAGGAAATATTGCAGGAAGGAAAAGTAATGTGTATGGAGATAAAGCGAAAGATTTAGATATGGCAAATTTTATTGTTGTAAAAAATATGCACGAACCAATAGTAAGTGAAGAAATTTTTTATAAAGTACAACAAATAACAGAAAACACGGCTAAAGCTCGTAAGCCCAAATATAATATACCGACAACAGAAAATATATTTAAAGGTTTAATTAAGTGTGGTAATTGTGGTAAAAATTTATATAGAGTTAAGCGATGTGTACAAGATAAAAATGATAAATTAAATGCTTATTATATTTTTGAATGTAGAAATGTTTATTTAGCTAAATGTAAAGTCGGTTCTAACAATGAAGAAATGCTAAAAAAAATAGTATTTAATCAATTAAAAAGGCAAATACAATTATTTTTAGATTTAGAAGATTTAATAATAAAAAATGATAAATGTATATCATATGAAGAGCATTTGCTTAATGATACATTACAAAATTTGAATAGTGAAATAAAAACAATTAAGAACTTTCAAAAGTCTATATATGAAGACTATTGCCTAGGCTTATTAGATGAAGAAGACTACTTATTTACAAAAGGTAATTATTTAGAAAAAGAAAATAAATTAAAACAGGAAAAAGAAAATATTGAAGAAAAACTTTTTGATTTAAAAAATACGTTAAATAAAGAAAATGAGTGTATAAAAAAATTTTTACAATTTAAAGACGATAAACTTTTAAGTAGAGAGTTGTTACAAGCTTTAATAGAAAAAATAATTATACATAATGATAGAAGTATAGAAATATTTTTCAAATACGAAAATGAATACAATCGTATACTTAATGAAGTAGAAAGGGTTTCTAAAAATGCAGTATAAAATAGGTGTATACACTAGAATTTCTAATAAAGCTAAAAATTGTAATGATGAAACACAAAGTATTAAAAATCAAAAATCTATTATAGAAAATTTTATACAAAATAATGATGAATTTTCTTCAAGTGATATTTTCTATTATAGCGATGACGGTTATTCAGGAAGAATATTTAAAAGACCAAATTTTGAAAAATTAATAGAAGATGGTAAAAAAGGTAAAATAAACTGCATAATAGTAAAAGATTTATCAAGGTTTGGGCGTGATTATATAGAGGTAAATACTTATTTAGATAAAGTTTTTCCGTTTTTAAACATAAGATTTATATCTATAAATGATAATTATGATAGTAACAACAATAAAAATAAAACAATAGAATTAGATATATCTTTTAAAAATCTACTTTATAATTATTATAGTAAAGATTTATCTAATAAGATAATAGCAGGCATAAGAAATAAAGCTAAACAAGGAGAGTATATACGAAATAACATACCTTTTGGTTATAAGAAAAATCCTAAAACAAATGAAATAGAAATAGATAAAGAAACAGCTCCCATTGTAAAAGCAATATTTGAAATGGTGTCAGAAGGAAAAACATTTATACAAATTTGTGATTTTTTAAATAAAAACAAAACTCCAACTAGAAGTGAATTTAAGATGAAAAATGGAAAAGTTAAAAATTATCCTCATTTAAAGGCTAATAAAATTTGGAGAGTAAATGATTTAATACCAATATTAAAAAATGAAATGTATATGGGGAATTTAGTTTTGTTTAAGACTAAAAGGATAAAATATGGACATAGAAAGAGAATGAAATCTAATGAAGATGAAATTGTTATAAAAGAAAATGTGTATCCACCAATAGTGTCAAAGGAGATATTTTTTAAAGTTAACTCTAATAGAAACAGACAAGTTTCTAATAAAGAAGCGAAAAGTATATTTGCATATAAATTAAAATGTGGATATTGTGGGTATGCTTTGAGTAGGTTAAAATTAAGAAAAAATAAAGAAGTAATTGATAAAAAATATTACTGCAATACTAAAAATGAATTATACATAAAAAAATGTGAAAATACTCACATAAAAGAAAGTGAGTTAAAAAGGATAGTTTTTAACAGTCTAAAAAATGAAATATTATTAAGATTAGATGAGAACGAGTTAAAAGGAAATTTATTGAATTTAAAAACAGACTTAAAAAATTTAATTAAAAAAATAAATAATCTAAAAAGTGAAAAAAGAGATTTATATGAAATTTACTTAAATGAACAAATAACTAGAGATGATTATATAAATCAAAAGAATGAAAAAGAATTGCTTATAAACAAAATTCAAAAACAGATAGAAATATTACAAGAAGAAATATCAGAGCTTGATAGTATAAGTGATGAGAATAAGTTATTTGAAAAATATATGAAATCTAGTGAACTTACTAGAGAAATGGTTGAAGCTTTCATTGATTGTATTTATATATATGATAATACAGTAAATATAGAATGGAGCTTTAAAAAAATCTAAAAATTTTTATGTCTTATGTTGACATTATCTTATATAGATGATATGTCTAATATATGGAAGACATCTATAATAGTGGCAACTGGTAATGAGGGTTCAACTTCACACCATTATACAAATATCATAAAAACTGGTGAAACTATTGAGATTGAAATATCTTTAGATACAAATTTATCTTCATTATATTTAGTTTTATTTAAAAATTTTGTAGATGTATTTAGTGTAAATATAATAGCTCCTAATGGTAGAGAAACAGGGTTTATTAATAATACTACAAAGAATAATGTATTTAATTTTGGGAATTCAAATTTATATTTTAACTTAGGTGAACCTACACCTTATAGTTTAGAACAAGGTTTATTTTTTGAAATTATTTCTGTAAATGGTAATTTACCAAGTGGTATATGGAAAGTAATAATTTATGGAGAAGATATAGTTGAAGGAACTTTTAATATGTGGCTACCAGTAACAGAAATATCATCTAAAAATACAAAATTTTTAAAACCAAGTGTATATACTACATTAACAATACCTTCAACATCTAATAATGTTATAAGCGTGGGAGGGTATAATGATTTATTAAATTCTATATCAGATTTTTCTGGTAGAGGATTTACTAGAGATAACAGAGTAAAACCAGATTTAGTGGCACCAAGTCAAAATATAACAACTACATCTAATTTTTTAGGCTATGATAATTTTTCAGGAACTAGCTTTGCGGCAC
This sequence comes from Clostridiales bacterium, assembly GCA_018371275.1. Classification (GTDB taxonomy): domain Bacteria; phylum Bacillota; class Clostridia; order Lachnospirales; family CAG-274; genus Tyzzerella. The sequence continues at coordinate 9,860 of JAHALF010000008.1, forward strand.
CATTTGTAACAGGGGCTTGTTCATTATTAATGCAGTGGGGTATAGTAAATAAAAATGATTTATTTTTATATGGACAGAGGCTAAAGGCATTTTTAAGAATTGGAGCTAAAAGAAAAGCTAATTTAGAGTATCCTAATAGAGAGTGGGGATATGGAAGCTTATGTACATTAAATACATTAAAAATATTAGAGTTATACAGTCAAAGAAATTTAATAACTACAATGGAAATGAATAATGATAATATTTTAAATAATGTAGCCTATTCAGAAGATTATGTAACTATGGTTGGACAATATAATAATGAAATAAAAAGGATAGTAGAAAAATATGATTTTATTAAGATTTGCAAAAATTTAACTGGTGATTTTGTTGTTTTATATATTAAAAGGGATATGTTTAATACTATAACACAAGAAGAAATTTCTAGAATGGAGTTACGCCAACCCTTTAATCTAGGATTAATGGATAAATCAGCACTAGATGCAACAGGAGTATTAGCTATACAAAATCAACCATTTTTAAATTTAAGGGGAAGAGGTGTTCTAATAGGTATTGTAGATACAGGAATAAATTATACTTTAGATGAATTTATATATGAAGATAATACTACTAAAATAGTTAGTATATGGGATCAAACTATACAAGGAAAACCACCTAAAGATTATTGTTTTGGAACTGAATATACAAGAGAAGATATAGATTTAGCTATTTCTAGTGAAGTACCATTTGATATGGTACCATCAATAGATGAAATAGGACATGGAACAAAGTTAGCTAGTATATGTGCTGGTAGAGAAAATTTAGAAAAAAATTTTATAGGTGTTGCTCCAGATGCAGAATTAGTTGTAGTAAAATTGAAGCAAGCTAATAAAACATTGAGAGATTATGAATTTATACCAGAAGATGTGCCATCATATAGTAGTGCAGATTTAATGCTTGGAATAGACTATTTGTATAACAAGGCATTAGAGTTAAATAGACCTTTAGCAATATGTATAGGTATGGGTAGTAATAATGGATTTCATAATGGATTTTCTATATTAGAACAATATATATCTAATATAGCTATAAAAAGTGGAGTTTGTGTTAGTGTATGTAATGGAAATGAGGGAAATGCTCAACATCATTCATTAGTTAAGCTAAATGGTGCAGGAGATGAAAAAACTTTAGAATTTAAAATAGCTGAAAATGAAAATGGGATATTATTAAATATTATAGCCTATCCACCAGATAGAATTAGCATAAATATAACATCTCCTACAGGTGAAAGCACAGGAAGGATACCACCAAGAGATAATTATGACGAAGAAATATTATTTCCACTTAGTAATACAAGAATAAGAATACAATATTATAATAAAAGCTTTGAAAGTAGCGGTCAATTAACTTTAATAAGATTTATTACACCAAGCCCAGGCATTTGGAGGATAAATATTTATGGTGAAAGAATTTTAATAGGGTATATACACAGTTGGTTACCAATAAAAAACTTTATAAAAGAAGATACAATATTTTTAACACCAGACCCATTTTATACAGCAACATTACCATCTACAGCTAATTCAGTTATTGCTGTTGGAGGATATAATCATTTTGATAATAGTTTTTTTGTACAATCTGGTAGAGGACCTACAAGATATGACGGTTTAAGACCTATTATAAGTGCACCAGCAGTAAATGTTAGTTGTATTAATCAAAATGGTGATGCAGATATAATAACAGGAACTAGCGGAGCAACAGCTATATCAACAGGATGTTCTGCACTTATTTTAGAATGGGCGATAGTTAAACAAAATAGTCCAGCAATAAATACATTATCTGTAATAGGTTATTTTATATCAGGAGCAGTAAGAAATCCAAACGAATTATATCCAAATAATTTATGGGGGTTTGGAAAGTTAAATATATTAGATACTTTTGAAAATATGTAAGCTATTATAAATGCTTTTCTATATTATCAATATAAATTTTTATATTACTAATAAGATTTTTTATATGTTTAGAATCTAGGGATTTAGATTTTGATACAAAGTTACAATATAAGCATAATTTTCTAACTAATAAGGAAAGTGAATGTATATCTTTTAAAATTAATTCCTTTTGTTTTTTATATTTTATGTACAATTTAATCACCTCTAATAAAATTATAATCTATAAAATTATAAAAAGCAATACACTAAAAGTATTAATACATTTAGTAGTGTATACAAAAAAATATTAAAGGGAGCATAATGCTCCTTTTTTATATATTTTAGATAATTATAATAATATAATTTTTATTAATTTTATTGTAAATTTTATAGTTATAGTTTAAAATATATTATTGTAATTAAAAGATTTATTTTAATAAAAGTACTTGATAAGATAAATAAATATATATAGAATGGAGTTAATAAAATGAAAATAGGAAATTTTGAACCGCAAAACAATGTTTTTTTAGCACCAATGGCAGGTGTTACAGATGTTGTTTTTAGGACATTATGTAAAGAGCAGGGTTGTGGTCTTACATATTCTGAAATGGTTAGTGCAAAAGGTATTATGTATAATAATGATAACACTAAAAAATTGTTAGAGGTAGATAAAAGAGAAGGTAAAGTGGCTGTTCAATTATTTGGATCTGATCCAGATGTTTTAGCAGATATGGCTAAAAAGCTTGATGATAATGATGATATAGGATTTTTTGATATTAATATGGGTTGCCCAGCGCCAAAGATAGTAAAAAATGGTGATGGTTCTGCTCTTATGAAAAATCCTAAGCTTATAGGGAAAATAGTAAAATCTGTTTCTTCTAGTACTAGTAAGCCTTTAACAATTAAAATAAGAAAAGGGTATGATGATGATTGTGTAAACGCCGTAGAAATAGCAAAGATAGCAGAGGAAAATGGGGCAGCAGGACTTGCTATCCATGGAAGAACAAGGGAACAGTTTTATTCTGGGAATGCTGATTGGGATATAATAAAGAAAGTTAAAGAAAGTGTAAATATACCTATAGTAGGTAATGGAGATATAACTAATCCAGAAAAGGCTAAGGAAATGCTAGAATATACAGGTTGTGATGCTATAATGATAGGAAGAGCAGCACAAGGAAACCCTTGGATATTTGAAAGAATTGTACATTACTTAAAAACAGGTGAAATATTGCCAAAACCTTCAATAAATGAAAAAATAGATATAGCTATTAAACATTTGCATATGCTTATAGAGTTTAAAGGCGAGTATATAGGTATAAGAGAAATGAGAAAGCATTTAGGTTGGTATATAAAAGGTATGCCAAAAAGTTCAGAAATGAGGGTTATAATAAATGGTGTAGAAGACCCTAAAAAGATGGAAGAATTACTACTTAGTATGAAGCAATAAATAAAGTCCCTTTTATATAAAGGGACTTTATTTATTTTTTTTATAGTTTTATTTGACAATATTTATTTATGTCTTCAATTATTAAATTTAAACTAGATAACCAGAAGTCTTTATTTTTTAAATCGACACCAATAAATTTACCAACTTCATATAAGCTAGATTTACCAGTTATACTAAGCATATCGTCATATTTTTTTATAAAGGTTTCTTTATCTTTTAAGTATAATGAAAATAGACCTTTAGAAAATAATACACCATACGCATAAGGGAAATTATAGTAATTTCTATCAGCATTATAATAATGTGTTTTACAAATCCACATATATTTATGTAAAAAGTTATGATCAAGACCATTTCCATATGCTTGTTTTTGTGCATTTTCCATTATATCACAAAGTTCATCTTTAGATACAAATCCATTAATACGTCTTTTAAAAACTTCATCTTCAAATAAAAATCTACTATATATATCAACAATACATTGTAATGTACCAGATAAGTCATTTTCTAATATAGCAAGTTTTTCATCATCATCTTTGCTACTTTCTAAGGCAGATTTAACTAATATATGTTCACAAAATGTAGATGCTGTTTCTGCAATAGGCATAGAATAGCTTGTATTTAAATATTTTTCATTATTTAAACATAAATTGTGATATCCATGTCCTAGTTCATGGCCTAATGTGAATATATTATCTAAAGAACCAGAAAAGTTTAAAAGTATGCGACTTTCTTTTATATTTTGTATACTATAACAAAAAGCACCGCCAACTTTACCTTTTTTAGAATAAACATCTATCCAACTATTATCAAAAGCTTTTTTAGCAAAATCACCTAATTTTTGACTAAATTTAGAAAAATTATCATATACAAATTGTTTTGCTTCATCATAATTATATTTTTTAGTATTATTAGATATAGGTGCAAATAAATCATAAAAAGGAAGTCCATTTTTATGTCCTAATAGTTCAGCCTTTTTAATAAAATATTTTTGTAATTTTGGAAGACTTTCTTTTATGGCATTAAACATAGCATCAAAAACTTCTTTGTCTAATCTAGAATCTTTTAAAGTCATTTCTAAAGGAGAATTATGTCCTCTAAGGTTGCAAACTTCTATAACTTCACCCTTAATTCCATTAATAGAAAATGCAGAGGGTAAATCTATTTTTTCATAAGATTTAAGCTCAGCATAGTAAGCATTTTTTCTTACATTAATATCTTTATCATAAGCTAAATTTCTTATTTCTGGTAAAGTTAAAACTTCATTATTATAATCAACAGATAATGTAGATGTTATTTGTTGCCATTGTTTTGTCCACATATTAGAACCATTTAAAGACATTTTAGAAATAATATATTCTTTATCATTATCTAAAAGTTTGTCAGCTTTGTTTTTAGATTCTTTTAATATAAATTTATATTCATCTAATATTTTAGAGTTATTTATTATACTATCTAAGTCAGAGATATCTTTTAAAAATAATGTTAAATAGTTTTCTATTTGTTTAACATCTACTGATATTTTTTCTATTTTAGAGACTAAATTTAAAAGGTCAGCATTAGTAGTATCTACTTTTAGGCTAAGATATACATAACCTATTAGGCTATCAAAAATACTTAAATTATTTAACTTTTCTAAATATATTTCTAATTTTTCTTTAGCATTATCTACATTATGAAAATTGTTGCTGCACCAGCTTGAAAAATCTTTAACAGTTGTTTCAAAAATTTTTAAGTCATCTATAAATTTTTCACTTTTGTAGCTTACATATAAATTATCTAAATTCCAATTATTATCCATAAAAACATCTTCCTTTCTACAAAAAATATATATTTATAAAATATATCATATATAAAAAATATAGTCAATATTTTATATATAATATTGATAGGTTATGATTATTTATTATATTTAGTTAAAAAATTATATTAATTAACTAAAATAATAATGGAATTTAATAAATATATTGACTTTTTTTAGTTAAATTTGTTATAATTTAAAGTAATAGATGGAGGGGTGGTATTTTTGGGAAAAAGTGTTAAAATGAAAGATATAGCGGATAAATTAGGGGTTAGTATCGTAACAGTTTCTAAAGCATTGTCTAATAAACAAGGGGTTAGCGAGGATTTAAGAGTAAAAATAAAAAAAATGGCAATAGATATGGGATATAAATTTAATGATAACAATATTAAAGATGAAAACTATACATATAATATAGGTGTAATAGTTGCCCAAAAATATATGGATGCAGAAAATTCTTTTTATTTTACAATATATAATAATATAGTTAAACATTTATCAGATTATAATTATTACGCATTATTAGAAGTTATAGATAAAGAAAAAGAGAATGAAAACAATATTCCTAATATAATTATAGATAAAAGGATAGATGCTATAATAATATTAGGACAAATGGAGGAAAGCTATACTAAAACTATATGTGAACAAGATATACCAGTTATATTTTTAGATTTTTATGATAGGCATTTTTCTGTAGATTCTGTTATAGGTGATAATATATATAGTGCATATGCTATAACAAATTATCTTATAGAACACGGGCATAAAAATATAGGTTATGTAGGTAATATATATGCTAATAGAAGTATACTAGACAGGTATTTAGGGTATTCCAAAGCTCTTTTGGAGAATGGAATTGATATAAATAAAGATTTTATAATTGATGATAGAGATGCTAATGGAGCTTTTTATAAATTTAGATTGCCAACAAATTTACCAACAGCATTTGTTTGTAACAGTGATAAGACAGCTTATTATTTTATAAGATACTTAAATAAAATAGGATTAAGCGTCCCAGATGATGTATCTATTGTAGGGTTTGATAATGATATACATGCAAAGATATGCACACCTCCTATAACTACTGTACAAATAGATATAGATAAAATGGCAAAGAAATGTATTAGTAATATTATAAAGAAAATAAAAAATAAGGGTGTAAATATAGATAATAGCATAATTGCAGGAAATATAGTTATAAGGCAATCTGTAAAAGATATATAAAAAATAAAGCTAAAGATAAAATCTTTAGCTTTATTTTTTACGTAGTAGGATCTGTTGTAGTAGATTGTGTTGTAGTGTTTGTATCTGAATTAGTAGATTTGTGCATAGTTACATTAAATGAACTTTCTTCTTCTCCAACAGTAACACTAGATAAAACAAAATCATTATAGCCTTCTTTTTTTAATGTTATTGTATGTGTGCCTTGAGGTAATTTATATGTTAAAGGAGTATATCCAACTAGAGTGTTGTTAACAAAAACACTAGCGTTATCAGGTGTCGAATTTATACTTATTTTTCCTACCTTTTCAATTTTTTCAAGTTCGATGTTAATATTAGTTGTTGGTTTATTTATAGAAATTTGTGTTTCAAAAGGGTTATACCCTTCTTTTTCTGCTTTAATACTATAAGAACCATACTGAAGTTTAAGAGGTTCTCTAGATGTTTCTAATACACCATTTATATATAATTTATAGTCTGTAACATTACTTTTAATAAACAAAGTAGCAGATTTATTTTGTATTTGACTTAAGTCTAGTACAGTTTCTGTATCTGATACTATATCTACTTCTTTTACAAAAGATAAGGAATCATCACTTCGTATAACAATTTTATGTTTTCCTTCAGTTAAGTTTATTGTACTTACTTCATCTAAAGATTTAAAAATATCACGATCAATTTCTATAATAGCTTTATTTAGATTAGGCTTATTTTCTAATTTTAAAGTTCCAGCGCCTTTTTTTACATTTATAAAGTATATAGTATTATTATAGCCTTTAATGTCTATAGTATATAAATTAGATATATTTAATAAGTCATAAGGTTCATTATCTTTAAAAACAGAAATATTTTCAGAAATATTAAATGTTTTATTATTTAAAGCTAGTGTATTTGAATTAGTATCTATTTTAATGTTAGATACATTTTCTAATAAAAAGCTACTACTATTTTGATTAATATATTCTAATGTATTATCATCATTAAAGGCAAAATCTACAATATCTCCAATATTTAATTCAGATATAGACAGTATATTTCCATATTTATCTTTAAATATTGTAGAAGGTTTAGATTTTAATGTATAAATTTTATTACTATTTAAGTTAGAAAGCGTAAATATACTTTTTTCATAGTTTATATTTTTTATAATACCTATTATATTTTTATTTGTATTAGTATCTAAAGCTAATGAGTTTTCTTGATTATTAGGTAAAAGTATATTATTGTTGTTAGTGTTTTGGTTAGGTGATACACCTATATAGTCAGAAAAAGATGAATATGTTAGCATAGCTACCATTAAAAATATTGTTACACCAAAAGTAACAGTTAACCCTATAAATAAATTAAAATTAAAATTAGGAGCTTTTTTTATTTTAGATACTCTTGGGACATTGTCACTAGACTTTAAATTTTTATTATTAATCTTTTTTTTATATTTTTTTATAGCATTGCTAGGTTCATATATAACACCTTCATAATCAACGTCTGTTAAATTAATATTATTAGTATTTTTATTTGATTTAGTATTCATAAGTCCTCCCTAATTAAAAAAGTAGAAAAGTATCAATTTAATATATTATTATATAATGTTATATAAAGGGACCAATTTATATATAGATAATAATTATATATAAATGTTTATTGTTTTATTTATAATAAACATTAAAAATGTTGAAATTATTTTAAAAAATATTATATCATAAAAAAAAGATTATTGTAAGATAATATTTTAAAATTTAATAAAAAATACATAATATGATAACAAAATATAAAATAATGTATTAATATTACTTGAAGATTATATATTATTAAGTTATAATATATAATTAGTTAATATAATAATAGGTGATAAAATGGAAAGCTTAAGACTAAATGAAAATCAACAAAAAGCCATTTTGCATAAAAATGGTCCAATGATTGTTTTATCTGGTCCGGGAAGCGGAAAAACAACAGTAATAACTTATAGAGTTAAAAATTTAATAGAAAATTATAATATAAGACCAAATGAAATTTTAGTGATTACATTTACAAAGGCTGCCTCTGAAGAGATGAAAGAAAGATTTAAAAAAATATGCAGTAGTTATTATAACGTGTCATTTTCTACCTTTCATTCTTATTTTTTTAGGATTATTAGAGAAAATTATAAGTATGAGTTATCTAATATTTTAGATGATAATGAAAAAGTAAAAATAATAAAATCTATAATAAATAAATATAATATATACTTTGACAATATGGAAGAGTTTGTACAATCTATTATATCTGAAATATCTTTGTTGAAAAATGAATTGATAAATCCTAATTATTTTAACTCTAGGTATTTAAACTCAAATAATTTTAATATAGTATATAACGAATATGAGTTATTAAAAAATCAACAAAACAAAATAGATTTTGATGATATGCTTATACAATGTTATTATTTATTGAAAGACTATGAAAATATAAGAAAATTTTGGAAAAATAAATATAAATATATACTGATAGATGAGTTTCAGGATATAAATAAAGTGCAATATGAGTGTATAAAGATTTTATGTGAAAATAAAAATATATTTGTAGTTGGTGATGATGATCAAAGTATATATGGTTTTAGAGGATCTAGTCCAGAATTTTTACTTAATTTCCCAAAAGATTTTGAAAACACAAAAAAAGTTATATTAAATGTTAATTATCGCTCTACTAATCAAATAATAAATTTATGTAATAAAGTTATTTTAGAGAATAATAACAGATATGACAAAAATATTATTGGCACTAATAAAGAAAACAAACAACCAATATTAATAAGATCCTATGATGCTTATGAAGAGGCGAAAAAAATAGTAGGAAAGATACAAGTATTAAAAAAGACTTATCCTTTGGAAGAAATAGCTATAATATATAGGACAAACTTACAGGCAAGAGCTGTTGTGGAGATCCTTAAGGATTATAATATAGAATATCAATTAAAAGATAATATAACAAGTATATATGAACATTTTATAGCTAAAGATATAATTTGTTATTTAAGTTTGGCAATTAATAAGCTTGACAATGAATCATTTTTAAAAATAGCCAATAAGCCTAAAAGATTTTTAAATAAAAATATGTTGCAAGATGCCTTTGAAAAATGTAAAAATGAAACTTCTATTTTAGAATATCTATATTGTAAAGTAGATTTAAAGTCTTGGCAAATGGAAGGTATAAATGAGCTTTTATTTCATTTAGAACAAATAAAGTCTAAAAATGTATATGATGCTATAAAGTATATAATAAAGACTGTTGGTTATGAAAATTATCTAGAAGAATATGTAAACTTTAAAAATATAGGTATTAAAGGATTATTGGAAATTTTAAATGAAGTTCTAGATTCGGCTAAAGGATACGAAAAAATAGAAGAATATTTAAATCATATAGAAAATATGAAACAAGAGGTATTTAAAAAATATAGAAATAATAATCAAAGAGGTGTTGTTTTAACTACTATGCATAGTGTAAAAGGACTAGAATTTGATGTTGTTTTTGTTATAGGCTGCATTGATGGGATTATACCACATGAAAAAAGTAAAAGTTATATAGAGATAGAAGAAGAAAGAAGGCTATTTTATGTAGCTATTACAAGGGCAAAAGTTTTATTATATATATCTATATTAAATACTAAATATGAGGAAAGGGCATTTCCTAGTAGATTTTTAAAAAACTTAATAAATATTAAGAGGTGATAATAATGAAAAAGAATAAAAAAGAGCAAAAAAAGTTAATTGTTCAAATAATAGCTATTATATTAGTAGTTTCTATGTTAATTAGTTTTGCTATACCATTTTTTGCATTATTAGCTTAATTTTTTGGAGGTAAATATATGGATATTGAAGAATTAGGAAAAAAGTTGGGGATTACAGATGATGAAAGTGATAATAAGGCTTCAGATGAAGAATTAGAAGATTTAATAAATTTATTAAATTCTCCAGAAGAAGATATAATAAATATTGAAAATGATTCAGAAAGCCTTGGATTATCCCAAGAAGAATTAGATCTTTTAATGAGTCAAGATGATAATATAGAAATAAATACAGAAAATAATGTATCTGAGGAAAGTTCAGAAGAGATTAGTAAGACAGAAGAGTTTGAAGTATTTGAAACATCTGGAGAAGAACTATCAGATGATGATTTATTAAAATTTGCTGAACAAACAAAAAAACACGACTCTGATAATAAGAAAAATAGGATAATAATTATATCAAGTATAATACTTTTAAGTTTACTTATAATATTTACTATTATATTTTTTGCAATAGCTATAAATAAGGTAAACAATTTAAATATTCAAAAAGAGATAGAAAAAGATAAGTTAGCATCTAAATATAATCCAGAGAATAAAAATACAATATATTTTGATATGGCTAAAGATATAGATGGTAAAACATTAATTTTAGAAAAAGCACATATAAATAAATTAAATACTACATTTTATTTTAAAAATAAAGTAGATCTTATGAAATATAATGTAGTCCTTACAGATTCTAATGAAAATTTATATCCTATGGATTTAAATTTTACAGTAGATAATACTAATGAGGACAATAGTATATTAAGATTTAATACAATAATAGGAAATAATAAAGATTTTAGGTTGATTTTTGAAAATATAGCCACAGGTAAAAAAGCTGAATTTAAATTAAAATTTGATACTAATTTAGAAGAAGAAAAAATAGTATACTTAAATAGTAAATTAAAAAATAGTTTTAATGGATATAATATAAACATTAATTATGCACAATTTAGTGATAATTCATCAAGAATAGATTACACAATAGAGCCTACAGGAGAAGTAAATCATAAAATATATCAAGGTAGAGTAAATAAAACAGATTATGTAAAGCTTAAGCAAGATGATAGATACATAAGTCCTATTGGTAATAAGCCTTTTATAACTAGTATTGATGATAAAATAATAGGTAGAATGGATTTTACAAATATTGAAGATAAAACTGAAGATGTTATTTTAGAATTTGATGAAATATATAAAAAATATGATTTAAACAAAAAAGTATCTTTAAATGATATAAAAAATGGTAACATATCTTATGAGTTTGATAAATATAAATTATTTATAGAAGGTATGCCTAAATTTGATAATAAATATGTATTAGTACTTAATGCAAAAGACACAACAATTAGTACAGAAAACAGACCAAGTGATTATGATAATATAGAAACTATATTAGATGTTGAAATATCTGCTGTAAATTCTAATGGAGTAGAAATTATTATATCACCTACAGAAATTAAATCTGCTAAATATGGAACAGATATTATTTTTGAATTAGACGAATATCAAATGGGTATATTAAGTAGCATTTCTCCTAACAATATTTATGTAAATGTTAAATCTGCACTTTTAAAAGAAGATAAGGTTATAATACCTTTAAATTTAAGCAGAGGGATGGAAAGAGAAATAATATCCCATCAAATTATGGAAGAACAAATTTTAAATTCATTTAAAAGTAGATTGGAAAATAGAAATTCTGTTAATAATATAAAAGGGTTTACAAGTGATGTTTTGTCTAATGATGTTTTAATGAAAGAATATACTTCATTACCAAACAAAAAACTTAAAAGTGATATAACAATTATATCTAAAAATATAGATGAGGAATATTTAGAAGCTATAATACAAGAAGCTATACAAATAAAAGATGGTGATAACATTAAAGTTATATATATGACTCATAAAATAAAAGCTAATAGTGAAAAAAATCAATGGTCTATATATTCAGATGAAATAATAAAATAGATATAAAATCATTAAACTTAATATAAAAAATTTCGTATTATTGTTTAAATAAGAAATTTTTAAGGAGTGATTTTATGAATAACGAAAGAATAAAGATATTAAAAATGCTAGAAAATGGAGATATAACAGCAGATGAGGCAAGTAAATTGTTATCTGCATTAGAAAGTTCATCACAATCCTATTCAAACAATACTAATGACAATAATAACCAATCAATAGACTTTAATAAAATTATAAATAAAATAACAAACACAACACAAATGTTAGCAAGAAAGACCTCAAAGATATATAATGGTTTAGAAAAAGATGTAAAAAATATTTTCCAAAATATAAATACTACATCTAATAAAAATAGTATTTGTAAAGAATTTAATTTTGCATTAAATGAAATTAATAATAGTCTAGACTTAAAGTCTTTAAATGGAGAAATGGTTTTAAAAGGGTATAATGGTGATAAACTAACTTTAAAAGCTGTATATATACCAAAAGATATGAGTACTACATTAGATTTTTATACTACAGACAACAAAAAATATATTTTTTCATTTATGGAGGAAAAATTTGAAAAAGTATCATTAGAAGTTTTATTACCTAAAAAATATTTTGATAGTATATCAATATCAACAATAAATTCTAATTTTTCTTTAGATTCAATAAATTTTAAAAATGTATTATGTGATACAACAAATAGTAATGGTATAATAGAAAACTGTGAAGGGCAAGATATAAATATAAATAATGTTAATGGTAAATTAATTATTAGAAATATAAAATCTGATGTATTAAAAGTATGTAACATAAATAACTATGTGAAATTAAATAATATAGATGTAAAAAAAGTGTCTATTGATGTTCTTAATGGTGAGATAGATGTTATAAATGATTATTTAAACTTATTTGATGATTATGATTGGAAGTTGGAAACTCAAAATAATTCTATAAACGTAGAAATAAATACAGATAATGTAAATTATAATATAGATGCAAAAACTTCTCTTGGTAAAATTAATATATTAAAAAATAATATTGCTTATTCTGAAAAAAATGATTACAGGGTCTTAGCAAGGACAGAACATAAAAATGATTTATTTAAAAATTTAAACTTATCTTTAGAAACAACAAACTCTACTATAATTTTAAGTTAATTATATTGGGGGACTAAAGATATGATAAATAATAAAAATGATATAGATAATAATAAAAAAAGTAAAAATTTATTATTATATTTAATTATTATATTAATTATTTTAGCTTCTGTTAAAATAGGTAATAAATATTTTAGTAAAAATAATATTTTATCAAAAAAAGACCAAATAGAAAAGGAGTTTAAATTCCCAATAGAAGACATTAGTAAAGATTTAGAGCTTAAAGCATTAAATGGTGAAGCTATTTTAGAGGGGTATAATAGTAATGAATTAATTTTAAATGTTTCATATATTCCAAAAAATAAAGAATATGAAATAGATTTTTATAAAAATAAAAGTAAAAACTATGTTTTAGATTTTGATGATAGTAAATTTTATAAAGTATCTATACAAGCGCTAATTCCTAAAGATGTATTTAAAAATATAAAATTATCTACTGTTAATTCTAAAAGTGATTTAAATAATTTAAAATCTAAAAATATATTTTGTGACTCTATTAATGGAGATAGTATTATAAAAAATTCTAATGGGAAAAATATAACTATAAATAATATGAATGGTTCTATTATCTTAGAAAATTCTAGTTCAAAGAATTTAGAAATATCTAATATGAATAATACTATATCATTAGATGATTTTGATGCTAAAAATATAATATTATCAAATATAAATGGTAGTATAGATATTAAAAATAATAGTTTTATTGATTATAAAGACTATAATTGGAAAGTAAAAAATCAAAATGGTTCTATAACTTTAGAAATAAATGAAAAAAATATTAATTATAAAATAGATGCAAAGGCATCAACAGGAGAAGTTAAAGTTAAAAAAGATAATCTTATATATTCTGAAAAAACGCCAAATACAATTGTTGCAAAAACAGAAAAACAAGATAAGTCATATAAAAGTTTAAATTTATTTTTAGAAACAGCTAACTCTGCCATAATTTTAAAATAAAATTATGTTTGGAGGTAAAAATATTGGCAAATAGTGTTGGAGAGAAAAAGAGTAAAAATATATTGTTAGGTATAATAATATTATTAACTATAATGTTAATTATAACTATAGTATCAGGGCTTATGCTTCTTAAGGTTAAGGCAGAAAACAATAAAATGTTAAATAGTCCTAATATATATAATAATATATTTATACAAGGTGTAAATGTTTCTAATATGTCTAAGGAAGAAGCCAAAAAACAAATAGATAATATAACTTTAGATGAAAAAATAACATTAACATATGGTGATAAACAGTATATTTTAAATAAGGAAGAATTTGGGGTTACATTAAATAAAGAAGATGCTTTAGAAAATGCTTATAGTATTGGAAGAATAGGTTCAGAAAAAGATAGGATAAAGAAGATAAAATATTTACAAGAAAATAGTGAAAAAGTAAGTATTGATAAAAACATAAAAGAAGATATAGCAAAATCAAAATTAGAAGAAATATGTAAAGATATTAATATAGAGGCTAAAAATGCTTCTTTAAAAAAGGAAAATGATACTTTTGTTGTAATAGATGGTAATAATGGTATAAAAGTTGATTTTGAAAAAACATATAAAAGCTTAATTGATAAATTAATATTAGATGGAGATAGTAATTTAGAAATTATAGCCATAGAAACAGAGCCTCAATATAAGGCACAAGATCTTAATAAGATACAAGATAAATTAGGCTCGTTTTCTACAAAATATACTAACAAAGGAGGAACAGATAATAACCGTATAATTAATATGAAGGTTGCCTCTGAAAGAATAAATGGTACTATATTATATCCTGGAGAAGTATTTTCTACTAATAAAAAGTTTGGGAGTACAACAAAGGCGAATGGATATAAACCAGCTCCAACTATAATAAATGGTAAGTTTGTGGATGAGTATGGTGGAGGTGTATGCCAAGTTTCTAGCACATTATATAATGCGGTTTTATACTCGGAACTTGATGTAGTAGAAAGACAGAATCACTCATTAAAAGTAGGTTATTTAGATTACGGGTATGACGCCACATTGGCGGGAGATTATATAGATTTTAAATTTAAAAATTCTACAAATTATCCTATATATGTGGAAAGTTATATTACAGATAACCAAGTTATTTGTAATATATATGGGTATGAAGAAAGGCCTGCTAATAGAAAATTAAAATTTGAAAATATGTTGGTAGATGTTATAGAGCAAGGACCTAAAGTTATAAAAGAGACTGACGAATTACCAGAAGGAGAAGAAAGGATTGAAGTCAAACCACTAAAAGGTTATAAATATAAACTATATAAATTAGTATATGTAGATGATAAGTTACAAGAAAAAGTTTTAGTAAATAATAGTTATTATAAACCTAGAGCAGAAGAGGTTTTAGTTGGTACTAAAAAAGTAGAACAAGTGGCTAATATAGATGTAGAAACTATTAGTCAAACTATAAAGATAGATACAGATAAAATTAACCAACAATCATCTACAATACAACATACCCAAGAGGAAGTTATAGATGAGTTTACAGAAACTACAACTAAAGAAATAATAGAAGATGTTATTATAGATAGTTCTATAACAGAAGAAAATTTAGAACATTAAAAAATAAAAGTATAGCAAATATTATGCTATACTTTTATTTTTTATGTATTATAACAATAGTTGACAATATTTAAGAATATGTGTATAATAATGAAATTGAACAATTTAATATATGATAGGCTTGATGGTGCGTTTTTAACGATAATAGGGAATTAAGTGAAAGTCTTAAACAGTCCTTGCTGCCGTAATGAAGGAGTTTATTTATGTTATACCACTGGTTGATACTGGGAAGGTTTAAATAAATGTTGAAATCTTAGTCGGAATACCTGCCAAAATATAATTTTATTATACAAGCTTTAGTTTTAAAACTCACAGGGGATTGAGGGTTATAACTTATCTATTTATTTTTATTAAGCATTTTTAATGCTTAATTATTTACTATGTAAATTATAATATTAAAGTAGAAAGTTATAAGTCTTAGGGAAATCTAAGGCTTTTTTAGGTGTTTTAATGGAAAATTATTTAAAAAGTATAATAAGCTCAGATAAATATATTTACAATAAAGCAAAAAAATATATCGATTTTTTGGCAAAACCTTTAGGAAGTTTAGGAGAGCTTGAAGAAATATCAGCCAGACTTTGTAGTATTTATAGGAGTTTAGATATTGATATTGATAAAAAGGCTATAATAGTTTTAGCAAGTGATAATGGAATAGTTGAGGAGGGCATAGCCTGTACTCCTCAAGATATAACTGCTATTCAAACTGTAAATATTTTAGAAGGTAAAACAGGGGTTGCTGTTATAGCTAAACAGTTTAATGTTGATATTTTTGTTTGCGATGTTGGTATAAAATGTGATATAAATCATCCTAATATTATAAATAAAAAAATAAGAAAATGTACAAATAATTTTACTAAAAAAGAAGCTATGACAAGAGAAGAAGCTATAAGAGCAATAAATGTTGGGATAGAGCTTGTTAATGATGCTAAAAGAAATGGATATAAAATATTAGGTACTGGAGAAATGGGTATAGGCAATACAACTACAAGCAGTGCAGTTTTAGCTTCTATATTAGATTTAAAAGAAGACGGAATACAGAATGTTGTTGGAATTGGTGCAGGACTTACAGAAGCTGCTTATAACAAAAAGGTTGAAGTAATAAAAAATGGTGTTAAAAAACATAGTCCTAATAAAAATGATGTTATAGATATTATACAAAAGCTAGGTGGTTTTGATATTTGTGCAATGATAGGTGTTTACATAGGGTGTGCTTATAACAGAATACCGGCTGTTGTAGATGGATTTATAGCTATAGTTGCGGCTTTATGTGCCATAAAGTTAAATAGTGATATTAAAGATTATATTTTTTTATCCCATAAATCTATGGAAAAAGGTTATATATTAGCTCAAAAAGAAATAGGATTACCAGCTTATTTAGATTTAAAAATGAGATTGGGAGAAGGTAGTGGTTGTCCTTTAATGTTTTCTATAATAGATGCATCTTTAGCTATGTTTAAAAATATGGCAACATTTGATGAGGCTAAAATAGATACAGAATATTTAAAAAATTTAAAATAGGAGTTATTATGATAGTGTATGTTTCTGGTGGGTGTAAAAATGGTAAATCTAGTATAGCAGAAAAAATAGCATATTCTTTAAAAGAGGATAATAAGCCATTTTATTATATAGCTACTATGTGTCCATCTGATGAAGAAGATAAAAAAAGAATAATAAAGCATAGAAAAGATAGAGAACACTTATTTTTTGAAACAATAGAGATACAAAGAAATATAAAAAATTTAGAAAAAGTTTGTAATTTAGATGGAACATTTTTAATAGATAGTGTAACAGCACTTTTAGCTAATGAAATGTTTTTTGAAAACAAAATATTTTATAATGCTTATAAAAATATTACATATGACTTATTATATATAATTTCAAAAGTAAAAAATTTAGTTATTGTATCAGATTATATTTTTTCAGATAGTATAAAATATGATGATATAACTAATAAATATAGAAAAGGTTTAGCTTTTATAGATAGAAGTTGTGCTAAAAAGTTAGATGTTTTAATAGAAGTATGTTATAATAATATTATAGTACATAAAGGTAAAGAAAGGTTTGAAAAAATAAAATTATGTTAAAAGGAATTTTAATGTCTTTTTCTATGTATACTACAATACCTATGCCAAATATACAGTGGGAAGAAAAAAGGTTTCCATATGTTATAACTTCATTACCTTTGGTAGGGTTTATAATAGGTTTAATATGGTTTTTTGGCACAAATATTTTAAATAAATTATTAATACCTGTAACTATTAAAACAGTTTTAGTATGTTTAATACCTTTATTTTTAAGTGGCTTTATACATATAGATGGTTATATGGACACCTGTGATGCAATATTTTCAAGAGCCAGTTTAGAAAAAAAATATAAAATATTAAAAGATTCTTGTGTAGGAGCTTTTGCAGTAATAGGTCTTTTAATAATATCATTTTTGTATTATGTATCTATTTATGAAGTTTTAAAACAGGGAAAAAATATAATAGCATTAATATTTATACCTATATTTTCAAGAGGAATTACAAGTTTATTTATTATAAAAATTAATGCTATATCTAAAGAAGGATTTATAGCAAGTTTTAAAAAAGGTTTAAATAATAGTCATTTTTTATTAGTATTAATTTTATTATTAATATTTTTTATATTAGGTTATTTTTTAGATGTATATAAAATAATAATTATAAATATATTAGCTTGTATTATTTTTGCTATATTTTGTATTAGAGATTTAAAGGGAATATCTGGAGATTTATGTGGGTTTATAATAACATTAGGTTCTTTAATTTCTATAATTTTTTTAGCAATACTTTAGAAAATATGGAGGATATTATGATACTTATTATAGGCGGAGCTTATCAAGGGAAGTTAGCCTTTGCTAAAGAAAAATTTAATGTAAATGATAAAAATATATTTTTTTGTAATGATGAAAGTATAAATATAGATTTTGACAAAAAAATTATTGCTAATATAGATAAATTTATTTTAGCAATGTTAAAAAACAATATAGAACCTATAATATATATAAAAGATAATATAGATAAATTTAAAAATAAGATAATAACTTGTGAAGATATATCTTGTGGTATAGTGCCAATAGATTATGAAATGCGTATGCTTAGAGAAAGTATAGGACATTGTTTATCTATATTATCAAAAAATAGTGATAAGGTGGTTAGGCTGTTTTGTGGGATACCAATGGAGCTAAAATAAATATTAGTTTAATAAGGCACGGCAAAACTTATGCAAATGAGCAAAAGTTGTATTATGGCTTTTCAGATATAGAGTTAAGTGAAAGTGGTATAGAAGAGCTTAATATGTTAAAAAGAAACTTAAAATATAAAAGTGGAAAACTTTTTATAACAAGTGGGCTTAAAAGAACTATACAAACATTAAAGATATTGTTTGGTAATGTAGATTATACAGTAGATAAACATTTTAAAGAAATGAATTTTGGTGAATTTGAGCTTAAAAGCTATGAACAATTAAAAAATAATGAAAAATACCAAAAGTGGATTGAAAATATAGAAGAAAATGTAGTGCCTAAAGGCGAAAGTAAAAAACAATTTAAAAATAGAGTTATATATGGATTTAACAGTCTATTTTTAAGTTGTGTAAAAAATGATATTAAAGATATAGTTATAATTTGTCATAGTGGAGTAATATCAATTATAATGATGTATTTGTTTAAAGAAGAAAATAAAAACTTTTATGATTGGTTACCTGGCTATGGAAGGGGATACACTATATTCTTTAAAAATAAAAATATATATTATAAAAAAATTTAGGAGGAACAAAAGATGAAAAATTTAAAAAATTTTATTCTAATTTTTTCTGTAATGTTAGCTGTTTTATTATCAGGGTGTAGTAGTAGTGATACAAAGCAGAATAATTCAGAAAATACAAGTATGGAAAGTACTACAAATAGTCAACAAAATGACAATAAAGTTGTAGATAGAGAAGGAAATGAGGTTGTTTTACCAGAAAAGACAGATAAAATAATATCTTTAGCACCTAGTATAACAGAAACTTTGGTAAACTTAGGTCTTGCAGATAATCTTATAGCGGTTGATAAATATTCTTTAGATGTTGAAGGAGTTAACAAAGATTTACCAATATTTGATATTATGAATCCAGATGCAGAAAATATAGTTTCACTTCAACCAGATATTATTTTTGGAACTGGTATGAGTAAGTCTAAAGGTACAGACCCATTTGCACCAATGGTAGAAATGGGAGCTTTTGTAACAGTTGTTCCTACTTCTACAAGTATAGAGGGTATAAAAGAAGATATATTATATATAGGTAAAGTTACAAAAAAGGAAGATGAAGCTAAAAAAATAGTAAATGATTATGAAGAAAAAATAAATTCTATATTAAAAGAAGTTGAAAATTTAAAAACAGATGAACCTATAACTGTATATTTTGAAACATCTCCAATGCCAGATGCTTATACATTTGGTAAAAATACATTTTTAAATGATATGATTAGTTTATTAGGTGGAAAAAATATATTTGATGAACAGGAAGGCTGGTTACCAGTATCTGAAGAACAAGTAGTTTCTAAAAATCCAAGTGTTATACTTACTAATGCAGACTTTTTAGAAAATCCAATTGAAGATATAAAAAATAGAGCTGGTTGGGAAAATATAGATGCCGTTAAAAATAATAAAATTTATTTAATAGAAAAAAATACAAGCTCAAGAGCAAATGAAAATTCTATAACAGCTTTTGAAAATATTGCTAAAGCATTATATCCAGAGTTACAAAAATAGGTGGAAAAATGGCTAAAATAATAATGATACAAGGCACATCATCAGGTGTTGGTAAATCTATATTTTCTATTGCATTATGTAGAATTTTTACACAAGAAGGTTATAAGGTAGCACCATTTAAAGTACAAAACATGTCATCTAATATGCACATATTAAATGATGGTAAAAAAATGGCTCGTTCTCAAGCAATTTGTGCTTATGCTTGTAATACAAAACCAGATTATAAAATGAATCCAATATTATTAGTACCTAATAACAATAATACAGAAGTTTATTTGAATGGTGAATATAAAGGGCATATGGATAGGTTTAGTTATGAAGATGTAAAAGAGGACTTTTTTAACCAAGCTATAATATCTTTTAATAGCCTTTGTGAGCAAAATGATATTATTGTTATAGAAGGAGCTGGAAGTCCAGTAGAACTTAATCTTATTAAAAATGATATTGTAAATATGGGATTTGCAAAAAAGGTAAGTGCTCCAGTATTGTTAATATCAGATATATCAAGAGGTGGAGTTTTTGCATCTTTATATGGTACAATAAATCTTATGCCTGAAGAAGAACAAAGCCTTATAAAAGGTATTATTATAAATAAATTTAGAGGAAATATTAAATACTTTAATGATGGTAAAAATATTATAGAAAATATTTGTAAAATAGATGTTTTAGGTATATTGCCATATTTTGATATAAATATTGAAGACGAAGATAGTCTTATAGATAATGGTGTTATGAAAACAAAAGAAATGTTATTAAATAATTTAAAAGGTGAAAAAACAGAAGATTTGTATATAGATTATTTAAAAAGTCAATTTGATACATTAGCAAATAATTTTAAAGATAATCTTGATATGCAAAAAATATATAATATTTTAAATTAATTTATAAGTCTCTTTAAAACTTATTTATAGTAGTTAGACTACTTGTAATTAAGATTTTAAAGGGACTTTTTTGTGGTGAAACTTTTTACAATAAATAAGGTGTATAAAAATGATATATCAAATGTAAATTATTTTTTTTATTATAAAATAAATTTTAGATAAAAAATTTATAATAAATATAGATAACTATTGAAAAATATGGTATATTAAAAAATAACAGTTAAATAGGTAAAATAATAAAATATTTTGTCTTTAAAAAATATACACAAAAATTTAAATTAGATGTATAATTAATATAAGTAGAATATAGATTTTATGAGGTAAATATATATGATATTAAAAGAGTTAATAAAAAATTTAAAATACATAAAACTAATTGGCAATAAGAATGTAGAAATATCACATCTTACAATAGATTCTAGAAAAGTTAAAAAAGGGTCTATGTATGGTGCTATAAAGGGATTTAATGTAGATGGGCATAAATTTATAAAAAATTGTATAAAAAATGGGGCTTCTTTAATAGTTTGTGAAGATTTAGAAGATTTTTGTATAGATGATAATGTAGCTATTTTACAAGTAGAAAATACAAGAAAAGCTTTAGCTATAATAGCTAAAAATTTTTATAATAATCCTACTAAAAATATAAATCTTATAGGTGTTACAGGTACTAACGGTAAGACTAGTACGACATATTTTTTAGAACAAATTTTATTGGAATATAAAAAAACAGTAGGTATTATAGGTACAATAGAAATTAGAGAAAATGGTAAAAAGATGGAATTTGATTTTTCAACAAGTACAACACCAGATACAATAGAGCTTAATGAGCTTTTTAGTACTATGGTTAGTGATAATATAGACAATATTGTTATGGAAGTATCATCTCATGCATTAGAGTTACACAAAGTAGAAGGATGTAATTTCAATATAGGTATTTTTACAAATCTTACACAAGACCATTTGGATATGCACAAAAGTATGGAAAATTATCTTAATGCAAAAAGTAAATTATTTGGCATGTGTAAAGTAGGTATAATAAATATAGATGATAAATATGCAAAAGATATAATAAAAAATGCTAGTTGTAAAGTTTTTACTTATAGTATAGAAAAAGAAAGTGATTTACAAGCAATTAATATACAATACTTTATGGATAGGGTAACATTTGATGTTAAAATCAATGATAAAGTAGAAAGCTTTATTTTAAACATACCAGGTAGATTTAGTGTTTATAATGCACTTAGTGTTATAGGTGCTTGTTTAATGCAAAATATACCAATAGATATTATAAAAGAAGGTATTAAAAATATAGAGGGTGTTCCTGGTAGAATACAAACTATACCTAATAATAAAGGATTTAATGTAATAGTAGATTATGCTCATACACCAGATGGACTTGATAATATAATAAAAGCTGTTAGAGAATTTACAAAAGGTAGAGTTATAACAATATTTGGTTGTGGTGGAGATAGGGATAGGAAAAAGCGTCCTATTATGGCGGAAATATCTGCAAATTTATCAGATTATACCATAATTACATCAGATAACCCTAGATCTGAAGTACCTGAATCTATAATTGATGAAATAGAAACAGGTATAAAACCTATAACAAACAATTATGAAAAAATAACAGGACGTAGAGAGGCTATCTATAGAGGTGTTTCTATAGCAAAAGCTAATGACAGTATTATAATAGCTGGTAAAGGACACGAAGATTATGAAATTTTTGCAGATAAAACTATACATTTTGATGATACAGAGGTAGCAAAAGAGGCTTTGGAGGACTTATAAAATGAAACCTATTTTTATAGAAGATATTATAAAAGCTGTAAATGGTTGTATAAATAAAAATATTAATACAGACAATATTTTTATAAAAAATATATCTACAGATACAAGAAATGTTAAAAAGGGAGATTTATTTATACCTATAATAGGAGAAAACTTTGATGGACATAATTTTATAGACGAAGCATTTGAAAAAGGTGCTGTTGCTTGTTTTAGTCAAAAAGAATTAAAAACAAATAATATAGTAATAAATGTTGAAGACACTAAAGAGGCTTTAAAAGATTTGGCTATGTATTATAGAAGTTTATTTGATGTACCAGTTGTAGCATTAACTGGAAGTGCTGGAAAGACAACAACTAAAGATATGATAGCCTCTTGTTTAGCTATAAAGTATAACACAGTAAAAACAGAGGGGAATTTTAATAATGAAATAGGATTGCCTTTAACTATTTTTAACATAGAGGAAGATACAGAAGTAGTTGTTTTAGAAATGGGTATGAATCATTTTGGAGAAATATGTGCTCTTAGTAAGATAGCAAAACCAGATATAGCTTTAATAACAAATATAGGGGTAGCTCATATAGAAAATTTAGGGAGTAGAGAAGGGATACTTAGAGCTAAATATGAAATATTTGAATATTTAAAGCCAAATGGAATAAAAATATTAAATGGTGATGATGATATGTTATGTACATTAGAAGAAGACAATGAGAGATGTTATTTTTATAGTGTAAATAATAAAACAGATGCTTATGCTACTAATATAAAACAAAAAGGTATAGATGGGATAAGCGCAACCATTAACTATTTTAATAAGAGCTTTGATGTAGATTTAAAAATCCCTGGAAAACATATGATATCAAACTCTTTAGCAGTTGCATTAGTTTGCAACAGTTTAGGGCTTACAGAAAATGAAATAAAAAAAGGGTTAGAAACTTTTAAGTCTAGCAAAATGAGAATGGATATTATAAAAACAGATAATTATACAGTAATAAATGATGTATATAATGCAAATCCTAATTCTATGAAAGCAACATTAGATGTTTTAGCTAATGTTTCAGGCAGAAAAGTTGCAATACTTGGGGATATGTTTGAGCTTGGGTCATATTCTAACAATATGCATTATGATGTAGGAAAATATGCAATAGAAAAAGAAATAGATGAACTTATATTTATAGGAGATAACAGTTATTATATGTTAGAAGGAGCAAAAAGTAATAAAAATAGTAAGTCTAATATAAATTATTTTAAAAACCAAGATGATTTTATTAAAAATATAGATAAAGTATTAAAACAAGGGGATACTATACTTATTAAGGCTTCTAGAGGTATGAAATTAGAAAACACAGTAGATAAAATTATAAGGAGAGAAAAAAATGCAGTTTGATTTATACTCGGCTATTTATGCAATATTGATATCTTTTTTTATTAATATACTTTTGTGCCCAATTATTATACCATTTTTAACTAGGCTAAAGTTTGGGCAAAATGTTAGAGACGATGGGCCACAGAGTCACCTTGTAAAATCTGGGACACCTACTATGGGTGGTATAATGATTTTAATAAGTTTAGTTATATCATCATTATTTTTCTTAAAAGATAATAAAGATGGCATTGCCGTATTATTTGTTACGATAGGATATGGTATTATAGGTTTTATAGATGACTATATAAAAGTTGTTAAAAAACGTTCTTTAGGTCTTAGAGCATATCAAAAAATAATAGGGCAACTTATTATTACAGGAGTATTTTTATATTATTTATATAACTATTCTAATGTTGGAACAGGTATTTACATACCTTTTACAGATGGTAAAACATTAGAACTTGGAATTTTGTTTATCCCATTTTTCTTTATTGTTATGGTTGGGACTGTTAATAGTGTAAATCTAACAGATGGTCTTGATGGTCTTGCATCTGGAGTTACTGTTTTAGTTGTTATATTTTTCTTATTTAACGCTTTGGCAATTGATAGGGGGCTTTTGCCTATAACAGGAGCTGCTGTTGGGGCATTGCTTGGCTTTTTACTTTTTAACACGCACCCGGCAAAAGTCTTTATGGGAGATACTGGTTCACTTGCTCTTGGGGGACTAGTAGCTAGTATAGCTATAATAATGAAAATGCCTTTATTTATTATTATTGTTGGTATAATATATGTCTTAGAAGCTATATCTGTTATGTTACAAGTTGGATATTTTAAACTTACAAAAGGAAAAAGACTTTTTAAAATGGCACCAATACATCATCATTTTGAACAGTGTGGTTGGAAAGAAGTTAAAGTAGTAGCAATATTTTATATAATAACTGCTATGGCTTGTCTTATAGGATTTTTAGCAACAAAAAATTTCTTTTAAAAGGGGAGGTTTTTATGTATGAACTTTTATAATAAAAATGTACTTGTTTGTGGTATAGCAAGAAGTGGCATATGTGCTTCTTTAATGTTAAAAAAATTAGGAGCTAATGTAACTATACAAGACCTAAAAAATGAAGAAGATATAGAACAAATAAACATTTTAAAAGATAATGGAATAAATTTATATTTAGGTAAAAATCCAAGTAATAGTCTTATAGATAGTATGGACTTAATGGTTATTAGTCCAGGATTACCGACAGATTTAGATTTTATAAAATATGCTAATGAAAAAATCCAAGTAATAAGTGAAATAGAACTTGCATATTTAGTGTGCAAAGCACCTATTATAGCTATAACTGGAACTAATGGTAAAACAACAACAACAAGTCTTTTAGGTCATATTTTAAAAAAATATAAAAA
The DNA here is from genome assembly GCA_018371275.1 of Clostridiales bacterium. Classification (GTDB taxonomy): domain Bacteria; phylum Bacillota; class Clostridia; order Lachnospirales; family CAG-274; genus Tyzzerella. Next base: position 35,950 of record JAHALF010000008.1, read on the forward strand.
AACATATATAGCAGGTAATATAGGAATACCTTTTTCTAATTATGCTTTGGAAGTGGAAGAAGATAGTATAGTTGTATTAGAGCTTAGTAGTTTTCAGTTAGAGACTATAAAAACATTTAAACCTATAATAGCCTCTGTTTTAAATATAACAGAGGATCATTTAAATAGGCATAAAACAATGTTAAATTACATAAAAGCTAAAGAAAATATATTTAAAAATCAAAATGAAAATGATTTTTTAATACTAAATTATGATGATTTAGAATGTAGGAAAATGGGAAAAAAGGCTAAATCTAATGTATTATATTTTTCTACAAAAGAACAAATAAATAATGGAATATATTTAAAGGATAATTACATTTATATGAATAATTACCCGCTTATAAATACAGATGACATAAAAATATTAGGTGAACATAATATGGAAAATGTTATGGTAGCTATTTTAATGTGTTTATGTTATCAAATTCCAATAGATGTTATAATAGATGGAGTTAAAACTTTTACAGCTGTAGAACATAGGATAGAATATGTCACTACAAAAAAGGGTGTAGATTATTATAATGATTCAAAAGGTACAAATACAGATGCAACTATAAAAGCTATAAAAGCTATGAAAAAGCCTATATATCTTATAGTTGGTGGTTATGAAAAAGATGCAGATTTTTTACCTATGATAAAAGAATTTAAAGATAAAGTTGTTAAAGCTGTTATTATAGGTCAAGTTAGAGAAAGAATGGCAAAGGACTGTGAAAAACTAAATTTTAATGATTACATAATAAAAGAAAGCTTTTTTGAAGCTATAAACTATTGTTATGAAAATGCAAAAACTGGAGAATGTATTCTTTTATCACCAGCTTGTGCTAGTTTTGATATGTTTAAAGACTATGAAGAAAGAGGAAACATTTTTAAAAACTATGTAAAAGATTTGAAGGAGTGATTTTATATTGGCTACATCTAGGAGAAATTCATATCTTAGGGAAAGCGAAAGACAACGTATAAATAAACGTAACAATATAAGAAATTTTGAAATAGAGCAAGTAGAAGAAGTAATTATACATAAAGGTAAAATAGACCCTATAATTTTGTTAAGCCTTATCGTTTTAGTTACATTTGGTGTAATAATGGTTTTTAGTGCTAGTTATTATGTGGGTAAGACAAACTTTAATGATATTTTATATTTTTTTAAAAGACAGTCGGCTTTTGCTATTATTGGATTTGCACTACTACCTATAATAATATCTTTTGATTGGAGAATATATAGAAATTTTTCAAGGCTAATATTTATAGTATCTATTATATTTTTAGTTTTAGTTTTATTTATTGGTAAAGACGTAAAGGGTGCTAAAAGATGGATAGAAATAGGACCTATACAGTTTCAACCTTCAGAGGTTGCAAAAGTTGGACTTATATTATATTTATCTAAATTTGTATCAGATAATAAAAATATATTAGATACTTGGGAAGGGTTTTTTAGGTGTTGTTTTATAATAGCTATCCCAACAGGACTAGTTTTAATAGAAAATACTAGTACAGCTATAATAATGGGTGTTATAGGTATGTCTATCATATTTGTAGCGTCACCTACAATAAAATATTTTGTACCTATGGTTTTAGGTGGTGTACTTGGTATTGCTGGTATTATTATATTTGGCGACCCATTTAGAATGGCTAGGGTGCAGGCTTGGTTAAATCCTTTTGCTGAAGGGGTAAGCAATGATAAAGGTTATCAAACAGTACAATCTTTGTATGCAATAGCGTCTGGTGGATTTTTTGGATTAGGTATAGGGCAAAGTAGACAAAAGCTAGGATTTATACCAGAAGCACAAAATGATATTATATTTTCTATTATATGTGAAGAGCTTGGACTTTTTGGTGCTATAATATTTATATTATTATTTTCTATGATAATATGGAGAGGGTATATAACAGCTATACATTCTCCTAAATCATATATGAGTTACGTATGTGTTGGAATAACGACTATGATAGCTATTCAAGTTATTATAAATATAGCAGTTGTTACTAATACTATGCCTAATACAGGTATACCTCTTCCTTTTGTAAGTTATGGTGGTACATCTTTACTTATAATGATGTCTTGTACAGGTCTAATATTAAATTTTTCAAGATACTTTAAAGATTAAGGAGTTATTATGTCTAAAAATATAGTGATAATTGTATGTTCTGGAATAGGTAAAAGAATGAATAGCAATATACCTAAGCAATTTATAAAAATAAATGATAAGCCTATTGTTTGCTATACAATAGATAAATTTGAAAATTGTAGTGAAATAGATGAAATAATAATAGTTACTAATAAAGAATATATAAATTATTTTAAAAACAGTATAATAAATGATTACAATTATAAAAAAATAAGTGCTGTTATAGAAGGTGGAAAGGAACGATTAAATTCTGTTTATAATGGTATAAATTATATAAAATATAATGAAGATAGTATAGTTCTTATTCACGATGGTGTAAGACCTTTTATAGATGAAAAGGATATAATAAATATAATTGAAAAAACTAAAATATATAATGCTTGTATTTTAGGAGTTAAGGTCAAAGATACAGTTAAAATATGTAAAGATGGATTTATACAAACTACACCTAATAGGGAAAATGTATGGTTAGCTCAAACACCACAGGCTTTTAAATATAATATAATAAAAGAAGCTTATGAATATGTTATTAATAATAATTTATTTGCAACAGATGATGCGAGTGTTGTAGAAAATTTTGGATTTAAGGTTAAAATAATAGAGGGAAGTTATAGTAATATAAAAATAACAACAAAAGAAGATTTGAAATTTTTTGAATAAATAAAAAGCTAATTTGTATTTATAAGTTAGTTTTTTATTTATTAACTACTAATAAAAATATTCTTGTATATTTTTTATATTAGATATATAATAAAAATATACACTTTATAGTAAATTTATGGAGGTAGATTATGAGTTATAAATATTTATATGAAAATTGGTTAAGTGATGATTATTTTGATGTAAAAACAAAAGAAGAATTAATAAATATAAAAGATGATGAAAAAGAGATAGAAGATAGATTTTATAAGGATTTAGAGTTTGGTACAGGTGGGTTAAGAGGTATTATAGGAGCAGGCACAAACCGTGTAAATATTTATACAATTAGTAAAGCTACACAAGGACTTGCAGATTATATATTAGACCAAAAAGAATATACTAAAGAAAAGGGAGTAGCCATTGGATATGATTCTAGGTTTATGAGCCAAGAATTTGCAGAAATTACAGCGCTTGTTTTAAATGGTAATGGTATAAAAACATATTTATTTGATGAATTAAGACCAACTCCTATGGTGTCTTTTGCTATAAGAGAGCTTGGGTGTATAGCGGGTGTTGTTATTACAGCTAGTCATAATCCACCAGAATATAATGGTTATAAAATATATGGGGAAGATGGTGGACAAGTACCTTTTCCTAAAGATACAGAAATAATAGCTTATGTTAATAATGTAAAAGATTTTAAAACTATAAAAAAATTGGACAAAGATAAAGCTATAAAAGAGGGACTATTTAATATTATAGGCAAGGAAATAGATGAAAAATACGATGAAAATGTATTAAAACAATTATTAAATAAAGAAGTTATAGAAAAGGCTAGTGATTTAAAAATAGTTTATACACCTATTCACGGTACAGGAAATAAACCAGTAAGGCGTATATTAGAAAAGGCTGGATTTAAAAATGTAAATATTGTAAAAGAGCAAGAACTTCCAGACTGTAATTTTAGCACAGTATCATATCCAAATCCAGAAGACCCAAATGCTTTTAAGCTAGCTTTAAAGTTAGCAGATGAAATAGATGCAGATATTATAGTAGGTACAGACCCAGATGCAGATAGAGTTGGTACTGTTGTAAAAAATAATAATGGAGAGTATATTATTTTATCTGGTAATATGATTGGTGTATTATTAACAGAATATATATTAAGCCAAAAACAACAAGAAGGAACACTATCTAAAAAAGGCGCTATAATATCTACAGTTGTTTCTTCTAATATGACAGAAAAAATAGCTAAAAATTATAATATAGACTATTTTAATGTGTTAACAGGATTTAAGTTTATCGGAGAAAAAATTAAGCAATTTGAGCAAACAAGTTGTAATGAATATATATTTGGTTTTGAAGAAAGTTATGGTTGTTTAGCAGGTACATATGCTAGGGATAAAGATGCTGTAGTAGCTACTATGCTTATATGTGAACTTGCTGCATTTTACAAAACTAAAGGTATGACTTTATATGAAGGTTTACAAGAAGTTTATAAAAAATATGGATACTTTAAAGAAGATATAAAATCTATTACTTTAAAAGGGATAGATGGACTTAAAGATATGGATAAAATAATGACATATTTAAGAACATCATCTCCTAGTAATGTAAATGGTGCAGAAGTAATAGAAATTAGAGATTATAAATTAGGGGAAATAAAAAATTTAGTTGATAACTCTGTATTAAATACTAATTTACCAAAATCTAATGTTTTATATTTTACATTAAATGATAAATCTTGGTTTTGTGTTAGACCTTCTGGAACAGAACCAAAAATTAAAATATATTTTGGTGTAGAAGAAGATAGTAATAATGTTGCAGATAATAAATTAAAAAGTTTAATTAATGATGTAATGAATATTATAGATAAAATATTAAAATAAATATAGTTTTCAAAGTTAATAAATTACATAAATAAAAATATAAGGTATATATAATGAGTGAAATTAATAAAAATTATTATGGAAGTTTGTGTACAGAAATGTATGAGATTTTACACAAAAAAGCACCCCAAGATGAGTTAAATTTTTATCTTTCTTATGCTGAAATAGGAATGAAAATTTTAGAGCCATTGTGTGGTAGTGGACGTTTTCTTGTGTCATTTATGGAACAAGGATTTGATATTACAGGAATAGATTTATCTAAAGAAATGATAATTAAGCTTAAAGAAAAATTACCTAATGCTTGTGTTGTTCAGGAAAATATTACAAAATATTGTCCAGATAAAAAATTTGATTATATTTTTATTTCTTCTGGTTCAGTTTCTCTTTTTACAGATATATATTTGTGCAAGAAGATTTTGTATAAATTAAAGGGAATGCTAATGCCTAAAGGTAAATTTGTTTTTGCAGTTGATACAATAGCAAATAAATGTCCTAATGATAATGATTATAAAAATTCCACTTCTGTAAAGACAAAAGAGGGATTTGAATTAGTTTTGAAAAGTAAAAATTATTATGATGAAAAAAGTCAAACACAATTTTCACCAGGAATTTATGAATTATATAAAGGAAATACACTATTGAAAAGTGAATATATGGATTTTCAAACACATCTTTATAAATTTGGGGAAATGGAGCAATACCTAGAAAAAATGGGTTTTAAAACAATTAAAACTTACTCATCTTTTTCTAAAGATATTGCAGTTGATGATAAATGTGAAATGTTTTTATTTGAGTGTAGTTAATAAACAATTTTATAATTATTATTAATTTATTTTATAATAAAAAGGACGCTATTAAGCGTCCTAATTTTATTATATCAATATTTACTTTAATGATTACATAGAAAATAATATACTTGCAATATATGATATTATAATTAATAACCCTAAAAACATAGAAGTTTTTTCACTTTTTTTAGTATACAATGTTGATATAACTATAATTGTAGATATAATTCCCCAAATTATAAGGTTATTTGATTGTTTATCTGGAGAGAATATATTTCCTTTTGAATAAAATATATCTCCAATAGCTAATATTGTAAAATTAAATATATTACTACCTATTACATTACCAAATGATGCATTAAAATTACCAAGTCTTACAAGGTTAAATGATGATGTAAGCTCTGGTAAAGAGGTTGCTATTCCTAAAAATATAGCACCACCAACAGTTGCACCTAAGCCTAATTGTGAATTAAGTTTATCTGTAACTTTTGTTAATAATACACTAAATAATAAAAGTAATATTGAGCAAATGATAAATCTAAATATTATTTGTTTTACTGTTAAATTTATAGAGTCATCATTATCACTATCACTATTGTTATTTTGTGAATCATCATTAGATTTACTTAAATTTATTACATATAATATTATTATAATTATTGATGCGTAGCTAACATTTAAAAAACCTAAATTTAGACTATAATTATATCTCATACCTAAAAGGCAAATTAAAAATATAAAAATAGTAAATATACTTGTTAACATATGGCTTTTAGATATATAAGAGTTTTTAAATTTTTTAGGAAATAATAAAATACAACCACCCAATATAGTAAGATTAAATATATTACTTCCAAAAACATTACCTTGAACAAGATTAGGTTGGTTTAGTGCAAATATAGCTGTTAGGCTAGTTATAAATTCTGGCAAAGAAGTTACAGCAGCTAATAATACTCCTCCAATAAATGCTCCAGATAAGTTAGTTTTTTTGTCAAGAGCATCTACATATTTAGATAAGAATATAGATAAAAATACAACAAGACCGGCTAATATTAAATATTGTATATAAATCAATATAAAATCCTCCTTTTAAATATAATTATATAAAAAGATTATATACTTTATAATAAAAATAATCAAGTTAAAATAAAATATTTGAAAAAAATTAAAAATACTGCTAATATATATATAATACTATTAATATATCAAATTAGGAGGGGTAATATGTTTTCAAAAGTTCTATCATCTACATTAATAGGTATAGATGGATTTAAAATAATTGTAGAGGTAGATATAAGCCAGGGGCTTCCATCTTTTGATATAGTTGGATTACCAGATTCTGCTGTTAAAGAGTCTAAAGATAGAGTTAGGACAGCTATAAAAAACTCTAATATAACTATGCCAGTTAAAAGAATAACGATAAATTTAGCTCCAGCTAATATAAGAAAAGAAGGTCCTGCTTTTGATTTACCAATAGCAGTTGGTATATTAGCCTGTATAGACATTATAAAACAAGATTCATTTGAAAATACAATGATAATAGGTGAGTTATCTTTAGATGGGTCTATAAAATCTGTAAATGGTATTTTACCAATGGTTCATACAGGAAAAGAATTAGGAATAAAAAAATATATTGTTCCATATGATAATGTAGAAGAAGCAGGACTTGTTTCAGACGTGGATATAGTTGGTATAAAAAATTTATCAGAGCTTATAGAGCATTTAAACTGTGTAAAACAAGTAAAACCTATAAATGTTAATATTAACAATTTATTAAAAAATAATACCATTATTAATGAATTTGATTTTTTAGATGTAAAAGGGCAAGAAAATGTAAAAAGAGCTTTGGAAATAGCTGCAGCAGGCATGCATAATATAGTTATGGTTGGACCTCCTGGTTCTGGTAAAACTATGATGGCAAAAAGAATCCCAAGTATATTACCTAATATATCTTTTGAGGAAAGTATAGAAATAACCAAAATATATAGTGTTTCTGGAATTTTACAAAATAAAAATTCACTTGTTACAAAAAGACCTTTTAGAGCTCCTCATCATACTATATCAAAGTCTGCTATGGTAGGAGGTGGTCGCTTGCCAAAACCAGGGGAGGTGAGTTTATCACATAATGGAGTTTTATTTTTAGATGAGTTGCCAGAATTTAGTAGAAGTGTTTTAGAAGAATTAAGACAACCTTTAGAGGATGGGCAAGTTACTATATCAAGAGTAAATGGTACAATGACATTTCCAGCAAATTTAATGTTAGTAGCAGCTATGAATCCTTGTCCTTGTGGATTTTATGGTTATTCAGATAAATGCACTTGCTCTCAAAATGCTATATCTAAGTATTTAGGGAAAATAAGTGGACCTTTGTTAGATAGGATAGATATACAAGTAGAGGCATCTGCCATAAATTATGAAGATTTAGATATAAAGTCAAAAACAGAATCTTCAAAGGAAATTAAAGATAGAGTTATTTTAGCTCAAAAAATACAAATAGAAAGATATAAAGATGATGGTATATACTTTAACTCACAGTTGACAGCTAGTCTTATAGAAAAATATTGTGTTTTAGGAGAAGCTGAAAGAGAAATATTAAAGGGAGTGTTTGATAGATTGCAATTAAGTGCAAGAGCTTATCATAAAATACTAAAAATAGCTAGAACAATAGCAGATTTGGAACAAAGTAAGGATATAAGTGTAGTGCATATAGCAGAAGCCGTTCAGCTCAGAAATTTAGATAGAAAGTTTATATTTTAATGAGGTTTATTATGTTAGAAGATGATTTTATAATGTGGCTATCTAGAATAGATGGGATTAGTATAAAAAAGAAATGGGATATTTTAAATTATTTTAAGACAGCAAAAGAATTTTTTTATGCAAGTGTATCAGAAATTAATTTATATTGTAATAAAAACAGAATAGATACAGGAAATATTTTAAATGTTAAAAATGAAGGAGTAATAGAAGAATATATTAAAGAAACAGAAAAATTTAATTTTAAATTTATAACTCAAAATAATAAAAGCTATCCAGAGCTTTTAAGGACTATACCAGATGCACCACTTGCATTTTATATGTTAGGTAATATGCCTAGTGATTTAAAAAATAAAGTTGGTGTTATAGGAGCTAGAAAATGTACTCAATATGGTGCTATGAATGCATATAAATTTGGTAAAGAACTAGGAGAGAGTAATGTAGTAGTAGTTAGTGGTATGGCTATGGGTATAGATTCTATGGCGCATAAAGGGGCTATAGATAGTAAGGGAGAAACAATAGCTGTTTTGGGGTGTGGACTAGACATAGTATATCCACCTTCAAATGTAGGACTTAGAGAAGATATAATAAATAATGGTTGCATTATAAGTGAATTTCCTGCCAAAACGCCACCTTATCCTGCTAATTTCCATATGAGAAATAGAATAATAAGTGGTATAAGTGATGCTATACTAGTTGTAGAATCTGGTAAAAAAAGTGGTACCTTAATAACAGTTGGACAAGCACTAGAACAAGGAAGAGATATTTTTGCTATACCTGGTAATATAAATAGTATAATGAGCGAGGGGACTAATAACCTTATAAAAGAATGTGCTTTTCCAACAACAAATGTGGATGATATATTGTCAAACTTGGGAGTATTACATAAATATAATGAAAATATTAAATTTGATAATAAAAATATAGGAAATAGAAATGAAAATATAGAAAAATCTGAAAATATAAAAAATTTACTTGCACCAGAGGAAAAAATAGTATATGCTTGTATAAAGGAAAGTCCTGTTACTATAGATGAAATAATTTTAAAGACCAATATAAATATCCAAACAATACAGTATGCTTTAACTATGTTAGAGATTAAAGGGTATATAAAAAAACTTGCAGGACAAAAGTATATAAAGTCTTTATAACTAATTTTAGGAGGATTTATTTTAATATGGCGGTTAAAAAGAATTTAGTTATAGTAGAATCACCTGCCAAAGCGAAAACTTTAAAAAAATTTTTAGGCAGCAATTATAAAATAGAAGCAACAATGGGTCATGTTAGAGATTTACCAAAAAGCGAAATGGGTATAAATATTGAAAATGACTTTGAACCTAAATATATTACTATAAGAGGAAAAGGTGAAATTTTAGCAAAGCTTAGAAAAGAAGTCAAATCTGCCAATAAGATATATTTAGCAACCGACCCGGATAGAGAGGGTGAGGCTATAAGTTGGCATTTATTATATGCTTTAAAATTAAACGAAAATAATGATAAAAATATATATAGGATAACTTTTAATGAAATAACAAAAAATGCTGTTCAAAAGTCTATAAAAGAGGCTAGAGAAATAGATATGAATTTAGTTGATGCACAACAGGCTAGACGTGCTCTAGATAGAATAGTTGGTTATAAAATAAGTCCTTTATTATGGAAAAAAATAAAAAAGGGGCTTAGTGCTGGTAGAGTTCAGTCTGTTGCCCTTAGGTTAATTTGTGATAGAGATGATGAAATAGAAAATTTTATACAAGATGAATATTGGACAATAGATGTAGACTTAAATGTGGAAAAAAACAAAGTATTAAAAACAAAATTTTATGGTAAAGATAATAAAAAAGTTGAAATATCATCAAAAGAACAAGTTAATCAAATTTTAGATAATATAAAAGGTAGTAAATTTATTGTAAATAATGTAAGAAATGGTAAAAGGCAAAAAAACCCTTTGCCTCCTTTTACAACAAGTACATTACAACAAGAGGCATCTAAAATATTTGGTTATGCCTCATCTAAAACAATGCTTATTGCTCAACAACTTTATGAAGGTGTAGGTATTAAAAATGAGGGTACAGTTGGGTTAGTTTCATATATACGTACAGACTCTGTTAGAATATCTGATGAGGCTTTTTTTCAAGCCAAAGAGTTTGTTATATCTAATTATGGAGAAGAATTTTTTGAAAAAGAAAGAAGAGAATATAAGTCTAAAGGAAAAACACAAGATGCTCATGAGGCTATAAGGCCGACTTATACAGATAGGACACCGGATAGCATAAAAGAGTCTTTAACACCAGAACAGTATAAAATATATAAACTTATATGGGAAAGATTTTTGGCTAGCCAAATGTCACCAGCTATTTATACAACAAAAACTATAAAAATAAAGGCTAATGATTATGATTTTAGGGCTACTGGCTCTGTATTAGAGTTTGAAGGCTATTTAAAGGTATATAAGAAAAATGAAGAAAAAGCTAAAGAAAATGAGGAGGACATTTTAATACCAGATATTAATGAAAAACAGGAATTAGAGATAAAAGAAATTAAACCATTACAACATTTTACTCAACCACCATCCAGATATACAGAGGCAACACTTATAAAAACTTTAGAAGAAATAGGGGTAGGTAGACCTAGTACTTATGCACCTACAATTTCTACAATAACAGCAAGAAATTATGTAACTAAAGAACAGAAAGTTTTTTATAAAACAGAGCTTGGCGAAGTAGTAAATGATATTATTAAAAATAATTTTGGAGATGTTGTTAATGTAGACTTTACTGCTAAAATGGAAAATAAGTTAGATGAGATAGAAGAAGGTCAAATAGAATGGAAAGATGTTTTAAGGGAATTTTATCCTCCATTTGAAAAAATGATAGAAGAGGCCTATGAAAAAATAGAACACATAGATATAGAAGATGAAAAAACAGATATATTGTGTGAAAAATGTGGTGCTAATATGGTTATAAAATATGGAAAGTTTGGAAAATTTTTGGCTTGTCCTAATTTTCCAGAATGTAGCAATACTAAACCATTTTTTGAAGAAGCTGGTGTAAATTGCGTAGAATGTGGTGGAAAAGTATTAATTAAAAAGACTAAAAAGGGAAGAAAATTTTATGGTTGTGAAAATAATCCAGAATGTGAATTTATGTCTTGGAATAAACCAACAGGAGAAAAGTGTCCAAAATGTAATAGCTTCTTAATAGAAAAAGGAACAAAGAAAAAAATAATTTGTTGTAGTAATGATGAATGTGGATATTATTTACAAGAAGAAAAATAATAATTAGGAGAGGGCATTAAACTAAATATGTATTTAAAAGAACTAATAAAATCTTTATGTAGTACAATGAGGAGTATCTCTAAGAATGAAGATGTTTTAATGATTTTTTCAAGTAAAATTTGTGAATATTTAGATAGTGATATAATTATATTAGATATAGATGGCAATGTTATATGTGAAATTAATAATAATTTGCCATCATTTACAGTTAAAAATGATATTTCTAATGATAAGTCTATAGAAACGCAAATAATAAAACAATTAGAAAATATTGAAGATATAAAAATAAATATAACATTAGATAATTTATATACTACAAAATTTGATAGAGATGGTTTAAAAAACATATATGGTTTATTTTTACCAATATATATGTATAAAGAAAAATTAGGAAATATTATTATATATAGAAAAGACAATTGCTTTAATAATGATATAGATGTATTATGCGAATATATATTATTTTCATTTGGAATGTTAGTTTGGAACTATAAAAGTATAGAAATTAATGAGAAACAATTAAAACATCAAAATATAAAAACTTGTATATCAACTTTGTCATATTCTGAGCTAGAAGCTGTATTAAATATTTTTGAAGAGTTAGAAAAAGGTGAAGGTTTAGTTGTAGCTAGTAAAATTGCCGATAAGGCTGGTATAACAAGGTCTGTCATAGTTAATGCCCTTAGAAAATTTGAAAGTGCAAGAATTATAGAAACACGTTCTTTAGGTATGAAAGGAACTTATATAAAGGTGTTAAATGAATATTTATTAAAAGAACTTGATAAATTTAAAATATAATTATAACATTTTTATTAGTATAAATTTAGGAGTTTAATTATGAGTAAAAATTTACATACAAATCATAGAAAGAGAGTTAGGGCAAGATTTATAAAAGATGGTAATTTAGATAGCTTTGAAGAACATCAAGTGTTAGAACTTTTATTATTTTACTCTATACCAAGAAAAGATACTAATGAACTTGCTCATAAATTATTAAATGAATACGGTAGTTTACACACATTGATGAGTGCAAGACCTGAAGATATAATGAAAAGATGTAAGGTATCAGAGCCAACAGCTGTTTTAATATCTATGGTACCTCATCTTGTTAAAAAATTTTTAAGTAGTGGTTTAGATAATGACAGACCACTAATAAACTCTTTTACTATTGCACATAGCTATTTTGAGGCTGTATTAATAGGCAAGACTTTTGAAAGTTTTTATATGATATGTTTAGATCTTAATAAAAGACTTAAGAAGATAGTACAAATAAGCGATGGTGTAACAAGTAATACACATATTTATATGGAAAAAGTTGTGGGAGATGCTCTTTTACATAATTCATCATTTGTTATAATAGGACATAATCATCCTAATGGTAATATTAGACCATCTAATGCAGATGTAGATGTAACTATTAAAATTAGTGCAGCATTAGACCATGTTGGTATAAAGGTTTTAGACCATATTATAATATGTGGAAAAGATAGTTTTAGTTTTGCAAAAAAAGGATTATGTAATTTATGCTATCAATAAACAAAATTTATTTTATCTCGTATATATTATTATAAAAAGATATGGCATATAAAAATTTTTATTATAAAATATATAGGAGGATAAGTTTTATGAAAAGATTATATAGAAGTAATGAAAAAGTAATAAGTGGTGTTTGTGGTGGTCTAGGTGTATATTTTGGTATAGACCCAGTTATAGTTAGATTATTATTTATAGTATTTTTAATAACAACATTAGGTTTTTATCCTATTATAGCATATTTTATAATGGCATCTATAATACCTATTGAAAATAATATTATAGATAGTAATAACTAAGGGGTGAATTTTATGAAAAAACTTACAAGAAGTATTTATGATATGAAAATTGCTGGTATATGTGGAGGTCTTGGTAAATATTACAATATAGATTCTAATTTAGTCAGAGTATTATTTTTGATTTTATTTGGATATTTTGGAATTTCATTTTTTATATATATAGTATTAATATTTATAATACCTAAAGAGGAAAATCCTAATTTATAAATCTTTGAAAGGACTTAATAAAATGATAATTAGAAGAGAGGTATCAGAAGATTATAATACTATTTACTCATTAGTAGAAACAGCATTTGGTTTGTCAGAGCATAGCGATGGAAACGAACAAAATTTGGTAAATAGTCTAAGAAAAAGTGATTCATTTATTCCTGAATTATCTTTAGTTGCTGAAATAGATGGAGCTTTAGTAGGTCATATTATGTTTACAAAAGCTTATATTAATGAATATACAGTTCTTTCTTTAGCTCCACTTTCTGTATTGCCAAAGTATCAAAAAAATGGTATAGGGACAGCTTTAATAAATGAAGGACACATAAAAGCTAAATATTTGGGCTATGATTATTCGATTGTTTTAGGAAGTGAAAAATATTATAGTAAACTGGGGTATGTTCCAGCAAAAGTATTTGGTATAAAATCACCTTTTGGTTTGCCAAGTGAAAAATTTATGGCTTATAAATTGCAAGAAGATGCACCAATAATTAATGGTGTTGTTAAGTACGCAAAAGAATTTGGAATAAATTAAAAGGGTAATAATAATTATTTTAAAAAGCAGCGAATATATAAATATATATTCGTTATTTTTATGATTAAACTTTTTATATTAAATATAGAATAAAATTAAGGATGTATTAATAAGATTTATATATAAATATATATAAAGGGGAATATTATGAATAAAATGAAAAAATTAATTAAAATATTAAAAATTGATAATGTAAAATACTTTGCTATATTAGCTATTCTTTGCTTTTCTTTAGTATCAATTTTTAGACCTATTGTTCAAAACAATATGGATAGTATTGCTGTATCAGCACAGCCACAACCTGCTAAAAAAAATTTACCTATTTATTGTGTAGATACAGATGAAAAGAAAGTAGCTATAAGTTTTGACGCTGCTTGGGGAGCAGATGATACAGAGGAACTTTTAACAATATTAAAAAATAATGATGTTAAAGCTACTTTTTTTTTATGTGGTTATTGGATAGATAAATATCCAGAGGAAGTTAAAAGAATATATGAAGAGGGACACGAAATAGGAAACCATAGTAATACACACCCTCATGGAAGTCAAATAAGTTTAGAACAAAATAAAAATGAGATAATGGAAGTACATAAAAAGGTTAAAGATTTACTAGGATATGATATGAACCTATATAGACCACCTTTTGGAGAATATAATGATACTGTTTTGCAAGCTGCTAAAGAAGTGGGATATCATACAATTCAGTGGGATATTGATAGTTTAGACTGGAAAGAATATGGGGTAGAACACGAAGTAAATCAAGTTTTAAATCATAAACATTTGGGAAATGGTTCGATAATGTTATTTCATAATGATGCAGAATATACTCCAGATTCATTAGATACTATATTAAAAGGACTTAAAGAAAAAGGATATGATGTAGTTCCAATAGGAGAATTAATACATAAAGAAAATTATTATATGGATCATGAAGGAAGACAATTTTTAAAAGAAAATATAGATACTAATAATTAATAATAAAAAATTTTATTAAAACTAAAACCTTAAGAAATGATATGACAAAGCAAGAAATAAAACTTTGGTAATTATTTTAGAAAATGTATTTAATTTAAAAGTGAATATAAAGTTATCAATACCTTATAATTATTTTTTCTAAATTTTACTAAGAATAGAACTATAAATTTACTATAGGTCTATTCTTAGTTTATAAATATTTTTAGTCTTTCATAAAAATTTATTTCTATTTAATTTAGAATATTATATTCCAATAGGCCGTATCTTTAATTATATTTTTTATTTTACAACTTTATCTATTATATCACATACTTGTTGAAAATTATTATCCGCGTCTATATTTTTAAATCTATTCTACTTAGACAATTTTTATATGCATCTATTTTATGGTACATCACAAATTATTAATATTTAATATTATAAATTATACATTTTTAGTTTTTATACTTCAAAAACTAGTGTTTATAAGAGTAGGTTAAAATATGAATACTTATAAATTTTAATTACTATATTGACAGAAGCAGATCATAAAGGAAAATAATTTTAAAAAAAATATAGATACTAATAGTTAATAATAAAAAAGGCTTATTAAATCTAAAGGGTTTTGGTAAGTCTTTTTAAAATGAAAAACTTAGAGTATATAAATATTTTATAAATGATAATAAGTTATTTATTTGGTATAATGTCGTATATTGCATAAATTTGACAGTATAGAAAAAGTATAATATAATTTAAATACACTAGTATAAAAGTAAGGATAAACAAGGAGGGAATTTGTAATGTATAAAAAATTTAAACGAGTACTTTCATTATTACTAGCTTGTACTATTATTAATACTACAATAATAGAAGTTGCTGCAAGCGAAAATAATTTAAATACTAATAATTTTGTTAATTCACGTGTGCGTGATCCGAATCTTATTGGACAAGTTGGGATAGCTAATACATCAGATACTGTTGCTAACAAACTTGCAAATGAAATTGTTCCAAATGCTGTAGATGATATATTAGAAACTTTTCCAGCATTAGAAAAAGCTTTAGGAACAGATAAAATGGAAACCTGGTTGCAACTTTATAATAATCCAAACTCTTCTGTTGCAGCCTCAAGTATGGCAGTTTATCGTGATTCTAGTTTAGGTGCAAAACCAACAAGTTTACAAATAAATGTTAATACTAAAGATCTTAAAGATGGAGAATCTCTTGAAACAGGAAGAACTTCAGATGATTTAAAGTCTACTATAGTTCATGAAATTATGCATCTTATAATGCAATATACAATGCCAGATGTTATGGATAAGAATCGTGGTAAACAGCTTCCAAAGTGGTTTTATGAGGGAATTGCACAAGTAGCTGGAGGAGGATTTACTAACAAATGGAATGGTTGGTTAATAAACCCTTCTGTTGGAATGCAATTTGATATTTGGGATGGAGAAGATGCTGTAAGAAAGTGGACATTATATGAAGATAAATATGGAGCATATGCTCAAGGGTATTTAGCTGTTATGTATTTAGGTTATAAAGCATCTGATGATAAACAGATATCTGCAACTTCTATTGCTAGTGGTGTAAATAAAATACTTGAAAGTGTTATAGATGGAGATAGTTTTGATGAAGCCCTTAGAAAGAACACTGGAATGAGTCAAAAAGATATTGAGGGACTATTTGGTAATCAAAACAGAGACCCTAAAATTCGCGAACTTGGTCAATTTACACAAAAATTATCTGATATTGTATTAGCAAGAAATGATTCAAAAAAAGGGGCTGGAGCTGTCGTTGGCGGAGATTTAAAAAATACAGGTGGTCAAATTATAAAAAAAGGAAAATTGACAACATCACCTTTTTATATAGGTAAAATGAATATACATGGTAAAGTTATAGACTTATACGATCCAACTCAAAATAAGATACCAATTACTAATATTGAGTTTAAAGATAACTATATGCCTAGTAAAATTTACGATGGACAACCTTTAAAAATTCCAACAATAGATCAAATAGAAATTGAAAATGCAGATTTTAATAAAATTAAATTTGTTTGGATTGATTCAAAAGGAACTGAAATAGAGGAACCAAAAGAAAGTGGTACTTACACTCTTAAAGCAACAGTTGTTGGCAAATATGGTACAAAAATTATTACAAAAGGAAATATAACAATAACACCTAAACAAATTTCTGTTATAGCTAATAATCAAACTAAAAATTATGGAGAACCAGATCCTATATTTACGTATGAGGTTGATTCTGAAGATGATAGAAAACTTTTAAGTGGAAATCTTTCTAGAGTAGAGGGGGAAAATGTAGGTGCATATGATATAGTTGAAGGTGATCTTACAATATCTGATCCTAAAAATTATACATTAAATTTTACAAAAGGGGCATTAAATATTGATAAATCTGATGTTAACTTAGAAATAGACTTATCACATACTAGTGCTAGAGTGGGTGATGATATTTCTGTTAAAGTTACTGCTAAAAATTTAAATGAAAATTTAGTTTCGGGTGCAGCACATCCTAAAGGTGTTAAAGTTTTGGTAGACAATAAAAATCTTGATTTAAATGACAATGGAGATGGAAATTGGACAGGAACTTACACTATTTTAGAAGATAAAAAAGATTTAGAAGAAATACAGTTTAATGTTAGTGTGGATGATACTTCTGAAAATTATAATAACCCAAATGATATTACTACTGAGTTAACTATATTAAAAGAAGGGTCTACTACAAAAGATCCTGTCAAAATTAATATTAAAAGTGATAATAAAAATATTATATATGGTGATGTAGTTGACTACATAATTTCAGTAAATAGTATAGAAAATGAATCAAAACCAACTGGTAATGTTAAAGTTTATTTAGATAGTGATATGCAAAATGAAATTGCTACTGGATTAGCTGAGGATGAATTTAGTTTAACTATAGACACTTCTAAGCTTAGATCAGGTGAACATAATATTGTTATAAAATATGAAGGGGATAGTAACTTTTCAGAAGTAGAAAGAGATTATAAAATGAAAGTTTCTAAAAAACAACTTGCTTGGAATGTTGAAGATTTAAGTGCTACTAAAGAAAGTAATAATTTAAATGAGGTTGATGTAATAGGGACTTTAAAAGTAGATGGAATTATTAATAATGAGGTTGTTTTTAAACAACCTTTAATTATAACAAAAGGATTTAAAGATATAAATAAAGTAGGTAAACATAGAGTTGAAGTAGTGCCAAAAGAAGGTGAATGGGATTCTAGTTTTGTAAGCAATAATGAAAATTATATTTTACCAATAGATAATCCTTTTATATTTGCAACAGTTACAGGTATAGAAGAAATATTACCTGATGAGAATATTAATAATGATAACTATAATCATAAACCACTTCCTATTCAACCTAGTGAAATAGGTAATGATAAAGAAGTGCGTATACAAAATGGACTAGTTAAAGTTCCAGACACATTAAAAGGATACGAAAAATTCAATACAGTAGAAAAAATTGAACAAATTATGAAACAAAGTATAAAAGATGTATCAGATAATAATACACTTATTACTGAAGTTACTCTCTGGAAAATAAATGATGGCAAAAGGGAGCAATTAACCTCACCTAGTTATTTTCCAAAAGATGGTAAACTTACACTTACTATTCCTTATCCAGAGGGTACAAACAAAAATTTTATTTTTAAAGTTGTGCATATGATTACTATGGATGGTTTTGGTAAAAAACCTGGAGAAATAGAAATTCCAGAAGTTACTAATACAGAAAACGGAATACAATTTATTGTACAAGGACTATCTCCTATTTTAATTAGTTGGACAGATCCTAGTGAGCCTAGTAACAATAACGATAATAATAACAGCAGTAATAATAATTCTAATAATAATCAAGAAAATATAAATGACAATAAATATGAATATAAAGGGAACTCTGCTATTATAGGGATAGCAGAAAATGAAGAAATTTCTTCAAAAGTAAATAATGCTTATGATGAAGTTTCTAAGAAAGATAAGACACAGATTAAGGATACTCCTTTTATAGATGTTAATGATAAACATTGGTTTAATACTCCAGTTAAATATGTTTATCAAAATAATTTGATGTTTGGTATAGATGATACTAAATTCGATCCACAAGGATTAGTAACTCGTGCAATGGCTGTAACTGTTATATATAGAATGTCAGACTCTCCAAAATTGAATGGTAAGTTAACATTTAGCGATGTTTTAAATGGACAATATTATACAAATCCTATTATTTGGGCAAATGATAATAATATCGTTAGTGGCTATGAAAAAAATATGTTTTTACCAAATAATTTTATTACACGTGAAGAATTAGCTGTAATATTTTGGAATAAAGCAGGAAAACCTAATGAAAATTTAAAAGAACTTTCATTTAAAGATGAAGATGAAGTCTCTAATTGGGCTAGACCAGCTGTAGAATGGGCAGTTTTAAATGGATTTATTCAAGGTAATGGGGAAAACTTATTAAAACCAAAAGATGTAATTACAAGAGCAGAATTAGCACAAATTCTTATGGTAATATCGCAAAAATATAACCAATAATATAAATTTATAATCAATTATTTATATAATTTTTTGTTTTTATATTTTTATATTGATAAAAAATTAAAAATTCATAAATAAAAAAGAATAAAAATTATATATACTTTTTATTCTTTTTTATTTTTAATGGGTGTATACTGTTTTTAGTGGCGGTTAAAAAAATAACCAAGGCTAAACAGTATACACTCTTTTTTTATTGTGCAATTTTTTAAAGAGTGAAAACGAACCTTGAAAATTGAATAAAGAGCTTCATTGCTGGTGTAGCAAATTAAAGGTACAAAACCCGAAGAAGTACACTGGTTTAACAGCTTCAAAAGGCAAAGTTAGGGGACACCCTAGAATATAAGTCCTAAATTCTGCTTAATAAAAAGAAAAAGGAGATGATAATATGAAAAAAGCAGAAATAAAAGAAAAATTAGCACAATTATTAAAAGGTTATATTTGTGTTAATAAAGATATCTTAGAAGACATTCCATCATTATCAACTAATGATGGGGTTATACCTTTTTGTGTAGAGGAAGGCTATGACATTATATGTTCCGCGGCTGAATTTAGAGCGGAACAAGGAACGGAATTCAATCTTGAAAAGGAGATTGAATTTGCAGTTGGTCAACTAATTCAAAACTATGAATTAGTTAAAGACAAGGAAGAAGTTAGAGAAACTTCTTCAAAAAACAAGCTTGAAGAATTTAAAAAAGAACAAGCTTGTGATAATGGTAAATACTCTGTTTCTAAAAAGTAGTCTAAAATATAGGTTTAAAAATAAAAGTGTTTAAAAGGATATGAGTAGGTGATAAATAGAAATGGGACAATATAAAGCAAAAGAAATAAGCATATATAATAAATCATTTATAAAAGGAGATTTAGTTGAAGTTTTTACAGAAGATAAAATAATAAAATGTTATATACAAAAAATAAAGAAAAACTGTATTTTAGTAGAAGAAATTATACATAAAAAAGTATTAAACATAAAATTAGAAGATATAGAGAATATTTTTTCTATTATCTTATAGTAATTATATTTTTATTTTATTAATTAAGGGGGTGGTATTATGAAGATTAGTATTTTAAGTGAAACAAAAAAAGAAATTACTTTAAAAGTTGAAAGAGATTGCTGTCCATTTTGCAAGCATAATAAAATAAGAAATAAAGGCAACTCTTTGACAGAAGTGAAGAAAAAATGTATTAAAGAATTTTTTTTGAAAGATGTATTTATAAAAAGAAATAGATATAAATGTAATAATTGCAATAAATATTTTTCTGAAAGTATATCTTTTAAAGGGATTTCAGATGAAAAATTTAAGCCATATTTAAGGATATTATTAGACAGAAATATAATAATGTTAAGTGTTATAGAAGATGAAAAATTTAAAAATATATTAAGCTCTGATGACTATTGGTACATACTAAAACAAAGTGGAAAAGTATTAATAGTAATAAATTATAAAACTTTAGAGGTGAAAAAATTTTTTATATCAAATGAGTTAAAAAAGGTAAGAACACCTAAATTTAAGCAAATTAAAACTTTAAAATAGAGAAAGGAGAGCAAATATGAATACAGTAAACCTAATAGGGAGATTAACAAAAGACCCAGACATATCATTTATAAATATAAATGGAGAAAGTAAGAAAATTGCTAAATATGTTTTAGCAGTAGATAGAATGGGAAGTAAAGAAGCAGACTTTATATTATGTTCTGTAATAGATAAAGGAGCAGAATGGATAGAAAATAATATAAAAAAAGCTTCAAGAATAGGTATTGTAGGCTCTATTCATACAAGTACATATGAAAAAAATGGAGTAAGTGTTATAAAAACTGAAATAAAGGTAAAAGAACAATATTTTGCTTAAATATAAAATAAAGGAGAAAAAATATGGAGCAATTAGCAAGTATAGATAAAGCTATATTTTATATGATTTTAGGGTTTGGGACAATGATTGTAGGAGGAATTTTAGCAGGAACATTCAATAGTAGATTTTTGTTTTTTCTTACTTTCATTGTTACAATTTATTTTTGGATTTCTGGTATTTATGTTATAAAAAGAGTTAATCAAGATAAGCAAAATAAAGAAATTGATAAAAGAATAGAGAAAAAAATAGAAGAAAAATTACAAAAAAATATATTTAAAGACAATATATATGATGCAATAGAAAATTAATAAGTATAGTTAGTGTATATTTATCAGCCTTAACAATAGCTTTAAGTATTATCATGGCTATATGGGCATTTTTAGAAGGAAAAATAATTTGGGGTATTGCAGGAGTAATAAATGTAACGATTTGCATAGTTATACTTATTTATATGAACAATACATCCAAACAAATGGATAAAGAATGCATAGAAGGATTCTCAAGGATTTTAGATATTATAAAATAGTAAAAGGAGGATAAGAATGGGATTATTATTTATATTATCAGGATTATTAATTGTATTATTGTATACAGCTTTGACAGCAACAATTTTAAGAATAATGGAAGAAGATGAGAGAGATTTTAGAAGAAAATATATAAATACAAGAAAAAGTGTGGTTTACCAAAAACTATGTCCTAAATAAAGAGTGTGGGAAGTGGAAGAAATAGACGATAAAAGCCAGTAATCAACAAGGTTTGGGCGTAGTTTAAGTGAGATTTAATAATAAATAATGAGATTTTAGGACACGAATTTTAGTTAAGAATTAAAAAGGCTTGTATCCCTTTAAAACAGGGGCTTACAAGCCTTTTATCTATTTTAGTATTAAATTTTAGAAGAAAAAAGGTATTTTAAATTTAAAGTTATTGCAAGAATTAATATTTGACTCTTGCAACGTCTTGCAATATTCTTGCAAAGCTAGGTAAACAGGGCTTTAGGTGGCTTTAGAAGAAAAAATACAATGGTAAAAAACAAGCCTTAAAAAGCTAAAATAAAGCTAAAAATAAGCTAGAGCAATGGGACATTTGTGTAAAAACTAAATAAAGTTGTCCCATTGAGCCATTCTCTAGGCTTAGAGCTATGTTAGATTATTAAAAATAGGTAAAAATCAATGGGACATTTATTATATAATATTTATACAAAATAATATAATAAATATACAATTATATTATTTTATACAAACAGAGCAAGGTTTATAGTCTTTTAAAGCATTATCATTATATTTTAACTCTATTAAATTATTTTTATCTTTTATATATCTGCAGTCTTTTATATGATATTTAGAACCAGTTTTTGTTGCATAGAAAATTTTATCACTATTAACATTTGTTTCTGTTGATTTGTTAATAACTTCATTATTTATTGGTATGTTATTAGATGATTTATTTTCCCTTAAAGCTGGAAATAAAACGATTGTAGTAATTACTATTATTGAAAAAATACTTAATAATAATGGAATATACTTTTTAGGCTTTGTTTTAGCTTCTTCTTTATTATGTGTATTTTTTCTTATATACTCATTAAATATTTTTATAAGCCTTTCAGAGATATCATCTATATTAGAAAAGTTAGTAATATTATTTATATGGTATATAGAGTGTTTAGCAGGTAAGTTAGAAAATTTTAATATATCATCTATGCTATTTATATTAAGTTGTTTTAAAATGCAAGAAGGAGCTAATACTTCACAGGCGAATGTATTGGCTTCATTTTCTTGTCTTATTAATGTTTCACTTAATAATGAACAACCTAAAATATTGTTTGATGAAGAATGCTCTAGTAAAATATGACCGAATTCGTGTAATATGTTAAATAATATATCATTTTCTGGTAAATCATCATTATATAAAATAAATATTTGATTATCTTTTATAAAAGTAAAAGCATCTAATTTAAGATGTTCTTGTAAATGTAGGTTATGTATTAATTTTTGATTAGAAGAGTATTTACATAACTTCCAATTATTTAAAATGGATAATTCATTTAATAATTGTACATTAAAATTTAAGTTTGTTATACGATAACGTATGAGAAAATTGTAAGCAATTTCTTTTATGTACATAATTGGTACCTCCAACTAATAATATTAGAGGACGTCCTCATATACATTTTATACTAAAAATCGACAAAATAAAAGTGTTAATAACTGGTAATTAAAATTTATTATTTGGCTTATATTCATCTACAACAATATTTTCTTCAATGTATTTAGCTAAGTCTTCATCTATTTGCATAACACAACCACCTAAGGCAGCAATATATGCCTTTTTGGAATTAAGTTCTTCATCTTGTTCATTAGCCATTTTTACTACTAATTGAAATACTTGACTTATAGCTTGTTTTTTATAATCTTCATCTAATTGATTAAATAAGTTTAATAATTTTTTTTCTTGTTCATTATTTTTTAATTCAATTCCTAATAGATAATCAGATGAACAATTAAGATAGTTTGCTATTCTATAAATTCTATCGCTAGATAAAGATTTATCTCTTTTTTCTAATTCATATATAAAACCTTTACTTAGCCCACATTCTTCTGTAAGTTGATTTATTGTAATATTATTATCTTTACATTTATCTTTTATACGTTGTGCAAGTGCTACATTATTCATAAATAGTTATACCCCTTTTTAAACAAAATTAACAAATTACGTCTTTAAACGAAAAAAGTATTGAAATTCGTCTAAAGACGTATTATAATATAAACATAAGCAAGTTTACTTAAAGTTAACAAGAATATTATAGCATATAAAAAACTACAAAACAACTAAGTAAAAATCTGAAAAGGGGGTATATGTGTGAGTTTAGCAGAAAATGTAAAAATGAATAGATTAAAATTAGGTTATACTCAACAAAAGTTAGCTAATGAAGTGAACTTGACTAAAACAATGATTTCATTTGTAGAAAGTGGAAAAAGAGAATTGTCAATTAATTCTTTAAGAGAAGTTGCAAAAGTTTTTAATTGTACAATAGATGAGTTGGTAAATTAAGGAGGAATTTTTATGTATGAGATAAATTTAAGTGAGGTATGTGAACAAACTATCCAAAAAATGAAAGATGAAAAGACTATAGAAACCTTAGTATCAACAACGATTGAAAATACTATTAAAGAATGTATAACAGGGTATTTTAAGAGCTATACATTTGAGCGTGCTATAGGAGAAAAATTAAATTTACAAAGTGCAGAAATAATTACGGCGTTAGGTCTTGATGATTTTAATAAATACGTTTTAGAGATAATTGAAAAGGTAATAGGGAAAAATGAACTTATTGCCGAAGAAAGTGTCAATATAATATTTGGTAATCCTATAAAAGAGATAAAATTATCTGAGATATTAATAAGATATAAAGAATATTTGGAAAATGAACTAGATGAAGATGAAAAAGCAGAAATATCTGAATTTGAGTATAAAATAGAAGATAGTTATTTTTATAGAAAGATAAAATTGAAATCTAATGATGAAGAAAGTTTTGGAATAACTATTAGAAGAGAGGGAAAAGTTTCAAGAATATATAAAGATAAAGAAGTAGAAGCACTAGTAAAAAAGGTATTTAGAAGTAGATATAATTCAGAGTTTGAGTTATGGTTGTTAAAACTTGAAATTGATGAAACAAAAATCATTATTGATGAAGAAGAATGTAAATATATTGATACTAAACTTGAAATAGAAGATTATGATTAAGATATTAACCTATTAGGTTTAATATATATAAAAAAATTAAAATTTTAGGAGGAAAAAATTATGAACAAAGAACAATTATCAAAAGAAAGTATTGAGGTATTTGAAAATGAAGTAGTAAGACATTTAAGGGTATCACCTAAAAATCAAGTTTATGTTGAATTAAACGATGTCCTTAAAAAATTACATTTTCAAGGGGACTATGATAGTGTAATAAGTATATGTGAAGTTGTTACACAAAAAGTAAATAGAATTAGGTAAGCCTAAACAAAGTAAATAAGGGCTTTTAAAAGCCCTTATTTACAAAATTACTTAACTAACTCTGGGTTGCATTTAGGGCAAACCATATCAGAATAAGTAGAAGAACCATCGTAAGATGTAGCACCATCATAATTGATGTCTTTAGATGGAACAAGTTGTGTATTACATTTTGTGCAAGTGTTTGTTTTTTCAGACATAAAAGCACCTCCTTATACTATAATGGTAGATAATGCCAATATCTGCCATTATAGTATAATACAAAAAGTTAATAGTTACAATAGAAAGGAAGATAAAAATGCTTGAATTAGGGTTATATTTAGGATTTTTTTTAGCAGGAGTATTTACATACTTAGGCTGGTTACTATGTGAAATAAGATATAAAAGAAAAATAATAAATAAGTACAGGTATTTAAATGACAGGAATAGAAGAATAGACATACCAAAATTTGTAAAAAGGTAGGTGCTTACAATGGAAATATGGTATACAGTAAAAGGAAGTACAAAAATAGAAATGGAAACAGATGATTTTAGACAAATGATTAAAGAAAATATCAACATTGAAAACATTTACGAAATAGATACTTGGGTAAGAAAAAACATAGGCATTGAAATCGATAACTTTAATACAGATATAGAAGAACTAGAAATAGAAGATTATTACCTAGATGAAAAGGAGGAAGAAATAATAAAAAAACTAAAGTATGAAAAAGAAAAAGATTTACCTATGGAAAATCAAATCGATTTGTTCGGAGGTGTAGTAAGTGTTACATAAAATATTAAAGGTATTACAATTTATTATAAAACTATTTTTAGTTTGTATGATATGTTTTTTATTAGGTTATTATCTAGGATATTTTATTATGTACTTATTTTTTACATAAAAGAAGACGGCTATAAACCAGCCGTCAACAAGAATGTAGATAAATTATATCACGAATTATACTAAAATACAAGAGGTATTTATGAAAAAAATTAAAATTAATTATGAAGTTATAGATGAGAATATTAACGAACATTGCAAAGTTGGAGATTATGTACAAGTAGTGTTTGATGATGGTATTAGTATTAGAACAATAAAAGGCTATATAAGTGATAAGATTGATTTTGGTGTTTTAGCTATTGAAGATAAACATAAAGAAATAACTTTTATTGAAATTTACAAAATAAATAAAATAGAAAAAGTTTTACCATAAATAAAATAAAGGAAAGGAGAAGATATAGAAATGGCTTGTAATTATGACAACATATATATTAGTTTAGAAGAGGCAAGTGGGTTAGAGGGAATAAGTTATGAAGCTATGAAGAAGAAGATACAAAGGAACTCTCAAGTTTACAACATAAAAAAAGAACAAGCTACACAAGGTGGTAAAGATAGGACATATATTTCTTTATCTTCTCTATCAGAAAAGGCACAGGTTTTGTATAAGAAAAAGATACAAGTTAATGATATGCCTAAAGAAGAAATAAAAGAGTGGTATATAGATGTAGACATTAACTGGTATAAAGCTAATTATCAAAAAAACTTTAATGAGGCTTTAGAAAGATTTAACATAGTAGAACGACTTTTTAATGAAAATAGGCTAAAAGATAAGGATCTAGCAAAAGAGCTTGATACATCAGATAGAAATGCAAGGAGAATAATAGAAAAATATTATACTGCCTTACAAATTATAGAGCAAAAACAAGATTGGGACATAGATTTTAGTTATTTAAAAGTTTTAGCTTTAGCTAAAAAGGTTAAGATACAAGAAAACTTTTATATATTAAATGAAGAGATGAAAACATTTATTGAAAATGGTTACTATGAAAAAGACTTTTTGTTAAATAATAACCCTTTAACTAACTTATATGATGATTTTGTTAAATGGTGTGAATTTAAGGAAATAGAGCAAATACCACACTATAACACTATAAGAAGATATATATTACATATTAAAGAACAAGACGGAGCAGGAGCAACTGTTCTTGCTAGTAAAGGAGCTAGGGCTTGGAAAAATAGCCATATGATGAAACGCTTTAGAGATACTAAATCCTTAAAAGTGTTAGAAATAGTGCAAGGAGATGTTCATACTTTTGATTGTTGGGTGTCAGTTAAACGAGCCAATGGTAGCTTTGAGGCAATAAGACCTTGCTTAGTAGCTTGGATAGATATGAGAAGTAGAGCCTTAGTTGGTTGGGTAATAACAGAATGCCCAGATGCACAAATAATGAAACAAAGCCTTATTCATACAATATATCCAAAAGCCAATAAAGAGTTGCCTTATGGTGTACCTAAATATTTACTTATAGATAATGGTAAAGAATATACAGCAAAAACATTAACAGGCAGGGTAAGAACAGAGCGTGTGTGTTTTGATGAAGATGCTGAAGGTTTTTATCGAAGCATTGGTATTAAAGACGATATAAGGAGTTTACCCTACCAGCCGTGGAGCAAAGCACAAGTTGAAAGATATTTCTCAACTGTCGAAATGAAATTCGGCAAAAGAATGAAAAGTTATACAGGTACTTTAACAGGTAGCAAAACAAGTGGTAAAGTACAAAGAGATATTAAAAAAATGTTAGAAAAAGGACAACTACTTACTATTGAAGAGTTTGCAGAAAAATTTGAAGATTGGGTAGTAAATGAATTTCATAATAAAAAACATAGGGGGCTTATTAGACAAGGCGAACAGACAGGTGAACCTATATCTGTATTTAACAATACAGATAAATATGTACAAGCCCCACCACCTTTACAGTATGCTATTAGCTTATTGATGAAAGGTGAAACAAGAGTTGTCACTAACACAGGTGTTAGGAGAACTATTAAAGGTAAAGAAGTATGGTATACAAATCCAGAACTTACAAAATATCAAGGTAGAAGGGTTGAGCTTAAATACCATACAGAAGATATTACAAAAATATTTGTTTATGATGAAAAAGGTAAATTTATATGTGAAGCTATAAGCTATGAATTATTGCATATATCACCTAAATTGTCTGAGGATAGTCTAATAGAACATATTAAAGACCAGAAAAGACAGCAACAACAAACAAATGAAATTATTAAAAACAGACGTAAAACTTATGAAGAACGTCAACTTGACCTTGAAGAAGCAGGTAAAAAACTTGTTGCACCTACATTATCAAATGAAGAACTTAAAACAGTTGCTTTTGTAAATGATAATAGGTTTAAAGAAGATACAAAGATTAAACAAAAAGAGCTTACAATAAGTCATAAAGACATTAAAGAAACTAGTAAGGAAATAGCAGAAGATTACTTACAAAGGTTAGGAGCTGAGGTATTTGATAGAATCGGTTAAAAAATTTGAAATAAAAATTATATTAAAGGCTATAAAAAATTCAACAGATTATTTTTCTTATAGGGAGATATTATTAAATATTATTAGTGAACTTTTAAAAGAACAACAAGAAAACATTAAAAATTTTAAAAATAATCCCAAAAAATATAAGATAATTATAAAAAATATAGAAACTATTTTTGAAATAATAAATAAAGAGTTAGGAGTGTACAGAAATGAATAGAGAACAAATTATTGGAAAACTTATTACAATATTAAAAAGTGGAGTTACACAAGTAGGTATAGCTAAGGCTATTGGAACAAACGAGACTTATATTTCAAAATACTTAAAAGGTACGTTTGAAGGAGATACAGGAAAACTTGAAAAACTTTTAATTGAATATATACATAAATTTGAAATTTCTAAAACTACAAGAGATTTTATAAGAACAAAAGATGCAACTTGTATATTAGGTATATGTAATAGTTGCCAAAGGCTAGAACAGTTAGGGTTAGTGTATGGGCGTTCTGGTTTTGGTAAAACAACAACACTAAAACGATATGCAGATAGTACAGACAAAGTAGTATATATTGTTTGTAACTCACTTATGAATACTAATGACATTATAAAAAGAATAGCAGTAACTTTAGGACTGAAAGGACTTGTAGGTTCTAAAGATGAAAGAATAGCTAAAATAAAAGAATTTTTTAAATATAATAAAGGTTATTTACTTATATTTGATGAAGCAGACAAGCTCTTAAATAAAGATACCATTTCAAAATTGGATGTTATAAAAACAATATATGATGAAGTAGACGGAGATGGTGTAGGTGTTGTACTTGCTGGGGAACAACATTTAAAAACAAAATTAGGTTTGTACTTTGAAATGGTAAGGAATAGGGGGGATTTAGAATGGGAGCTTAAAGGTTTATCAAGAGAAGAAGTAGAAGCATATTTAAAGGATATTAAAATAACACCAAAAGCGTTAGAAGAGTTAGTATTAAGAGCAACTAATGAAAATAATGGTTGCTTTAGAACACTAAATCGAACATTTAAAAGCGTTGAAAGATTATTTGAAGATAAAGAAAAGGATATAGAAACAGAAGAAATAGGACTTGAAGATATAAAATCGGCTTGTATATTAATGCCAAAGTAACCAAAATTTATGTCCTAAAATAAATATTAAGGAGAAAATTATATGATGATAACTAATGGACAAATTAGTAAAATTTATATTTTAGTTAAAGAAACAGGACTAAATAATGATATTTTACACGACTTAATTAAGGCTATGTTTAATAAAACTAGCCTTAAAAAATTAAGTTTTATAGAAGCAGGTAAACTTATAGAAAGATTAGGAGGTAAAAATTCACAAGAAAATTATATAAAAAATCTTGAAAAACAACTTGGCTGGGTAGAAAATCCAGAAAGGTTAAAAGGTTTTATAAAAAGTATGTTTAAAAAAGATAGTCTTAAAAAACTTACTAAAAAAGAAAAATCAAAGTTAATAGAAGCACTTAAAAATATGAAAGGTAGAAAACAAGATGTATAGTAAAGTTATAGAATTTTACCTTAAAAAAATAAATAGTACAGCTAGTTTTTCAGAAGTTAAGTTAATAGATAGCTATATAGATGAAATGGAAGAAGATTTAATAATAGAAGCTATGAATATAACTATAAAAAACAATAAGGCTAATACAAGATATGCTACAAGGTATATAAAAGCTATACTTGATAATTGGTTAAATGAAAATATAACTACATTAAAACAGTATAGAAGTAAAGGGGGTGAGCAGAATGCAAGAGATGAACCTACTAAAAGAAGCTTTAAAAAAGGGTATGGTACAAAAATATGATAATAGTTTAACACAAGAAGAAAAAAATATATTAAGAAATAAAAAATATATTGAAAATTATAACAATACAATAGGAGTTTTAGAACATATAAACTGTGAAATTTGCAAAAATAAAGGCGATATTATGGTTATTGACAAGGAAGATGAAAGTTTAAATTATATTAAAAAATGTATTTGTATGGTAGAAAGACAAAGTATTGAAAGATTTAAAAATAGTGGGCTTGAGCCTTTAAGACAAAAATATACTTTTTCAAAATTTAACCAGTATAATGAAAAGACTAAAAAGCTATATGATAAAGCACAAGATTTTTTAAAAGGCGTAGATAAAAAAGATTGGTTTTTTGTTGGAGGGCAGGTTGGCAGTGGCAAAAGTCATTTATGTACAGCTATATGCCTTCAACTTTTAAAAACTAAAAGGTTAAAATTTATGGAATGGGTAAAGGAAAGCACAACTCTTAAATCAATGGTTTTAGATGAACTTAATTATACAAAAGAATTAGGGAAACTTTTATATACAGACGTTTTATACATAGATGATTTTTTCAAAGGTGGCACTAATAAAGCAGATTTAAGACTTGCTTTTGAATTAATAAATTATAGGTATAATAATGATTTAATAACAATTATATCTAGCGAAAAATCTATAAATGAAATATTAGAAATAGATGAGGCTATTGGTAGCAGAATTTATGAAAAGTCTTATAATTTTAATTTAGATATAGAAAAAGATGAAGAGCTTAATTATAGGCTTAAAGAAAGGGGATAAAAATATGATTAATGTTAAAAAAATAAGTAAAACAGGAAGTGTAACTATACCAGCACCACTTAGAAGAAGATTAGGGATAATGGCTGGGGATACTTTTAAAATTGAAGAAAGCGAAGATGGTATTGTATTTAAAAGAAGTCGTGGACATTGTATATTCTGTGGCACAGATATAGGAACTAGATACTTTAAAAAGATTTGTGTATGTGAAGGTTGTATTAATAAAGTAAAGGGGATGTTCTAAATGGTTATAAAAGATATAGTAGATGAATTAGTAGAACTTAAAAGGCAAGGCAAAATAATAAAGAACAAAATAGATATAAAGACAAATGAACTTCAACAACAGTGTATATCAGTTTTTGAAGATAAAAATATAAAAACAACTGAAGTTTATGGTACAGAAAATAATAGTGCTATTGCTACATACTCACAAAAACTAGAAATATTAAATTATCAAGCGTTAGAAAATATAATTGATAAAAATTTACTTGCAGAAAAAATAGAAAGGAAGCAAGAAATAAAATATGATATAGAAAGTAATTTTAAAGATGCTATAATTATATTATACACAAATGATTATATAGACAATATGACAATAGAAGAACTTGTTAAAAATGAATTTGGTCAGCTTGATACGAAAGTACAAAGTCTTTTAATAAAAAAATTAAAAGGAGATTATAAAAAAGATAAAGAACTTTTAAGTAAATATATAGATGATAGCGACTTAGATGTAGAATTATTTACTATTAATAAAATAAAAAATTATGATAAAGTTAAAGCGTTTTTTGATGTTAATGACACATATTTAAAAGATAACATTAAAAAATATATTAGTCTTGATGAAAATGTTAAAGTCACTATAAAATATGAAGATTAAAAGGTTGTGAAAATAGTGTGAAGTGGATAGATGAAATAACCATTGAAGACATTGATGAGCAGTATAGGCATATAGCAGAGCGTATAGGAGTCGAACAATTTATAGAGCTTATTAAAGGATTAGGAGGAACAAGTTGGTATTTACCTAAACTGGATAAAGTTTTATACAGGGCTATAAAAAGAAAAATATTAAGAGAGTATAATAACTATAATAAAAAGGAATTAGCATTAAAATATGGTATATCAGAAAAAACGGTTGAAAGAATAACTAAAGAAAAAAATATACAACAGTTAAGATTATTTTAAAATCTTAGACTCAGTCTTATTTAAGAGTTTTTATAAAACATATAAAATAACACTACAATTAAATTTGTAGTGTTATTTTTTTAATATAAATTAATTGTAGGAGAGAGTATTAATTTTAAGAAAGAGAGATGAAGAAAAATGAAAAGTTTTATCAGCTGGATAGGTGGTAAAAATAACTTAAAGAAAGAAATAGTATCAAGATTTCCAGAAAATTATTCAACTTATGTTGAAGTTTTTGGTGGAGCAGGTTGGGTACTATTTCATAAAGAAAAAGGAGGAAAAGAAGTTTATAACGACTTAAATAGTGAACTTGTAAACCTATTTAAGGTTGTTAAATATCACTCAGAGGAATTTATAAAAGAGTGTGAGTTTCTATCTAATTCTAGAGAGTTACTAGATGATTATAAAGAAAATTATACAAGAAAAAATTTAACAGACATACAAAGAGCTTCTAACTTTTATATGTTAATTAAATATAGTTATGGTAGTGACTTAAAAACTTATGGCTCTAGAACAACAGATAAGTTAAATTCGCTTGATTATATAAGAAGGGTTAATGATAGATTATCAAAGGTTGTAATAGAAAATTTAGACTTTGAAAGGTGTATAAAAAAATATGATAAAGAAGAAACGTTGTTTTACTTAGACCCACCGTATTTTAATACAGAAGCATATTATGAAAATGTAGAGTTTGGTACAGAAGACCATAAAAGACTTAGAGATGTACTTAATAATATAAAGGGAAAGTTTTTATTGTCCTACAACGATTGTGAAGAAATAAGGGAGTTTTATAAAGATTTCAGTATAGAAGAGATAGAAAGGCATAATAGTCTAATTGGTAAATATAAAGGTAAGGATAAAAATTACAAAGAGCTTATAATTAAAAATTACTAAAAATAAATATTGAGAATAAAAGAAAGGAGAGAGCCCGTTGGCTAAATTTAGAAAATCAAGAAATCATTTTAAAATAGATACATTTCCAAAAGAAATAATTGAGAAAGTTGATGAAATGCTTAGTGACAAAAACAATACATATTCAGATGTTAGAAAATTTCTAAATAGTCATGGGTTCAACATTTCTTTAGGTTCAATAGGTAGATATGCTTTAAATAGAGATAAGACTTTAGATAAAATGATACAAGCACAAGAACAAGCAAAAATACTAGCTAAAGTTATAAAAGAAGGTAAGGATACAGACTATACAGAAGCAGGTATACAGATTGCAATAGCAGAACTTACAAAAAAGATAGCAGAGTCTAGAGATGATTTTAGTGAGCTTGATGTTAGTGATATTGTTAAATTACTTAGTAACTTATCAAGAGTTAAAACGCAAAAAACAAGAGCAGAAAGCGAAATAAAATCTAAAAGAGAATTAGCTTACGAAGCATATGAAGAAGAAATAACATCTTTAATAAAAGGGGATAAGGAACTAGAAGCAGATGCTTTTAAGTTTTTAAGTAAATTGAGAGGTAGGTTTTTAAATGAAGAAAATAACTAGACAATTACAGTCTTTAGAAGAAGAAAGACAAATACAAAAAAGTAATAAAAAAGATATTAAATTATTTGAAACTTACCTTTATAAAAATGATAGTCCTTTTAAAGAAGGTATTGTAAAAAGATATAAAAAGGGTGTAAGTATAAATACATTAAGAAAAGAGTTAGCATCTCTTGACTTAGAGTATTTTGCTAGATGCTATTTATCTCATTATTTTACAAGAGAAACGCCTACATTTCATAAAGAACTTGATAATATTTGGGTACAAAATGTTATTAAAAATAGAAATGTATTAATAGAAAATGAAGAAATAAACAAGTTACAAGGAAATAAAGTTACAATAACAGCACCTAGAGGACACGCAAAGTCTACAAATTTTACATTTAAAGATACATTACACGCTTGTTTATATAAATATAAAAATTACATTTTAATATTATCAGACAGTACAGAACAAGCAGAAGGGTTTTTAAGTGATATAAAAACAGAGCTTGAGGAAAATGAGCTTATAAAAAAAGACTTTGGGGATATGATAGGTAAAGTTTGGAATACAAGTGTAATTGTTTTATCCAACAATGTAAAAATAGAAGCAATAGGTTCTGGTAAAAAAATAAGAGGTAGAAGACACAGAAATTTTAGACCAGATTTAATTGTTCTTGATGACATAGAAAATGATGAAAATGTAAATACCCTTGAACAAAGAAAAAAGTTAGAAAACTGGTTTTATAAAGCAGTATCAAAAGCTGGAGATACATATACAGATATTTGTTATATAGGAACACTTTTACATTATGATAGTTTACTAGCTAAAGTAATTAAAAATCCTACATATAAAGTGGCTAAATATAGAGGTATTATACAGTTTGCTAAAAATAAAGGATTATGGGATATATGGGAAAAAATATACTCAAACCTTGAAGATGAAAAGAGAGAAGAAAGTGCTAAAGAATTTTTTGAATCTAACAAAGATGAAATGTTAGAAGGTACAAAAGTTTTATGGCAAGAAAAATGGAGTTACTATGATTTAATGGTAATGAGATTATCAGAAGGTATAGCATCTTTTAATAGTGAAATTCAAAACGAACCTATAAATCCAGAAGATTGTTTATTTAATCCCGAGTGGTTTGAATACTATAACAAAGAACAAATAGATTTTAAAAATAAAGATTTTATATTTTTTGGTGCAGTAGACCCATCACTTGGTAAAAATAAAAATTCAGACACTTCAGCAATTGTTATATTAGCTAAAAATATAAGAAGTGGGTATCTATATATTTTAAAAGCGAGTATAGAAAGAAGAAAGCCAGATGTAATAATAGAAGACATTATAAATTTACATAAAAAATTAATAAATGATTATGGTAAAGGCTTTAGCCTATTTGGTGTAGAAGAAGTGCAGTTTCAAGCATTTTTTAAAGATGTGTTAAAGAAGGAATGTTTAAAAAGAAAAATATACTTAAATGTTGAAGGGATAAAAAGTACAACAAATAAAATAGGTAGAATAGAAAGTTTACAACCATATATAAAAAATGGATATGTGAAATTTAATAATGAAGATAAAATTTTATTAACGCAACTTGAGCAATTTCCACTTGCTAGATATGATGACGGAGCAGATGCTTTAGAAATGGTTGTAAAGTTGGCAATAAATAATAATAACTCAAGTAAAACAAGTTATAAAACAATAATAAAAAGGAGTTTAAATTTTAGGAAGGGGGCTTATTAAAATGTTTTCTATAATAAAAAAGCAAACAAAAAAATTAGAAAGGGTGCTCTCAAGAATACAAATGCCAGATTTTTTAGGAAATTCAAGTCACCCTTCCTCTAACTTAACACCAGAAATGTTAACCAAAATATTTAGAGAAGCAGATAGTGGATATACTACTAGGCAAATGGAACTATTTGAGGAAATGGAAGAAAAAGACCCACATTTATTTTCACAATTACAAACAAGGAAAAATGCAGTTTGTGGTTTAGATTGGGAAATAATAGCATTTTCAGAAGATGAAAAAGACAAGCAAATAGCAGAGTTTGTAAAAGATGTAATAAAGAATATTAAAGATTTTGATAAATCATTACTTGATTTATTAGATGCAATAGGCAAAGGTATTTCATTTTTGGAGATAAACTGGGAGTTAAGTAATGGATATTTAAAAGTTGAAAATCTTAAATATATACATCCCAAGCATATATATTGGGAGGATGAAAAACTAAAGATAGTAACAAAAGATGATTTAAAAGGTTTTTATGCACATAAACTTGAACAAGATAAACTTATAATACACAAATATAAGGCTAGAAGTGGACACGAATCAAAAGCTGGAGTGCTTAGAGTTGTTGCTTGGATGTATTTGTTTAAAAACTATACAATGAAAGATTGGGCAACATTTATAGAAAAATATGGTATGCCTATATTACTTGGGGAGTATGATGAGTCTTCATCAGAAGAAGATAAAGGAGCTCTAATGGAAGCGCTTATAAACATAGGTACAGATTCAGCAGGGATAATAAGTAGAAATACTAAAGTAAATGTTATAGATAATGATAAAAAAAGCAGTGCAGATATATTTGAAAGTATGGCAAGATTTTGTGATGAACAAATAAGTAAAGCTATTTTAGGTCAAACTTTAACAAGTGATAGTGGTGGTAGCTATGCACAAGCAAAGACACATAATGAAGTTAGGAGAGACTTAACAAGTGCAGATTGTAAGGCTTTAGCTAACACTATAAAAGAATACTTAATTAAACCTATTGTAGTTTTAAATTTTGGAGAAGAGTGTAATATACCAGATTTTGTATTTGACTTTGAAGAGTCCGAAGATTTGCTTAAAATGGTTGAAGTATATTCAAAGTTAAAAAATGAATTAGGGTTAGTTATTGATACAGAACATTTATATGAAAAGTTTAAAATACCAAAGCCAGAATTTTATATTGATGGTATGAAGATTTTAAAAGAAAATACAAAAAATAATCAAAAAGAATTAAATAAAATAATTGAGGATTTAAAAGAAGATGGTATGTTTAGCTTTAAGTCTAGTTTAAGTGCTTTTAAAAATGAAATGGAAGATGTAAGAAGTCTTGAAGAATTAAAAGATATTTTTAGAGATAAGAAGAAGTTAAGTGAAATATTAAATTCTATGAACAACAGTTTTAATAAAGAAAGTTTAAAAGGTGGACTTATACTATCTAACTTAATTGGGAGGTGTGAAAATGAGTAGTTTTATAAATAGCAGTATAGAAAAAGACGGTTTTAAGTTT
Source organism: Clostridiales bacterium (assembly GCA_018371275.1). GTDB lineage: Bacteria > Bacillota > Clostridia > Lachnospirales > CAG-274 > Tyzzerella. The sequence continues at coordinate 73,250 of JAHALF010000008.1, forward strand.
GAAGATGCTATTAAATACTTTAACAATAAAATACCTATAACAAAAGAAGAGTATAAAAAGTTAGATGATACATATAAAAGTTTAGCATTTACAATAGCCAATTATAGCAATATAACTCTTTTAAATGAAATATTTAAGTTATTATTAACAACTATTGAAGAAGGAGAAAGCCTTAATACTTTTAAAAGTTTATTAAATAATTGTTTAGAAAATTGGGGATATGACAAAGAGAATGACTATAAAATAGATTTAATATATAGAAATAACATACAAACAGCTTATCAAGTAGGACATTATGAAATGTTAATAGACCCAGATGTATTAGAAAATAGACCATATTGGCAATATGATGCAATAGAAGATGAAGATACAAGACCAGAACATAGAGCATTAAATGGACTTGTATTTAGAGCAGATGACCCTTTTTGGAAAACGTGGTATCCCCCTAATGGACATAGGTGTAGATGTACAGTTAAATCACTTAGTAAAAGAGATTTAGAAAAAAAAGGACTATCTATAAAAAAAGGAGAAGACATAAAAATATTTCCAGATAAAGATTTTAATTATAACCCAGCTTTAAAATCTTATGATTTTAACATAGACGATTTACCTAAAACATTAAAAAAAGCATATGAAAAACAAATGGCTTTAAATTCGCCTTAAATACCCTTTAAATAATAAAAGGTATATTTTTACTATAAAAATAAAACAAAGGCAAATGCAAGGCAATGCAAGGTGTTTGCAAGTAGGTTGTAACAAAATATAAAATAAAAAAATTAAGGAGTTGGTAATTATTAAAAAAAATGAGTTAATTATATGTTCTTCAAAATTTGAAATAACAGATTTAGAAGAGATAAAAATAATGCCTTTAGGGGAAGTTAAAACAACAAAAGGTAACTTTTATGTAGATGAGCAAAGTGTAAATGAAATGAAAGAACACTTTAAAAAACGAGGACTTGATATAGTAGTAGATTATGAGCATCAAAGCCTTAGCGATAAAAAGGCTTTAGCTGGTGGGTGGATAAAAGACTTTTATATAAAAGATAATTGTGTAGTAGCTAAAGTTGAGTTTACAGAAATAGCTAAACAAGAAATAGAAAACAAACAATATAAATATTTATCACCAACCATATTTTTAAAAAACAATAAACCTATAAGGCTTCACTCTGTTGCTTTAACTAATACACCAGCTATTGACAATATGTATCCATTATTTTTAAGTGAAGACTTAAAAAATGAATTAGAAGAAGGAGATGAAAAAATGGAAATTAAAAAAATATTAGAGATTTTAGGGCTTGATGAAAATGCAACTGAAGAAGATGTATTAAATAAAATAGAAGAATTAAAAGTTACTAAAAAAGATGAAGAAGATTTAAGTGATGAAATGCAGTTGTCTTCTAATAAAGAAGTAATTGAAATTTTAGGATTAAAAGAAAGTGCAACAAATGAAGAAATAAATATTGCTTTATTAAATTTAAAAAACAATACTGTTTCAAAAACAGAATTTTTAGCTCTTAAAGAAGAGATGGCTAAAAAAGAAATAGATGTTATTTTAGATAATGCTTTAAAAGATGGTAAAATAGTACCAGCACAAAGGTATAGTTTTATGAAGTTAGCTTTATCAGATAGGACGGCTTTTGATGAAATATTAAAAAATCAAAAAAGAAATAGTCCACTTGGTATAAGTTATTCAGATAACTTAACAGAAGAAGGTAAAAAAGAATTAGAAGATATAGGAATTAAAGCTTGTAAAGATTTTGGTTTAACTGAAGAAGATTATAAAAAATATTATAGAAAGGAAGAATAAAAATGCAAAGAAATACAGCAGAAACTCTTAGTGAAATGTTATATGTTGGTGTAAAAAATAATACTAAAATTTTTCAAGGACATATAGTTGCACTTGAAAATGGTAAAGCAGTGCCAGCTAGTAAATCAGAAAATTTAATTATAGTTGGTAGGGCAGAGGAAACAGTTACAGGTGGTTATATAAATGTTAAACGAGGTGTTTTCTTATATGAAAATGATACAGAAAATCCACTTAACGAAACACATATATTAAAAGAATGTTACATTAAAGACTCTATTACTGTTACATCAAATGCTACAGCAACAAGTGTAGCTGGTAAAGTAATAGGATTTGAGGATGGACAGGTAAAAGTAGAAATTAAATAAATAGGGGGTAACTTAATGGCTTTAATAAAAACAAATTTACAAAAAGCAGATATTGGCTTTAAAACAATATTTAACAAGATGTTTGAAGAAACAACAACAGTTTATGATAAGGTAGCAACTATTGTACCATCTAGCAATAAAACAGAGAGCTATCATTGGATGGGTAGTTTACCACGTCTTAGAAAATGGGTAGGAGATAGGATTTTTAGAAATATTCAAAATCACGAATATACAATTAAAAATGAACCTTTTGAAGCAACTATCTCGATTGATAAATATGATATACAAGATGATAACTTAGGTATATATAAACCACAGGTAGAAAATTTAGCGCAAAGTGCTAAACTACACCCAGAAGAGTTGGTATTTAAAACATTAGAATCCGGTTTCTCTCAAAAATGTTATGATGGTATTACATTTTTTGGAAGTCATAAAGTTGGTAAACTTACATATCAAAACAAGTCAGATAAGGCTTTAACAATGGATAGTTATGTTGAAGCTAGAACAAGTATGATGAAAATAAAAGATGATGAAGGTAGAACACTTAGAGTTATTCCAAACTTACTTGTTGTTCCACCAGCTTTAGAAAAAACAGCAAGGGATATATTACAAGCAGATTTTATAAATGGTACAAGCAATGCTTATAAAGGAACAGCAGAAATACTTGTAGTGCCAGAATTAAGTTCAGATACAGCTTGGTTTTTACTTGATACTACAAAAGCTATAAAGCCTATCATTTTTCAAGAAAGAGAAAAGCCTACATTTGTATCTTTAACAGATGATGCAAATTCAAATGTATTTATAAATAGGACATTTTTGTATGGGGTAGAAACAAGATGTAATACAGGTTATGGTTTTTGGCAAATGGCTTATGGTTCTACTGGTACTGCTTAATCTACTATCTTTTAAATTATTTTATTATTGTTTAAAGAAGGTGATTAAATGTATTGTACTGTTGAAGAAATAATAAATAATTCTAAAATTGAATTTCTAAAAAGAGCTTTATCAGATGAGTTTACAAATAGTTATGAAGAAGCAGATGAAGATACAAAATTAGAAGAGATTAGAAAGATTATAGCAGGGGCGATAGATGACGCTTCTGCTGAAATAAATGGGTATTTACTTAAAAAATATTCTACAAATTTTTTAAAAAGAAACAAGGCTATAAATAAGTTTTGTAAGGACATAACTCTTTATAACATTTTATCTAGAAGTGGTAATGATGAAGATAATAGGGAAAATAACTATTATTTAAGATATAAAAATGCAATAAAATTTTTAGAAAATTTGGCAAAAGGTACTATTGAAATAACACAAGATGATAATAGTCAAGATGAGGAAGAAATAAAAAATACTAGAATAGGTATAAATATAAACTCTTCTAAAAAGTTATTTAGTAGACAGAGCTTAGGTGGTATGTAATGAGTGTTAGACTTGATGCTGAATTAAGAAGGCTTAGTAAAACATTGAAAAAACTAGAAGATACTAACTTTAAAGCTATTAATAAAAATATTGCACAGCAACTTAGAAGCTCTACTTTAGATAGGTTTAAAAAAGAAGAAAGCCCAGAAAATAAAAAATGGGAAAAAAGAAAGTATGGTAATAGAAGAAAAAAACTTTTAAAAAATACTGGTATTTTAAGAAATAGCCTAAAATCTAAAGCAGATAATAAAATAGCAACGGTAGGTACTAACTTAGAGTATGCTTTAACTCATCAGTTTGGAACAAAAAACAGAAAAATAAAAGCTAAAAATTGTAAAGCATTAAAATTTAAAATAGGCAATAGGTGGGTAAGTGCTAAAGAAGTTACAGTTAATATACCAGCTAGACCATTTTTAGGTATATCTGAAGAAGACAAAGAAGAAATAAAAGATATACTAGAATATTATGTTGAAAAATCAATAAAAGGTTGATAAAAATGATTGAAATTTATACAAACTATTTAAAACAATGTCTTAATAATGCAGGTGCTAAAATATTTTATACAAGCTTAAAAGAGCTAGAAACAAGCAACACAAGTTCATTTACAGGTATATTTGTAGTAAGCGAAGATTTAGAAAAGGCTTATGGCAAAAAAGTTATTTATAAAAATAATGAAAAATTTAGACGTAAAGAAAAATTTAAAAGAAAAATAAATTTTCAAGTATTAATAGGGGATATAAATGTATTAAAAGTTGAGAATATATTTACAAAATTTATGTCCGAAATAGATGATAAATTAATATTAGAAAATGGAGATGTTGCTTTTATAGAGTTTAGCAAAGCAGAATACATAGACAAAAAAGATACTATTTTAAAAAGTGAAATTACATTACAAATAGATATTACTTTTACGGAATTAATATATAAAGATTACTTATTTAAAGATATAAATTGGGGAGGTGATGGTGAGTATGTCAAAGAAAAATGCTGAAGCAATAGCAGAAGAAAATTCAAAAAATATTGAAAGTCAAGCTAATAAAGAATTAAAAGATATTGATATTTTAGCAACTGAATTAAATATAAATGATGCTATATTGGCTGGTATTATGACAATGAAAAGTTGGCGAAAAGGTAAAATGCTAACAAAAGAAGAGTTAGAAGAAGCCTTACTTAAATTTTTAAATAAAACATTATAGGGGGTGCAGTTTTGTTATCAGATGTAAAACATACTATTACAGACTTTGGCATAGGTTCTAGTGTTACAAAAGGGGAAGGTCTACATATAAAAGTAGGTGTATCTAATATAAAAAGTGATGTACCTATAACTATTACCGACAATATGACTAATGATGAAATTAGAGAAAAAGTTGGCAATAGCCCCCTTGCAGATGGTTTAATAGATAGCTTATTTGGTGGTTGTAAAACGATATATGCAATGCCCGTTAAAGTAGCAGAAGATGGAACAATAAAAGAAGAATCTAAAAAATTAACAACAGGGACTATTTCTATTGAAGGTAAGCCAACAAATGCTTTTAAATTAAAAGTAGTTGTAGTTAATAGTGGAGCTTTAAATGTTGGTATTTTTAAATATTACTTAAATGGTTTAGAAAGTGATGAATTAACAATACCACAAAATGGAACATATTCCGTAGATGGATATGGCGTAAATATAAAATTTACAGGAGATAATTTTGTAAAAGATGAGTACATAGAAGTAAGTACAACAAGACCTAAAACTAATATTGCTAACATTTTACAGGCTCTTGAATATGTAAAAAAATCTAGTTTAAATTTTGAGTTTATACATATTTTAGGGGAAAGTGAAAAAGAAGTTTGGTCAAGTTTAGTTGTAGAAGAACAAAACTTTTTTGATAAATATAAAAAGCCTTGTATTTTTGTTTGTGAAGCAAGAAAAATACAAGAAGCAGAAAACATTGACCAATATACAGAATACCTTAGAAACGAGAAAAAAGGTATTGTATCAAGGGGACTACAAGTTGTTGTATCAAGAGCTACTTATATGAGAGATGGTAAAGAAGTAGAAGAAAATGTAGCATCTAAAATAATGGGGCTATATGCGAAGTCTAAAGTACAACAAAGTATAGGGCAAGTTGATAGCTTTGATATACAAGGTTTACTTGAAATAATGCCAAAAGGTATAGAAAATGTAAATTCCGAACTTGATGACTTAGGTTATACAGTAGTTAGAACTTATGCAGGGGCAGAAGGTATATATGTAAATAATGCAAGGACTTTTGCAAAAACAGGTTCAGACTATGAATATGTAGAACGTACTAGGACAATGTATAAGGCAGTTAGAGAAACACTTATAACAGCAACATTAAAATTACATAGTCAAGTAGATATGTCAAATCCAGAAGTTAGTTTAAAACAAATAACTGAATTTATAAATGTACCAGTTGAGCGAATGGTAGAAAATAAAGAACTATCATCAGCTAGAGTAATTATACCAGAAGGACAAGACATACTTGCTACAAGTAATTTTAAATTTAAAATAAGAGCAATACCTATTGGAATTTTAAGAGAGATTGAAATAGATATGGGCTTTGAAAATAATATTTAGGAGGTGAGATTTTGAAAAAAATAAATGGAAAGTATTATGACTGGTCATCAATAGATATAAGTATAGATGGTTTACTAATTGAACCACAAGAAGTAACTTATGATGATGAACTAGAAAAAGAACAAGTTTATGGACTTGGTAATAAACCACGAGGTTATGGTACTGGTAATTACAAACCTAACTTAAAAATGTCATTTTTAAGGGAAGACTATGAAGAGTTAGTTAACTACTGTAAAAGTAAAGGTATTAGCTTTTATAAGTTAGTTATAGATAAAATTGTAGTTAGTTATGCAGATGATGGAGAGTCGACTATTGTAGATACTATAACAAAAATTACACCAACTAAACGCAGTGGTGGTGGTAAACAAGGAGATAAAAATATGCTTGTTGATATAGAATTTATAGTTTTTGGCGAAATAGTAATGAATGGTGTTAAGCCTATTTAAAGTTTTTATATTGTATGGAGGATTAAAAAATGCAAGAAATTATAGAAGAAAAAGAAGACCTTAAGATTGGTGTAATAGATGAAGAAAATTTAAAAGCTAAATATGGTAAGGTGTATAAAGTTGAAGTGGAAATTGAGGATATAAGTGAAGAATTTACATTTTACTTTAAAGCTCCTAACTCAGCAAGTCTTAATAGATATATAAAAAATGCTAGTAAAAAACATTTACAAGCTGGTATTGATTTTGCACAAGAAAATGTTATTGAAGAACAGATAGAGCAATTTAAAAATACAATTAAAGATTATGTTGGTATATCCCAAATGGTTGCTACAAAGTTGTTAGGGTTTCTGGGATTTACAGATAATGTTACAGCAAAAAAGCTATAGAAGATTTAGAAGATGGTATAACTTTTTTAGATGAAGTTATATTACATATATATAAATATTTACCTAGTCAATATATAAAGAATGACTTATATGCAATAAATTTAGAAGAACTATTTAACTTATATAGTCTATCTAAAAAGGCAAGGGAAATGGAAATGATAACTATGCAAAATGCAATAGTTAGAGCATTTAGTGATGAGTAATAGCAATTTTTCTTAAAATAAATTTTTAATAAAGTAGGGCTTTGCCCTACTTAAAATTAAACAAATGATTTTTTAAATTAAATAAAAGAAGGGAGGCGAAAAATGGAGTCTATTTTTAAGTTATCAGTTATAGTAAATATGATTGATAACATTACTGGTATAAGTAAAAAAGTAAATAGTAGTGTTACAAAGTTAAAAAGTGGTGTTGAATCATTAGATAACAAATTTAAGGAAATGGCAAAATCGGGCTTTTTAATGGTTGGTACAGGAACTTTAATATCAAAGTCCTTATTGGCACCAGTAGGGGCTACTTATGAAACTAAAAAGGCACTTGGTGAACTTGCAAGTTTAGGTTATGAAGATTTACAAACAATAGAAAATGCAGCAAAAAATTTTTCAAATGAGTTTGCAGGTACAACAAAGGCACAGTTTATAACGGCAGCCTATGATATAAAAAGTGGTATTGCTAGTTTAAGTGATGAAGGGGTAGCAGAATTTACTAAACTATCTGGTTTAACAGCAAAAGCTACAAAGTCTACTGTTGAAGAAATGACAAGTCTATTTGCTACAGGTTATGGTATATATAAAGATTACTATAGCAATTTGTCAGATATTGAGTTTGGGGAAATGTTTAGTGCTGGTATATCAAAATCGGTACAACAGTTTAAAACAACGGGTTCTGAAATGGCAAGCTCTATTGAAAGTCTTGGTGGAACAGCGACAAGTGCAAATGTGCCACTAGAAGAACAATTAGCAATTTTAGGTATGTTACAAGCTACAATGAGTGGTAGTGAAGCAGGTACAAAATACACAGCATTTTTAAATAGCGCAGGAAAAGCTGGTAAAAAATTAGGACTAGAGTTTACAGATGCTAATAATAGGTTATTATCTATGCCAGAAATATTAGAAGAAATAAAGGGTAAGTTTGGAGAAACCCTTGATGTAACTGAAAAGCTACAATTACAAGAAGCCTTTGGAACAGAAGAAGCAGTTAAACTTATAGATTTACTTTATAATAAAACAGGAGATTTACAAGGCAATATATTAACTTTATATGATACTATGGGACAAGGCACAAATGTTGCAAATGGTATGGTGGATGCTATGACTTCTGTTGATGATGGACAAAAACTTATTATTTTAAAGCAACGAATACAAAATATAGTTGAGGAAATAGGCAACAATATGTTACCAGTAGTTAATACTTGGTTAGATAAAGGAGCAGTTATACTTGAGCATATAAATGACTGGATTTCAAAAAATGGAGATTTAGTCGGAGATATAGGTATAGTTATAGTAAGTATAACAGGACTAGTAACAGCAGTAGGTGGAGTTAAACTTGCACTTGGTACTGTAGGTGGGACAGTAACAACAACTATAAAAGTATTTAGCGGCTTTAATAATGGTATGAAAAAAGTTAAAGATACAATGGATACTGTAAGAATATATGGTATGTATGCAGGAGACTCACTAAAAGGTGCTAGTGGTAAAATTAAAAATGGATTAACAATATTAAGTACGCCTCTTAAAAATGTAGGTAAAAGTATTGTATCTTTTGGTAAACAAGCATTTATAACAGCTACAACAAAATTACCAGCATTAATAGCTAGCTGTTGGAGTTTTACGGCAGCACTTTTAGCAAATCCTATTACTTGGATAGTAATAGCAATAGTTGCTCTTATAGCAGTTATAGTATTGCTATGGTTAAATTGGGATAAGGTTAGTGCTTGGCTTAAAAATACTTGGAATAGTATTGTTGAAGGTGTTATTGCAGGTTGGAATTGGTTAAAGGGAATATTGCAAGATACACCTAACTGGTTGCTTGTAGTTTTATCAGCCTTTATGCCTTTTGTAGGATTACCATTATTAATTATAAAAAATTGGGATACTATAAAAGAAACCTTTTCAAATATATGGACAAATGTAAAAGAAAGTTTTAATAATTTTATTACAAATTTTATACCGAATCTTTTAGAAAGTGGTAAAAAAATAATGACAACTATTGCAGAAGGTATAAAAAGTGCAGTTATGGCTCCAGTAAATGCAGTAAAAAATGGTTTTGCAAAAGTAAGACAGTATTTACCATTTTCAGATGCAAAGGAAGGTCCTTTATCAGATTTAACTTTATCTGGTAGTAGAATAAATACAACTATTGCAGAAGGTATGAATAAGACAAAAAATGTGCCATCAGAGATGATAAACGATAGTTTTACAGGTGTAAGTAATATTATAGATTTTTATGATTTTAAAAATATGGACAGTTTAGGAAGTTTAGATTTAAACAATCCTAAAACGGTTAATCTTAAAGAAGTTATTTCTAAAACAGAAAGTAATACTCAATCTAACAATACAGAAACTAAAAAAGATGTAACTAATCGCATTACTATGCAATTAAATGTTAAAGACTTAGAAGACCTTAAAAAAGTAATGGCTTTAATAGAAGAAATTACAGAGGAAGCAGAAAAAGAAACGGCTTAGGTGGTGCTATATGGTTGTAGATGATAATGATATTAAATTAAATGGAAAATTACTTACAGGTATTATAAAGTCTTTAGAAATAAAAGGTAGTGCTATTATTGAAGAATTGGAAGTTGAGGGAAAGGGGAAAAAGCCTATTCAAGCTACAGGATTTGATGATAGTAGTATAAATGTAGAACTAGTTTTACTAGATGATATACAAGGAAAAACTAAAGAAGAAAAGTTACAAGTAATACAAGATATTTTTAAATCTAAAAATCAAAAAGTGCCTAACATATATGACATTGTAAATAAGTATATAAATCAAAGGGGTATATACAAAGTTATAATAAAAGACTTTTCTAGTAAAGTCGCTAATAATAAAACTGAAATATCAGTTAGTTTGAGCTTTAGAGAGTATGAAACAATAAGTATAAAGGCTAGTAGCTCTAAAAAATCTAATAGTAAAACAAAATCTAATAATAAAAAATCTAATAATAATGTAAATAAAAGTTTAACTGTTAGTAATGATGATTGGTTAAAATATCTAAATGGAGATAGGGGGAAAGCGCCTAGTCTTAATGATAATACAAATAAAGTAAGAAGTGATCCTTTTAAAAATTCGCCTATTAGTCCTTATTTTGGAAGTAAAGGGAAGTGATAACTATTTATAAAGAAAGTGAATACTTTTCTCCAGAAGTATTAGTTAATGTTGGAGATTATAGCTTTTCAAAATATATAACATTAAATTTAAAATTAGATATAGAAAAAAATTTTGACTTTGCTATTATAAAATTTTCAGGGAAAATATTAGATGAAATAGTAATAAATAAAGATGACAAAGTAATTATACAGCTTGGTTATAACAATGAACTTGAGAAAGTTTTTACAGGGTATGTAACAGATGTTAAAGACTTTGAAATTGTAGCTAAAAATAAATTTTTAAATTTAATTAATACAAATATAAATAAAAGTTTTACAAATACTACTTTTGATGAAGTATTAAGATTTATATTAAATCAAGCAAGTATACAAAATATGTCCATAAAAAATGAAGATACTGTTATTAAAAATTTAATAAGTATAAAAAATAAAAATGGACTTGATGCAATTAAATATTTAGAACAAAAATTTAATATAAAAGATAGTTTATATTTTTTTAAAAATGATAAATTTTTTTATAATGATAAAGAAATACAACAAGAAAACTATGAGCTTATTTATGGAAATAATATATTAAATTTACAAAATTTATGTCCGAAAGTTTGGGAGGTTGAAACTATATCAATGCCTAAATTAAATTTATTAGATGATATTTATATAGAACACTATAAGCTAACAGGAACTTTTAAAGTAGAAAAAATAAATTTTATAGTTAATGATTATGGTTTTATAAGAACTAAAATAACTATTAAGGAGTGATTTTATGAGTAGTGAAATGTTAAAAAAGGCTATAGCCAATAATACAAAAAAATTTATATTTGAAAACTTTCCACACATTTTTATACCACCTTGTTTATTAGCTAAAGTAACTAAAGTAGAAGGTAGCAAGGTAAATCTTAAACTTTTAGATACAAATAAAAATGAAGATGATAACTATCCAGAGCTAGCAAATATAGATACAGATATAACAGTAGAATTAGATGATATAGTTGTACTTAACTTTTTAAATGGGGAATTAGAATATCCTATTATAATACGAAAGTTGGGGTAATATGCAAGATATAAAATTTGATTTTAATAATTCAATTATTATAAAAAATAATGATGTTATTAAAATTGAAGATAATGAGCAAATATTACAAAATATAAAAATAGAAATGCTAACTAATGAAGGAGATGTATTTTATGATTTAGAGTTTGGTTATTCATTATATGACTTTTTACATAGAGAAATAAATGAAATGTTAATACACGAAATAAGGCACAGAATAATTACAAAATTATCAAGAAGACCATATGTAGATAGTAGTAGTATTAATATACAATCTAAACAAAAAACAGATAAACTTATATTTAATGTTAGATTTTACATAAATGAATATTTTTCTGAAATAACTTTATTACTTGATAGAGTAAAAGTGGAGGTGATATAAATTAATAAGGAAACATTGGACAAGTTAATACCTATAAAAACTATTGATGAAGAAAAAGAACAGCTAATAGAAAAATTAGAGCAAGAAGATTTTGAACTTAAAAATTTTGAAACAGGTTCAGTTATAGGTACTATAATAATGATTTTTTTAAGAATAAAAATAGAGCTTTTAATACTAATCAGGAAAGTATATATAGGTATGTTTGTAAAGTCTTCTAGTGATGAATGGCTTGATAATAAGGCAGAAGACTATGGTAAAATTAGAAAACAAGCAATAAAAACAGAAGGTTATTTAACTGTTCAAAAAATAGACAGGAAAAAAGAGTTAATAATACCTAAAGGATATGTTTTTAAAACTTTACCTAGCCTAGCAGGGAAAGAGTATAGATTTATATCATCAGAAAAAACAGTAATAAAAGCTAATGAAGAAACAGGGAAAATACTTATAATAGCAGAAGAAGCAGGTTCTAAATATAATGTACCAACAAATAGCATAAGACAGTCTTTAGTACATATAGAAAATATACAATATTTATCTAATGAAGAAGATTGGCTTATAAAAGAAGGTTCGGATACAGAAATAGATGCAAGTTTTAGACAAAGAACTTTAAATACTTGGTCAGAACTTGCAACATATTCAACAGCCCTAAAATATAAAAATGTAGCAGAAAGCGTAGAAGGTGTTTTATATGTAATAGTAGAAGATATGCACCCACGAGGACAAGGGACTGTTAATATAGTAGTAGCTAGTTATAATGGAACAGCAGGGGAAAAGTTACTAAAAGATGTTGAAGATGCAATAGAAAGTATAAAAGGTGTATATGATGATGTTCTTGTAAAATCAGCAGAAACAGTAGCAATAGACGTTAATTTAACTTTATATATAGATTATAACGCATCAGAACAAGGACTTGAAGAAAGAGCTATAACCTATGTAAAAGAGTATTTTGAAATAAGTAACAAAAGGGAGCTTAATACTTTATATTTGTCTGAACTTATATTTTATGTAAGAAAAAATTTAGATGAAGAAATAACGGCTATAAAAATAATAGAACCAGCCCAAGATACTAAACTAGAAAAAGATAAGGTTATTATACTTAATAGGGTAACTGTTAGCATAGAAAGAGTGTGATATGTATGTTTGAAAAATTTAGTGATTATATGTTTAGTCTAGTGCATTATCCACTTAAAGTTTTAAAGAAAAAAAGTAAAATTTATATTTTGTTTAAAGTTATAGGGTTACAATATGATGATATAAAAAATAAAGTTTTAGAAGTTTCAAAACAAAGTAATATAAATACAGCAACGGGTGTTTACTTAGATAAACTAGCAATAGATAGAAATATGTTCAGATATGAAAATGAAAAAGATAATCAGTTGAGAAAAAGACTTATTGCTAAAGCAGAAATAATGAAGAAATCTGGAACAAAACAAGGTATAATACTGGCTTTAAATTCACTTGGTTATGATGTAGAAATAGAGCCTTGCTATTTATATGATAAAGAGCGTTGGGCAGAGTTTTATGTTATTGCTATTGAAGATATAGATAGTAGTTATTATAAAGTTGATATTGTAAAAAATACTGTAATGGAAGTTAAACAGGCAAGTAGTAAACCTAATTATGCTTATAAATTTATTATAAATAACCCTATAATTGAAAAGTTTATATATAAGTTAGATATACTATTTACGATTAACTTTTGGGGAGTTATACCTAAAAGAATATACTATGATGGGCAGATTCAATATGATGGTACTTATGATTATGGGAAATATCTTTTATCAAATTTACCAGAAATAAACTTACAAAGACTAGATTTAAAAATAAGTTTTAAAAATGATATAAAAAATAATGTTAGTGTAGAAACAACAGCAGACTATAAGTATAATGGTAATTATTTATATGATGGTTACATTGCATATATAGGTGGAATAACAAAGGAGGAATTATAGTGGCAACTAGCATAACAACTAAAATAGCTAAAGAAAAGTTAATAAAAGCTAGATGTGGAGAAAAGCCTTTACCTAAAGTAATGAAGATAGCTTTTGGTAATGGTGGAACTAATGAAGTAAATGAACCTTTAGAAATAGATTTGGATCAGTCTTCATTAAATAGTGAATTAAGCAGAAAAAATATAGATGGTTATAATATAACAGCTTATAACAAATGTGAGTATTATTGCACCTTAACTGAACAAGAACTTGTTAATGAAAAAATAACAGAAGTAGCATTAATAGATGAAGAAGATGATGTTATAGCTATAAGAAATTTTAAGGCAAAGTATAAGGACAATGATATGCAATTAAGATTTTTTATAGAAGATGAATTTTAGAAAGGAGAATGTTATGAGTTATTTTAACACAGATGATGCAACATTTAATCCACAGTTAGAAAAGATTAATGAAACAGACAGAGTACATGCAGATACACCTAATAAGCGTTTTGAGCAACTTATAAAAAATGATGTCTCTTTAAAAAATCAGTTAGATATACATAATCACGATAGTTTGTATGCAAATATAAATCATAAACATAGTGAATATATAACTAATGAAAATTTAGGTGCTAAACTAAATAATGTAGCAAAAGAAACTTCAGAATATAACATTGAGAATAAAGTAAAAGAAATATCAACAGCTATTGGTAATATAAACAATAGTGTATCTCAAAATTTACAAGGTGTAGCTAAAGAGAGAAGTGATTATAGTATTGAAGACAAAGTTAAAGAATTAAGTGTTGAATTAAACGATATTAAAAAAAGATTGACAAAATACTATACATTGCCTAATTTAAAAGCAAAAAGAGTAGATATTAAGCAA
>JAHALF010000061.1 GCA_018371275.1 Clostridiales bacterium
AGATAGATGATGATGTAGGAAAAAATATATCAGAAGAATTACAAAATCCTAATATAAACATTAATAAAGCTAGTAATAGTGGTAGTGGTGTTGAAATAAATAGTAGTAACAACAATAATAATAATATTTTATTTAATAAAACTCATAAAAATTCTCAACCTAGACCAAAAGGGAAGGGGTCTAATGGAGGGAGATTACAATCACACCATGGATTACAACAACAATGGGCAAAAGAAAACCTTAAACCTTATAATTATGATCCTGAATTAGCTCCTACTATAACAATAGAAACAGGTTCAGGATATCCACATACAATAATAAGTAATCGTCAAAATACTAGAAGAGATAATAGGGTTTCACTTGGGGGTGGAAAATGGAGTTCAAGTTTACAAGAAGAATTAAGTTATATAGTAGAAGATTTTAGAGCAGCTGGGTTTGATGATGATATTATAGAATGAGTATTAGAACAACAATATAAAATGTTAGATAAATTAAATATTAGATATGAAAGGGTTAATGTAAGATGAATATACTGAAAAATTTGAATAATAGATGTAATATAGTGCAAAATGAAGAAAGTTCTAATTTTTTGGAAGTAAATAAATTAAAGAATTTTTCTCAAATAGATATACCAAAAGAATTTTTAAATATTATTAGTGAAATGTCTGAAATAGAGATAAGTATAGATAATTACAAATATCTTAGATTATGGGGAGCTGAAGGTTGTATAGAAATGAATTTTGCTTATAAAATTCAAAGATATATTCCAAATTCATTAGCTATAGGAGATAACGAGGAAGGCAGTGCTATATTATATGTCAACCATAATAATAAATTTGGAATATATAAAATAGACTTTAATGATTTAGATATAGAAGAATTAAGTTATATTTCGGGGTCATTATTAGAGTTACTAGTTAATGGTATTGGTTTAGATATAATATAAAAATTAAAAGTATTAAAAATAATACATATTTTTCAAAACCTAATAACAAAGTCAATAATTTTTGTAGTGGTGTTGAAATAAATAGTGATTTATTATATTTTAATATAAAACATTATCAAAAAATATATTAAATAAGGCAAAAAGTACAATAGGAAATGTTGCAAAGGCAACGAAAAATATAGGTAATAAAATAAAGGAGGTAAAAGAAGATGTAAAGGAATTAGGAGAAAATGTACTTAAAAAATTAAAAAATCAAATAAAAGATATAAAAGAAAATGGATTTTTTAAAAG
>JAHALF010000009.1 GCA_018371275.1 Clostridiales bacterium
TAAATTAGATGTAAGACAATTTTTAGAAAAACTCAATATTGTTGGGGATAAGATAAATAAAATATTAGAAAAAACAAAAGAGGGTATAAAATATGCTGTTTTACCTAATGTAATGTTTGAAGATTTAGGTATAAAATATATAGGACCAATTGATGGTCACGATATAGATGGTCTTATTAAAGCTATAAATAATGTAAAAAATATAAACAAACCAGTTTTATTACACACTATAACAAAAAAAGGGTTTGGTTATATTCATGCAGAAAATGATCCTTATAATTATCACGGAGTTTCACCATTTAATATGGAAACAGGAAAGGCTATTAATAGTAATAAATTAGAAACTTACTCTGATGTTTTTGGTAAGTTTATGGTTAGAGAAGCTAATAAAAATAAAAAACTTGTAGCTATTACAGCTGCTATGCCATCTGGTACAGGACTTACATTTTTTAGCAAAGTTTATCCAGATAGATTGTTTGATGTTGGTATAGCAGAAGAACACGCAGTTATATTTTCGGGTGGACTTGCTATGAGTGGATTTGTGCCAGTATTTGCAGTATATTCTACATTTTTACAAAGAGGCTATGACCAATTAATACACGATATATGTATACAAAATTTGCATGTTGTATTTGCAATAGATAGAGCAGGTGTAGTTGGTGATGATGGAGAAACTCATCAAGGTATATTTGATATTTCATATCTTTCTCATATACCTAATTTAACGGTATTAGCACCAAAAAATAAAACAGAGCTTTTAAAAATGTTAGATTATGCTATAAACAGACATACAGGACCAATAGCTATAAGATATCCTAAAGGTTTTGCAACTGAAATATATAGTGAAAATGAACCAGATATTTTTTATAATAAATGTGAGGTTATAAATCAAAATGGTAATATAGCCATTATATCTGTAGGTACTATTATAGAAAATGTTAAACCAGCTTATGAAAGGTTGTTAAATGAAGGGTATGATATTTCATTAATAAATGCAAGATTTATATCTCCGATAGATACAGATCTTATTGCTAATATAAGGGATAATTTTGATTATATATTTACTGTTGAAGATAATGTTTTTAAAGGTGGTTTTGGAGCTAATCTTATATCTCAGCTTATAAAAAATGAAATTTTTGATAAAAAGATGTATAATTTATCTTTTCCAGATGAGTATATAGAGCAAGCAACAATAAAAGAATTACATCAAAAATATGGATTAGATCAAGATGGCATATATAAAACTATTAAAAATAAGATAGGAAATATAAAAAATGGAAAATAGGCTTGATATGGCTATTAAGAAAAAATATGGGTATT
This sequence comes from Clostridiales bacterium, assembly GCA_018371275.1. Classification (GTDB taxonomy): domain Bacteria; phylum Bacillota; class Clostridia; order Lachnospirales; family CAG-274; genus Tyzzerella. The sequence goes on from JAHALF010000009.1 coordinate 1,321, forward strand.
CCAGAGAATATGCTAAAGATATTATTTTAAAAGGTTATGTTTTTATTAATAATAAAAATATAAAAAAACCAGCATTTAAAGTTTTAGACAGTGATGTTATATTTATAGATGAAAAAGCTATACCTAAATATGTCAGCAGAGGCGGATTTAAGTTAGAAAAAGCTATACATTATTTTGATATATCTTTAAAAGATAAGGAGTGTATAGATATAGGAGCATCTACTGGTGGATTTTCAGATTGTATGTTACAAAATGGTGCTAAATCAGTATATGCAGTAGATGTAGGTACTAATCAGTTAGACAGTAAAATATTAAATAATAATAAAGTAGTATCTATTGAAAATTTAGATATAAGAAATTTTGAATTAAATAAAAAGTTTGATTTTATATCTGTTGATGTTTCTTTTATATCTTTAAAAAAAATAATTTATAAAATATATAGTATCTTAAAAGATACAGGTATAGTAATAATGCTTATAAAACCACAGTTTGAGGCAGGAAGAGAAAATATTGATAAAAATGGTATTGTAAAAAACAAAAATATACATATAAAAGTCTTATTAGATATGTCAAATTTTTGTAAAGAACAAGGGTTTTTTATAAAAGATATTACTTATTCTCCTATAAAAGGTGGCAAAGGTAATATAGAGTATCTTATTTATTTAGATAAGCAAAAAAATGATAAATTTTTAGATTTTAAAAATATAGTTTTTGATGCTTTTGAAAAACTAAAATAAAGGAGAATACTATATGTATATAGGATTTATAACAAATGAAGATAAAGATAAAAATTTTGAATATACAAATAATTTAATAAACTTTTGTATAAAACAAAATACAAGACCATTAATACTTAAAAATTTTCAAAATATGATTAATAATGAAAAGGTTATATTTTTGGAAGAAAATGAACTTTTAAAAAAATCAGATTTTATAATTATTCTTGGTGGAGATGGTACAATCCTTAGGTGGTCTAAAAAGATAGCTAAATTTAACAAAAATATTTTAGGTATAAATATGGGAAATTTAGGTTATTTAACAGATGTGGAAAAATATGAAGCTACAACAGCTATAAAAAATGTTTTAAATAATAATTATATTGTAGAAAAACGTATGATGCTTAGTGCCACTATTAATAATAAAGAGTATATATGTTTAAATGAAGTAAATATTAATAATGGAAATGTATCAAGAATGGTAAAAATAGGAATAGATATAAATGGTAGATTTATGGAAGCTTTTAGTGCAGATGGGCTTATTATATCAACACCAACAGGGTCTACGGCTTATAATCTTTCAGCAGGTGGCCCTATACTAAAACCAGATATAGAGCTTATGGCAATTACTTATGTTTGTCCACATGTTTTATTTTCTAGACCTTATGTAGTATCATCTAATGATAAAATAAGGGCATATGTTACAAATGAAGACAGCACAGCCTATTTATCTTTTGATGGACAAGAATCTATACCTATTAAATATGGTGAAGATGTTTATATTAAAAAGTCTTCTTTTTATACTAATATTATAAAGACAACAGAACTTAGTTTTTATGATATATTAAGGAGCAAAATGTTTGAAATAAGGAAGTGATTGTATGAAAACTCAAAGACATTCTAAAATAATAGAACTAATAAAACAATTCGATATTGAAACACAAGAAGAACTTACAGAAAAACTTAAAGAGTCTGGATTTGATGTTACACAAGCAACCATATCAAGAGATATAAGGGATCTAAAGCTTACAAAAGTTTCTTCAAGCAATGGAAAGCAAAAATATAAGTTTTTTACGCAAGATGATACAGAAATAACAGAAAAACTTATAAGTGTTTTTAAAGCGGGTGTTATAAGTATAGATTATGCTCAAAATATTATTGTTATAAAAACACTAAATGGTATGGCTATGGGTGTTGCGGCATCATTAGATTCTATGGATAATGATGAAATAATAGGTACTATAGCAGGGGATGATAATATATTTTGTGTAGTAAAAACAGAAGAAAAAGCTATAAAAATTGTAGAAAAATTAAAAGCTAAAATTAATTCTTAATATAAAAGGAAGTGTCAATTTGTTACAACAGCTTTACATAAAAAATGTAGCTTTAATAAATGAGGCTTTAATAGAGTTTGACAAAGGACTTAATATATTATCTGGTGAAACTGGTGCTGGTAAATCAATAGTTATAGGTTCTTTAGGATTTGTCTTAGGAGCTAGAGCTACTAAAGATTTTATAAAAAAGGGTGAAGACTATGCTATGGTTGAAGCATTATTAACTTTAAAATCTGAGACAATTAAAAGTGAGATTAGAGAACTTGGTGTTGATATAGATGAGGATAGTTGTGTTCTTATATCTAGAACCTTTAATAAATCTGGTAGAAATATTTGTAAGGTTAATGGTAGGCCAGCAACTCTTGGTATGATAAAAGAAATTTGCGAAAAACTTATAGATATACACGGACAACACGAACATCAATCCCTTTTAAATCCTTCTAAACATATTTTATTATTAGATAGATTTTGTGAAAATGACTTGTTAGAGCCTAAGGAAAACCTTGCTAATACTATTAAAGAATATAGAAAAGTTTTAAAGCAAATATCAGATTTATCTATGGGAAAAGATAGAGAAGATTTAATAGATTTTTTTAATTATCAAATAACAGAGATAGAAAATGCAAAATTATCTGAAAATGAAGAAGAAATACTTTTAGAAGAAAGAAAAATTTTATCAGCAGCAGAAAGGCTAAAGTCCCTTTATACAGATAGTATAGGACTTTTATACAGTTCAGAGGATTTATCAGCTCTTGATAAAATAGGGGTTGCTATAAGCAATATACAAGATATAGTAAATATAGATATTGAAAAAAAATATATATATGATGAATTACAAGATTTATATGCTAAGCTTGAAGAGATAATACGAGATATAAAAAAGCATGATGATAGTATAGAATATAATGAGTATAGGCTTAATGAAATAGAAAATAGATTAGATTTAATACAAAAATTAAAAAGAAAATACGGTTCTAGTGTAAAAGAAATATTAAACTTTAAAGAAGAGACTAAAATAAAATTAGATAATTTAATAAATAGTGAAGAAAAAATATTAAAATTATATGAGAAAAAGGAAAAAATAGAAAAGCAAATAAAACAATCTTGTATAAATATAAGCAATATTAGAAAACAACAAGCTAGTTATTTAGAAAAAAATATTGAAAAACATTTATTTGATTTAGGAATGCAAAATTCTAAATTTAAGATAGATATAAGACAAAAAGATACTTTTAATCAAAACGGATTTGATAGGGTAGAATTTTTAATATGTACTAATTTAGGTGAAGATGTTAAACCACTTTCTAAAATAGCATCTGGTGGTGAAATGAGCAGAGTAATGCTATCTTTAAAAGCTGTTTTATCTTTTGTTGATACAATAGATACATTTATATTTGATGAGATAGACTCTGGTATTAGTGGAAGAACAGCCCAAATGGTAGCAGAAAAAATGTCTCTTTTATCAAGAAATAATCAAATTATTTGTATTACTCACTTACCACAAATTGCAGCTATGGGGGACCAACACTTTTTAATAAATAAGTTATCAGATGACAAAAATACTATGACAAGTATAGAAAGGATAATGGATAACGAAATAGTAAATGAAATAGCTAGAATGACTGGTGGTGCTACAATAACAGATTTTACATTAGCATCTGCCAATGAAATGTTAGAACAAGCTAAAAATATTAAAAATAATTTATAAAATTACATCATATTAAAAAAATAATAAATATAGATAGGGTATTTAAAAATGGAATATAGAAAATTTGAAAATACAATTATTGCACGAATTGATAAAGGAGAAGAAATAATTGATCAGATAAAAGAAATTGCAATTAAAGAAGAAATTAAGTTAGCAAGTATCCAAGCATTAGGAGCAGTTGGTCAATTTACTATAGGGGTATTTAAGACAGATGAAAAACAGTATTTATCAAATGAATTTAATGGAGATTTTGAGATTGTTTCTTTAACGGGTACAATAAATACTATGGACAACAAATTTTATTGCCATTTACATATGAGTGTTGGGAATGAAAAAGGAGAAGTTTTTGGCGGGCATTTAAATAGGGCAATAGTAAGTGCTACTTGTGAAATGGTAATAACAATTATTAGTGGTATTGTAGATAGATACTATGATGAAGAGGTAGGATTAAATCTTTTAAAATTTTAAGTTTTTATAAATATTAATAAAGGGGAAATACATAAATTGTATTTCTTTTTTTGTTATTATAATTAAATTTTTGTTTAATTTTTAATCAAATAATTAAGAGATATAGAAATTAAAGATAAGTACATATTTAATCTTGACAGATTATATAAAATATGATAATTTATATATAGAATAGGGGGGTATAGTATATGAGTGATAAAACTAAACGTAGTGATGAATTTAAAGATAATTTATGTAAAAGGCTTAATAGAATAGAAGGTCAAGTTAGAGGTGTAAAGAAGATGATAGAAAATGATACTTATTGCAATGATGTTATAAATCAAATTTTATCTATAAAATCTGCTTTAGATTCTGTTAATAAGCTAATTTTAGAAAGCCATATAAATAGTTGTTTAGTAGAAAAAATAAAAAATGATGATAAAGAAGTCTTATCTGAATTAATGTCAACTATATCAAAAATAATAAAATAATGGAGGGATAATATGGAAAAAGCTATAAATATATATGGAATGTCTTGTGCTGGTTGTGCAAAAAGGCTAGAAGATGAAGTATCCAAGTTAGAAGGTATTGAAAAGGCTAATGTAAATTTTGCCAATGAAACATTATATATACAGTATAATAATAAGTTAGATAAAAAAAACTTGTTTAAAAATATTGAAAAATTGGGGTTTAAATATTTAGATAGTGATAATATTAAAGAAGTTATTATAGGTATAGGGGGTATGTCTTGTGTTGGTTGTGCTAATGGAATAGAGAAAGAGCTTATAAAAAATGATGGTATAGAAAAAATAGAGGTTAATTTTTCAACAGAAAAAGCAAAAATTGTGTATAATGACAATATAAGATTGTCAGCTATAAAAAATAAAATAGAGGATATGGGATTTAAAATATTAGAGGAAAATGTAGAAGAAAAAGAAAGTTTTAAAGAAAAAGAAATAAAAACTATGATTAGAAAGTTAATATTTTCTTCTATTTTTGGGATACCATTATTATTTATAGCTATGGCTCCTATGATAAAAGGATTAGATAAGTTAGTACCTAATATTATAAATATGAATATTAACCCTTTAAATTATGCAATAATACAGTTAATATTAACTATACCAATAATTATAATAGGACATAAGTTTTATACAACTGGTTTTAAATTATTTTTTAAAGGCAGACCTAATATGGATTCTCTAATTGCTATAAGCACAACAGCAGCTTTTTTATATAGTTTATATAATACTATAAATATAATCTATGGGAATATACATCTTGTACATTCTCTTTATTATGAAACAGTTGGTATGATTATAGTTTTAATATTATTAGGTAAATATTTAGAGACTATATCAAAAAGTAAAACATCTGATGCTATAAAAAAATTAATGGGACTTGTTCCTAAATATGCTATAGTATTAAATAATGGTAAAGAAGAAAAAGTATTAATAGATGAAGTTTTAGTAGGTGATATTGTTATAACAAAACCTGGGGAAAAAATAGCTGTAGATGGTATTGTTATAGAAGGTGAAACTTATATAGATGAATCTATGCTTACAGGTGAAAGCATACCGGTTAAAAAATTAAAAGATAGTCAAGTTTTTGCAGGTTCTATAAATAAAAATGGATATATAAAATTTAAAGTTACAAAGACATCAAAAAATACAACACTTGCTAATATTATAAAAATTGTAGAAGATGCTCAAACTACTAAAGCACCAATAGCTAAAATAGCAGATATTGTATCAGGCTATTTTGTACCTATTGTATGTATAATTGCATTTGTTACTAGTTTATTGTGGTTTATTTTAAGTAAAGACTTAGAATTTGCTTTAAAAATATTTGTATCTGTTTTAGTTATAGCTTGTCCTTGTGCTTTAGGGCTTGCTACTCCTACAGCTATAATGGTAGGTACAGGAAAAGGTGCAGAAAATGGAATACTTATAAAAAGTGGAGAAGCTTTAGAAACTGCTTATAAATTAGATACTATAATATTAGATAAAACAGGAACTATAACAGAGGGTAAGCCAATAGTTACAGATATTATATGTAACAATATAGAAAAAGATGAATTATTAAGAATTGTTGCATCAGCAGAAAAAATGTCTGAGCACCCTTTAGGAGATGCAATAGTAAAAGAGACCTTAAAAGAAAATATTGATTTATATGAAAATATAGAAGAATTTGAAGCAAAGATAGGTTTTGGTATAAAAGCTAAGGTTAATAATAAAAGTGTTTTTATTGGAAATAAAAAATTGCTAGATAGTTTTAATATAAATTTATTAGACATGGAGAAAAAATCTATCGATTTAGCTAATCAAGGGAAAACTCCTATATATATCGCATTTGATAATGAAATAAAAGGTATAATAGCAGTTGCTGATCCTATAAAAGAAAATAGTAAAGGGGCAATAGAAAAGTTATCTAATATGGGACTTGATATTTTTATGATAACAGGGGATAACAAAAAAACAGCATATGCAATAGCTAATCAATTAAATATAAAGAATGTTTTTGCTGAAGTCTTACCAATAGATAAGGCTAATTATGTAGAAAACCTTAAAAATAGTGGTAAAAAAGTAGCTATGGTTGGTGATGGTATAAATGATGCGCCTGCATTAGCTAAATCAGATTTAGGCATAGCTATTGGCTCTGGTACAGATATAGCAATAGAATCTGCAGATGTTGTCCTCATAAAAAATGATTTAAATGGTGTTTGTAGTGCAATAAAATTAAGTAAAAAAACTATAGTTAATATAAAACAAAATCTTTTTTGGGCATTTATTTATAATATTATAGGGATACCAGTTGCTTGTGGTGTATTGTATATTTTTGGAGGACCTTTATTAAATCCTATGATAGGAGCTATGGCTATGAGTTTAAGCTCGTTATCTGTCTTATTAAATGCATTAAGACTTAGAAATTTTAAATTGTAAAATAGTAAAAATACTTTTTAAACATATACTTTTTGAGTTTATTTTATGTTTGAAAGTATTTTTATTTTTTATTTATATATTATCATAAAGAAAAGACGAAAATTATAAACTTTAGAAAAATAATAGCAATAGGAAAAGAGTATTAACAAAATGGTGTTTTTGCAAATAAAAAGAACTTTATAGTTTTTATAAAAATTTAAAAATAAAATGGTAAATTAAATTATAATAATAAATTATATGAAATAGGCATTTTTAAAAGGCAATAATTTAAACAGTAATAAAAAATATATAATTAGGTGAAAATTTAATTATTGCATATAAAAAAATGATTGTTATAAATTAAAAAGAATAGGGAGTATAACAGAATATGACTATTCTAAAGGCGTTTAAATTACACTTAAGGAGAAAATTGAAAAAAAGTTTAATATTAGCTGAATGTATTAATAAAAAATTAAAATAAAAAAGACAAACTTAGTAATAAAAGTACTTTTTAAACATATAATTTTTTGAGGTGATTTTATGTTTAAGAGAATTTTTATTTTTTTTATCTATATATTATCAATAATAATATTTATACCTAGTATTACTGTTTATTTTTTTAAAAATGATAGTCAAATTGTAGATATTAAAGAAGATGATAATATAGATATTATTGATAGCTTAGATGTAATAGAAAGTGAAGAAAAAAGCAATAATAAACTTAAAGATAGTATAGTAGGCACAAATATACCTTTTGAGGATTATATAATAGGTGTTGTTGGAGCAGAAATGCCTATTAGTTTTGAAGATGAGGCACTAAAGGCTCAAGCTGTTGCAGCTAGAACTTATGCTTATAAAAGAGTAGACGATATAAATAAGCCTGTTGATTATAAATCTATTGGACAAGCATATAACAGTATTGAAGAAATGAAAAATAAATGGGGAAATAATTTCGATACATATTATAATAAAGTTAAAAATGCAGTTTATGGAACACAAGGTATTATTATGACTTATGATAATGAGCCAATAGAAGCTGTTTTTCATTCCACAAGCTAAGATGCCATAATAAACCATAATTAAAAACTTGATAAAATAGGGATTTAATTATGGTTTATTTTTTTGTGTAACATTAATCAAATAATAAAACTATATTGTTTATTTAACTAATGGATATTTGTTAAATTTTATTTTAACTATTCTTAAATATTTTTTAATTATTTTATTTATATAGTAATTTTTTTTTATAAATAGTAATAAACATATAAAAACTAAATTATATAAGGAGTAGATTTAATAATGGATAATATAGAAGATTTAAAAAATATACCTTTAGAAGAACTTGTAGATATACAAAGTATAAAAATAAATTCTGAATTATCGAAGGAAGAAAGAATAGCTGATTATATAAAACAAATAAAAAACCCTTATTGCTATAAATATAAAAATCACAGAGTAATAGTTCAATTTGATGAAAGTGAAGATGCAAAAACTTTAGAAGAACAATTAAAAACATACATAGAAAATTTATAAAAATACTAAATTTAGGGAAAATTGCGTTAAAGTTATAAAAAATAATACCAATTAAAATTTTGATGCTCAAGTATTTTTAATAAAAATATTTTAGAGGTGTTAAGGTATGAAAAAGTTTAATACAAGCCTTTATTTAAGGTTATCAAAAGAAGATGAAAAAGTTGGAGAAAGTGAAAGTATTAGTAATCAAAAAAGTTTACTTATGGATTTTGTTAATAATAATGAAGATTTAAATATTGTGTCTATTAAAATAGATGATGGATATAGTGGTAAAGACTTTGAGCGTCCAGCTTTTAAAGAACTAATGGAGGACATTAGAAACAGAAAAGTTGATTGTATTGTAGTTAAAGATTTTTCTAGATTTGGGAGAGATTTTATTGAAGTTGGAAAATTTTTAGAAGAAATTTTTCCCTTTATGAATGTACGCTTTATTTCTGTAAATGATAATTATGATAGCTTTAAAAATAAAGATAGTTATGATAATTTAATAGTCCCATTTAAAAACTTAATAAATGATTCTTATTTAAGAGATATATCTTTAAAAGTTAAAAGTTCTCTTAATAGTAAAAGGAAGAGAGGAGAATATGTTGGTGTAGCACCAGTATATGGATATTTAAAAGACCCAAATAATAAAAATAAAATAATAGTTGATGAAATCGCTGCTAATGTTGTTAGAGATATTTTTAAGTATAGACTAGAAGGACTAAGTATTAACAAAATATCTGATAAATTAAATAAAGATGGTATTTTATCTCCTATGGAGTATAAAAAATCATTAGGTATTATTGTTTCTACTTCATTTAAAAGAAAAGAAAAAGCTTTATGGACAGCAAAAGCAATATATAGAATACTACAAAATCCAATATATATAGGTACATTAGAACAAAGAAAAACAACAAAGCCAAATTTTAAAATTAACAAGTATGTTAAGGTACCTAAAGAGGAACAAATTATAATTGAAAATAATCACCAACCAATAATTGGTAAGGAGTTATTTCAAAATATACAAAGATTAATGAAATTAGATACTAGGATATCACCTTATAAAGAAACGGTATATTTATTAAGTGGATATTTATATTGTGGTGAGTGTGGTTGTAATTTAATATATAAAAATAATGGAACAAAAGAAAAGCCATATTATTATTATCTTTGTATTAATGGTAAAAATAATAAAAAATGTTTAGGGGTTAGTGTAAGAGTTGATAATTTAGAAGAAATTGTTTTTTTAGATATAAAAAGACATATTGAGACAATAGTGAACATAGACTCTATATTAAATACTATTGATTTTTCTTCATATACTTTAAAGGAGATTAATAAAATTAAAGAACAAATTAAATTACAAAAAGAAGAAATACATAAAAATAAACTTTTTAAATTGAAAGTTTATGAGGACTTTAAAAATAATATAATAACTAATGAAGAATACATTCAATTTAATATGTCATATACAAGTAAAATAGATAAAGGTAATAAAGCATTGGACAAGTTTGAAAATGAAATTTTAGAATTAGAAAAAGGGGCAAAAAACAACCAACAATTTTTACAGTATTTTAAAAAATACGAAAATATTCAATTTTTAACAAGAGAATTAGTTGTAAATTTAATTGAGCAAATAAAAGTTTTTAAAAACAAAGATATAGAAATTCATTATAGATATAAAAATGAATATTATAGATTACTATATTATATTAAAAATATATCTAAATGTCATGAAATAGATAATGGCTAGAAAAAGTAGAAAAAATAATAATGAAATTGTTAAAGATACAACTATTTATAATAAATATAATGTTGGTGTTTATGTTAGACTATCAAGAGTAGATAATATTAAAGAAAATATTGATTCAATAGAAAACCAAAAAAATATTATTTTAGATTACATTAAATATAATAGTGAATTTAAATTAATCAATATTTATGAAGATGCTAATTTTTCTGGTACAAATTTTAAAAGAGATGGATTTAAAATGCTTATGGAAGATATAAGGAAAGGAAAGATAAATTGTATAATAGTAAAAGATTTATCACGATTTGGGCGAAATTATATAGAATGTGGTAATTATCTTGAAAAAATATTTCCTTTTATGAATGTTAGATTTATAGCTATAAATGACAATTATGATAGTAATAAAGAAGATAGTAATGAAATACTATTAATGCATCTTAAAAATATAATTAATGATATATATGCTAAAGATATATCTAAAAAAGTATGTACAGTTCTTAATCAAAAAAGAAAAGATGGACAATTTATAGGGTCTTGGGCTAGTTATGGATATTTAAAAGACCCAAATAATAAAAATAAACTCATTATAAATGATGAAACAGCACCTGTTATAAAATATATATTTGATTTAAGATTACAAGGTTTTAGTTATAGTAAAATTGTAATTAACTTAAATGAAAAAAATATTTTATCACCTTATGCTTATTTGCACAAAATAGGTATTTTAAAAAATGAATTATATAGAAATAAAAAATGGACTATTACAAATATTAAAAATATTTTATCAAATCAAGTTTATATAGGAAATATAGTCCAGGGAAAAAAAAGGACAAATTTATCAAAAGATAAAAAACAGGAATTTGTAAAAAGTGATGAATGGATAATATCTTATAATACACATAAACCTATTATCTCAAATGAGATTTTTTATAAAGTACAGGAAATTAACAAGGATGTAAAGGGTAAATATGAAGCTAATATTAAAAATTATAAAAGTAAAAAAACTACTATAAATATTTTTAAAGGTATTATCAATTGTGGTTGTTGTAATAAAAAATTAAGTAGAAAAGAGCAATTAATAAATAATAAAAATAAAGCTTATAGGTTTTTCCAATGTAATGGTAAGAAAATTAAACAATGTAATTTTACTACTATAAATGAAGATATTATAAAGGAAGTTGTTTTTGAACAACTAAGAAATGAAATAATATTAATAAATAAATTTAATTTTTTTATTAAAGAAAGTCACAATATTATTAATTTTGACGTAGAAAATTTAAAGGTAATGTTAAAAGACATTAATTTAGAAATAGAAAAAGTAAATATATATAATAAAAATGCTTATGAAGATTATCTTATAGGTACATTAAATAAAGATGAATATTTATTTATAAAAGATAACTATTTAGAAAAAATAAGAACTTTAATTAAAAATAAGGAAAATTTAGAAAATGAGTTAATTAATTTAGAAAATGATTTTATAAGTAATAAATGTTTTGATGAATTTTCTAAATTTGATAATATAGGAGTTTTAACAAAAGAATTAATACAAAATTTTATATATGAAATTATTATTTATGAGGACAAAACTATACAAATAAAATTTAAGTATAAAAATGCTTATTATTAGTTAGAAGGGATTAAAAAAATGTCATATAGTATAGGCATATATACAAGAGTATCAAAACAAGATGGAGATAAATCAAGTGAACAAAGTAAAAGTATTAAAAATCAAAAAATATTTATAGAAGATTATATTAAAAATAATAATGATTTAATAGGGAGTAAAATATATTATTATAGTGATGATGGATTTTCAGGAAGAAATTTTAATAGACCTGGCATAAAAACTTTATTAGAAGATGTAAAGAGTGGAAAAATAACCTGTATAATAACAAAAGATTTGTCAAGATTTGGAAGAGATTATATAGAAGTAAATAATTATTTAGATAAAATATTTCCATTTTTTAAACTTAGGTTTATATCTATAAATGATAATTATGACAGTTATAATAATGATGGTTTAACAACAGATTTGGATATATCTTTTAAAAATATATTATATAGTTATTATTCTAAAGACTTATCTAAAAAGGTTAAATCTGGTTTAATATCAAAGGCTAAAGAAGGGAAAAATATTGCATCATTTGGTGTATTTGGATATACAAGAAATAAAGAAACAAAGAAATTAGAAATAAACCCAGAAACAGCACCAATAGTAGAAATGATATTTAATTTAGTAGAAAATGGGCATACTAGAAGTGAAGTTTGTAAAATACTAAATGCCCAAAATATACCTACAAAAAGCGAATATAATATAAAAAATGGTATTAGAAAGAGTTATGTAAGAAAAGTAGAAAATAAAGTATGGAAAATAATAGATATACATAGAGTATTAAATGATGAAACATATATAGGAACAACTATAAATTTTAAGATGAAAACTATTAAGCCAGGTTGTAGTAAGCGAATGAAAAATTATGAAAGGGATATTATTAAAATTGAAAATACTCACGAGCCAATAGTTTCAAAAGAAACTTTTGAAAGGGTTAAAGCTAAAAAAAGAACACAAAAAAGAAATAATATATCTAAAAATATATTTGCTTATAAATTAAAGTGTGGACATTGTGGATATTCATTAAAGTTTAAGTCTATATATAAAGATAATGAAATTATAAATAAAAAATATTCTTGTCTTACAAAGAGAGAAGTAAAAGAGTCACAATGTGAAAATATTTTTATAACAGAAAGTGAGTTAAAAGAAATTGTTTTTGAAATCCTAAAATTTAAAATATCAAGTTGTGTAAATAATAATATTAATGATAAAAATATTATTGATTTAGAAAATGAAAAAATAAATGAACATAATATGAAAATAAATGCTTTAAAAATAAGTAGACAACAATTATATGAAAAATATGTAGAAAATAAAATAACATTAGATAGTTATATAAAGTTAAAAGAAGAAAAAGAAAATAATATAAATGTTATTTTAGAAAAAATACAACTTTCAAAAGATAAAATAAAACATTATAAAGCCATTGATAATGAAAAAAATTTTTTTAAACAATATATAAGTGAAGAACAATTAACAAAAAAATTAGTAGATCTTTTTGTAAAATGTATTTATTTGTATCAAAATAATACTATTGTTATAAAATGGAATTTTAAAGAGCTGTAATTAACACATTAATTTAAAGGGTGATTAAGTAAAAATTTAATTACCTTTTTTTATATAAAAAATTAAGATTTAATATAATAAGATAATAATTAATATCTATTTGTATATTATAAGATATAAAATAAGTTTATGTATTAAAAAATATATTTAATAAAATAATGATAAAAATAGGAAATGGAAATATGAGTATATAATAAGATTCTATAAGAAATATTGCATAGGGAGAAAATTGTAAATTATTTGTGTTTAATACATAAAGTTGAAACTTTTAGGCAAATAATGTATAATATAATTAATAAATTATCTATATATTAAATGGGAGAGTAGAGGAAGATGTTAAATATAGCTATTTTAGATGATGATATTTGTATATGTAGCGAAATAGAAAGTATTTTATTACAACATTTAAAAAATTATTACTTAAAATTTAATATAGACATTTTTTATAATGGAAATAAGTTTATAGAACAGTTAGAATATGGAGAAAAATATGATATTTTGTTTTTAGATATAGAAATAGGAGACTTAACTGGTTTAGATATTGGAAAATATGTAAGAGAAACTTTAAAAGATGAAATAATGAAAATAATATATATATCATCTCATACAAGTTATGCTATGAAGTTATTTAAAGTAAGACCTACACATTTTTTAGTTAAACCAATAAAAAAAGAAGAATTTATTGATATAATTAATATTTTATTAAATCTAATTAATAGCCAATATGAATATTTTGAATTTAATTTAGATTTTAATATACGTCGTGTATATTTAAAAGATATAATATATTTTAATACAATAAAAGAATCTAAAAAAATTATGTTAAGAACACCAAAAAAAGATTTTATATTTTATGGTAGAATTAAAGAAATTTATAATTTTTTAAAAGAGTATAGGTTTATACAGCCATTTAATTCTTATATAGTAAATTATGATTATGTAAAAAATATAGAAAAGGATAAAATAATTTTATTTAATGGAGAAGAGGTTCCATTAAGTAGATATAAGATTAAAGAAATAAAATCTTTACAAATAAAATTTATGAAAGAAATGTAAAATTATGAATATAATAGAGTATTTAATTTATAATTTTTTACTTATTTTTATAATTTACAAGGGAACAAATACAATATTTAATGAGAATATAGTATATAATAAAAAAATAGAAAGATTATCATACATTTTATACTATATATTTATTTCATCTTTATATTTAATAAATGGTGTTCCAGTTATTATGATGATTTTTAATCTAATTTGTATATTTTTAATTCAATTTAATTATAAAATAGCTATTAAAGATAAAATGTTATTATCAATGTATTTATATTTATTATTACTTATAATGGATTTATTTATTGTTTCCATAGTAAATAAATTGGATATAGATATATTTAAAAAAATTTTAAAAATTAGTGACGTTTCACTAGATAGTATATTAATATATTTATTGATATTTTCATTAATAATAAAATCTTTAAAAATTTTTAAAAACATAAGGTTTAAAGTTGATATTCCTAAAAGTTTTTTATTACCATTAATAATTGTACCTTTTATGAGTATGTGTTTATTATTACTATTATTAGAAGTTTTAGGAAGTTATAAAATAGAATTTTTCTTTATAATAATTGTTTTACTTATTTTAAATGTATGTGTTTTTTTATCATATAATTATATAATTGCAACATTAGTAAAAAAAGAGGAGCAAACTATTTTAGAACAAAAGTATCTAACTTATGTAGAACAATTTGAAATAATAAAAGATAAATTTGAAAGTTTAAACATGTTAAAGCACGATATAAAAAAGCACTTTATGTTTATAAATCAACTAATTTTAGATGAAAATTATTCAGAAGTTTTAGAATATATAAATGAGCTTAATAATAATATATTAAGAGAAAATGAAAAGATTGTAAAAATTGATAATCCTTATATCGATACAATTTTAAATTTAAAATTAAATGAGGCTATAAAAAACAATATTGAAATAAAAGCTAATGTAAGTTTGCCATATGATTTAAATGTCTCTACAATTGATATGGTTTGTTTAATAGGTAATATATTAGATAACTGTATTGAAGCAAATCTTAAATTAAAAGAAAATGAAAGATATATATTTTTAAAAATAAAATATTACTCCAAAACAATATTTATGAATGTATATAATAAATATAATGAAATTATACTAGATAACAAAGGAAATATTGTAAGCTCAAAAATAAATAGAAAACAAAAATATGGAGTTGGTATAAAAATAATAAAAAAAATAGTTGAAAATTATAATGGTTTATTAGAAATAGAACACAATAATAATAATTTTAACTTATCTATAATATTAAACTTAAAAGATGATGACTAGATTAATTTTATTAAATATTTTTTGGTTTTAAAATTTAGAATATACTAATTAAGGAAAAATATATACCAATTAAGGAAAATTTTGGCATAAAAAAATATTTATGATATTATAATTATATAATAAATAATTAGAGAGAGGGTATAAAAAATGAAAAAATTTTCTAAAATATTTAAAACAGAAAAAATATTATATTTAATGAGTTTAGTTGCATTTTCTATAACTACTTTTAACGTTAATACAAATTGTATGTTTGCAATACACCAGCCTAAATTACCAGAACAAGCTAAAAAGCTTCGTAAGTTTTAGAGTATGGAAACTTTAACATCAAAATTTATAAATAGACTTATAAACAATAACATAATAAAAAAAGAAGAGGCAGAAATATATAGTTATGGTTTTAAAGAGATGATATTTATAATTTTAAATTTAATAACTACATTATTTATAGGGGTATTGTTTAATAAAGTATTTGAAATTATTTTATTTATGATTATGTATATTGCTATAAGAGTTTATGCTGGTGGATACCACGCAAGAACAAAATTAAAATGTTATATGTTTTCTATATTAATGTTAACAATTGTATGTTATATATTAAAAATAAACTTATTGCAAAGTAAATTTTTAGTGTTAACTTTATCTATAGTATCTAGCTTTTTAATTTTATTTTTAGCACCTGTTGAAGATGAAAATAAACCATTAGATAAAATAGAAATAAAAATTTATACAAAAAGAACAATAAGAAACTTAATTATAGTTTTTGGTGTTTTAACTATAGCTTTAATATTTAATAAAATAAGTTTCTCTGCTTGTATTTGTATTTCGCTATTATGTAATGGCTTAGTATTATTGATTGGAAAAATAAATAATTCAATTAGATATAAATATTTTAAATGAGTTTTATATAATTATTTATATAATTTTATAAATAAAGTAATACTATGAAAAAATTATTAAAGAGATAAAATAACCAATTTTTTAAGTATTAAATTGAAATAAAACAAGAAATTTAATTTTTTGTAGTTCTAATTACATTTATTTAAGTTGGGGTATTGTTTTATTACTATAATTTCATTAATATGTATAAAAGGAGAGATTTTTCTCTCCTTTTATTATTAAAATATATAACTGCATTAATAGAACAGTTTATATTATAAAAAATATATTAAGTACATAGTAGAATTTATATAAAATATAAGCTTATATTATTTCTTTGTATTTAGAGGTAATAAAAATTTTTATAAATTTTTTTAAGATTTTCATTGGCATACTCTAGTGCTGGTATTACAGAAGTTTCTGAAAATATATGGGGGAAAAATTTACCATATATAAAAAGTGTTGATAGTAAAGTAGATGAGAAAGCACCAAACTTTATATATAAAACATCAATACCAAATAGTCAAATAATAGAGACCTTATCTAAAAAATATCCAGATTTGGATAAAAATAATATAATAAGTAGTTTTGATATAACTAAAAGATCACAAGCAGACTATGTTTTAGAAGTAACAGTATGTGGTAAAAAAATAAATGGTAGGGATATAAGAACAATGTTTGGACTTAGGTCAACAAATTTTACAATAGAAAAAACAAAAGATAGTATAAACTTTACAACAAAAGGGTATGGACATGGTGCTGGAATGAGCCAGTATGGGGCAAATTTTATGGCACAAGATGGAAGTAGTTATGAAGAAATATTGATGCATTATTATGATGGTATTAGTTTACAAAAGATGTATTAGTTTTTAATAAGGTTGATTTATATGTACATTTACAGTTTATTGGATTGACAAATATATTGCTTATAAATCATTTTTTATGTCTGAAAAAAATAACTATATATAATTAAAATGGAATATCAAGATATTTTTATAATAATGAGTATAGGGAATATATTATACCAATTGAGCAAACCATCCATTTAATGGGTGGTTTTTATTTTAAATAATTAAGAGTTACTATTTTAATATTAAAGGTTGTAAATATTAATTAGTAAAAGTAAAAAATATACATAATATTACAATAAATGTAAAATATATACAAAAAAATAAAAGGAGTTGTTGTGTACATTTTGACTAAAAAATAGATATTAAAATAGTTAAAAATATAAAATATGTATATATATGTATATATTATACAATATAAACATATATATATTGTATAATATTATCTATTGTATATTAATAAAATTTATAGTATTCTATATATAGAAAAGGCGGTGGGAATTTTAATGAATAATAAAATTTTAGAAAAAAAAGTAGTCTTTCAAGGTAAAAAAGATTTTGATTCAAATTCTTTTCGTATACCATTTTTAGCTACTACTAAAAAAGGAACTTTAATAGCTGGTGGAGATGTAAGGTACGTAGATCATACAGATTTTAATAATATAGATATATGTATTGCTAGAAGTGAAGATGGTGGGAAGTCTTGGATAGATAAACAAGTTATTATAAAAAATAATGGAGTAATGGAACATTCAAGAAAAATGGATGGGTGTATTGTTGTTGATTATAATACAGGAAGAATTTTTGTTTTTGCTCTTTCAGTTGATTTACATCATCATTTAGACACTAATAATAATGAAAAGCAGAGTTTTGTTTATGTTTATTCTGATGATGATGGTAAAACTTGGTCTAATGAAATAAGTCTTAGAGATTTTTATGATGATGATTCAATTTTGTTTTTACAAGGTCCTGGAAATGGTATACAGTTAAAAGATGGAACATTAGTAATACCTGTTCAACGTTGGGTTGAAAATATACATAAGCATAGGAGCTTTGCAAGTATTATTTATTCTAAAGATGGTGGTAAAACTTGGGAAAAAGCTAAAAGTTTTATAGATATTTATACGTCTGAAAGCTCAGTTATTGAATATAAAGATAATGAAATTATAATGTCTTGTAGAAGTCCTTTAACAAATGCTAGAGGATTTTATAAAACAACTAACTTAGGAGAAACTTGGGAAGAGTGTGAGTGTCATAATACAATATTAGAATTTGGAGGATGTCAATCTCCTTTATATAAATTTAAGGCTCCAAATGGTAAAGATTATTTTTTACATATGGCAGTTCAACAATATGATTCACTTTGGGAGAGAAATAGACTAACACTTTTTGTTTCAGAAGATTGTATTAATTGGAACAAAGTTTCAGAGATTGTTCATAATTCTAATCATGGCTATAGTTGTATAACTTATAATGAAGAAAGACAAGAATTATATTCTTTAGTTGAATATGAGGATGCTCTACATTTTTATAATATAACTTGTTTTTTACCTAATATAATGGCTAATATTGATAATTATAATAGTCAAGCCATAAGTAAAATACACCAATTTCCTACATACTCAAAAGGTCATTATTTCGATATAAAAGATAGAGAAAGTTGGTATAAAATTTCTACATTAAAACTAAAAAAAGACGCATTTTGTATGCTTAAGTTAAATTTTCTTGGATTTAACACTAATACAGATGTTACTATAAAAGTAAAGCAGAAAGAATATTTAATAGATTTAAAAGATATCGATTTTAAAGTAAATAAGTTCGAAAAAAATGAAGAGAAATTTGCTTTTGTTCCAGTTGCAAAGGAAGATGACTATTTTATATATGAATTATTTTATAAACAGAATAGTACAGATAAAGTTAGTATATCTATATTAAATAGTATTTGTTCGAATTTTGATAATGCTAAATTTAGAGTATATACAAATTTTCAAGATAATAATATAGATGCAGAAACATTATTAAATTTGCCTAAAAGTTTATATGATTTAGGTAATATAATATTATAAAAATAAAGATATATAAATATTTGTAAATGGAATTTATATTAAATATATAAAATATACTATATTAATTATAGTTAAAAAGGAGTAAATGTTTTATGAAGAAGAAGATGATTAAAATTTTAGCTTTAGCTATTTCAACTTGTATGATATTTACTGGTTGTTCAAGTGGTAAATCAGATCCTGAAGGTAAAGGAACAGACAAAAAAGATGGATTAACTGTTATAAGAATAGGATCACATGCGGCTAGTGCTATGGATCCAGATTATAAAGATCCTGTTACAGGTGAGTATTCAATGCAAGAAGATAGAGAACTTGCACTTGCAGCAGAACAAAAAGTTAAAGATGAACTTGGTGTAGATATTGAGTGGGTTCAATATCCAGGGGATACAACAGAGGTCTTACTTCAAAGTGTTATTGCTGGAGATCCTATTGCAGATGTAGTTAATTTATATACTAATTCACAAGGTAAAATATTAGGTCAAAATGTATTACAGCCTTTAGACAACTACCTAGATAGTTTTACAAATGAACCTCCAGCCCCTATTTATGGAAAACATTATTTTATAGATGTTTCAGGTGATAAATCACATCCATTATCGCCATTATTTTATAACATTAATTATATAGAGCAAGTAGATGCTTTAAAAGTAAATGGTAAAACAGTATATCCAACAGACCTTTATAAAGAGGGTAAATGGACTTGGAGTACATTTGAAGATTACTTATCAAAAATAGAAACTCATTTTGCTAATAGTCAAGCACCAGAAAGACCAGAAAAAAGAATAGATGCTTTTAGAACTAATTATACAGATACGCTTATTCAAGCGGTTCATTCAGCAGGTGGTTCTGTTTATGGAAATGAAGGTTTAGGTATTGAAAGTCAACAAACTAAAGATGCAGTTGCATTTATTAAAAGGCTTGTTGATAAAAAATTATTAGTTTCTGAGCTTTCACCAAATACAAGCAGTCCTATGTATGCAGCAGAAGCTGAACCATTTGAAAAAGGTGAGTCAGTATTTGTTAATCTTGAAGACTGGAGAGCGGATTCTGCTTCTCAAAAGTTAAATGAAAGAGGAGAAAGCTTAGGCTTTGTACCTTTCCCAAGACCAGATAGTATGGCATTTGATGACCCAAATTACCGTCAAGTTAGAACAGGTGGAGAAAGTTGGGGAATTTTAAGAGGTGTGTCAGAGGAAAAAATTCCGTTGGCAATAAAAACTTATGAAATGTATTTTTCTGAATTAGAAAGATTACAACAAGAAGTTAATAGCGATAATGAAGCTTCTAAAGTTAAATTGAAAATAGATATTTATCATGATGTAATTGGTGAAGATATGAAACAAATATATCTTGATAGTATAGAAAAAACAGAAGTTAATGAGTTTTCTAATATGACTAATAGCTATTGGCCATTTATGTCTATAGCTGGTGATTCTATTTATGGTATAGATGGTTCACCTTCTTATGAAACAGCTATTCAATCTAGAAAACATGAAATAACAGACAAAATAGCTGAAACAGAAAAATTATTAAATACAACGGAGGCAAAAGATAATATTGCTCCAGTTATTAAACCTGTTGATGAAACTAAGCAGTATCAATTCCAAGTAGGTACAGATTTATCTACTATTAATTGGTCAGAAGATTATACCGTTTCAGATAATATGGATAAAGAAATGGAAAAATCATCAATTCAATTTGATATGTCAGCAATAGATGTTAATAAAGCTGGATTATATAAAGGTGGCTTAATTGCTACTGCAAAAGATAGCGTGGGCAATGAAGGTAAACTTAAAATTGATGTTGTAATTTTTGACCCTAATAATAAAGTAGCACCAACATTAACTGTTAAACCAGAGTTTAGAAAAATTGCAGTAGATGAAGATACATCCGCAATAAATTGGGGAAATGACTTTGTTGATGTAGCACAAGATGCTAGTGGTATAGATATTAAAAATAAAGTTACAGCAGATTTAAGTGAACTTGACACAACTACAGCAGGAACTTATAAAGTTATTTTAAAAGTAGTTGATTTTGCTGGAAATGAAACAACAAAAGAAATCAGTGTAGTTGTTGAATAATTTTTATATATATTTATTTAATATAGAAATTATAAATAACATAAAATATATTATACCCATATAAATTGGGTATAATATATTTTTTATTAATTAAAATTATAGAAATACTTGTTTTAGATATAAAATATTTAAAAAATTAGTATTAAATAAATTGTGAGATAAAACTTAAATATAACATTTAGTTATATTAAATATCTCAAAAATATATTTTAGGGGAGGTTAGGCTATGAAAAAAAGCTTATATATTGGAATTGCATTAGTTACTATTATTGCTGTTTCATTAGGCTTTAATATATATAACTCGTCAAAATCAAGCCAAGGTATTTATATAAAAAATGTATCTGATAAAGTTCCTTTCTATGAAGAAAGTTATGCAACTTATCTTAAAGATAATGGTTTTAATGGTAAAATGTCTAACAAGGAAATAAACATAGATTTAGATAACTATATAACTTCTGAACCGGATATTGTTAACTTAAATGGTAATGAAATAGAAACTAAAGAAAATGGAAAAGTAACTTGGGAATTTGAGGTAGAGGAAACAGGCTTTTATAATTTAGAAATAGGTTATGTTCCCCTTAAAGGAACTAATTCTAGTATTGAAAGAAAGTTATATATCGATGATAAAATACTTTTTGATGGACTGAACCAATTAAGCTTTAATAGAAGCTGGATAAATGAAACAGATGAAATAGAAATAAAAAGAAATAATGAAGTTAGACCAAATACAATAGAAGATGTTTCTGAAAAGACTATATTAATTGAAGACTCCCAAAAGAGAGTTTCAGAACCATATAAGTTTTATTTAGAAAAAGGTGTACATACATTAAGTCTAGAGGCTGTAAAAGAGCCTATGAAAATTACAAAAATGACATTTAAATCTGAAGAGCAACCTATGACATATTCTCAATTTATTGAAAAAAATTCTAATGATTATCCAATATATACAGGGCAGCCTATTGTTGGTCAAGCAGAAAGAGTAGATGGAGCCACAATTGGTATTTCCAAAAGCTCAAGAGGAATTTTGATGAATTCTAATTTTTCAAGCCCTAAGTTACAGCCATATCACCCATATAATACAAAATTTAATACAATAGGTGGAGATAGTTGGAAAGTACCTGGGGATAGTATAACTTGGGAAATAGAAGCACCAGAAAAAGGTCTTTACGAGATAGCTATTACAGCAAGACAAAGCTTAAATAGAGGTGGTATATCATACAGAAGACTAATGGTTAATGGTAAAGTTCCATTTCAAGAGGCTAATAATTTAGGATTTACATTTTCTAGTCAATTTCAAAACTATATTATAGGTGATGGTACAAATTCATATTTTATTCCACTTGAAAAAGGCATTAATACTATAACTTTAGAAACTGTTTTAGGTGAGTTTGATAAGGCTCAAACTGAAGTAGAGCAAAGTCTATTTGTATTAAATGATACATATAGAAAAATTATCCAACTTACAGGAACTGTTCCAGATCAATTTATTGATTATGAAATAGAGAAAAAGATACCTAATATAAAAGAAACTTTTCAAGAAGAGGCAGATAGGTTAGGTAATTTACTTAATGAGGTTATACAAATAACAGGAGAAAAAGGGGAAAAAGTAATTATATTAGAAAAACTTTCTTATCAATTAAGTAATTTAGCAAAAGATCCTAATAAAGTTGTTAAGGAATTAGACCAGCTAAAAAGTAATATTTCATCATTAGGTTTATGGAATATGGAAATATCTTCTATGCCACTTGAGATAGATTATATTACACTAGGTGGAGAAAATATGAAGTTTGAAAGAACAAAACCTAATTTTGCAGAAAAAGTTTTGCACGAAAGTAAAAGATTTTTAGCTACTATATTTCTTGATGAAACATCTTTTTCAGAGGCTGATAAGGAGAGAAAAAATATTAAAGTTTGGATTAGCTCAGGTAGAGACCAAGCACAAGTATTAATGAATTTAATAGAAGAAAACTTTTCAGCTACTTCAGATGTAAACGTTCAATTAGAGCTTATACCAGAAAGTGTTATTATACCAGCCACATTAGCAGGTGAAGGACCAGATGTTGTTATTGGGTTAACAGAACAACAGGTTATGAATTTTACAATTCGTAATGCAGTTGTTGATTTATCAAAATTTCCAGATTTTCAAAATGAATATGAAAAATATTATCCAAGTGCATTTGAAGGTGTAACTTATTTAGATGGTATTTATGGGATACCAGAGCAACAAACATTTATGATGATGTTTTATAGAAAAGATATACTAGATGAACTTGGACTTTCAATACCAAAAACTTGGGAAGATGTTAAAGAAATAATACCAGTTTTACAAACAAATAATTATGATTTTTATTTACCAAGTGTATCAGTTGCTCCGACATTATATCCATCTTTAGTATACCAAAATGGCGGAGATATGTACTTAGGAAAAGGTAAATCTTATGGAATAGAAACAGGTCTTTTTGAAGAACCGGCAATGACAGCTTTTAAAGATTTAACACAATTTTTCACAAGTTATCAATTAGCTGTTTCAGCAGATTTTTCAAATAGATTTAGAACTGGTGAAATGCCTATTGGTATTGCTCCTTATGTAACATATACTCAATTACAAGTTTTTGCATCAGAAATTAAAGGACTTTGGGACTTTGCACCAATACCAGGTGTGTTAAAACCTAATGGAGAAATAGATAATACTTGTGTTACAGCTACAACACAATCATTAATTTTAAATTCGGCTAAAGATAAAGAAGCTGCTTGGGAGTTTGTAAAATGGTGGACTAGTGAACAAACTCAGCTTGAATATGCTACAACTATTGAATCTATAATTGGTACAGCAGCAAGATATCCAGCTGCAAATCCAGATGTAATAAAACAACTTCCTTGGACAAGAGAAGAAGTGAAATCTTTAGTATCACAATTAGAAAATACTAAAGGTGTACCAGAAGTGCCAGGAGCATATATGACAACTCGTATGGTTGATTATGCTTTTAAAAATGTTGTTACAGATGGTCAAAATCCTAGAGAAGCTTTATTTTTAAATTCTAAAACGATAAATAAAGAATTAACTAAAAAACGTCAAGAATTTGGCTTATCAACCAAAAAAGAAATAGAGGAAAATAAATAATGAATTAGGAGGGGTGAAATGGAAACTATAAATGAAAATAAAGAAGTAAAAAGTAAAAGAAATAAAAGATCTTTAAAAAGTACTTGGTTATTACACAAAGAAAAATATATATTACTTGCTCCTTTTACAGTTATATTTTTAATTTTTAATTTATTTCCAGTTCTTGTTGCTATTGCATTAAGCTTTACATCTTTTAATATGTTAGAAGCACCAGATTTTATAGGTCTTGCAAATTATATAAAATTGTTAGCCTATGATGATGTATTTTTAATTGCAGTAAAGAATACACTTTTATTAGCATTTATTACAGGACCAGTTAGTTATTTAATGTGCTTTATATTTGCTTGGCTTATTAATGAGTTGCCAGCAAAACCAAGAGCATTTTTAACACTTATATTTTATGCACCATCTATATCAGGTAACGTTTATTTAATTTGGAAAATAATATTTTCATCAGATATGTATGGTTTTGTTAATGCTTGGCTTATTAAACTTGGTATTATAACACAACCTATATTATGGTTTGAAAAGGCAGAATATATTTTACCTATTTTAATTATAGTACAGTTATGGTTAAGTTTGGGTGTTAGTTTTCTTGCATTTATTGCAGGTCTTCAGACAGTTGATAAATCGTTATATGAAGCAGGAGCTGTTGATGGTATAAAAAATAGATGGCAAGAACTTTGGTATATAACACTTCCTTCTATGAAACCACAACTTATGTTTGGAGCAGTTATGCAAATAACAAATTCACTTTCTATATCAGCTATATCGCTAGAATTAGTTGGTTTTCCTTCTGTTGATTATGCTGGTCATACAATTTTAACTCATTTACACGATTATGGTAATATAAGATTTGAAATGGGATATGCAAGTGCTATTGCAACAATTCTTTTCTTTATAATGCTTATATCAAATATAATTGTTCAAAAAATATTAAGAAAGGTTGGTGATTAAGGTTGAATATTATAAAGACAGTTAAAAGAAAACTAGTTAGTAGAAAATTTAAAAGAAGAAATAGAAGTATATTTGGAGATTTAAGCTTAACAATTTTATTAGGTTTTTTTGCATTATTTAGCGCATATCCTTTAGTTTATACTATAAATAATGCTTTTAAACCACTTAGCGAAATATTTTTATTTCCACCAAGAATTTTTGTTCAAAATCCTACGTTAGATAACTTTTTTGATTTATCTTCTATTATAGGTAACTCTTGGATACCATTTTCTATATACATTTTTAATACATTATTAATAACATTTTTAGGTACAGCTGGAACAGTTTTACTTAGCACAATGGCAGCTTATCCTTTAGCTAAATATACATTCCCAGGCTCTAAAGTAATGTCTAATTTAATAGTATATGCACTTATGTTTAATAGTACTGTTATAAGTATACCAAACTATATAATTATGAGTAAACTTGGTATGATTGACACATATTGGGCAGTATTATTACCAGTTATTGGTTCTACACTTGGCTTATACCTTATGAAAAACTTTATAGTACAAATACCAACTTCATTAATAGAGGCAGCTAAAATTGATGGAGCATCAGAATATAGGATATTTTCTACTATAATAATACCTCTTTGTAAACCAGCTTGGATTACATTATGTATATTATCATTTCAAACTTTATGGGGAACAACAGGTGGAAACTTTTTATATTCAGAAAAGTTAAAACCAATAAGCTATGCTCTTTCTCAAATAGTTGGAGCTGGAACAGTTGGTGGCTCGGTTGCTAGAACAGGTGTTGCTTCTGCTGTATCACTTATTATGCTAATTGTTCCAGTTACAGTATTTATTATATCTCAAAGTAATGTGCTTGAAACAATGGCAAGTTCTGGTATGAAAGATTAATAAAGGGGTGATATAATTTGATAAAGAAAAATTTAATAGTATATATATTTATCACCATTTTAATTTTTCCTAATATTGTATTTGCTCAAAATACAATAGATACAACATATAATTATAATTGGTGGGGAAATGCAATTGAAAATATACCATTTTTTGAGTTATATGATACCATAGACGTTGATAATATGGATGGTATAAAAATTTCAGGAATGGATGATGTTAATGTTAAAAATGGTAGAATATACATTGTAGATTCAACAGAATCAAGAATAAATATTTTTAA
This sequence comes from Clostridiales bacterium, assembly GCA_018371275.1. Lineage (GTDB taxonomy): Bacteria > Bacillota > Clostridia > Lachnospirales > CAG-274 > Tyzzerella. The sequence goes on from JAHALF010000009.1 coordinate 28,386, forward strand.
TAGTAAAGATTTTAAGCTTATAACAAGTCTTAAAAATATACGTAATAGAGAAGGTAAAATAGCTACTGATGAAAAAACAGGACAACAAATTTTATTAAAAAATCCAGAAGGTATATTTGTTCATTCACAAAATGAAGAAATTTATATTGCAGATACAGGAAATGAAAGAATTGTTGTTATAGATGAAAAAGATTTTAGCTTTAAAAGAACAATAACAAAACCATCTAATATGGTTGGTCAAACAAATTTTAAACCTTCAAAAATTGTAGTAGATAAATTGAATAGAATTTATGTAGTTGTACAGTCTGGTTTTGAAGGCATTATTGAGCTTACTGGTGATGGAGATTTTAAAAGATATTTTGGTGTTAATAAGCCAAAAGTTAATTTAGTAGATTATTTTTGGAGACAGTATGCTTCAGAAGAGCAAAAGGCTAAAATGACAAAAATTTTAGCACCTTCATTTAATAATATTGATATAGATTCTGAAGGGTTTATATATGCAACAACTTTTGATGCTAGTGCAACAGATAAAGTTTTTAGACTAAATCCTAAAGGTGAAAATATTTTAAGAGAAGAAGGATATTTTCCAGTTATAGGTGATCTTGATTTAGAAGATATTAAAAACTCTATAAAGCCACCAGAAAGTCAATTTGTTGATATAGCGCTTACAGATTATGGAACTTATGCTCTTTTAGATAAAAATAATGGTCGTATTTTTATATATAATTTTGACGGCGAGCTTTTAAATATATTTGGACAAAAAGGTTTTATGAAAGGTGAATTTAGTGAACCTACATCAATAGCTTGGCTAGATGATAATCTTATTATTACAGATAAGCAAATGAAGTGTGCCTATATATTTAAACCTACTACTATTGGTAAATTGATGTTACAATCTAGTGAAGCTTATTATAATGGTGAGTGGGATAAGTCAACAGAGCTTTTAAAAGAAGCTGTAAAATTAAATAGTAATTTAGAAATAGCTTATAATAGTATTGGGAAATCATACCTTATGGAAGATGACTATGAAACAGCTATGTACTATTTTAACCTTAGTAAAAATAAAATTTATTATTCAAAAGCTTTTAATGGATACAGAAGTATTTGGATACAAGATAATTTTAATTGGATTTTTATACTTATGATTTTAGGAGTAGCAGGTGTAATATATTCTGAAATTAGATATTATAAAAAGAAAAAGAAAATAGGAGGTGAAGATGATGAGTAAATTTTATAATGATTTTAAATACTTAACTTATGCTATTTTCCACCCATTTGATGCTTTTTATGAAATTAAGTGGCGTAAAAAGGGCAATATGTTATTAGCTACAATTTTATTATTACTTTATGGCATAACAAAAGTTTTATGTGATAATTATAATGGATTTATAGTAAATGATGTTTTATTATTTAAGGAAAATAGTTTAATAACTATACTTATAACTATTGCACCATTAATGCTATTTGTTATTAGCAATTGGAGTGTTTCTACACTTTATAATGGTAAAGCAAAAGTAAAAGATTTATATTTACTTATTTGTTATTCAATCTTTCCTATTATAGTATTAAATTTATTAAGTATACCTTTATCTAATATAATAATTATGGAAGAAGTTCCACTATATTTGTCTTTTAAAATTTTAGGGGTAGTATGGTTTTGTTTCTTAATGTTTACAGGGCTTATAACAATACAAGAATTTACAATACAAGAGAATATAATGACCCTTTTAGCAACTCTTGTTTCAGCAATAGCAATAATATTTTTATTAGGTCTATATTTTTTTCTTATGGAGCAGGTGGTATCATTTGTTATAACAATTATTAAAGAGATAGTTACAATGGGAGGGATAGGAATATGATTAAGAAAAGAAATATTATAATAGTAATATTTATTATATCAACAATAATTTTATTTTTATTATTTCTAAAATTATTTCCAAGATTTGTTCTTAAATCAGAAGCTATTGCACCCTTTGAAACTAATAGTAAGGTTGAAATAGGAGATGAAATCCCTATTAAAAAGGGAGAGGTTTTAATTGCTAATTCTAATAATAAAAAATTGTATTTAGATACAGACTTACTTACAATAAGAATTGTAGATGATAAAACAGGAAAAGAATGGACTAGCAAAGTAGATGTTGCTAGTAATACTAAAGAGCAGTCTATTATAAACATATCTTATTATGGTAAAGATGATAAAACTGTTGAATGGGACGCTTATAGCTTTGTTGTTGAAAAAGGGAATTATGCAATAAACAAAATAGAAAATGGAGCAAGAGTAACATTAAACTTTCAAACAGATAATAAAAAGCCAGAACAACTTGTACCTATGTATATGAAAAAAGAATTATATGAAGAAAGATTTTTAAAACCATTAGAAAGTTTAAAGGAAAATGGTAATATTAATTCTAAACAATATTCATCATTTAAAGATATTTTAGGTTCTGTATATACAAAAACTTTGGATTCAAAAGGTTATAAGTTAAGTAGTTCAGGTATTTCTCCAAAGGGAGCAAAAATATTATCAAACTTTGTTGAGACTATTGGATATACAACAGATATGTTAAGGGAAGATAATGAGGCAGCTAATATTGAAATTTCAATACCACAAAGCGCTAGTTTTAAAATTGTTTTAGATTTAACTTTAGATAATGGAGATTTAGTTGCTAATATACCAACATATGAATGTACATCTTTAAATGATTTTTATACACTTTTATCAATAGAAGTTTTACCTACTTTAGGTTATGCTTCATCACAAAAAACTAATGAGGGATATATATTTGTTCCAGATGGTTCAGGTGCATTATTTGAATTAAATGGATATAATGCAAGTTATCCACATTATAAAAGACCAATATATAACAATACATATTTTGATAAAATGTATGAGATGGATACTTTTAAAGAGGGTATAACTATGCCAGTATTTGGTATAATGTATGGAAAAGACGAAACAGCTCAAGGTATGTTTGGAATTGTTGAGAGTGGTGAGGAGTTAGGTTCAATTAATGCACAACTTGGGTCAAAAGATAATTCAACTGGTGGTGTTAATAATAAAGTATTTACTTCAGTTGACATTTCTCAATATTCAAGGGTTAAATTGCAAGGACCATATTCAGAAGATAGCACTAGATATTTAGTATCTACTGGTAAAATAAATATGGATTATAAAGTGAGATATAAATTTTTTGCAGAAAATGCCACTTATAATGAATTTGCAAAAACATATAAAGAATATTTAATGGATAAATATTCTTTAGAAGAAAAATATTCGAGTGAGCCAAAAATTTATTTTGAAGTCTTAGGTGCATTAACATTAAAAGAATTTGTTGCAGGTGTACCATATAATAAAATAGTATCAATGACAACTTATGATGAGCTTAATCAAATAATTAATGAAACTGGAGATATGAACGCTATATTTGAATATAATGGTGCGTTTAATAATGGGGAAAAAACAACATTAATGAATAATGTTAAATTAGTTTCTCAAAATGGTTCAAAAGAAGATTTATCTAAGTTAATTGAAACATCAAAGGATAGTTCAAAAGAGATTTTACTAGGAACTAGTTTAATGACTATTAAAGATAATACTCTAGCATTTGACCCTAAAATACATTCAATAATAGGTTATGATAGTAAACCAGCAAAAATATATAAATACAATTTAATTGATGGAAAATTTTCACCAAATAAAACAGATGAAAGATACCTTTTAAATCCTAAGTATTTAAAAGATGTTATGGATAATTTTATTAATAAAACAAAAGATTTTGCAAATATTGCTATAACAGATATTCCAAATACTTTCTATGCAAATTATAATGTTAAAGATATTATAAACCCTATTGATACAAATAATATAATAGAAAGAGAATTATCAAAATTAAGTGAAACAAAAAGGCTTTCATTTAAAAATCCTAATATGAATACATTGCCATATGCAGATATAGCAACAGATATTTCAAGAGAATCTAGTCAGTATGGAACTATGTATATATCTATACCATTTAGACAATTAACTTTTAATGGATTAGTAGAGTACACTACATTAAATGCTAATATGTCAAAAAAAGATATAGATTATTATTTGTTACAAGCACTTGAGCTTGGTAGCTATCCTAAATTTAAAATATCTTATAAAAAAGAAGATATTTTAAAAGATAGTGATTATACAAATTTAATTAATACTCATTTTGAAACTTTAAAACCAAGAATAAATAAGCTTTATAATGATTATGAAAAGGCTTTTTCTAATATTGGAACAACGGAGATAGAAAATCATATTATTTTACAAGAGGGAGTTTTTGAAACAACTTATAAAAATGGAGTTAAAGTTATTACAAATTATAATCTTAATGATGTTATGTTAGAAGATCTAGCAGTAAAATCAATGGGGTATAGAATTATTAAATAATTAAGGAGGGATGAAATAATGAGAATAAAATATGCAACAAAAAGGAGATTAAATGGTATTATTTTTATCTTGCCTTGGTTAATAGGATTCATATTTTTCTTCATAATTCCTATAATAAATACAGTTATTTATTCTTTTAATAATGTTAGTGTTAGAGAAACAGGGGGTATGGAGTTACAAGCTAGTGGATTTCAAAATTATATTAATTTATTTAAGTTAGAGGTTACAACACAAAATCAACCAATTTTAAGATTATTAATTGAAGAAAATCAAAAAATACTTGTTAATGTGCCTTTAATTGTAATATTTAGTTTGTTTTTAGCTTTAATTATTAATGCTAAGTTTAAAGGTAGAGCAATTGTTAGGGTAATTTTCTTTTTACCAATAATTTTAGGGTTAGATATTGTTTCAAGTATGCTATTTATAAATAATACAGGATTAGATAGTGCTAGTGTAGAAGCTATGCAATCAGTAACAGCATTTACAAATACGTCTATATCAGATATATTATTAAAATATGCAGGACTTCCAATAGAGATAGCACAATTTATACAAGATGCACTAAAGAATATATCTATGATTATATCTAAATCAGGTGTTCAAGTTTTGATATTTTTAGCAGGACTTCAATCAATTTCTCCTTCTTTATATGAAGTTGCAAGGATTGAAGGAGCAACTGAATATGAAACTTTTTGGAAAGTTACTATTCCAGCTACAGCTAATATAACATTTTTTGTATCTATATATACATTAATTGATATGTTTTTAAATTCACCTATTACAAAAGAAATCTATAATTTTGCTTTTCTTAAAAGTAAAATAGGGGTTGGTTCAGCCCTTTCTGTATTATTTGTATTAAACGAAATAGTATTTCTATTCCTTATTAGCTTGTTCTTGAAAAAGGTGGTAAAATTGGATTATGGTAAATATTAAAAAGTATTTTATCTTTTGTCAGTTTATTCTTAAAAAGGTGGTGAATATAGTATATGGAAAATCTTAAATTAGCAAAAAAGAAAATTAATTATAGAGAAGAAAGTAAAATGAACAGATATTTAGATAATTATAGATTTAAAAAGTATTCTTTAGATATAGTAAAAAAAGCATTTTTTATATCCCTTGTTATAGGTTTATGTTTTATTATTTTATACCCATTATTAAAGATTTTTCCTAATATTTTTGGAGATATGTCAGACTTAGGTAACCCAGATATTGTTTGGATACCAAAAAAATTTTCGGTTCTAAGTTTTAAGTCGGCTTTTAAAATTGCAATGGGAGGCACTTTAAAAGGGATTTTTATAACAACTATTTATGCTTTTACAATAACAATAATACAAATATTTATGAGTGCCATGACAGGTTATGCTATTGCAAGAATTGATTTTAAAGGGAGAAATTTGGTTTTTGGATTAGTTATATTAACATTTTTAGTGCCACCACAAGCGTTATTAATTTCTCAGTATTTACACTTTAAACAATTTGATATATTAGGTTTATTTTCAATGATTACAGGAGGAACAATAGATATTATAAATAAACCAATAATATTATATTTACTAGCAATTTTAGGTTGTGGTGTAAAACAAGGGTTATTTATATTTATATTTAGACAATTTTTTATAACAATGCCAAATGAATTTGAAGAAGCTTCTGTTATAGATGGTTGTGGTTTTTACAAAACATATTTTAAAATAATGTTACCTAATGCTATGCCTCCTATAATGACTGTTGGTCTTTTATCTTTTGTTTTTAATTATGGTGACACATATTATACAAATTATTTTCATCCAGATGGACCATATATGGCAGTTATATTACAAAAGGTGTTTGCAGCAGATAGAAGAGAAGCTGTAAATCAAATTTTATTTGATAATTTTAATGTATTTCTTACTAATCAATTAACTTTTGATGCAACAAAACAGGCTGCACTAGTTGTATTCTTGATACCATTAATAATAATTTATTTATTAGCACAAAGAAAAATTGTAGAAAATTTAGAGCGTTCTGGTATTGTTGGATAATAAGATTTTATTATTTTAAAGTTAATATTTTTATTTTATAGCTCTTTATCATTTTATATATATAGATGGTAAAGAGCCTTTTTTAAATTTAAAGGTTTAATAATATATTTTATTATACTGAAATTGCATAGCAACATAGGATTGCTTGATATGTAAATTTATATATTATATAATAAGCATACTAATATATAAAGGAGAGTGATAGTATGAATACAAGTTATATTTTAAAAGAAATTCGTGTTAAAAATAATTTGACACAAGATGAGATGGCTGAAAAATTATCTATTACACGACAAGCAATTTCTCGTTGGGAAAATGGAGAGACAACTCCTAATATAGAAACATTAAAACAAATTTCTATACTATTTGATGTTTCTATTAATACATTATTAGGAAGTCCAAGAAAGATTTATTGCCAATGTTGCGGAATGCCATTAGAAGATGATATTATTAGCCGTGAAGTAGACAACAGTTTTAATGAGGAATACTGTAAATGGTGTTATACAGATGGAAAATTTATATATAAAAATATAGATGAATTAATTGATTTTCTTATAAGTATTAAGCCAGAATATTCAAGAGAGTATTTTTATGAACACTTAAAAAAACTTAATTATTGGGGATAATTTTTAGAATAATTTATGGGTTAGATAATGGATAAAATGTAGTTATAAGTATTTTTTATAACTACTATTTTTTATGTGAAATATACTCTATTATATAAAATATATTTTAATAAAATGAAAATAATTTTCAAATTATTGACAAATATATTTTTTAGTGATAAAATGAAAATGATTTTCAAAATGGAGGAGTTTTATGTCTAATGAAAATAAAATTTATAAAACAAAACAAAAAGAAAATATATTAAGATATTTTAAAAATTTTCAAGATTCACATATTACAGCACAAGAAATATATGATTATCTAAATAAAATGGGTACACCAGTTGGAGTAACTACTATTTATAGACACTTAGAAAAACTTGTATCTGAGGGTATAATAAAAAAATATGTTTTAGATTCTAAAAAGGGTGCTTATTTTGAGTATGTAGATAATAAAGTTAATAAAGATATTAAATTTCACTTAAAATGTAATAAATGTGATGGACTATATCATTTTAAATGCAATGAGCTTAAAAATTTATATATACACTTTTTAGAAAAACATAATATGAATATTGATTTATCAAAAACTGTTTATTATGGTATTTGTGATAAATGTAATAAACTTTGTTAGGGAGAAAAAATATGTATAAAAAAATTAGTTTAATTTTAATTTTAATATTGGTAACTACTATTTTTTATGGTTGTTCTAAAAAAGAAGAAGCAGATATAAAAGATAATAAAATAAATGTAGTTACAACTATTTTTCCGCCATATGATTTTGTTAGAGAAATAGGTGGGGAAAATGTAAATGTAAAAATGCTTTTAAAACCAGGGGAAGAAAGCCATTCATATGAACCAACACCAAAAGATATAATTGATATACAAAACAGTGATTTATTTATATATGTCGGTGGAGAAAATGATGTTTGGGTTAATGATATATTAGAATCTATGGGAGATGATAGACCACAAACGTTAAAACTTATTGATACAGTAAAAACAGTTGAAGAAGAAATAGTAGAAGGTATGGAACATGAGCATAATGAAGATGATGATCACAATCACGATGAAGACAAGCATACAATAGATGAACATGTTTGGACATCTCCTAAAAATTCAATATTAATAGTTGAAGAAATATCAGATATTTTAGGAGAAAAAGATGAGAAAAATTTAGAAGTATATAAAAAAAATTCTAGTGAATATATAAAAAAATTAGAAGATTTGGATAATAAATTTAAAGAAGTTGTAAATAATTCAAAGAGAAAAACAATATTGTTTGGAGATAGATTTCCTTTTAGATATTTTGCAGATGAATATGGTCTTAAATATTATGCTGCATTTTCCGGGTGTTCAACAGAAACAGAGGCTAGTCCTAAAACAATTGGATTTTTAATAGATAAAATTAAACAAGAAAGTATACCTGTTGTATTTACAATAGAATTTTCCAATCAAAAAATAGCAAATTCTATTATTGAATCAACAAATGCTAAAAAAATGACATTTAATTCTGGGCATAATTTAACAAAAGAACAATTAGAAAATGGTGTAACATATTTATCTTTAATGGAAGAAAACGTTAGTATATTAAGGGAGGCTTTAAATTAAATGGAATTAATAACTTCTAATAATTTAACATTTTCATATGATAATAAAGTTGTAGTTGAAAAGATTAATTTTAAAATTAATAAAGGGGATTATGTTTGTATTATTGGAGAAAATGGTGCTGGAAAAAGTACATTAATAAAAGGATTATTGAAATTGAAAAAACCATCAAGTGGGCAACTAATATTTGAAAATAATTTAAAATCTAATGAAATAGGGTATTTACCACAACAAAACAATTATCAAAAAGATTTTCCAGCAACAGTTAAAGAAGTAGTTTTTTCTGGTTATCTAAACAAATTAGGATTAAAGCCATTTTATAGCAAAAATGATAAGGATATTATATATGATAATATGAAAAAAATGAATATATTTGATATAAGAAAAAAATGTTTTAGAGATTTATCTGGAGGACAACAACAAAGAGTTTTATTAGCAAGAGCTCTATGTTCTACAAGTAAAGTTATATTACTAGATGAGCCAACAGTTGGACTAGACCCTATTGTTACAAAAGAATTTTATGATATAGTTGATAAAATAAATAAAGAACTTAAAATAACTATTATAATGGTTTCTCACGATATAAAATATGCAATAAAATATGCCTCTCATATATTGCATATTCAAAAAAAACAATTATTTTTTGGTAAAACAAAAGACTATTTAGATGATAAAATATGTAAAACTTTTATTAATGGAGGAGAACTATGATAGATATTATTTATGAAATATTTTCTTATCCGTTTATGGTTAAAGCAATAATATCTGGTTTGTTAATTTCTATTTGTTCAGCTCTTTTAGGAGTTGTACTTGTATTAAAAAAATATTCCATGATAGGTGATGGGTTATCCCACGTTGGATTTGGGGCTTTAGCTGTTGCTACAGCTTTAAATAAAGAACCTATTATTGTATCTATACCTATTGTTGTTATTGTTTCATTTTTTCTTCTTAAAATAAGTGAAAATAGAAAAATTAAGGGAGATTCAGCTATAGCTTTAATATCTACTAGCTCATTAGCAATAGGTATAATGATACTTTCTATGACAACAGGTATGAATACAGATGTTTCAAATTATTTATTTGGATCTATACTTGGTTTAACAAAAGTAGATGTTATTTTAACTATTATTTTGTCTATTTTTGTAATAATTATATTTGTATTATTTTATAATAAAATATTTGCTATTACTTTTGATGAAAATTTTTCTAAAGCAACAGGTATTAATGTAAATTTATATAATATTATTATAGCATTTTTGACTTCACTTATTATTGTTTTAGGTATGAGAACAATGGGTTCTTTATTAATATCAAGTCTTATGATTTTTCCAACACTTACATCTATGAGAGTTTTTAAAAGCTTCAAAGCTGTTGTAATAAATTCTTTAATTATTTCTATTATATGCTTTTTAGTGGGCATATTTATATCATATATATACGATATACCAACTGGTGCAAATATAGCTATCATAAATGTAATAGCTTTTTTAATTTATTATATAATAGGGTTGATATTAAAAAAATAAAATCATATTTTTATAAAATTTTTATTTTAAATAACAGTCTTTATAGTCTGTTATTTTTTTATAATTTTAAGTTTTATATTTTTAATATGGTTAATTAAATTATAAAAATATTTTTTTGGGTTTTAAAATATGTATTGACAATTATTTAATATTGTGTTACCATATACTAACACAAGTTAATATAAAATAACTTATGATTTGTTAAGGAGGATAATTATGAAATTAAAAACAACATTATTAGCAGTTATTCTAATATTTAGTATATTGGTAGGATGTAATAATCAATCTAATAATGAAGTATCCAATGATACTAATAAAAATATAGAAAAAGAGAATTCTTTAGATAAAGAAAAAGCTAATAATATAGATATAAAAATATCTGTTGCAAGCGTTGCTATATCTCAAATATTATCAGAAATGAATCAAGAAATAGTAGGAAGACCCACTACAAAATTGACGTTACCTAAACAATATGAAAGTGTAGAGGAAATAGGAAGTTCCTTTTCACCAGATTTTGAAAAAGTATTAGCTGTTGGCACAGAACTTTTAATAGGTGATGAGATGTTTAAAGATAAAATAGAAAAAACAGCTAAAGAGTATGGTATAGAAACTTTTTATGTTAATACTTCTACATATAATTCATTTTTAACAAGTATAGAAGAGCTTGGTAAGAGAATAGGTAAAGAAAAAGAGGCAAATGATATTATAAAAAGGTTTAAAGAACCATTAAATAATTCAAAAGATATAAATAAGGATTTAAAAGTAGCTATAATTTTTGGAACATCTGAAAGCAATATGTTAGCAACGGAAAATACATATGTAGGTAGCCTTGTACAAGCTTTTGGGGTAAAAAATATAGCAACAGAGATAGTTAATGATAGTAGCAGTAATAATCCTTTAGAGGTAGAGTCTAATGGATATATAAATTTAAATTTAGAACAACTACTTAAAAACCAACCAGATTTGATTTTGAGATTTGGTCATGGTAATGTAGAAGAGGCTAATAAAGCATTTGAAAAATTATTTTCAGAAAATCCAGCTTGGAAAAATCTAAACGCTTTTAAAAGCAATAAAATATTTGATTTAGACTCTAACATATTTGGAGCATCTGCAAATAATTTTGTTGATAAAGCTTTAACGAAAATTGGAGAAATTTTAAATGCAGAGTCGTAATATAAAAAAAGTAAGTTTAATAATATGTTCTTTTACATTACTATTTATACTAATATTTATATTTTGTATTTTTGGAAGTGTAAAATTTAGTGTAAAGGAGATAATAATTTCTATTTTTAATAAAGATAATGAGTTACTAAATACAATAGTTTATGATATAAGGCTACCAAGAAATTTAATAGCAGCTTTTGTAGGAGCTAGTTTATCAGTTTCGGGGATACTATTACAAGCTGTTATGAGAAACCCTTTAGCTGACCCTGGAATAACAGGGGTGTCATCTGGTGCTAGCGTTATGGCTATTATCATACTTTTAGCATTTCCTACTTATTCATTTATATTGCCTATATTGGCATTTGTAGGGGGATTATTAGCTTGTATTTTAGTATTTGTATTGGCCTGGAAAAATGGGGAAATAAAACCAAATAGGATTATATTATCTGGAGTAGCAATAAACTCAATTTTTGGGAGTATTATATCTATATTTACTATAATATATAGTGATAGAATACAAAGTGCTTTATTGTGGTTAAATGGTAGTTTAGCACAAAAGACTTGGTCAGACTTTAAATTATTATCTGCGTATATTGTAATGGGATTAATATTATCTTTATTTTGCATAAGACCAGCTAATATATTAGCACTTGGAGAAAAAACAGCACTTAGTTTAGGGTTTAATGTTACATATTTAAGGTTATTTATATCTATTGTGGGTGTATTTTTAGCAGGTGTTTGTACATCAATTGTTGGAATAATTGGCTTTGTAGGTCTTATAATACCCCATATTTGTAGAATAGTTATAGGTGATGATTATAGATATTGTTTGCCATTATCTATTGCTTTAGGTGGTATAATAGTATTGTTAGCAGATACAATAGCAAGAACCATTGGAGGAAGTGTTGAGTTACCTGTTGGGATAGTTATGTCATTAATAGGTGGACCGTTTTTCTTATATCTACTTAGAAAAAAGGAAGGTGCTTAATATTGTTAAGTGTTAAATCGTTAAATGCAGGTTATGAAAATAAAAAAATAATAGAAGATTTATTTTTAGATATAAAAAAAGGTGAAATAGTGTCTATAATAGGTCCTAATGGTTCTGGTAAATCTACGTTACTTAGTTGCCTTACAAGATATATTAAACCAATATCTGGTGAAATTTTTTTAGAAAATGAAAGTATTTACAATAAATCTATAAAAGAGTTTTCTAAAAAAGTTGCTATTTTATCACAACATCACTCTGTAACAAGTAATGTAACTGTAAGGCAACTAGTTTCCTATGGTAGGTTACCTCATAAAAGGTGGTATGAAAGGCAAAATAAAGAAGATTATGAAATAGTAGAAAAAGCTATGAAATATACAAATGTTTTAAAATATGAAAATAATTTTGTAAATAGCTTGTCAGGGGGTGAACAACAAAGGGTATGGATAGCTATGGCTTTAGCTCAAACACCAGATGTATTATTATTAGATGAGCCTACAACATATTTAGATATATCTCATCAATTAGAGCTAATGAAATTAATTCATACGATAAATAAAGAAAAGAAAATAACTATAATTATGGTTTTACACGATTTAAATCAAGCCAGTGAGTATAGTGATAAAATTGTACTTATGAAAAGTGGTAAAATATTCGATTATGGGTTACCAAGAGATGTAATAAATTGTGAAAATTTAAAAAATGTATATAATATAAAATGTCATATATGTGAAAATAATAAAAAACTTATGATTACACCAATTGACATATGTAAATAAGGAAGGAAGATAAAAAATGAAAGAACTTTTAAATACTCAAAAAACAGCTTTTATAGCATCAATAGATGAAAACAATATGCCACAAGCAAGTTATGCACCTTATGTTATTATTGAAGATAAAATTTATATTTATATTAGTAAGGTAGCAGAACATTATAAAAATTTAGAAAATAATAAACATGCTAGTCTTATGATTATTGAAGATGAAACTAATTCTAAAATATTATTTGCTAGAAAAAGAATTAGCTTTAAAGGGGAAGCTACCAAATTGTCAGATGTAGATAGTCAAGTTAAAGAAAAATTTGAAGAAATACACACTAAAAATATGATGGATGTATTATATACAATGGATTTTGACTTTTTTGAAATAAAAATTTCAGAGGGAAGATTAGTTGAGGGCTTTGGAAAAGCTTATAAGTTAACATATAATAATAATGATTGGGAAAAAGAACATATAGTTATAGATAAGGCTCATAAATAATATAGTGTGTTAGTTATAGGGAGTAAGTTATGAAAATTTAATATATAAATAATTTTTAAAAATTATGTTATTAAAAATATAATCATATATTTTTTGTCTAATTTATTGGTAATAATGAGATATTTCTATTATTGACAAATTTATAATTTAGTATAAAATATAATAGAAAGAATTAATATAAATTGGAGGCATAATTTTATGAAGAAAAATTTAATGGTATTTTTATTATTATTTAGTGTTATATTTAGTACAGCTTGTGGTAAAAATGAAAATAATGAAGATACTTCTACTACAACAGTAGAAACAACTACAGAAACTACAATAGAAACAACTGGTCAATCAACTTCAAGTACTAGCGTTAGTGAACAAACTGATAATAAATCTAGTGAATTGTTACAATTTTCTGAAATAAAAAAGGGTGAAGAAATAGCTATTTTAAAAACCAATTATGGTGATATAAAAATAAGATTTTTTAAGGATCAAGCCCCTAAAGCAGTGGAAAACTTTATAACTCATTCAAAAGAGGGTTACTACGATGGACTTACATTTCATAGAGTTATTAAAGACTTTATGATTCAAGGTGGAGATCCTAATGGTAATGGTACAGGTGGAGAAAGTATATATGGCAAACCTTTTGAAGATGAAATTAATATACCAGATTTAAGACATTTTAATGGTGCTCTTAGTATGGCAAATAGTGGTGCTAATACAAATGGTAGCCAATTTTTCATTGTTCAAAGTAGTAATATTGATGAAGAAAGTAAAAAAATATTAGAATATTATTCTAAAAATCAAGAACAAGAACAAAATGGTATAAAGGTTAAAGATGTTTATCCTACAAGTGTATGTGAAAAATATATAGAAGTTGGAGGAACACCTTGGCTTGATGGTAAACATACTGTATTTGGACAAGTTTATGAGGGAATGGACATAGTTAATGAAATAGCTAGCGTTAAAGTTGGAGAAAATGATAAACCTGTAGAAGATGTAATAATAGAAAGTATATCTATTGAAAAATATAAATAATGTTATAACAAATAAAAAGAGGATAATTTTATCCTCTTTTTATTTGTTAAATTTATTGTTGTAATTTTTTATGCAGTCTTCAATAATTTGTTTAGCATCTTTAGCATCACCAAATTTTTCAACAATAGTTTTTTTGTTTTCAAGATCCTTATAAGTAACAAAGAAGTGTTTAATTTCGTCAAATATATGCTTTGGAAGTTCAGATATATCTTTATAAGAATTGTAAATAGGGTCATTTTTAGCTATTGCTATAACTTTTTCATCATTTTCTCCACCATCAACCATATACATAACTCCAATTGGATATGCTTCAACAAGAGTTAGAGGTTCAATAGTTTCAGAACATAATAAAAGAACATCTAAAGGGTCTTTATCATCACCATAAGTTTTAGGTATAAAACCATAGTTAGCTGGATAATGTACAGCTGAATGTAAAATTCTATCTAACATAATAAGACCAGTTTCTTTATCTAATTCATACTTCTTTTTACTACCTTTAGATATTTCTATAACGCATACAAAATCATCAGGTTTAATTCTATCTGCATTAATATCATGCCAAATATTCATAAAATTTCCTCCAAAAAATAAATTTAATCTAATTAATTATATATTCAAATTATAAAAAATTAAATTGACAAACAATATAAATAAAAAATAAAAAGTTAAAAGAAAATATACAAAATATACAAAATGAAAATTAGTATCCTAATTCTTCACCAACTAAAATAACCTTTATTCTATTTTTTTCTTTACTATACCTATTTACAGTGGTAACACAGCAAATAGTATCATTAGATAGGCAGTCATAACAACTGCCTTTTATTGTACAAGGGGTTTTTTTATTTAAACGAATAGCGTTTATAGGAGATGCATAGTTTTTAACTCTATTAATTGCCGATAACTCATCTGTACATATTTTATTAACACCTATAACCAAAATTACATTTTTAGGACCATATATCATTGCAGCAACTCTATTTCCAGTTCCATCAATATTTACTATTTTACCATCTAAGGTTATAGCATTAGCACTAGCAAGATAAAAATCACTTGTAAAAGCTTTTCTATAAATATAGTCAATTTCTTCTTGACAAGTTGCTTTAGCTCTATCAAAAAGGTTATAATTTCCTTTATATAAAGCGTCAATTAATCCTATTTGTAGTATACTTTGAGATCCTCCCCAACATATACTAGACTTATTTGGAATAAGCTCTAAAGATTTTTTCAGTGCATCTTCTTTGGTTTTTACAAAAAAACCTTGAATATTTCTTTTTTCTAAATTTTCTATTACTTTTTTAGCATTAAGCTCATTATATATTTCTTTTTGTATCATATAAAATACCCCCCAGTAATTTAATATATTATTTTAAAGAAATAAAATTTTTAACAATATCTTCTAAAGTGTCCCTTTTTCTAATGAGAACAGCCTCGCCATTTTCTCTTATTAAAACTTCAGCAGGACGTAATCTATTGTTATAATTGGAGCTCATAACGTGACCATATGCACCAGCATCTAAAATACCTAAAATATCTCCTTCTTTAAGAGTAGGCAACATCCTATTTTTAGCTATAATATCTCCAGTTTCACAAATATTACCAACAACTGTAATAGGTTCTATTTTTTTAGGTTTTTCATTAGATTGTCTGTACACTTCTATATCGTGATGAGAATCATACATAACGGGTCTTGCTAAAACATTAAATCCTATGTCAGTACCAGCATATTTATTATTACCATTATTTTTAATAGCATTTACCGTTCCAAGTAAGACACCACATTCAGCAGCAATGTATCTACCTGGTTCTATTTTAAATTTAATTCTTTTACCGTATTCTTTAGAAAATTTTTCAAATATTTCATCTAATTTTTTACCAAGACTTTCTATATCTAAAGTTTTATATGTATCATCTAATTTATTATATGGTACTCCAAAGCCTCCGCCTAAATCTATAAACTCTAAATCATTAAATTGTTTAGCAATAGATAAAATAGCATATACACCTTCAATATATTTATCAGGTTCCATAAATAAAGAACCAATGTGTTGATTTATACCAACTAGCTTTAAACTATATTTTTTTAAAGTTTCATTAAATAGTTCCATTTCATCTGGGTCGATACCAAATTTTGTATTTTTACCAGCAGTAATAACTTTTTCGTGGTGTCCAGCTCCAATACCACCATTAAAACGAGCAGCAACTCTTCCTCCTGGATTTATTTGTCCAAATTGTTCTAATTGTGAAATAGAATCTACACTTAATATAATATTATTATCTATGGCATATTGCATTTCTTCTTTAGAAACATTATTGCTTATATAAAATATTTTTTCAGGTGAAAAACCAGCTTTAAGCTCTGCATACATTTCCCCAGGAGACATAGCATCAATATTTAAGCCTTCTTCATTAGCTATTTCTAATATTGCTAAGTTGCTATTAGCTTTTGCAGAATAGTTTACAGCAAAATTTTCATAAGATACAAGATTTTTCATATCTCTCATTTTTTCACGAAGTATTTTTTCATTATATACATATAAAGGGCTACCATATTTTTGTATTAAATCTATAGGCGAATTCCCCATATAAAAATTTGCATTATCTGTTACTTTGGATACTAATTTTTGCATAATAATTCTCCTTATATTGTACTTTATTTAAAACATTTTAAAAGTTTAAATAGGTATATTTGACACAGTCTATTTTTTTTGTCATATTTATTAATATATAGTCTATTAATGTTATAGCTACCATAGATTCTATTATAGGTATAGCCCTAGGAACTATAAATGGGTCGTGTCTTCCTTTTATTTCAACGTTTGTATTTTCTAATTTAGTATTTATAGTATTTTGTGGTATTGATATAGATGGTGTAGGTTTAAATGCTATATTAATAGTAATTTTAGAGCTATCTGACATTCCACCTAATATACCACCAGAATTGTTTGTTTTTTTTAAGATTTGTTCGTTTTCACTATAAAAAATATCATTATATTGACTAGCCTTTTTTTCACTAGCTAAAAACCCTAATCCAAATTCTATACCTTTTGTAGCACCAATGGACATAATAGCTTTAGATAGCATAGCATCTAGCTTTTCAAAAACAGGTTCTCCTATGCCAGCTTTTAAGCCAGTTATTTCACAATGAGCAGTGCCACCGATAGAGTTATTTTCTTTTATTAGATTATCTAAAAAAATGGTTGCTTCTTTTACAGCTTCTTTGCAAGGCATTTTTAGTGGATTTTCATAAATATATGATAAGTCTATTTTTTTTAATTTTATATGTCCAACAGAAGAGGTATATGCTAATATATTTATACCTAAATCGTTTAGTATTTTTTTAGCAATAGCACCAGCACAAACACGTGCAACAGTTTCACGAGCAGATGCTCTACCACCACCACGATAATCTCTAAACCCATATTTTTTATCATATGTAAAATCAGCGTGAGATGGACGATAAATATCTTTTATATTATTATAATCTTTAGATATATAATCTTTATTATGTACTATTAAAGATATAGGGGTACCTGTTGTTTTACCATCAAATGTACCAGACATTATAATAACTTTATCATCTTCGGCACGTTTTGTAGTATATTTACTGCTATTAGGTTTTCTTTTATTAAGTTCTTTTTGTATATCATCTTCACATATATAAACTCCGGCAGGGCAACCATCTATTACAACACCTATTGCTTTGCCATGAGATTCTCCCCAAGTAGAAATTTTAAAAATTTTACCATATGTAGAACCAGATATAATATCACCTTCTTTCAACATATTTATAGATAGTATACTACAAAAATATAATTATTGCCAGAAATAATTTATAAAAAATATTTATGTCAATAATATTGTATAAAAGTTACTTTACATAGTTTTGTATGTATGATATGCTTAATTATAATAATAGTTATTATTAATTATTATAGTAAGGAGTGATAAAATGTTTAATAATATATTAAAAACATCAGAATATATAAGTAATAATACAAAGTTTAAACCTAAAATAGCAATTATTCTTGGGTCTGGACTTGGGGATTTAGTAGATTTTGTAGAAGAAAAAGAAGAAATAAAATATGGAGATATACCAAATTTTCCAGTATCAACAGTAGCAGGACACGCAGGAAAGCTTGTATTTGGTAAAATAAATAGTGTTGAAGTTTTATTAATGCAGGGTAGGTTTCATTTTTATGAAGGTTACTCTATGAAAGAAGTTACATATCCAGTTTATGTTATGAAACAACTTGGTATAGAAAAGCTTATAGTTACAAATGCTAGTGGTGGTATAAATGAAACATTTGAACCAGGTACATTAATGATTATAAATGATTTTATAAACTTTATGGGTACTAATCCATTAATAGGTAAAAATGATGAAAGATTTGGAGTTAGATTTCCAGATATGTCAGAGGCTTATTCTTTAAATCTTATAGAAAAAGCTAAAAATGTGGCCGATAGTTTAAATATATCATATAAAGAAGGGGTATATATGGCTTGCACTGGACCTAACTACGAAACAGCGGCAGAAATAAGAGCTTTTAAAACTTTAGGGGCAGATGCTGTTGGCATGTCTACAGTACCAGAAACAATAATTGCAAATTATTTAGGGCTACAAGTTTTAGGAATATCTTGTATTACTAATATGGCAACAGGTATACAAAAGTTTAAACATTCACACGATAGAGTTGTAGAAACTGCTAAAAAAGCATCAGAAAATTTTTGCACTTGGGTTTCTAATATAGTAAAAGAATTGTAATTATATAAAGGAGGTAAAAATATGAAACATATAATAGAAAAAGTAGACCATACATTATTAAAACCAGTAGCAACTTGGGAAGATATTAAAAAGATTTGTGATGAGGCTAAAGAGATGAAAGTAGCCTCTGTATGTATTCCACCATCTTATGTAAAACAAGCTAGTGAATATTTAAAAGATGAAATACCAGTATGCACAGTTATAGGATTTCCTTTAGGATATAGCACAACTAAAATAAAAATAGAAGAAGCTAAAGATGCTATCCAAAATGGTGCTAAAGAAATTGATATGGTTATAAATATTGGTGATGCAAAATCAGGGTTATTTGATAAAATAGAGGAAGAAATAAGACAGATAAAAGGGGCAGTAGGAAGCCATATTTTAAAGGTTATAATAGAAACTTGTTATTTAACAGAAAATGAAAAAATATCACTTTGTAAAGCTGTTAGTAATGCAAAAGCTGACTTTATAAAAACATCGACAGGTTTTGGAACAAATGGGGCAACATTAGAAGATATTAAGCTTATGAGAGAAAATGTATCTAAAGAAACTAAGATAAAAGCAGCAGGTGGTGTGAAAACTATAGAAGATGCTGAAGATTTTATAAAAGAAGGAGCAACAAGGTTGGGGACAAGTTCCATTTGCCAAGTTTTAAAAAATCAACAAGTTACAGGGTATTAATTATGTTATAAAAATATAGAGGAGGTAATTAATATGGATATAAAAAGAGTATTTTTAATAATTTTAGATAGTTATGGGATAGGTGCTGCAAAAGATGCAAAAGATTTTGGAGATGAAGGAAGTAATACTTTAAAAACCATTATATCTTCAAAGGAATATAACACACCTAATATGGCAAATATTGGACTTTTTAATATTGATGGTATAGACTTTAAAGATGGTGTTAGAAGACCTATTGGTTCTTATGGTAGGTTAGAAGAAGCATCTATGGGGAAAGATACAACAATAGGACACTGGGAGATTGCAGGAATCATATCGGATAGCCCACTTCCTACATATCCAAATGGGTTTCCAGATTATATACTTGATGAATTTAAAGAAAAAACAGGCAAAAACGTAATATGTAATAAGCCATATTCTGGTACAGAAGTTATAAAAGATTATGGTAATGAACATATTAAAACAGGTGATTTAATAGTTTATACATCAGCAGATAGTGTTTTTCAAATAGCAGCACACGAAGATATTGTTCCTATAGAAAAATTATACGAATACTGCCATATAGCCAGAGATATTTTAAAAGGTAAAGATGGTGTAGGTAGAGTTATAGCACGTCCTTTTGAAGGAGAATATCCGTTTAAAAGAACACCAAGAAGACACGATTATTCATTATTACCACCTAAAGATACTATGTTGGATTATTTAGAAAAGGCTAACTTAGATACTATCGGAATAGGTAAAATATATGATATTTTTGCAGGTAAAGGTATTAATGAAACGACAAGTATAGTAAATAATATTGATGGTATGGAAAAAACGATAGCTTTACAAGGTAAAGATTTTACAGGACTTGCATTTGTTAATTTAGTAGATTTTGATATGGTATATGGACATAGAAATGATATAGAAGGATATGCAAAGGCAGCTACTAAATTTGATAATCAGCTTGGAGAATTTATTAATAATATGAAAGATGATGATGTACTTATTATAACAGCGGATCATGGGTGTGACCCAGGATTTAAAGGGACAGATCATTCAAGAGAAGATGTACCACTTTTAGTTTATGGTAAAAGAATAAAAGAAAATAATTCTCTAGGTACAAGAAATTCATTTGCAGATGTTGCAAAAACTATATTAGATATGTTTAATGTAGAAAATAATATAGATGGTATAAGTTTCTTAAATGATATATTAGTATAGAAAGGTTTTAATCTATGAAAGAATTAGTAAAAAAGGCTTTGGAGGCACAAAAATTTTCTTATTCTCCTTATTCTAATTTTCAGGTTGGGGCAGCACTTCTTACAAAATCAGGAAAAATATATACAGGTTGTAATATAGAAAATGCAGCCTATTCTCCAACCAATTGTGCAGAAAGAACAGCATTTTTTAAGGCTGTATCTGAAGGAGAAACAAAATTTGAAGCTATTGCTATTGTTGGAAGTCCTAAAGATGTAAAAGAAAATGAAAGAGAGTATTGTGCACCTTGTGGTGTTTGTAGGCAAGTTATGGCAGAATTTTGTAATATAAAAGATTTTAAAGTTATTTTAGGAAAAAGCGAAGATGATTATAAAATTTATACTTTAGAAGAAGTTTTACCTTTAGCTTTTACAAAAGATGCTTTATAAAATCATTTAGGAGGTGTTATATTTGTCTTATGTAATTGAAATGAATAACATTACAAAGGAGTTTGGCAATTTTAAGGCTAATGATAATATTACCTTAAAAGTAAAAAAAGGGGAAATACACGCACTTTTAGGTGAAAATGGAGCAGGTAAATCTACTTTAATGAGTATATTATTTGGTCTTTACCAACCAGAAAAAGGAACTATAAAAATAAATGAAAAGGAAGTAAAAATAAATAATCCTAATGATGCAAATAATTTAGGCATAGGTATGGTTCACCAGCATTTTAAGCTTGTTCATAATTTTACTGTTTTAGAAAGCATTGTTTTAGGACGGGAAACAACATCTCTTGGATTTTTAAAAATGAAAGATGCTAGAAAAAAGGTAGAACAGCTTATAGAAAAATATAAATTTCAAATAAATTTAGATTCTTATATATCAGATATAACAGTTGGTATGCAACAAAGAGTAGAAATTTTAAAAATGTTATATTGTGATAATGATATATTAATATTTGATGAGCCAACAGCTGTTTTAACACCACAAGAGATAGATGAACTTATGACTACTATGAAAAATCTTGTTCAAGAAGGTAAATCTATAATATTTATTACACATAAATTAAATGAGATAAAGGCGGTTGCTGATAGGTGTAGTGTTATTAGAAAGGGAAAATACATAGGTACTGTAGATGTAGAAAGTACTTCTAAAGAAGAAATGTCTGAAATGATGGTTGGTAGAAAAATTAATCTTAATATTGAAAAACAACCATCTAAATTAGGTGAAACTATTTTAAAAGTAGAAAATTTATGTGTAAAGTCTAAAGATACGGGTAAGCAAATTGTAAAAAATGTATCATTTGAAGTAAAAAGTGGTGAAATAGTTTGTGTAGCTGGTATTGATGGAAATGGACAATCAGAACTTGTATATGGTATAACTGGACTTATGCATATAGAAAGTGGTAACATTAAGCTAAAAGATAAAGATGTTACAAAAGAGAGCATTAGGAAAAAATGTATAGATGGATTTGCACATATACCAGAAGATAGACATAAATATGGACTTGTACTAGACTATACATTACAAGAAAATCTTGTTTTACAAAGTTATTTTACTAAAAGATTTCAAAAGCTCGGGTTTTTAAAATTTAATGAAATAAAATCTTATGCTAAATATTTAATAGAAAAATTTGATATAAGAAGTGGACAAGGAGAGACATCAATAGCAAGAGGTATGTCTGGTGGTAATCAACAAAAAGCTATTATAGCAAGAGAATTGGATAGAAATCCAGAGCTTGTAATAGCAGTACAACCAGTTAGAGGTCTTGATGTTGGGGCAATAGAATATATACACAATCAAATAGTAGCTCAAAGGGATAAAGGCAAAGCAGTTTTATTAGTTTCTTTAGAGCTTGATGAAGTTATGAACCTTAGCGATAGGATACTTGTTATGTATGAAGGGGAAATTGTAGCAGATGTAAATCCTAAAGAGGTTACTATACAAGAATTAGGTTTATATATGTCCGGTACAAAAAGGAGTGTGAAAAATGGATAAAAAATTAATGAAACAAATAAATTACAAAGGTCTTATAAGTTTTTCCTCATCCCTTTTTGCTATATTAGCAGGCTTTGTATTTGCATTTATAGTTCTTTTTATAAGCGAGCCTAAAGAAGCGGTAAATGGATTTATAACTATATTGCAAGGAGGTTTTACGGACGGTTTAACAGGAGTATCTAGGCTTATATATTTTGCTACACCTATTATTATGACAGGACTTTCTGTTGCATTTGCATTTAAAACAGGTCTTTTTAATATAGGAGCATCAGGACAGTTTATTATAGGTGCATATGTTGCTGTACATATAGGTGTTAAATGGACATTTTTGCCACCTAGCATACATTGGGTAGTTGCTTTAACAGGAGCAGGTCTTGCAGGTGCTTTATGGGGAGCTATTCCAGGTATTTTAAAAGCATTTGCAAATGTTAATGAAGTTATATCGTCTATTATGACAAATTATATAGGTATGTATTTAGTAAATATGCTAGTTGTAAAAAATGTTTTTGACCAACTGAGAAACCAGTCTTTAGATGTAGCTAAAAGTGCAGTTATACCAAAGGTTGGTATAGGAGATACTAATATAAATTATGCTATTATTATAGCTTTAGCATTTGTAATAATAATATATATATTATTAGAAAAAACAACTATAGGTTATGAGTTAAAAGCTTGTGGACAAAATAAATTTGCTAGTAAATATGCAGGTATTAATGAAAAGAAAAATATAATTCTTGCTATGGTTATATCAGGCTTATTATCTGGTATAGGTGGAGGGCTAATGTATCTTTATGGTGCTGGTAAATATATTCAAGTATTAGATATTATAGCACCAGAAGGATTTAGTGGTATATCTGTTGCATTATTTGGTCAATCAAATCCAATAGGTGTATTTTTGGCAGGGTTATTTATAGCACATATACGTGTTGGAGGAAACAATCTACAATTACATGGATATGCTCCAGAAATTATAGATATGATTATAGCTTCTATTATATATTTTGGTGCTTTTGCTTTATTATTTAAAAGCATTATATCTAAAATTATAAAAAAGCTTAGGAAAGGGGATAAAAAATAATGGAGACAATTTATTTTATAACACAACAAACTATGTCTTTTGCTATTCCTCTTTTAATAGTAGCAATAGGAGGTATGTTTTCTGAACGAAGTGGTGTTATAAACATTGCTTTGGAAGGTATAATGATAATGGGGGCTTTTGCGGGAATATTATTTATAAATCAGTTTGAAAGCTCGATGTCTGGACAGGGTTTATTACTTTTAGCATTATTAATAGGAGGTATTGCAGGTGGGGTATTTTCTTTATTACATGCCTTTGCAGCAATAAATCTTAAAGCAGATCAGACAATAAGTGGAACTGCTCTTAACCTTTTTGCACCAGCCTTTGCTATATTTGTTGCAAGAACAATACAACAAACACAACAAATTCCTTTTACAAATACATTTTTTATTAAAGAAGTTCCTATTTTATCTTCCATACCAATAATAGGAGATTTGTTTTTTAAAAATGTTTATATTACAACTTATATAGGTATTTTAATATTTATTATTGCTTATATTGTAATTAATAAAACAAGGTTTGGACTTAGGTTAAGATCTTGTGGAGAGCACCCTCAAGCAGCAGATTCTGTTGGAATTAATGTATATAAAATAAGATATTTAGGTGTTATAATATCTGGTGTATTAGCAGGTATTGGGGGGGTAGTGTTTATTGTGCCTACGTCTACAAACTTTAATGCAACAGTTGCAGGATACGGATTTTTAGCATTAGCTGTTTTAATATTTGGACAATGGCGTGTACCTAGAGTATTTGTTGCAGCATTTTTCTTTGGGATTATGAAAACTTTATCTAGTGCACATTCTACTATACCATTTATTAAAGATTTACCTATAACAAATGAAGTTTATAAAATGTTACCATATCTTATAACTTTAATAGCTTTAACATTTTTATCTAAAAGCTCTCAAGCTCCTAAAGCAGCAGGAATACCTTATGATAAAGGTTCAAGATAAGGAGGTAATAATATGAGAATGTATGATCTTATTCACAAAAAAAGAAATAATGAAGAACTTACAAACGAAGAAATAGAATATATGATAAATAATTATGTAGATGGAGAAATACCAGATTATCAAATGTCAGCAATGCTTATGGCAATATTTTTTAATGGTATGAATGATAGAGAAATATCTACTATGACAAATATTATGGCAAAGTCTGGAGATATGGTAGATTTATCATCTATAGAAGGTATAAAGGTGGATAAACACTCAACAGGTGGTGTTGGAGATAAAACAACATTAATAATAGCGCCAGTTGTTGCATATTATGGAATAAAGGTTGCTAAAATGTCTGGGAGAGGTTTAGGGCATACTGGAGGTACTGTTGATAAGATGGAAGCAATACCAGGACTTAGAACAAATTTTTCCCAACAGGAATTTTTTGACATAGTAAATAAGACAGGAATTAGTGTTATAGGTCAATCTGGCAACCTTGCACCAGCAGATAAAAAACTTTATGCATTAAGAGATGTAACAGCAACAGTAGAAAGTATACCACTTATAGCAGCATCTATTATGAGTAAAAAACTAGCAGCTGGAAGTGATTGTATTTTATTAGATGTTAAAACAGGTAGTGGAGCATTTATGAAAACTTTAGAAGATTCTATAAGCCTTGCTGAAAAAATGGTTTCTATTGGAGAAAATTGTGGAAAAAAAACAGTTGCTCTTATAACAGATATGGATATACCTTTAGGAAACAATATAGGTAATGCTTTAGAAATAATTGAAGTTATAAATACTCTTAATGGTAAAGGACCAAAGGATTTAACACAAATATGTATAAAATTAGCAGGTAATATGTTGTATCTTGCAAATAAAGGAACAATAGAAGAATGTGAAAATATGGCAAAAGAGGCTATAGAAAAGGGTTACGCTCTTAAAAAGCTTATAGAAATGGTGGAAGCTCAAGGAGGAGATATAGAATATATTAAAAATCCACAAAAATTTGAAAAATCTAAATATTGTATAGATATAGTTTTAGAAGAAAATATTGATGGATATGTTAGTTCTATGGATACCGAAGGACTTGGAATAGCATCTACTATGTTAGGAGCTGGTAGAGAAACAAAAGACGATATTATAGATTTTTCGGCAGGTATTATTTTAAACAAGAAAGTTGGAGATAGAGTAAAACAAGGGGATATTTTATGTACTTTATATTCAAATGATAATAAAAGTATTGAAAATGCTAAAAATAAAATAAAAAAATCAATAGTAATTAGTAATGAAAAGCCTAAAGGTGTACCTTTAGTTTTTGCTAGAGTTGAAAAAAATAAAATTCAAAAATTTTAGTATATAAAATATTTGACTAAATTAATATTTAAGTGTAAAATATGAGATGAATAATATATTCTAAATTTTGGGAGGAAAAACATGAAAAAATTAGTTACTTTAATAATGGTAGGAATGATGGCACTTAGTGTAGTTGCTTGTAGTAGTACTACAGAAGAATCAACAACAGGTACAGAAAGTCAACAAGATGCTTCTACAGATGAAGGTAGCACAGAAGCAGCTAGTGAATAATTAAATATTTATTAAGAAAATAATTATTTATTTTTTAAGGAGGAACAAATATGAAAAAAATAGTTAGTTTAATAATAGCAGGAATGATGGCACTTAGCATGGTTGCTTGTAGTAGCAGTACTACAGAAGAGTCAACAACAGTGTCAGAAAGTCAAGATACCTCTACAGATGAAGGTAGCACAGAAGCAGCTAGTGAATAATTTTAAAGGTTTAGTAGTATAGTTTATATAAAAATAGAAATATATTATTCAATTAATAGTTTATAAATAAAGTGTAGCTTTGTTTATTTTAACTAAGGAGGAAAATACTATGAAAAAAATAGTTAGTTTAATATTAGCAGTAACTATGGCATTTAGTATGGTTGCTTGTGGTAACAAAACAAATAACACAGAGCCAACTTCTTCAGATAATCAGAGTAGTAGTTCTGATAGCCAAGAAGATAAAGGTAGTAGTTCTGGAGCAGAAATTGCACTTGTTACAGATGTTGGTACTATTGATGATAAATCTTTCAACCAAGGTTCTTGGGAAGGTGTTGTAAAATTTGCTGAAGAAAAAGGTATCTCTCATAAATATTATCAACCAGCGGAAAAATCAAACGAAGCTATAACTACAACTATAGAATTAGCTATTAAAGGCGGGGCAAAAACAGTTGTTTGTCCTGGATATTTATTTGAAGTACCAGTATATAATATGCAACAAAAATATCCAGATGTTAAGTTTATTATTATAGATGGTACACCTCAAGATGGTAGCGGTAACTATCAAGTAGCTGAAAATACAGAAGCTATTTTCTTCTCTGAAGAACAAGCTGGTTTCTTAGCTGGTTATGGTGCTGTTATTGACGGATATAGAAATTTAGGGTTTATGGGTGGTATCGCGGTACCAGCTGTTATACGTTATGGATATGGTTTTGTTCAAGGTGCTGAATATGCAGGTAAAGAATTAGGTCTTAAACCTGGAGAAATTACTATGAATTATACATATGTTGGTGATTTTGATGCTTCTCCAGATCATACTGCTAAAGCAGCAGCTTGGTATAACGAAGGTGTAGAAGTTATATTTGGCTGTGGTGGTGGAGTTGGTAACTCTGTTATGAAAGCCGCTGAAACTGCAGATAAAAAAGTTATTGGTGTAGACGTTGACCAATCAGTAGAATCTGAAACAGTTATTACATCTGCTATGAAAAACTTACAAAATGCAGTTTATAAAACTTTAGGAGAAATTTATGATGGCACTTTTGCAGGAGGACGTACAGTTAATTTAGGCGCTGCTACAAATGATATTTTATTACCTATGGAAACATCTAAATTTCAAGTATTTAATGAAGAACAATATAATGCTATATATACTAAAGTATCAAATAAAGAAATTGAATTAAAAGATGAAAAAGCAGCTGAAAAACCAGACGCTTTAGGTGCAGAAATAGTTTCTGTAAAATTTCAATAAAATAATTTTTTGTATTAGTAAAAAACTTAGAGATTATTCTCTAAGTTTTTTATTGGGTGTATACTGTTTTTAATGGTTGTTAAGAAAATAACCAAAACTAAGCAGTATACACCCTTTTTTATTTTGTAATTTTTTATAGCAAATAATAGGTAGGTAATAAGTAAAAATGTCAAAAATTAAACTAAAAGAAATAAGCATATATAATAAATTTTTTATGAAAGGAGGTTTAGTTGAGGTTTTTATAGGAGATAAAATAATAAAATGTTATATACAAAAAATAAAGAAAGATTGTATTTTAGTAGAAGAAGTTACATATAAAAATATTAAACATAAAATTAGAAGATATAGAAAATATTTTTTCTATTATTTTATAGTAATTATATTTTTATTTTATTAATTAAGGGGGTGGTATTATGAAGATTAGTATTTTAAGTGAAACAAAAAAAGAGATTACTTTAAAAGTTGAAAGGGGTTGCTGAACATTTTGCAATCATAATAAAATAAGAAATAAAGGGTAACTAGATAAACTAATTCATATGTTATAGAAATAGAGAATAAGATTTTAGAAGTTAAGGATGAAGTTTTATAAGTTGGTAATAAATCAAGAACTATTAAAAATATTCAAATAAAAGAGGGTTTCATAATAGAAATTAATGAGGGGCTATTAATAGATTTAATGAAATAAGTTGAAAAATGTAAAATACTGGTATATAATTTAAAATAGGATAATTGCATAAGGTGGTTAGACCCTCTATAAGAGGTAAACACAAAAATAAACACCCTGTCTCAACCATAGTGATTAATAAATATTAATTATATTATGTAGTTATCTTACCCTATGCTTAAAATATAACACATACTTTAATTTTTGTAAAGGTATTTAAGGAAAAGCTTAAGTGTCTTTTTTGTATTTTAATAAAGGAGTGATTTTATGAAAAAAATTAACTGGAAAGAAAGATTTAAAAATAAAATATTTTGGGTAAATACAATTTTATCAGTAGCCACACCTATATTTGCTTATTTTGGAATTAGTGGAAGTGATTTAACAACTTGGGGAAGTCTATTTAGATTAATTTTAGATGCACTAAAAAATCCTTATGTAGTAGGGCTTGTTTTAGTTTCTTTGTGGAATAATGTTATAAATCCTGTTACAGAGGGTATTACAGATTAACGTCCACAAATGCAATATTTTAAATTTTTAAATAATTTTTGTAAGTTTAAGTATAAAATTTTTAGTTATAAAGGAGATAATTATGAGTAGGGATATAAAATTATTACACCCAGAAGTACAAGATATAATACCTAAATTTTTAGAAGAGTGTAAAAAACAAGGACTTATAGTTAAGGTAACAGATACATTAAGAACTAGAGAAGAACAAAATAAGTTATATGCTAAAGGTAGAACTGAACCCGGAAATATTGTTACAAATGCAAAATATCCAGAATCTAATCATAACTGGGGTATGGCCTTTGATATTTGTAGAGATGATGGTAAAGGCGCTTATTATGATGCTGATGATTGGTTTAAAAAAGTAGGCCAAGTAGGTAAAAAAGTTGGATTAACTTGGGGAGGAGATTGGAAAATATTTCCTGACAAACCACACTTTGAACTTAATAAATACGGTACAATATCAACTTTAAGGGCAAGATATAAAATGCCAGAAAATTTTAGAAAAACGTGGGAACCAGTAGAGGAAGTGGGAAAATATATGTTTGTAGAGAGAATTTATAGTTATAATGGTAAAGCTAAATCTTTTAATGTTATAAATGAAAATGGAGAAAATTATATAAAGGTCAGAGATTTAGCAGAGTTATTAAATAAAAGTATTAGTTATGATAGTAATACTAAAATAACTAATTTAGATGATATACTTAACAATGTTAAAGTGGAAGTTGGAAATATAAAAACAACTGTTAAAGCTATTAATAGTGGTGGTTTTAATTTTGTTAAGGTTAGAGATTTAGCTGATGTTTTAGGGTTTGAAATAGGATATAATGAAACTAATAAAAGCATATTATTAAACTAAAAAATCTATTATTGATAAATTAAAGTTACTTAAGAAGTAGGTGTTAGTATGAATATTTTTGAAAAAAGGATAAACTTTATAATATCTACTATAATAGCTATTTTGTTATCTATTTATGGTGTTTAGTTGCTAAATAACATAAGGTTTTAAATAATAATTCAAATAAAATAACACTAAAAAACGAGGATAATTCTAAAAAAGAAAATACTATAAATTCACAATCTAAAAAACTTGGATAGATTATTTCCTAGAGGATGAATTTGCAGAGTTAGAATTAAGTAAAATACATATTACAAAGAAGGAACATGTAAAAGGTCAAATTATTTTCAATAAGAAATTTGTTGTAATAAAGCTAATAGTAGTAAGAAGAATAGATGAATATAATCATACTCTTATTTTAGGATTCAGAGAATTTGTTTATTCTAAAATATTAGATATCCTTAAAATTAAAGTTTTGGTAACTGAATTAAATAATAAAGAGTTTAAAAATAGGTATCTATCTGATAAATTTAATAATAATTAGATAATAAAAACTTAGGATAATATTTATTAAATAGGGAAGAAAATTTATGATTTTATCTTCCCTATTTTTATTATTAAAATGAATATTATATATTAATTTTAAAAATAATATACAAAATATATAAAAATATTATTATATAAGATATAAAATTGTAATAAATACTAAAAATTTATTTATAAACTTATTTCCATAAAGTTATATGATATATATAAAATACGGTAAATATATGGAAAATACTGAGTTTTTTGATTTTTAAATTTACAAAAATAAAAAATTTTGAAAGTTAAAAATTTTTTACAAATATGATACTATAATCTTTTAAATAAAAATTAATATAAAGGAGGGGTTAAAATTGCTTGGAAAAAAGTACAAAATCCAACAATATTAGCAAACTTAAATGAAAGTGTAGAATTAACTAAATAGGTATATGATTTAGATATGACAGAAGAAGGTAAACTTACACAAAATATTAATTTATCAAATATAAATGGGAAATCAGCACAATTACAAGTAGGTTCAAAGGTTGAAACAGTAAATGGTCCAACAGTAGCATTAGATATACCTGAATATATAAATAAAAGTAATAATTCAGTATATGTACCATTGATATTTGTTTCTTTAGAACTAGTTGGGGAAGATAATATGATGTGGGATTTAAATACAAAAACTTTTGCTATATTTAAAGATAACAAATCAATAAAATTTACAGCAGGAAATAATAATATGATTATTGATGGGAAGTCTATTGATATGGGTAATATTATAAGCCCAATAATTAAAAGAAGTACGAGTATTTGTACTATTTAGACTATTAGGAATCAATGTTAATCGGGATAAAAATACCAAAACTGTTATATATAATTAATATATAAAGGGTTTACACTGTTTTTAGTGGTGGTTAAAGAAATAACCAAGGTTAAACAGTATGAACCCAAATAATTTTGTGAGATAAAAAAGTTGTATACTGTTTTTCTTCTGTTAATTTTTTTGTATTACATAAAACAGTATACAACCATAATAAATAACATTTTTTCTATTTTAATATTTTTTATAAATAAATTAATTTATTATAAACTTTAATTATCTCCAGAATATTGTGGAATTTCTTTCATAAATGAAATTAAATCCATATCTTTACTGTTATAAACTTTAACATCATTTATATCTTCATAAAATACCGGTTCTCCTCCTCCAATAGAAATAATAACTTCTTTATCATTATTCCTATTAAATACATCTAAAATAGTAAATATTTTATTTTTATCATTTTGTGAGCTATAAATTATTAAATTTGAACCTTCTACATCCCATTTCAAATTATCTTTATTAAAAGGTAAATATAGCACTAAAGGTTTACCATTTGATCTAGTTGGTAATAGGATATCAACTTTAGTAATTTCTTCTTTTATATTGTTTTTAATAGTCTCTGTAAAATATCTAAATAAAATTCTATTTGTATCAAAATTACAATTTATTAGTACGCTTTCTATAAATCCTTCTAAATTAATAATATCTGATTCTGATAATACAATATAATCAGTTTTATTAGGATTTTGTTTTCTACTTAAAATTAGCTCTTTTTTACCCAATGAATTAAATATAAAATGGTTTTTTTCTTTAGTAAATTTTACTTCTGATTCCCATTCACCATATGCAAGATAATAGTCATCTTTATTAAAAATAAAATTTAATTTTCTTCCAAATAAATCTGTACCTGAAATAAATAAATCTGGAGTAATTTTATGATTTAATTTTAAATTTTGTAAAGGATAAGAAACAGAAATAACATCTTTAATAAACTTATTATATATATAATCATAAACCCTTGAAATTATTTTTCTTTTTCCCTCTTCAGTAGTATGATCTATACTTTTATCAGCGTTAAAGAGTCCATAAAGTGTATACTCACCTTTTAAAGCAAATATAAATTCTGATAACACAATTTGTGTTAATTTAATACTTCTTAAAGTTATGTTATCTTTATCAATTATTTTTAATAAATATTCATTTTTTTCATCTTCTGAAACCTGTAAATTTGCGTTATTAACAACACTAAAACCTTTAACAAGATAATCGTTTGATTTAGTTTCTTCATTGTATTTTTTTAATAATGTTGATTCTTTTCTATCAAAATTGAATATAACTGGTTTATCATTAAAGTTTTTATCATATATTACACCTAAATAATTAATTCCTTCGTCAGTATATTTTTCAATTGACATAATATATTCATCTTTTATTAAATTTAAAGAACCCCTTACTTCTCCTATTCTTGGAAGCATTTTGATTGAGGATAAATTTCTGTTAATATTTATATTAACATTTTCTAAAACTTCTGAAGATAACCCAAAATTTTTAAGAAAAGCTAATAATTCTAGTAGTTCTAAAATTGCATATTGCATATTAAATGATATTATAACACTTTCTATTTTACATTCATTTAAATCTAATTTAAGTATAATATCCAGTTCTTTATAATCACTTTTATCTAATTCGGATTCCTCTAAAATTATGTTAATATTATAATACTTAAAAGTAATATAAAAGCTTTCATTGGTATAATCTTTAATATGTACTTTTTGCTTACCAATTCTTAAATTTATAGAATTGTCATTATTTTTTTCAAATCTAATAAGGTCATTAAGATTTGTTTTTATGTTATTTTTTGCCTCTTTATCATCTTTAATCTTTTCATCATATAATAAATTATCTATATTAAAAAACCACTTAGAATAATTTTTAACTTCTTTATTAAAAGGTTCTATTTTTAAGTTTATTGGGATATGTTGAAATATATATGTATAATTTACACTATCTTCATATTTTATAGAATAAGACATTTTTTGTGCAACTTCTTCATTTCCCATGAGTGCTGATATAAAAGTCCTATCTTTATTATCACAAATTATATCTATATTTGTATTCATATATTCAGGTTCTAAAGCAGTTATTATTTTTTCTCCACCAGCTACATAAAATCTCCAATGAAAAGTTCTTCCCCCATAGTGTAATCGTATCTTATCTAGAGTATCTTCACCAGCACCTTTCCATCTAGCTGAGCCATAAACAAAGTTATGATTAGTATAATATCGAACGTTAAGAGCACTTGGAAGCAATAATATTGATTTACTTAAGTCATTTTGTCTCATATCAGAAAATATAATGTTAGAAAACTCAATTGGTTCACCTTTGTTATCGGCCTCTGGCGAAGCAAAATAAGTTGGATAGGAACTATTTTCACTTGAAACTATTGACCCTCCGTGCATTTTCGAAATATACATATTACCAACTTTAACTGTGTCTAATTTTAGATTTATTTCTGTAAGTGGGACTAATGGACTAGGTATTAAAACGTTTCCCTCATCGTTTAGTTTATAATAACCTTTTGTTCTAATTTGATTTAAATTTTCAAAAAATTTAATTACTTCTTGAGAACTATATTTAATTCTTAAAATATTATTTACTAATGATGGTAATCCAAAACTTATGCCCGCTATTGGAACAGCAATAATTCCTAAAACCTCTGATGTTAGGGTTGCTCCTGTAAAATATGCGATAGTTGAAGCTAAACTTAAAGAAAAATTTACTGATGTAATTCCAACATTGGCTTCATAAATTTCTTTTTCAAATTCAGTATGTGCATGAACTAATTCATATATAGATGAGCCTAAATTTATACTATCAAATAAAAAGTTTAAAAACTGTAATTTTTCTATTATCCTAGGCAATAAGCTTACTGGGTGCTGTATAAAATTATTAACAATTTTAATAATACTACTTGCATCTGATAATACCCCTAATGAAGTAGAAGAAAGTTGAGTATATACTTGTATTTGCATAGCTATGTTTAAATTAGACATGTTCTCTTTTGAATGGGTATAATCTAATAATGTTTGTAATAAAAATGCTGCATTTAGTGTTGAAGTATGTAAAGATACATCTTGAAAATTTTCATATTTATATATAAAATTACCTTCAGAAAATTTTAATACATTGTTCTTTACAACATCTATAATATCTTTTGAAATATTTTTATATCTTTCAAAACTTTCTTTCTCTGTTATAATTGTTGTTTTATCTCCAGTATTTTTATTTATAAGAGATAAAGAAAATTTGTCTTCAAGCCTTTCTAATGAATTTAAATCTGGAAAATAGTCTTCAGATAAATTATTTTCTTTTATAATATCATTAAAATCTTCATTTAGTTCTTCTAATAGAAATAAAGATTCATTAATATTTATAAATTCATCTTGTACTTCAGTATTAAAAACTCCTATATCCTGATCTTTTACTGATTCTAAAAAAATATTCTCATAATCTAAAAATACACCTAATTCATCTAACATTGAGTTAGGTATACTTTGCTCTGAAGTACTTGGTAAGTTAGTTGAGTCTTCCAATAAATTACGTATTTCTAAAGATTCTTTTATTTTTTTTGCTCTTATTATTATTTTACCATCTTTATCATATTTTATTAAATATCTTGGGATAATCCCTCTTAATACAGCATCTTCTTTATCTAAAGCTAAAGAATGAAATGGATTTATATTTGTCCTTCCAGCTTTCTTTGATATAGAGTAAGAGGAAGTTGCTATAGAAATATTTTCTATACTTGAATTAACCAACTTCCTAATGTAATTATCTGTATCTTTTATAATTTTTAAAAACATTACTGGATAAGTATCCTCTAAGCCAACTCTAAGATTAAAGTTTTTGCAGGAAAAAAAGCTAACTTCTAATTGTTTTATTTCTTTAAAGGTATTATATACTTCCTTTATATACGTGTTAATAAATTCCATAAGTTCACTTGGGGATCTTTTGCTAACAGTATTAACACTTCCATGACCTAAAAGACTTATCTTCATTTTCTTAAAACCTTTTAAATGATTTGAAATGTTAGATATAGTATCTTTTGATACAACTTGCATTGTTTCCATATCTAAGTAATATACAATACCCGAATTTTTACCTGTTTCTATTAATATTGAATTTTCAGGATACTTAGAAAATATCTCTTTTGCTGTGTTATATGTAACATCATCATCTTGTAATTTAAGGATTATATTTACATAATCTTTTTCATATCTAAATCTCTCTTTATCATTAACTAATTTTGTTAAAGAAGCAGTACTTATTTGTTGTTGAACAGGATTTGCATGTTCTAAAATTGTAATACCTAATTTTTTTGAAGTATTAATATAATGATTTAAACCTGAATTATAAATTGCACTATCTCTTTTCAAAGCTTGGTCTGAAAAGTATGTTACTTCAATTTTAGGTAAAGTAAATAGTATATATAATCTATTATTGTATACTTCTTTTACGGCAATATTATTAAAATTTTCAAATTCTAAAATATTTTTTATTGCGGCTCTTAATACTTTATGCCCATTCAAATATTGAGAAGGGTGGTATTGATAGTCTACATCTAAAAATCCATTTTCCATATAATATCTTATAGAAAGTAAGAATTCTTTAAGCTCTTTATTAGTTGTTGTTTTTATTTCATTAATTAAAGATAATCTTGCACCATCATAGGTATTATTTTTAAGTTCGATCATGTTATATAGTTCATTTAATATTGAGTATCTAATTCTAACTTGTTCTACTATAGCACTTGTTGCTAAAGAGTCTTTATGAGCAGCAATTAAAGGGTTTTCATAAGTTGATTTAATATCTGTTAAAAAAGCTAATTCTGATGTGTTTAAATCTCCAATTTTTTCAAATATCTCATCTGGATTTTTAAATTTATTTAAAGACTCTGACATAGAGGCTTTTACTTCATTACTTAACTCATTATTATATATATTGATTCCTCTGACATTTTCTTTGTCAAATCCTTTTACATAATTTTTATTTTTCATTATAGCAATTAGTTTTAATTGTTGTATAGTATCTTTTGAAAATTTTCGAATATTAGGTGGTATAGGAATACCTGAAAATATATTTTTTTTAATACTTGGAAGGTAATTTATATCTATATAAACACCTCCAACTTTATGTAAAATATTTAATTTAAGTATATTAACTGCATCATAAATATTAAGTCTTCTAAATAATTCTATTTCATATATTTTGTAATCTATTTCATTGTTAAAGTTAGACATTAAATTTGTTCTTATATCTATTGCCCCGAGTTTTTTAAAATAATCATTATATTTATTTATTTCTTCTTTAAAAATTTCTTCTTTATAGTTATAATTTTTAACTAAAAATTCTTTTACAATATCATTAAATTCAATGTTTTCATTAAGTAGAATTTGTTCTTCAAAAAATTTGTTAAATTCTTTTTTCATTTTATAAATAATTTTGATAGATTCATTAGAAAAAGTTGATTCGTGAAAGGCATATAAATCTTCATACTTTTCTTTTAACTTTTTAATTACTTCTTCTCCAGAAAAATCTTTAAAAAATTTAAGAAGAATATTTGCTGCATAAGCCTGACTATCATAATATAACTCAAATTTATATTCAGGGTTTAAATCTTTCCAAAATTTAAAATACGATTCTAGTTCTTCTGTAAATATATTTCCTTCAGCAACGGTAAATGCTTCTTTTTTTATTTTAGTATTTCTATGTAATTTATAAAGATCTAAAAATTCTTTTTTGGCTTGATTACTTAGATTTTCCAACTCATAATTTTTTTTAGAA
Organism: Clostridiales bacterium; assembly: GCA_018371275.1. GTDB lineage: Bacteria > Bacillota > Clostridia > Lachnospirales > CAG-274 > Tyzzerella. The sequence goes on from JAHALF010000009.1 coordinate 65,874, forward strand.
TGGGGATAAACTTTTATAAATATTTCTACACTCTTTACAATATCTTTTAGAAATTGATATTTTTCTTTTAAAGTTGAATTACCATCTAAGCGATTATACTTTTTTAAGTTTTCTATTACATTTGCATATTCTGGTTCTTTTATTAAAGAATAATTGCTTATTTTATTAGTGAACTCTTTTACTGTTATCATAATTGCTAAACCCTCCATTTTCATAAAAATTTTTAATACCTTAATGATTATTTAAATATATAAGAATAATTTATTATAAAGTAAATTTGAGTTTGCAGATTCATTATTCAGTATATATTATATGATACTATAAAATAATGTTTATGTAAATACTATAAAATAATGTTTATGCAAATAATGTAAAATACTATTTATATAAATAGGTATTATTATGCATCTTCATCTTTCTTATACCCAACAAATTATCCTAATGGCTTAAGTTACCTACACTTTCTATATCCAACTTTTATATTATGAAAGCCTCATAATACTCTTATTATGTATAACTTTTTACAATTATATAATTTAAAAATATCTGACCAAACAAATTAGCAATATTTTAAATTTAAAAATATCTAAACAAAATGGTAATAATACTTTATTATCATATATTAAACAAATAAAATAAAAAGGAAGTGAAAAAATATCTCTATATGAAAAAGATTTAAAATATAAATTTTTGCAGTTTTACAATAATAAAAATAGGGATAAAAAATACCAGTTTGATTTTCTTATAAGAGATAGAAATGTAGACTTAGTAAATAAAGAAGAAAAAATTTACATAAAATAATAAAATACTTAAACTATACGCATAAAAAATACGAAAAGTTAATTTAAAAAATAAATTAAAATTAGCTGTATTTGTGTGATTATTGGCATAAATAATATTTATATAATAATATGTAAGCAAATAAAAAATACTAATAAATCTAATGAATAAAAAATTACAATAGATTTATTAGTAAAATTTAACAGGTAAAAAATGATTGATAAAAAATTTGTTTGTTAATATAACTTAATTTTAAAAAAATCACCATAATTATTGACAAACAATCTTTTTATTTTATTATTAAAAATTTAGCTTACTTAACATATTTTCACAGTAATTACAAAGTTCTTTTGATAATGTATTATCTTTTATATATATTAACATATCTTTAGCTAAATCATATTTATTTAAAAATAAGTAGCAATCTATTTTTAGGCAAGATATTTCATCTAAAAATATAATATTTTGTTCATTCCTTACCTCATTTGATAGTATTTTATCACAATAATTAATAGCTTTTTTATAATTTTTTGTATAGATGCATAAATATATAATGTTTTTTAAAATATTTATATCATAATTGATACTATTTAAAATTTTTTCAAAATATAATAATGAATAATCAAAACTATTTAAAAATTGTAGACACATAGCTTTTGAATAGTATACATCTGTTATTTCCTCTTTAGATAAAATGTCTTTAAATAGTAATGTTGTATTAAAATATTTAAGAGCCTCTATAAAGTTAGATTCATTATATAAATAGATATTTCCCCTTTTATATAAAAGGTAAGGATTTTTAGGAGCATCTTGTATAATATCATTTATTTTTTTAGATAATACAATGTTTATAAAATTCCCATTATATGTATCTATAAAATTTTTTATATCACTATATAAAGAGTCATTTTTGTTGCCAATATAAAAGTTATTCTCTTCTTTAAATGGTATATTAATATTAAATGTTCTATTTTTTATAGGAAGTAAGTAACAATTTTCAGATTTTGCTTTAACATTAAAATATAAATCTCTACCAACAGAAGGATAACTTATTTTTCTTTGTAAAAAATTATATACACTAGCATCTTTATACCATCCAACTATGTAATATTTTTTATTATTTTCATAAACCCATACTACTAAAGTATTAGTTAAAAACTTTGAATTGTCATTTGTAAAATTTATATTTGAAAGATTTACAACTCCAGGCTTTAAAGAAGCATATCCATAACAAAAATTATTATAGTCTTGAAAATTATATATTTGTGGATTATTTGATTTCTTTTCTTGATAAAATTTTTCATATATATTTAGTGAACTATCCTCTAATCCATTATAATTGTTAAAAAAATCTAATTTAAAAATAATAAAATCCATAATAACCTCATATTAACATTGTATAATTAAATATATTTAGTATAAAATAATAATAAATACATTATAACAGAAAAAAATGTAATATTAAAGTTAAATTGTTAATAAAATTAAAACATTTTATTAAAACTTATGAAATACTATGTACTTTTTTGTAATTTAGTATTATAATATTTATAGTCAAAATTAGTTATAGTTATAAAGGAGATAAGTATGGATACAGTGATTGTTATTATGAAAAAGGATAAAAAAACAGGTTTATTTGAAAAAGAGTTACAAACTCTTAGTATTTCTAAGTATGAAAAATATGTTCTAAATATATATGCTTTAGAAAATGAAAATAGCCAAATTTTTTTAAACATAAAATTAACAACAGAAAAAGATGTATCCGATTGGGAATATAATGCTATTTATGATTATTATGATACAAGTATATTTGAAAATGAAGGATATAATATTAATGAATGTGAAGAAGAATATAATCCAACTTGGGAAATAGTTATACCATATATAGATAATAACAATGGACTAACAAGCATAGTAAATAATATTTTAGAGATACACTATAAAGAACTAAAAGAAGTTTATAGTGTTATAAAAGATAAAGAAGGAGAATATAAAAATGAAGAATAAGAAAAGTATAATTATAATTTCAATTATAATTTTATTTGTTGTCATTTTAGGAGTTTATTTTTTATTAAATAAACAATCAAACTTAAATAAGCAAATTAATTTAGATACTAAAACTCTAGAAAATTTAAAAATTTTTAATAAAAATCTTGATGATTACTATATGCAAACTTGGGATAACAATAAATTTTTATCATCATATAGTTATTTAGTAAAAAATGATGGTACAGAAGTAACATTAGATGATATAGAAAAATCATTAAATTATAAAGTACCTGAAGATTTAAAAGATGTAAGTATACATTTTGTTAAACCTAAAGCTTTAAAACCTTATTTAAAAGATAAAATATTAGATGACGATCCAGAGGTATTAACTGTATATAGTGCATTACCTGTAGAGGGTGGTATGTACGTATCATCTAAATTTGATGAAGGTGGATTTTTGTCTGAAAAAGATTATAAACAATTTGTTATGGATCACTCTTGGGAACACGGAAAAGTTAAAACTCCTTTAAAAGATGAAAAAGAATATAATGCTATTTTAAAAGCTGTAGAAGAAAAAGATAAATCATTAGAGAAGGGAAATGTTAAATATATTGCTTGTGATGATAAATATGCTATGATAGTAATATCTAGTAAAGATGATCCTGCATATATAAAACAATATGCTTTACAAAAAAATGAAGATAACTCATATAAGGTAATAATAGAAGATTTACAAGCTAGAGATAATAAAATATTTGTAAATTATGCTTATACAGATTTTGAATTAAGTATGTTACCACCATATGAAATATATAAATATAATAATATATCATCTGACTTATCTTATGTTGTAGATTTATTAAAGCAAAGCGGTGAATTAAATAATGATGAAGAAGTATTATATTCTTGTGGTGCAGGTAGTTTTTATTACTTGGAATTTAAATCTAATTTAAAGCTCCTATTATATTTAAATGAAGATGGTAAGATGGATATATATGAAGTTGATAACTTTAAAACAGCATTATCTCAGATGACAAAGATAGAAAACAATCCACCTGTATTTATATTAAATTTTGAATAATAGTATAGAAAATTTTGAGAAGGGGAAGAAAAATGATAATAGATAAATTTCATATAAGTTTATTTAATATATTAGATGAACTTATATATATATATGATTTTAAGACTTTTGATGTTTTATTTTTAAATAATAAGGCTAAAAATATATTTAAGACAAATAATAATATTCCCTTAAAAAAAGATATATTAAGTAATACATTTTTTTGTAATCCCATTGCCTTAAGTAATGATATAGATGAAATATCAAAATTTATTAATTTTGAAGGGTGTAATTTTAGCATAAATAAAACACTTGCTATATATGATAACAGAAGTGTTGTTTTATGTATTTGTAGTGAAGTTAGAGATGCTAATTTTGAAAAAGATAAAAAATATTTAGAGATGAAAGATATACTAATAAAAAGTGTATCAATATTATCAAAAGATGAGGATTTATCTAAAATTATGTATGAAATATTAGAAATGATAGGTTTATATTATAATGCAGATAGATGTTATATTAATGAAAGTTTAACTAATAATGAAACTACTTTATATCAATGGGATAGACTAAAGAAAAATGATAACATATTTAGCGAAGTTGAAAATAGTTATGAAATAACAAAATGGGAAGAAATAGCAAAAAATGAAGAAATGTTTTTTATAGATGATATATCTTCTTTAAAAGAAATATGGCCACAAAAATATGAAGAATTAAAATTAAAAAATTTAAAAAATTTAGTTATTTCTAATATGATACTTTCAGAAAAATCTGTTGGATTTCTATGCATTGAAAATATAGAAAAACATAAAGAAGATGTGTTATTATTAAAATCTTTAATATATTTTATATTAAATGAATTTAAAAGAATACAAATTTCTAAAAAATTAACATTTATGAGTTCTTATGATTCATTAACAGGTCTTAATAATAGAAATAAATATATGAATTATATAAAAAATATAAAATATAGTAGTATAAAATCTATAGGTGTAGCATTTATAGATATTAATGGTTTAAAAAGAATTAATGATACACAAGGAAATTATTATGGAGATAGCGCTATAAAAGAAGTTAGTCAGTCATTAAAAAGATATTTTAGAAAAGAAGATTGTTATAGAATTGGTGGGGACGAATTTGCTATAATATGTGAAAATATAACAAAAGAAACATTTTCACAAAAAATTAATTCTATAAATAGATATTTTTTAGATTTAATGGAATATAGTATTTCTTTAGGATATATATGGAAAGATAAAAATTTGAATATTAATCAAATGGTTAGTCAGGCAGATGAATATGTATACCAAGCTAAAAAGTCATATTATAATTATTTAAAGAATAATGATATAGAAATACATTCTGTAATAGCAACTGAAGCAGATTATGAACCGGATAAGGTAAAAATTAGTTTAGGTCACGATACAGAGTTAGATTTTAATACAAGTAAATTTTCATTAAAATCAAAACAAGATATATTTAAGTTTAAGGTTAATCAATTAATTAACCTTAATAAAGATAAAAATTTTGTAATGGTTATGCTGGATATTAAGGGGTTTAAAGTTGTAAATGAAATGTATAGCTTTGATGAGGGAAATAAGATACTTTTAAAAGTAAATCATATAATAAATAAATTTATTTTTGGTAAGGGTGTTTGTTGTCATTCTTATTCAGATGTATTTTATTTTTGTTGTGAATCTGAAACAGATGATAGTATATTAAAAATATTATATAATATAAATAATGAGATAAACGAAACTATAGCAAATATGAAAATAAGTTTATCATATGGTATATATAGAATAAATGATATAAATATAAGTGTTGATGAAATTATAGAAAGAACTAGCTATGCGCATAAAATTTCTAAGAAAGATGCAACAGAAAATATAACTTTTTATGACGAAGCTTTAAAAATTAATATGTTAAATGAAAAGCAAATAGAAAATGATATGGACGAGGCTCTAGATAATGAAGATTTTAAATTATATTTACAGCCTAAATATGATATATATACTAATAAAATAAATGGTGCAGAAGCTTTAGTTAGATGGGATCACCCTACAAAAGGGTTAATGTTTCCAGGAAAGTTTATACATATCTTTGAAAAAAATGGCTTTATTATGAAGTTAGACATGTATATATTAGAGCAAGTATGCAAATTTATAAAATATAATGAAAAAAAAGGTAGAAGAAATATACCTATATCTGTTAATATATCTAAATTAAACTTTAGAACAAAAGATTTAAAAGAAAATATAATGAAAATAATTAATAAGTATAAAGTAAATCCAAAATTTATAGAACTTGAAATAACAGAAAGTTTAATAGCTGAAAAACCAGATGAAATTATAAAAGTTATTGAAGATTTTAAAAAAGAAAATGTAAGTATATCTATGGATGATTTTGGAACGGGATATTCTTCTTTAAATATGTTACAAGATTTACCAGTTGATATTTTAAAAATAGATTGTGGATTTTTTAAAAATTTTGAAAGTTCAAAAAAAGGAGCTGCTATTATAAAATCAATAGTAATGTTGGCTAAAGAATTAGATTTAGATGTTGTTGCTGAAGGTGTAGAAAGAAAAGAAGAAGTTGAATATTTAAAAGAGATAAATTGTGGTACTGTACAAGGATACTATTTTTGTAAACCAATAACATTATCAGAATTTGAAGAAAGAGCATTTTTAGATAACTAATAATACTTGACAATTTTAGGAAAATTATTTATTATATAAATATCAGATTTTATATTAAGTTTAAAAGATACTATAATTGTTATGTCAAATTCATAAAAGGAGTCGATTTGAATGAGTATGGTTGAAAGCATTGCATCAGCTTCTACAACAATTAGTATGGCTAATGCTAGACAAGATGTTTCTATATCTCTATTAAAAGATATAATGGAACAAAGTGAATCTAATATGATGAAAATAATGTCTATGAGTACTATTGCTCCAGCACCTAGTGGAACAACAGTAGATTATACTATTTAGCTAAAAAGCCTCTTAGTAGAGATATATTTCTATTAAGAGGCTTTATATTTAAACTTTAATTATATTATAATATTTAATAGATAATTGTTTAAAATTATTAGATATGTTATAATATATGAAAATAAAAATCTTGGAGGAAATACAAATGGAATGGATAGAGGCTAGGATATATACTACAAGACAGGGTATAGAGCCTGTTAGTGCTGTATTATTAGAAGTAGGTATAACAGGTATACAAGTAGAAGATGATGATGAGCTTAAAGAATATCTTGAAGAGAGTTCTATGTATTGGGATTATGTAGATGAGGAGCTTTTAAATAAGGAAAAAGAAGAAACAAAATTAAAAATATATGTTAGTGATAATCCTTATGGTAATGAAATTTTATTAAATGTAAAAGAGGCTATAAAAAGGTTAAAATTTATAGAAAATGAAGTAGGGTTAGATTTAGGTAGATTAGAAATAGAAACAACATCTAATTTAAATGATGAAGAATGGCTTAATAAATGGAAAGAATTTTATAAACCTTTTAATATTGGGGAAAAAGTTCTTATAAAACCAGTTTGGGAAGAAGTAGAGAATAGAGAAAATAAAATAATATTTAATATTAACCCAGGCCACGTTTTTGGAACAGGTCTTCATCAGACAACACAGCTTTGTATAGAAAATATTGAAAAATATGTAAATAGTGATAGTGTTGTTTTAGATTTAGGTTGTGGTAGTGGGATATTATCTATTATATCTATTTTATTAGGAGCAAAGAGTGCTTTTGCTGTAGATATAGATAAAAACGCTGTAAAAGTAGCATATGATAATGCTTGGTTAAATAATGTAGATAAAGATAAATATTATGTTACATCCGGAGATGTTGTTAAAGATGAAAATCTTAAAGATGAAATAGGGTATAAAAAATATGATATAGTATTAGCTAATATTATAGCAGATGTTATATGTATTATATCACCAGTTGTAAAAAATCAATTAAAAGATGATGGAGTTTTTATAGCTAGTGGTATTATAAAAGATAGATTAGAAGATGTTTATAATGCTTTAAATGAAAGTGGTCTTGACCCTATTGACACTATAACAAAAGATGAATGGGTTTGTGTTGTATCAAAAATAAAAAAATAATTGAGAAAAGAGTGTATATATGTCTAAATTTTTTATTTCTAATGATTTAATAAAAGATGATAAAATTTTTATAAATGGAGAAAATGCAAATCACATTATAAATGCTCTTCGTTGTAAGATAGGTGAAGAAATAGAAGTATCTTCTGGAGATGGTTACGATTATATTTGTAAAATAGTTGAAATAACAAAAGATAATGTTATTACTAAAATAATAGATTGTTTTGGTAATGAAAGCGAACCTAATGTTAAAATAACTCTTTATCAAGGACTGCCAAAATCTGAAAAGATGGAGCTTATTATACAAAAATGTGTTGAGCTTGGTATAGATGAAATTGTTCCAGTAAATACAGATAGAGTTATTGTAAAATTGGCTGGTAAGGAAGATAAAAAGATAGCAAGATGGAATAAAATATCAGAATCAGCTGCAAAACAATCTAGACGTGGGAAAATACCTATTGTGAGACCTATTGTTAGTTTTAATAATGCAATAAAAGAAGCTAGTAAAAATGATTTTAATATTATACCTTATGAGAAGGAACAGGTAAATAGTATAAAAAGTATAGTAAATAACTTTAAAGGGAAAAGTATAGGAGTTTTTATAGGACCAGAAGGTGGATTTAGCGAAAAGGAAATAGAGCTTGCTATAAAAAATAAAGTTATTCCTATAACTTTAGGTAAAAGAATACTTAGAACGGAAACAGCAGGATTTATAACAACTGCTATCTTGCTTTATGAACTGGAGGGGTAATATGATTTATTTTGATAATTCTGCAACAACTAAGATAAATGATGAAGTTTTAAAAGAAGTCTTATATACTATGAATAATAATTTTGCAAATTCCTCATCTTTACATAGGTTAGGATATGAGGCAGAACAAAAAATAATAAATGCTAAAAAGGGTATAGCAAATATTATAGGTGGTAAAGAAAGTGAAATATATTTTACATCAGGTGGTACAGAGTCGAATAATATAGCCATTTTTGGAGTTTGTGATGCTTATAAAAAATATGGAAATAAAATAATAACTACTAAAATAGAGCACCCGTCTGTTTTAAAATGTTTTAATGAACTTGAAAACCGTGGATTTGAAGTTTGTTATTTAGATGTAGATAATAAAGGTTATATAAATATTGATAATCTTATAAAGGAAATAGATGATAATACAATTTTAGTTAGTATCATGTATGTTAATAATGAAATAGGTACTATACAAAATATTGACCAAATAGGAAAAAGAATAAAGGAAAAAAATAAAAATACAATTTTTCATACAGATGCGGTACAAGCATTTGGTAAGCTTAGAATAAATGTAAAATATATAGATTTAATGAGCGTTAGTGGGCACAAAATTCATACACAAAAAGGTATAGGGTTTTTATATGTAAAAGATGGTATAAGGCTTAATAATATAATATTTGGAGCAGGGCAACAAAAAGGGGTTCGCTCTGGAACAATAAATACTGAGGGAATAATAGGTCTTTTTAAAGCTAGTGAGTTAGCTTATAAAAATTTAGATGAAAATTTTGAAAAAATTTCTCAAATAAAAAAAGAAGTAATAACTTTAATAGGTAAAATAGAAAATATGTATATAAATGGTGATGAAGATAATGGTATACCATATATATTAAGCCTTAGTTTTAAAGATGTTAAAGGGGAGGTTTTATTGCACGCTTTAGAGGAAAAAAATATTTTTGTTTCTACTGGTTCCGCTTGTGGTTCAAAAGGTAAAAAAGATTTATCTACAATATATTATATAAATGAAAGTAATTTAGGATCTACAATAAGAGTGAGTTTTTCTTTTGAAAATACATTAGAGGAAGCAAAGCAATTTAATAAGGCAATTTTAGATATTATACCTAAGCTTAGAATGTATATAAAAAGATAATAGGAGAAAATTATGCAAAATGTTTTATTAGCTAAATATGGGGAAATTGCTCTTAGAGGTAAGAATAGGTATTTAATAGAAAATGAACTTTTAAAAACTATATCTAAAAATTTAGAAAAAGTAGGTAATTATTATGTATCTAAAGAGCAAGGAAGAATTTTAATAGAAAGTACAGAAGGAAATAATATATTTGATTATGATAAAGTTATACCATTAGTTGTTAATATTTTGGGAATAACAGCAGTATGTCCAGCTATAAAGCTTAATGATAGCAGTATAGAAAATATACGTGAAAAAGCCCTTTTTCATATGAAAGAACATTGGGATGATAAAAATTATACATTTAAAGTAGAAACTAAACGTTCAGATAAACAATACCCTATGGATTCTAGAGCAATATCAACAGATATAGGAGGGTATATTTTTAATAATATGGATAATATATCAGTTGATGTTAAAAATCCAGATACAATATTAATGATAGAAATAAGAAACTACACATATATTTATAGTAAACTCATTAAAGGGTTTGGAGGGTTGCCAGTTGGTACTTCTGGTAAGGCTACTGTTTTATTATCAGGTGGTATAGATAGTCCAGTTGCAGCTTTTATGATGGCAAAAAGGGGCGTTTCTATAGAAGCAGTATATTTTAATAGTCCACCTTATACATCAGATAGAGCCAAACAAAAAGTTATAGATTTAGCAGAACAACTATCTATATTTACTGGAGAAATAAAACTTCATATAGTTCCTTTCACAGAGACTCAACTAAAAATATATGAAAGTGTACCACCAGAAAAAATGACTATTCTTTTAAAAAGAGCAATGTTTAAGGTTGCAGAAAAAATAGCTATAAAAAATAATTCTCAAGGTCTTGTTACAGGGGATAGTATAGGGCAGGTTGCTAGCCAAACAATGCAGGCTATAGAGTCTATAAATTCTGCTGTTAAAGAGTTACCAGTTTTTAGACCTCTTTGTAGTATGGATAAACAAGAAATAATAGATATAGCTAGAAAGCTTGGTACATTTGATATATCTATTAGGCCATATGAAGATTGTTGTACAATATTTGTAGCAAAACACCCAGAAACTAAACCTAAGAAAGGTATTATTGAAAATATAGAAAAAAATATACCTAATTTAGATGATTTAATAAATAGTGCTATAAATAGTATGGAAACTATTATATTTTAAATTAATAGTTATTTTTTATATATAATTAAAATTAAATCTTGTAAGTTTTTAATAAATAAAGTATAATAAGAATATAATATTTTATGGGAGGCATTGACTATGTTAATTTGTAAAGTTGTTCGTCAAGTTGCAACAGGTAATGTATATAAAACTATATTTTCACATGCTATAAAACACTTTGGTGTTAGCAATAATCCCATGGCTGTTCAAAAAACAACTAATGAAAGGGCTACAGGTACTTACAGAATTACTATTAGAACATTAGATAGAAAAGAGTATCATTTAACAGATGAAAGTTTTAATTATAATGCTGTATGTTTATTAGCAGAGCTTGTAGAGGCTAAAATAGGTCTTAGAGTTTTAAAAGATAGACACATGGAAATATTAAATAAATTGGATGAAAATGATAGAAACTTTTTTACAGATATAAAACAAGGAAATGTTATGATACATTCTGAAAAACTTAATAATACATTAAAACAGATAGAGTTAATATTAAGTAATAAATAGAGGGATACTAAAAAATAAAAGGTTATAATAACCTTTTATTTTTTAGTATTAAAAAAGTCATATACAGCTTTTGCAGAGCTATAGCTCATGCTTTCAACATTTAAAAGTTCATCTGTTGTAGCTGATTTTATTTTATCTATTGAGCCAAAATGTTTTAATAAAGCTTTTTTTCTTTTTTCTCCTATACCATTTATATCATCTAAAATAGATTTTGTTATTAGATTTTGTCTAGATTTTCTATGGTATTCTATGGCAAATCTATGGACTTCATCTTGTATTCTAGTTATAAGTTTAAATGCCTCTGAAGATTTTTTTAATTCTATTTCTTTATTATTAAATAATAATCCTCTAGTTCTATGGCTTTCGTCTTTTACCATACCACATAATAAAATATCTATATTTAAAGATTTTAAAACTTTAGAAACAGCATTTATTTGTCCTTTTCCACCATCTAAAAATATAATATCTGGAAGTTTATTAAACTTACCATTTGTATCATTTTCTTGTTTTTCATTTATATATCTTAAAAACCTTCTTTGGACTATTTCTTGCATACTTGCATAATCATTAGGTCCATTTACATATTTTATTTTAAATTTTCTATAATCTGTTCTTAAAGGTTTGCCATCTTCAAATACAACCATAGAGCCCACAGATTCTACACCTTGTGTATTGGAGATATCATAAGCTTCTATCCTTTTAAGATATGTTTTTATACCTAAAACATTTGAGATTTCTTGTAATGCACCAATAGTTTTTTCTTTTTCTTTTTTTAGTCTATCACCTAAACGTTCAAGACTTATAGAAGCATTTTGATAGGCCATTTCAACTAGCTTATGTTTTTCTCCCTTTTTAGGAGTAATAATATATACTTTTTGTTCTTTTACAGAAGATAGCCATTTTTCTATTAATTCTTTATCATTTATATCTTCTTGTATAACTATTTCTTTAGGTATAAATGGTGTTCCACTGTAAAATTGTTTTATAAATTCTTCCATAAGTTCACTTCTTGTTAGGTGTTCAACATTATTTAACATAAAGTGTTCTCTACCAATTATTTTTCCACTTCTAATAAAAAATATTTGGAACATAGCTTCATAATTAGCTCTAGCAAATGCTATTATATCTTTATCATCAGAATTTATATTTTCTACTAATTGATTTTCTTCTAATTTTTTTATTGCAAATATTTTATCTCTTATTTCAGACGCTTTTTCAAATTCTAGATTTTCGGAAAAGTCTAACATTTGTTTTTCTAAACTAGATATTATTTCATTATGTTTGCCATTAAAAAAGTCAATAATTTTAAGTATCATTTCATTGTAGTCTTTTTCAGATATAGAATAATTGCAAGGTGCGGAGCATTTACCTATATGGTAATTAAGACAGGGTCTATATTTTCCTAGATCTCTAGGAAATTTTAAATGACACGTTCTTATAGAGAATATATTGTGTATAAGTTCAACACTGTCTTTTAATAATAGGCTATTTGTAAATGGTCCAAAATATTTAGCTTTGTCATTAGTATGTTTTCTTGTTATGAAAACTTTAGGAAACATTTCATTTGTAGTTATTTTTATATAAGGATATGTTTTGTCATCTTTTAAGCGAATGTTATATTTAGGGTCATATTTTTTTATAAGGTTATTTTCTAAAATTAGAGCTTCAACTTCTGTGTTTGTAACTATATATTCAAATTTTGATATATTTTTTACCATACTTAAAACTTTAAAAGAGTTTTTTGTAGAGCTGTCTCTAAAATATTGTCTTATTCTATTTTTTAAAATTTTTGCTTTTCCTACATATATTACTATATCATCTTTATCAAACATTAAGTATACTCCAGGAGATGTAGGCACTTTTTTTAATTCTTCCTCTATATTAAACAAATATATCCTCCTTATATTTAATTATTAAGAGCTTTTTATTAGTATTGCTAAGTGTGCTAGATTATCTAAATTATTTTCTTTAACATAAGATAAAATTTCTGGTAATTTTACAGGTTGGTCGGCACACATTCTACCAAATAATGTACTTATTTTATGTAATAAATCTTCCTCAAGTTTATTTGCATTACTTAAATAAACAGATAATAGACTTTTATAAAAAATGTAGTAAGAAATAAAAATAGTACAACATTCTTTTACAGAATTACTACCATTAAAAGGAAATCCTTTAGAAAAGAATAAATTAACAAAAATATTTTCTATAAAGTATTCTTTTTCTTTCATTAATTTAGAACGATTTTCTTTAAATTCGTTATATAAAGTAGATATCATATTGTTATCGTCTATTTCAGAAATTGCTTTTTCTAAAATTAAAAACCCAATTTTCATTTCCATACAAAATTCTTTTGTTCCAGAACTTTTTAAATTAGAAGACATAATATTTTTTGACATATTTAAAGGTAAGGATTGATTTTGTTTATCTATTTTTAATATATCCTCATATATAGAAATATTATCAAAAAAGCTATTTAAATATAATGGAATATCATCATATTTATTATTATTACTTAATTCATCAATTTTTAACATAAGTATACTTAATAAAATCATTCTATCATCTAAAGAATAGTTTCTTAATTGTAATAGTTGTAAGCAAACTAATCTTATATCATCAAAATAGTTTATAATTCTATTTTTATTTTTTGATAAATCTACAACATAATTGTATTTTATACTTTTATCATCTTCTACCAATTCAAAACAAATACCATCTTCTAACGAATAAAGCAATTTGCTAACTTCTTCACATCCAATAACTAATGAACGTTCATAGTTATTAAAAATATTATTAACATTTCTTGGATAAGATTGGCAAGTATAACAAAGACCTTTTTCACCTAAATTTTTATGTATTTCACAAAGTCCATCTTTATCTTGAAACGGACAAGATGATACATTATAATATTCACTTATTGTTTGATCAACTTCATCAGCTGTAAGCGTATAATCTAATTTAGTTAACTCTTTTTTATGTACTATTTTAGCATAACTTAAACTATTTTTGCTAGTTCTATCTCTTTTAACATATTTGTTTAACAAAGATACAAAATAGTCTGGCTCTTTTATGGTTTTATAATATAAATAAGTCTGTTTATCTACAGATATTTTCCAATTGTAGCTACAACAGTTTATTTTACAAGAAGAACCAGAACATCTAAAATCTTTATAATATGTTGGTTGTAAAAATTTATATTTATCTTTCATTTTTAAGTCCTCCGTTTTGTTTATAAGTTACTATTAATAGAATCAACTATAAAAATTAATTTTTATAGTTAAAATTTTAATAATATATATAATACTAATCTTAACTTTAGTTAATATTATAACATAAATTTTATGTTTTGTATATAGAATATATAGTTATTAATAGTATGTAGTAATAGTATAAAAATATATATTAATTAATGTTAATAATATTATTTAATTTATTGTTAAATATATTTAATTAACTTATATTAAATAAATTATTTAAAAAAGATATAATTAGTAAACAAGGTTCATATATTAAAATAAAAAATTAAGGAGATTTTATGAGTAAGAATTTAATTATAAAAGGCGCTATAATATTAACTTTAGCTAATATTATAACCCGTATTTTAGGTTTTGTATATAGGATATATATGTCTAATGTGATAGGTGCAGAAGGTATGGGATTATACCAACTTATAATGCCTATATATATAAAATTGTTATAATAAGACATAATCAAAAAACATTGAAAAACTAGGGGTTTTAATTATGTCTTATTTTTGTAAATAAATTAAGTCTTAATTTGATAATAACATAAGACCTTATAGATTGGAAGTAAAACTATTGATAATAAAACAAAGGCAATAATATATAATGGATATATAATTGCGTTAATGATAGGAATATTAGAGTTAAATACAGTAAATTCAATTTATATATAATAAAATATAAATAAATTGTTAATAAAAATACAATAAAAATATTGACAAAATGAGTCAAAATATAAGATAATAGTATTAAAAATTAACTATTAAATTAAAATGAAAATATATATTATGAAATTTTAAGGTGAAATTTTCAAAATTATATAAATTATTTAGTTTATTAATATAAAATTATTAACATAACTATTAGAAAAAGAGGTGTATTTTACATGAAGGAAAAAATATTTAGATGAAACAATACTTAAAATGAAAAGACAAAAAGATAAAGAAGAAAATATTCATATAGAAGAAGGTGTATATATAAATAATGAGTATTTAGAGTTTGAAGAAATAAAGCTATTTAATGAAAGTATGAGTATACTTTTACCAAAAAGTTTTATAGATTTACCAGATAGTATGAAAAAAATAAAATATCCATCGTAACAAAGACCACATATAATAAAAACTAGCTTAGATACATCAGTAAATTTTGGATTTAGCCTATTACCAATAAGAAATGAACAGACAAAAGATACAGTAAAACAGCATTAAAAAGGGTGAATACAGCTTATGTTTTTATGATTTAAAAGAGGAAAAAATAGAAAAAAACAATTAGTTGGTTTGATTTCAAAAGTTATGGAGTTGATTTTCCTATGTATAATATAATGTATATAATACCAATAAGAAATAAAGTTATGTATGGAATATTTAATTGTTTATATAAAGATATAGAGAAATGGAAAAATTATGCATTTTAATTAATAAAAACAATAAAAGAAAATAAAAATTATGATTATGGTATTATAAAAGTTTATAATAAATACAAAGATGATAAACGTACAGAATATTTTGATAATTTAGGATATAGTGAAACTATACAAGATGGAATTAACGCTAAAACTTTTTATAATAAAAAATAAATAAACTATATGGAGAATAATAGTGAAAATTACATTAAATTTATTAATTTTAGGAATTATATTAAATATATTATTAATTATATCTTTTTGGTTTAATAAAGATGCAATTATTAGTTTTACTAATATTGAAGTAAATATTAAAATAATATCTTTATTTATATATTTATATATTATTTATTTTTAATTAACTATAATATGGTTAATTATCATAAAATCTTTTTTTATATAATAAATTGGTTTGTTAAAATAGTTATAATTTTGGGATGTTTTAACTTATACATAGTATCAGATAATTTTAATTTTATAAAAATTATGTTATTTTTTGTACTTGGAGTAATAATTTCATTAGGAATTCTTTTATTATATACAATTATATTAGCATTTAGTTGATTGGAAAATATGTTGGCATTAGCTTCATTAATAATATTAATATTTTTTATAATGATTGATTTAATTATTATGGTATGTTTATTAATTTTTATAACTAATATTTGTAAGAAAGATAAAATTGAAAGACTATTAAGTATAATTTATTTTCCTGTATTATATTATATGATAATAAGTGGAGTAGAATTTATAAATAGTTTTATAAACTAGTTTTATTGATAAGTTGATTATAATCTAATTAACAAAAGGCGATGAAATATTAAAAATGAATTCATTTTTAGTATGTAGACATGGAGGATTAATAGAACCAATAGATTCTGGACAAGATTTAATTTATGAACAAGAAGAAATAGAAGAAATAGAGGAAGATAATTTAGAGAGTGATATTGAAGTAGAAAACACTACAGAATTAATAGATTCGAATAAAGATACGGAAGTTTTAAAAAGTTTAATGAATAGAGAGGGTACAGGAATAAGTTTATCTAAAGAACCTGAAGAATTTATTAAATATACGGAAAATATAATTGATAATTCATTTGAAATGGGTAAAGACAGAGTAGATGTAATGGTGGGTGATACACCATTAGGTATATTAGTTAAACCAGAACTTTATAATTATATGCCAGATGCAATAATACAAGAAGAATTAAAAAAAATAATGGCTGATTTATATAGAGCTCAACAGAATAAAGAATTAGATGTATTTAGTTATGATCAAACTAGAGAAATTGCTAAATTAATGAACGAAGCTATAAATTCTAATGGAATATTTTTTATACCAACAGAGGAACAACATTATTTTAGAAATGTAATGAATGACTTAAGTAGAGCACCCCAAAATTTAGAGGATATGTTGAAAGAAACTAAACAAGGTAAGTGGAAATTATTACCAGTAGGAGGTTCGGTTTATCATAAACAAGGAGAAGGAAATAATATGTACAATTTGAAATTTGTATCAATTGATTATGATGAAAATGGAAAAGAACTTGATTATGGATATTTTGAGGCTGTATATAGTTTAGAAAATCCAAACGAAACATATACAGAAAAAAATCCACCAAGAGAGTTTTAATTGATAGAGAGAAGTATTTTATTAATATGGGGACATATAATTATGGTGGAAATACATTTTTTCATACAATTAAAGATATAATTCCATACAATGGTATAAATGGTATGGGAAATGCTGAAGAAGATGCTCTATTATTATTACCTAATGATTATGAACTATTTTTTAAAGATAAGTTTAAGAAACTTATACCAACAGAAGATATAGAAAAAGTTTATAAAAATGAAGAGGAAATTAAAAAGTTTATTGAAAGGATAAATTAAATGAAAACAAGTTTAAATTTAAAAACAAATATATTAATAATATTAATGAGCATATTTTATTTTTTTATTTTAATTAATATAATTTTATTTTTTTCATTTGAAATAAACTTGAGTATGCTATTTACATTTTTTATTTTTTACAATATAGTATTTATAATGTTTAGATATATTGTTTTAATTAGAAATTTTTTTAGTGTATTTTTAAAAGAAAATAATAATAAAGATAAAAAATTTATATTTTATGGAAATATATTTAGTTTATTAATTTATTTATATGTTATTATTACAAGGTTAAATTTACTTCCGGTTCTAAATATATTATTTATATATCCTGAATTAATTGTAACAACTATATTTAATATACCAATATTATATTCAATATCAAGTAAAATAATTAATAATAAATATTTTATAAGTATTATAAAAATAATACTAGTAATATTATTTTTATTTAATATATATTTAATATTTAATAATAAATATATTAGTGAAATAATATTACTTCCATAAAAAAATTAGGTATTATGATTAATCATTTAAATAAATTACTTAAAAATTTAGAAGAGATATTAAAGTAGACTAAAACAAGTAAAATTGAAATTATTGACTGTAATAAAATCCATTATAATTATAGTAATTATATGATTACCATATATTTTAATATGTATTTTCATATAGTAGTGTTAATAGATATTGTTAAAGTAATTTTAGTAGTAGGACTTATTTTATATGTTTTTTTCATACGAAATATAATTATTTTTATGATTTTATTTTATTATAAATATAAATAAAATATATAAGGTATTAAGTATTATATATTCTCCAGCAGTATATTTTATGTTATTTAATACATTATATTTCATAATAAAAATAATAAGTAGATAAAAAATATATTTTAATAAAAGTTATTTTAAAGTTTAAGATATGTTTATTAAATATCGTATTTATATAACGCAGTATTAAAAAAATGATAAATTCAAAAAGCTATGATTTTAAATTTATTTTTTCGTGATATTGATGACTTAAAAGGGATTTCTATAAAATTATTAAATGGTAGAGGGTTATGATTTATATTAGCACTATGACTAATAAATTATAAGTTTTATAAGAAGTACAAAATAGATAATAAGTTAAACTGTACTTTAAGGGGGGATATTATGGAATATTTATCAGCGCATAACATAAGAGTAACAGGAAGATTTACAATACAAACAATAAGAGATATAAAAATAACTATAAAAACAAATGAGCATCCAACAATATATGTAAAAGGCATAATACCAGCAAGTGTAGGTATGGAACAAATAAAAGAGAAGTGTTTTAAAGAGCCAATAAGAGTTGTAGAACTTGACGAAGATGGGAACGAAAAAGAGTATGGAATATTTGAAGGTATAATATTAGATACAAAAATAAAAGAAGAAGGTAACTTTTATGAAATCGAAATAAATGGTATAAGTGCATCGTATTTGTTTGATATAGAAAAGAAGAAAAAGTCTTTTCAAAATGTAA
>JAHALF010000062.1 GCA_018371275.1 Clostridiales bacterium
AGCAGGAGAAAATAGATATATGGATATATCTAAATGGAAAAATTGTATTGTAGACTATGTTGATATAGATATAACTAATAAGCCTGTATATGTTGGTTTCGATATGTCAGCTAAAATAGACCTAACATCTGTTAGTTTTATAATACCTATAACCATTGATAATGTAAGAAAGTATATACTTTTTAGTCACTCATTTATACCAAATAAAGAAAAGTTAAGAGAAAGGATAATAAAAGATAAACAGCCTTATGATTTGTGGGTAGAAAGAGGCTATATTACTATTACAAATACACCTGTTGTTGACCAAAATATTGTACTTAAATATGTAGAAGATTTTTGTAACAAAAAAGGCTTAAATATAGAGTGTTTATGTTTCGATATTCATAATGCGTCTAAACTAATGCTTGAATGTAGCGACAAAGGTTACACAGTGGAGGAAGTATATCAAAGTCATAAATCACTTAATGAAAGTACAAGTGGATTTAGAGAGGAAGTATATAGTGGTAATATTATTTGTGAATATAACCCTGTTCTTAACTATGCAATGGCTAATGCTATCGTAAAGACAAACAATGGACTTATAAAAATTGATAAAGATAAAAGTGCAAGTAGAGTTGACCCTGTAGACGCGACCTTATGTGCTTTTAAACTAGCTTATTATCATACAGAAAGTAATTATATGGATGATTACTTTGCTATAATGGACGAATTTTTACAATAGGCAGGATAAGGTGTTTTACCAAACACTTAAAAACATCTTGTAGGCTAGCCTACAATGGTTAAATTTTTAATAACGAAGTAAAATTTTTGTTTTACTATGTTGCAAAAGGATTTTGCTATAAGAAAGGGGGTGAAATTATTTTAAAAAAAGTATTTAACAAGGTTTTTAACAAGTTTACAAATATAAATTTAAAAAGAGATAGTCCAAACAATGATGAAAGTTGGCTTAAAATTTTTGAAAATGAAAAAGACTTATATAGTGAAGTAACTTACTTTACTTGCCTAAAACTTTTATCGGAAACTTTAGCAAAAATGCCTTTAAAATTTTACCAAAAAACAGATAAAGGTATATTTATAGCAGATGATACAGATTTAAGTTTTAAATTAAAATATAAGCCTAATAATCTTATGACACCAACTATATTTTGGGCAACTATTGAAAATAATCGTAACCATTATGGTAATGCTTATGTATGGATAAGACGGGAATATACGCCTAAAAA
>JAHALF010000002.1 GCA_018371275.1 Clostridiales bacterium
AGGCACGCCGCCAGCGTTCATCCTGAGCCAGGATCAAACTCTCATTTTAAATCCTTGTCCAGATTAACTCTGACTTTACTTTTTTAGTGTTTGTTCACTCTTTTAATTTTCGGGTCGTTTAATTCACTTTTTTGATTATTTAGTTTTCAATGTTCAATCTTATCTTTTATAATTTTCATAACTTTTTATTTTAAGTTACTTATTATATTATAATAACTTTTTTATTTTTGTCAAGAACTTTTTTCATTTTTTATAATTTTTTATTTTCTTAACTTAATTTGTCATTTTAGCGACTTATTTATCTTATCACTATTTTTTAATCTTGTCAAGAACTTTTTTAACTTTTTTTAAAATCATTTTCCATTTCTTAACTATTTCGTTTTAGCGACTTGATTATAATATCATATCTATTTTATAATGTCAATACTTTTTTTACATTTTTTATTATAAAATTAGAATAATATAAAAAGCTAATATTTAATTAATTAAATATTAGCTTTTTATATTATTCTTTAATATCTTCTTCTTTTGGAGAATCTACTTCTTTAATACTTAAACTTATTTTTTTATTATCTGTATCTATTTCTGTAACTTTAGCTTTAACAACTTGACCAATAGATAAAACCTCTTCTGGTTTAGCAATATGTTTTTGACAAATTTGAGATATATGAACAAGACCGTCTACACCTTCTTCTAACTCTACAAAAGCACCAAAGTCTACAAGACGAACTACTTTACCTTCTACTACATCAGAAATTTTATATTTATCTTTAGCTAAAACCCAAGGATTTTTTTCTGAATCTTTTAAAGAAAGAGAAATTTTGTTTTTATCTTTATCTACTTCTAAAACATATACAGTAACTTTATCCCCTTCTCTTAATACATCACTAACTTTTTTTACTCTACCCCAAGAAAGCTCAGAAATATGAATAAGACCATCTACACCACCAAGGTCTACAAAAGCACCAAAATCTACAATACGACTAACAGTACCTTCTAATTTATCCCCTACTTTAATATTTTCATAAACTTTAGCTTTAGCCTCATCTTCCATAGATTGAACTAAATCTCTTCTTCCTGCAATTATACGACGTTTAGATTTATTAAATTCGATAATATTAAAATCAAATTCTTTTCCTTTAAAACTATTTAAATCTTGTACAAACTTATTTGATATTTGCGAAGAAGGTACAAATACCCTAACATTATTAATATTAGCTATAAGACCACCTTTTATAACATCAACTATTTTACCTTTTAATATAGATTTATTATTAAATGCTTCTTCTAATTCATCAAAGCCTTTGTTCATTTCTAATCTTTTTTTAGATAATACAACATTTCCATCACCATCATTTACTTTGATAACAAAAACTTCTATTTCATCTCCAACAGAAACTTCATTTTTTAAATTTATATTAGCATCATTAGAAAATTCTGATTTTTCTATAACACCGTCTGCTTTATATCCAAGATTTACAAAAACTTCGTTATCTGTAACCCTTATAACGCTACCTTTTACAACACTACCATTATGTAATGTTTTAAAACTCTCGTTTAACATTTCCTCAAAAGACATATTTTCCATTTCATTCATTTTATTTAAAGCCTCCTTTATTATGGCTGGTGGTGTTGACGCACCAGCAGTTATTCCAATTTTAACATTTTTTTTAAAATTATTCAACTGTAAATCTTTAATTGTTTCACATAAATAGGTATTTTCACAATTTTTTTTACAAATTTCATATAATTTTTGTGTATTTGAACTACTAGTATCACCTAAAACTATCATATAATCAACTTGTTTAGATAATTCTAAAGCCTCTTTTTGTCTATCATTCGTAGCACTACATATAGTATTAAACACTTTTATATTATTGTTTTTTATGCCTTGTAACAATTTTTCAAATACAGTAATATCAAAAGTAGTTTGAGAAACCAAAATATATTCCTTGTTATTTTCTATATCTAAATTATTAAATTCTTCTATACTATTCGCTATTAAAGCAGTATTATCGCAAAATCCATTAATACCTATTATTTCAGGATGATTTTTATTACCAATAATAATAACGCTTTTACCCTGTTTATAATTTTCATCGACTATTCTATGAATTTTTTTAACAAATGGACAAGTACAGTCTACATATTCTATATTTTTTTGTTCTAATAATTTATAAACACTAGGTGGTACTCCGTGGGAACGTATAATAACCTTTCCATTTATATCTTTTTCTAAATTTTCTATTATTTCTACACCTTGTTTTTCTAAATCCTTTACTACATTTTTATTGTGTATAATAGGTCCATATGTATATATTTTATCTTCTTTAGACTTTTCATACACACAGTCTACTGCCAATTTGACACCAAAGCAAAAACCAGCAGATTTTGCAAGTATTATTTCCATATAACTTTACAATTCCTTTCCAAGTAATTATTTATTTTCATCCATTAATTTTTCTATTTCTGACATAATTTCTTCTGTCATTTTATTTAAAAGCTCCGTTTTAGGCTTTTGCCCTTTATACTTTTCAAAAGAAATAGGTTTTCCTATATTAACTATAACCCTGCCTCTATTTTGATAATCAGCAGTAATCCCAATAGGTACAACATCTACACCACTTTTTAAAGCAAATAGTGATACACCATTTTTAGCCTCAGAGTTTTCACCTTCTTTAACTCTCGTTCCTTGGGCAAATATACCTAAACAACCACCGTTTTTCAAAATATTTATACTAAATTTTAGTGCATTTATATCTGTTCCTTCCCTATCAACTGGAAAAGCACAAAGTTGTTTCATCCAAAAATTTTTAAATTTTGTTTCAAAAAGTTCTTTTTTAGCAAAATAATGTATCTTTTTTCCCCTAATACTGCTACAAACCATTACAGGATCAAAATTGCTAGAATGATTAGAACAAAATATTATGCCACAATTTTTAGGTACATTTTTTCTCCCTTTAACTTTTACGTTAAATTTTAATCTAGTATAAATAGTAAGTCCAAATATAGCAAGATAATAAAACATTTTCTCACCTACTTTATATTTTCTTTTATTATTTTTATTATTGCTTCAGACACTTCATATATTGAAAGATTAGTAGTATTAATAGTTATAGCATCATTAGCCTTTTTAAGTGGGGCTATTTTTCTATTTTTATCTGCATTATCTCTATCTATTATACCTTGTTTAATCTTATCATATTCAGCTTTTTCATTTTTTAAAGAAAGTTCTTCACACCTTCTCTTTGTTCTTTCATCTATATCCGCATCTAAATATATTTTAACATTAGCATTAGGTAAAACATTAGTTCCTATATCTCTACCATCCATTATAACATTATTATTATTAGCTATTTCTCTTTGCATATTTAACAATTTTTCTCTAACACTATATATTTGAGCAATAATAGAGGCATTTTTAGATATTTCTTGTGTTCTTATTTTTTCAGTAACATTTTCATTATTTAAATAAATTTGTTGTATACCACTTTCAAAATTTAAAGATATATCTATATTACTAAGTTCTTTATTAACACTATCTTCATTACTACAATCTATATTATTTCTTAAACAATACAAAGTTATAGTTCTAAACATAGCTCCAGTATCTACATATATAAAACTAAGTTCTTTAGATACTATTTTAGAAACTGTGCTTTTACCAGAACCAGCTGGACCATCTATTGCAACAGAAAAACCAGTATCTTTTAAAGATATGTCTGGTCTTAATTTTTTTGCATTTTTTAAATATATATGATGTAAATCTTGTTTTTTTATATCTAAATTAACAGTTATCATAACTCTTATACACATTGGTAAACTGTCTTCTACGTCCATTTCTTGAACACACATAATAGCACAATCTGTTATACCTATATTTCTAGTAGCAATAGCTGGATATGCTTTAGTAATATCTTTTGTAGCAGAAAATATAATATTTATTATATTTTCTTTATTTATATTATTTTTTTCAATTATTTCATTTAATAATATTTCTGTATTTGTAACAATATTTTCTTTTGTATTTTCTTCTATTGTTATAGCACCTCTAATAGAAAAAGTATTCATAAATTTCTCCTAACTATTTATATTATTCCCAGCTAAATATCCTGTGGCAAAAGCTATTTGTAGATTAAATCCCCCTGTATAGCTATCTACATCTATAACTTCACCTGCAAAATATAAATTATCTATTATTTTAGATTTCATTGTACTTGGATCTATTTCGTCTACACATATACCACCAGCAGTAACAACTGCTTCATTATACCCATTATCTCCTATTATAGTTATAGGTAATTTTTTTATTATATTACAAAGCCTTTTTCTTTCATCTTTTGTAATAGAATTTACCTTTTTGTTTTCATCTATATTAGATAAACTTATAATAGTAGGTATAATTTTTTGAGGTAATAGCTCATCTAAGCTATTTTTAAAAGATTTATTAATAAACTTTTCAAAATCTTTAAGCATTCTACTATCAAGCTCTTTATCTGTTAATGCTGGTTTTAAATCTATATATCCTGTTACCTTATGATTATTATAATTTCCAACAAGACTTCTACTCCCTTTTAAAACTAAAGGTCCTGTTATCCCAAAATGAGTAAACATCATTTCGCCAAAATTTTTGTAAACATTTTTATTATCTATTAAAAGATTTAACTCCACATTTTTAAGACTAAGTCCCTGTAAATCTTGACACCATTTTTCTTTTATTTTAAGAGGAACTAAAGATGGATATAATTTAGTAACTTTATGACCTATTTTTTTTGCAAATTTGTAACCATCTCCATCAGAGCCAGTAACTGGATATGATAGTCCCCCTGTTGCTATTATTACATTTTCTACATCTATTTCTTTATTATCAACAATAGCTTTTGTTATTTTATTATTTTTTACTATTAAATCTTCAACTTTAGAATTTAATCTTATATCTACATTATTATTTTCCATAAATCTAATAAGTGCTTTAACTATATCACTAGATTTTTCAGAAACTGGAAATACCCTATTACCCCTTTCGATTTTTAATTTAACACCCAATTCTTCAAAAAAATTCATAGTAGCATAGCTATCAAAAGTATAAAAAGCACTATATAAGAAATAAGGGTTGCCAGGAGTATTTTGTATAAGCTCTTCTGGATCACAAGCGTTAGTAACATTACATCTTCCTTTACCTGTTATAAAAAGCTTTCTACCTAACTTTTTGTTTTTTTCAAAAAGTATAACATTATTATTTTTAGCAGCAAATCCACTAGCTATCATACCAGCAGGACCACCACCTATTACTATTGTATTTTTCATATTTTTCACCTAAAAAAATTTTTATTTGGTTTATAATTATACACTTGATATTCACTCCAAATATTTTCCAAATTTTCGAGTGTATTTATCATTTCATCTTTTTTATAAACACTAATAGCAACAAGCAAAGCATTTATTAAACTTAAAGGTGCAACTAAAGAATCTATAAAAGAAATCACATCACTTCTTGCTATAAGACTATTAGTAGCAAAATCAACAAGAGGAGAATATTTGCTATCTGTTATAGCAATAGTTGTTGCATTTTTAGAAAAAGCATATTCCATAGCTTTTATAGTTCTTCTAGAATATCTTGGAAAGCTAATACCTATTAATACATCATTTTCTCCTATTCTAAATATTTGTTCAAACATTTCTGTGGCTGTAGAAGAATTTACATATACTACATTATCAATCATAAGATTAAGATAAAAAGATAAAAATGATGATAAAGAATTTGCACTCCTAACACCAATAATATAAACTTTTTTAGCTCTTAATATTTTTTCTACACATTTATTAAATACATCTTTATCCAAAGTCGATAGTGTAGATTTTATACGCTCTGTATCTTTTTCTAATACATTCGTTAAAATATCTTTATTACTTTTACATATTCGTTCAGCAGATACTCTCATTCTTTGAGCAGCAGTAAGTCTAGTTTTTATTAATGATTCTAACTCTGCTTGCATTTTAGGATATCCATCAAAGCCCATTTCTGTTGCAAACCTTACAACTGTTGATTCACTAACTCCAGCCTCCTCACCTAGCTTAGATGCTGTCATAAAAGCTGCCTCATCATAGTGCTCTAATATAAAGAATGCCAATTTTTTTTGTCCTTTACTTAAAGTTAGCATTTTTTCATTTATTTTTTTAAGTAAGTCATCTTGAAACATATTTATATATCCTTTAAAATTATATTTATTTTATATATTGTAAAAAATGATAAATAAAATATTACATATTTATAATATATTAAAACTATACAAACTTCAAGTAAATATTTTAACTTTTTATTAAAAAATAAGAGTATATTAATAATATTAATATACTCTTATTTTTTAGATATTTGTATAATCGTGTGTATGAACCACATTGTTTTCTTCTAAAAATTTTAAATATTCTTTGACAGTATATGTAGGTTTAAAATTATCTATTATTTCTTTACTTTTTTTAGCATTATCATATAATAAATCTATTAATGTTAAAGCCATAGCTTTAGCAGAATTAATATAACCCATCTCCTCATCTACCATATTATAATCTTTTGTATGGAAATCACCAGTTGCTCCCATTATATATGGGTGTATACAAGGCATAATTTGAGATATATCTCCCATATCTGTTGAACCTCCACCTACATTTAAGTCTATTATTTCATCTTCATTAATATTTAAAAAGTTTATAAGATTATCTTTAAATAAAGCATTCATATTATCGTTTGTTTCTAAAGATAAATACCCTATAAAATCTTCTATAATAACTTTACCACCAATAGCAAGAGCAGCAGCCTGTAAAGCTCTATTAAACTTTTTATTAGCATCTATCATAGCCTCTGCATTATTTGCTCTTACCATAGCCTCCATTGTAACTTTATTAGGCACAACATTAACTGCATCTCCACCATGGTTTATTATATAATGTACTCTAACCTTGTCTTCATCTTTAAAAGTATCTCTAAGAGCATTTATATTGTTTATAGCAAGATTAGCCATTGTGCCAGCATTTATACCTAAATGAGGCGCTCCGCCAGAATGAGCAGATTTTCCAATAAAAGTAATACCCTTTTCAATAAATCCATTAGACTTACCTTTTATTATACATTTTTTATTATCCTTTATGCTCCCAAGATGAAACATCATAGACATATCAACATCATCAAAGTACCCTTTATGTATAAGTTCTTGCTTACCACCTACATAAGTTATCATTTTATTATCTTGTAAATATTTTCTATATTCAAGCTCTATACCTTCTTCAGCTGGTACAGCCATAAAATCTATTTTACCATCTAAATATTTAAAAACTCCAGATTTTACCAATCCAATAGCACAACCAAGCATACCAGCCATTTGAGCATTATGTCCACAACAATGTATAGCTCCACCTTCTTTAGAATCTTTATGTTCTGGACAAGATAAAGCATCTAATTCTCCTAAAATAGCAATTTTAGGCCCTTGTTTATCTTGATTAATAGATGCTTTACAACCAGTCACGGCAATATTTTCTTCTACATCAATTCCCAATCCTTTTAAAGTTTCTACTGCTATATTAGTAGCTTTAAATTCTCTATAAGAAAGTTCTGGGTTTTCATATATATCTCTTCCTATTTTCATTATAATATCTTTATTTTTATCTATTTCATCTATACACATTTGTTTTAAAGTATTTATATCCATTTTACTGCCTCCAATTATAAATTTATTTATATAATATCATATAAATTTATAAAAAGCAATAGTTTTTTGTATATTTATAAATTATTTTAGTATATTTATAATATAAAAAATATTATTAATTAAGATAAAAATTTTTTTATATTATAAATGTTTATAACTATTAAAAAGAATAAAACACTTATGAAAAACTTTTGTGTTTTATCATTATCCATATTTTTAGATATTTTACTGCCTATTAATGCGCCAAAAACACCTCCTAAACACATAAAAATAAGGCTTGTATATTCAAAAATAGGTGTACCTATACAAAATGTTAATATTAAACTAGATAATTGAGAAAAAAAGACAACAATTAAAGAAGACAATACAGTTTGTTTAGCCTCTAAAGAATAAAAATAATATATAACAGCAATGTTTATAGGACCTCCTCCTATACCTAGAAAAGATGATATAATCCCTAATAAGCAACCTAAAATTACAGTTATTATTTTAGATTTAATTTTTTTTGATTTTAATTTATACTTTATAAACATATAAAATAAAATAAAAATATTTATTATAAATAATAAAATAGATTGGATAAATCCTACTATACTATTATCAAAATTTTTTCCTACAATATCAAATAATTGTTTACCTATTATACCGCCAACACTAGCCCCTATACCAAGAAATATAGGTATAGCAAAATTTAATTTTACATTTTTGTTTCTATATAAAGATACAATAGACATAGATAAAATAGTACAACCAGATAAAAAATTTAATGTGGATATACTCATAATGTTTAAACTATCCACAACCGGTTTTATTATTATTCCTCCACCTATTCCACTAATAGCTCCTATTATACAAGCTATTAAACATACAAAAAATAATATTATTTCCATAATATCCCCTTATACTTTATTATTGACATATTTCATATAATTTACAACCATTAAAGCAAGCTTAAAAGTTAATGCATCGTCAAATAATCTTATATCAAGTCCTGTTGTTTTTTCCAACTTTTCTAATCTATAAACAAGAGTATTTCTATGTATATACAATTTTCTTGCTGTTTCTGATATATTTAAATTATTTTCAAAAAATTTGTGTATAGTAGTTATAGTTTCATCATCAAATGTATGTGGTAAATTTTCATTAAAAATTTCATTAATAAACATTTTACATAAATTTAATGGTAACTGATATATAAGTCTACCTATACCAAGTGTATTATAACCTATAATATTCATTTCATTATAAAATATATCTCCTACTTCCATAGACATTTTAGCCTCTTTATAAGATTTAGATATATGCTTTAAATCATTTACAATTGTACCATAAGCAACTTTAGCCTTAACCATAATTTCTGTATTAAACATATCAACTAAAATATTAGCAATCTTTTTTACCTCTTCGTAACATATATCTTCACCTATATCTTTTATTATTATAATACTTTTTTCATCTATTGCTGTTATATAGTCTCTGTCATTTTCTGCAAATATATTCTTTATCATCTCTAATGAGCTACTTTCTTTAGCATCGTAAGTCTTTATAATCATCACAACTCTATTAACATTGTTTTCTATATCTAACTTTTTAGCCCTGTTATATATATCTACTAAAAGCATATTATCTAACAATAAATTTTGTATAAAACTATTTTCATCTAATCTTTCTCTATATGCTATAATTAAGTTTTTTAACTGGCTAACGCATATTTTACCTATCATATAGCAATCTTCAGATGCTCCTTTTGTTATAACAACAAAATTAGAAGATATATCATCTGTAACCTTAAAAAGATTATAATCACTAATAACTTGTATCTCTACTTTAGAATTAAAAAAATCTATAATGTAATCTTTTGATATATTATCAATTTTAAATGTAGTAGCACATATTTCACCACTAGTATTAGCTACACATAAATCTATTTTACTTATTATTTTTAAATCATCTATTACTCTTTTTATAACCTTATTACTAAGCAATTATTTCACCCCTACTTTTATTTATAAACTTAATAGCTAATTTATTTTATATTTTTAAACCTTTTATAATTAGTTTACCTATTATGTATGCTATAAATAAAATAATACCATATATAAATACATAAATAGTAGCGCTTGAATTATAGTATATAAAAATAGTTGGTACATAAGATATAGTACAAATAATAGGATATAATATATTACTTTCCCTATTTATGCTATATAATACACTAGATAAAAAACAAATAGAAGGTGTTATCCCTAATAAGTTAAAAATATTTAATCCTTCATTACTAGCTACTAGAGGTAATATATAAAAAGAAAAAATAATTGGTATAAAATATAATAACTCTCTTCTACCTATTTTAATAAAATCATCTCCTTATATTAGTATATCTATATATACATTATTTTATAAATGGAATATTAAAAATATAAAAATAAGCATAGCTTTATATTCATTAAAACCAAAAGATATAAAACTATACTTATAAATAAATATTATCTCATATTGTTAGTCTTTGGCTCTTCATAAGTTTCGCCAAATGTTTCAACAGTAACTTTAGCTATTTTTTGTTCTTCTCTTGGTCTATCTGAAAAATCTGTTGCAACAGTTGCTATTTTATCTACATTTTCTATACCTTCAATAACTTGACCAAAACTAGCATAAGAACCATCTAAATGTGGTGCATCTTGATGCATAATAAAAAATTGAGAACCAGCAGAATTAGGGTGTTGGGAACGAGCCATAGATATAACTCCTCTTTTATGCTTTAAATTATTCTCAAATTTATTTAAGGCAAATTCTCCATCTATGCCATATCCAGGGCCTCCCATACCGTTTTTATCTGGGCAACCACCTTGTATCATAAACCCTTCTATTACTCTATGAAAAATAAGCCCATCATAAAATCCTTTATTTATAAGACTTATAAAATTGTTTACTGTATTAGGTGCAACCTCTGGCATAAGCTCTACTTTTATAATATCTCCATTTTCCATTTCTATTGTAACAATAGGATTTTTACTCATTTTATATGTCCTCCAAACATTTTATTAATTTTATTTTATAAAAACTATTTATATATTACATTTATTTTATATATCTGTCAACATTTAATAAACTGTATTTTTTCTATTTTTTTTCTAATTCTTTGTATAGCATTATCGATAGATTTTTCATCCTTTTCCAACTTCTTAGCTATAGTTGCATAGCTTCTTCCCTTTAAATAAAGTTTTAAAACTTGCTTTTCTAGGCTACTTAAATTTTGATTTATGTGCTCCTGCAATGTTTTTACATTTTCTTTATCTATAACTATTTCTTCTGGATTTAAAACTTTGCTTTCTTCTAATTTATCAATATATGTAGTTTCATTATCTTCTTCATATGCCAACATATTTAAAGATAAATAAGAATTAAGAGGCAAATGTTTTTTTCTATTAGCTGTTTTTATAGCAGTAATAACTTGTCTATCTATACAAATTTTAGCAAAAGTTTGAAAGCTTGCATCTGTCTTTTTATAATCTCTAATAGCTTTATAAAGCCCTATCATACCCTCTTGTATAATATCTTCTCTATCTGCTCCTACCATAAAATACGCTCTTGCTATCATCTTAACAATATTTTTATATTTATTTATTAAATAATCTGTTGCATTAGTATCTCCACTTTTTATAATGTCTAAAAGTTCTTCATCACTATAATTTTCATACATTGTTTTTTATTCCTTTTTATTTTTATTACTTTACAATATTTTTATAAGTGTTATAATAATAAACTTTTTATATAAAAATAGGTACTCCTATATATTTTATTAATAAAATTAAAAAATATTTTATTCTAAAATAACAAGTCATACCTTAATATTTAATAAAAAGACTCTTTTAAAGAGCCTTTTATTATTTATTTAAATTATATAAGCAAGCCTGTAAGCCGAGTTCTGTATTTGATGGTCATCTATCTAGTGCTACTGTTACCAGCAGCCTCTTGCGAACTTTTTATGAAACAGGCGAGCAACCGTTATGTTTCAATGTTCTTGCACCAGGTGGGGTTTACAGAGCCTTTCTTGTCGCCAAGAAAGCGGTAAGCTCTTACCTTACCTTTCCATCCTTACCTAAATAGGCGGTTTATTTCTGTTGCACTTTCCTTAGAGTCACCTCCACTGGACGTTATCCAGCACCCTGCTCTGTGGAGCTCGGACTTTCCTCATACTAAAAGTATGCGACCATCTGGCTTACTTATATTAAATTTTAACATATTTTTTCATCATTAGTCAATACATCTTCTTCATCTTTTGGATACTGTTTAACTTTTTTATCAAGCATTTTTTCTAAAAATACAACAAATAAAACTATTAATGCACCTATAAAAATAAATGATAACCTATAAACACCTGCTTTATAAGCAGTATTAAAAACACCATTTGCAGCGTTTAAAGAGTTTATTGTTATAAAAATTATTTTTACCCAATAACTTTTAACAAATGTATAAATATATGATAAAATAGCTAATATAATACCTAAAAATTCATTTGGTATAAGCCCTCCAAAAAGTATAAAAAAACATATAATACCAATAATTGTACCTAAAAATCTATGTTTAATTTTTTCTTTTGTCATACTAAAATGTGGCTCAGTTAAGGACATTACTGTTATACTAATCCACATACCTTTTTCTATGTTAAAAAATTCTGTTAAAAACATTGCTATTGTTAAGCCTAAAGTTATTTTTATATTAAATACAGTTGTTTCTCTAGATATGCTAATATTGTTATATATATCCTTTATAGTTTTACCATTTTCTAACTTTCTATGTCTTATACCATAAACTAATGCTAAAAGTATACCAGATAAAACAAATGATAAAAGTCTTTTAAGCATATAACCTTGTTCTACAATAGTCCCCTCAGCAAAAATATACATTAAAATAAAAGGCATATACGTTTTGTACATTAGATGAACTGTAGATAAAGTCATAAATAAATATATGGTAATAGCATTAACTAATATAGCTAGAAAAACATTATAAAATGATACTATATTAGAAATTCCCATTAATGTACACAACCCTAAAATAATAAAAGGTGCTTGTTTTCTATCAAGTCCAAGGTCTATAGTATAAAACATTATCAACCCAGTTACTAACCCAACCCCTATAAGTTGGTTTTCACTACCTAATATAGCAGAAAACAATACTATAAAAGCAATTATTAATAATAATGTTATTAAATTTTTTACTGCTAATTTAAAAAATCCTTTAAAATTTACTGTCAAAAAAATTACTTCCTTTATATATTAAATTAAT
The DNA here is from genome assembly GCA_018371275.1 of Clostridiales bacterium. GTDB lineage: Bacteria > Bacillota > Clostridia > Lachnospirales > CAG-274 > Tyzzerella. Next base: position 12,993 of record JAHALF010000002.1, read on the forward strand.
ATTATCTTTTACCAATATCTTTTCTATAAAAGCTATCCTTAAAAGATACTATTTTAAGAGCATCATAAGACTTTTCTAAAGCCTTTTCAAGATTTTCACCCTTTGCCATAACACCTAAAACTCTACCACCACTATTAACTATTTTGTTATCTTTAACATCTGTACCTGCGTGATATACAAAAACATCTTTTAGCTCTTTGCACTTTTCTAACCCTATTATTTCATATCCCTTTTTATAGCTATCAGGGTATCCACCAGATGCTAATATTACACAAGAAGTAGCATAATCTTCCCATTCTATAGTTATATTATTAAGTTGTTCATTTAAACAAGCATTTATTATATCAATTAAATCTGTTTTTAATCTAGGTAAAACAACTTGAGTTTCTGGATCTCCAAACCTTGCATTGTATTCTATAACTTTAGGACCTTGTTCTGTAAGCATAAGCCCAAAAAATAAGACACCAACAAATTCTCTATCCTCTTTAGCCAAAGCCTCCATAGTTGGTCTAAATATAGTATCCATAGCTATTTTAGCTATATCATCTGTATAGTATTTACTTGGGGATATAGTTCCCATACCACCAGTGTTAGGACCTTCATCGTTATCAAAAGCTCTTTTATGGTCTTGTGCAGATACCATGGGAACAATCGTTTTACCATCACAAAAACATAATATAGACACTTCTTTACCTACCATAAATTCTTCTATAACTACATTTTCTCCAGATTTACCAAACTTTTTATTTAACATAATCTCTTTAAGATTTTCTTTAGCCTCATCTAAAGATTTACATATTAAAACACCTTTTCCAAGTGCAAGTCCATCTGCTTTTATAACAATAGGAAAGCTTAAACTTTCTATATATTTAACAGCCTCTTCATAAGAAGAAAAAGTTTCATAATTTGCTGTTGGTATGTTATATTTTTTCATCAAATCTTTAGAAAAAGCTTTACTTCCCTCTATTATAGCTGCTCTCTTATTAGGTCCAAATATTTTAAGATTATTTTTTTCAAATTCGTCTACAATTCCAGCTACAAGAGTATCATCCATAGCAGCTATTGTTAAATCTATATTATTATCTTTTGCAAATTTTATAAGTAAATCAAAATCCATAGGTGATATATTAATAGTTTCCGCTAATTCTTTAATTCCAGGATTACCTGGTGCACAATATATTTTTTCTATTTTTTTAGACTTAGATAACTTATGTACAATAGCATGTTCTCTCCCGCCACCACCAACTACAAGAACTTTCATTAATATATCCTCCTAACCATATTGTCTACTATTTTTATTTGTTTATTTAAAATAAGATTTATAGCTTGTGGTAATATTATCCACTCAGCCTCTTTTAAAACACGTTGTTGTAAAATTTCATCTGTATCATCATCTTTAACAAAAACTTCTTTTTGTATTATAATAGGTCCATCATCTGCCTCTTCTGTTACAAAATGAACAGTAGCACCTGTTATTTTACAACCTCTTTTTAAAACACCTTGGTGTACTTTAAGCCCATAATAACCTTCTCCAGAAAATGCCGGTATTAAAGAAGGGTGTATATTAATTATTTTATCTTTAAAACTGTTTACAAACTTTTCAGAAAGAATAACCATAAATCCTGCTAAAACAATTAAGTCCAATTCTTTTTCCTTTAAATAGCCAATTAATGTATCTTCATATAATTGCTTATTTTCAAAGTCTTTTACTTTTATAACCTTTGTTTCTATATTGCTATCCTTAGCACGCTGTAAAGCAAAAGCATCTTCCTTATTACTTACAACAGTTTCTATCTTCGCATCTTTTATAAAACCAATATTTATACTATCAATAATAGCTTGTAGATTTGTCCCACTACCAGAAACTAAAACACCTATTTTAAACATATTTCTATTCCTTCTCCTTTTGTAACATTACCTATAACAAAAGCATCTTCATTAAGGTCTTTTAAACATTTTATTGTTTTTTCAACATTATCCTTATCAACAGCTAAAACAAGACCTATTCCCATATTAAATGTTTTATACATATTAATCTTATCTATATTACCTTTTTTCATAATAAGCTCAAAAATAGGTAAAACTGGAAAAGAACCATCTTCTATGCTAGCTTTCAGTCCTTCTGGCATCATTCTTGGTATGTTTTCTACAAAACCACCACCTGTTATATGGCTTATACCTTTTATTTCAACTTTTTTTATAAGCTCTAAAACAGCTTTTACATATATTTTAGTAGGAGTAAGAAGAGCCTCACCTAAAGTCTGAGAAAGCTCATCTATATATTCATTTACATTTTCTTTATTAGGATTAAATATTTTTCTTACAAGAGAATACCCATTAGAGTGTATACCACTAGAGCTAACACCTATTAAAATATCCCCTTCTTTTATTTTTTTACCATCAATAACATTAGCATTATCTAATATACCAACAGTAAAACCAGCAAGGTCGTATTCATCTTCTGGATAAAAACCTGGCATTTCTGCTGTTTCTCCACCTATAAGAGAACAACCAGCCATAACACAACCTTTAGATACACCCTCTACTATTTTTGCTATTTTTTCTGGGTAATTTTTCCCACAAGCAATATAATCTAAAAAGAATAAAGGCTCTGCTCCACTACAAACAATATCATTAACACACATAGCAACAGCATCTATACCTATAGTATCGTGTTTATCCATTAAAAAAGCTAATTTTAGCTTTGTCCCAACACCATCTGTACCAGAAACCAATACTGGTTGTTGCATATTTTTTGCTTTTTCAATAGAAAATAAACCACCAAATCCCCCTATATCCGTTAAAACTTCTTTTCTAAATGTAGATTTAACATGTTCTTTCATAAGCTCTACTGACTTATAACCTGCCTCTACATCAACACCTGCTGATTTGTAATCCATCTTTTTATCCTCCTAAAAATAGTATAAATACACAAATAATCATATCACATATTGACATATTTTTCAAATATTAATTAAATCTTTTTTACACTTAAAAATATATTTTTACATAAATTTATATCATCTTTATTACCTAGTGTACATATATTATTAGTATTTAAACTATCTTTAATTACTTTAAAATAATTTTTTATATCATTAATATCAGTATTTAAGACTTGTTGCCTTTGTTCATATAATTCTTTTTCATCTAACCCTTTAAAGTATCTACTCATAGCAACTTGATTTATTTCATAATCTTTCATTGGTCTATCTAATATGTTTATAGTTCCTATTTTATACATATGAAGCTCTTTTTCACTAATATTTAAATCTTTTAAATAATCTGATATTTTATTAAAATTATTATATGTTTTTAAAATATTAGGGTCACTATAAGAATTTAAAACAACAAGTCCACTATCTGATATTGACATATCTCCCCCATAAGCCCCACCTTCTGTTCTTATTTTATACCATATATAATCACTTTGTACTATTCTTTTTAAAACACTTAAATATCCAGTATATTTAAAGTTATCCCTATCTAAAAACATTACTTTTGTATTATAATTAACATCTGATGGTATATAAAAGGCTTCATTTTTTATATCTAAAAATCCTTTTTCTATTTTATTTATTATTCTTTTATTATTGTTAAATAATGATAACTTTTCAATACTTTTAATACCCATTTGTTTAACATCTTTATTGCAAGCTATACCAAAATATATATTGTTTATATTTAAAATATTATCTTTTATAAACAGTAAATTTTCTATTATATTATCTATATTTTTATCTATATTTTTACATAAATCCTTTAACCAGTTATAAAACTCTATACCCTCTACATTTTCTATATATAAACTTTTTTCACATATATAACTTTTTGCTCGTTTTATAGAATATTGTTTAGGGTCTTTTAATATATCTAACTCACATTTATATAAAAACTCTAATATAAAACTTTTTACTTTCTCCTTGTTATTAAATAATGTATTTTCAAATATTTCATTTATTATATAAAATGCCTGTTCTATATTTTTATTTAAAATTCTGGCTGAAAAACCCAATGTATTAAAAAATTTATTACCTTTTAATGATACAACACCATTATATGTACTAGCTCCACCTATTAATATATTTATAGACTGCTCTAAATTTTCACTTGTATAATTTTTAGTATGTAATTTACCCAATAAATACACATATATACTTATATATTTTCCATATTTTTTACTAAAGCTAGATATATCCAAAATCATATTAAAATATAATATTTCAGAATTTATATTATTATATATTAAAGGTCTGTTCATTACCTCTGATATTTCTGTATTAATTTTAAATATATCTTTTTCTACATCTTCTATTTTAATAGGAGTTATTTTTTCTATATCTTCTATTTTATTAATTTCTTGTTGATATTTTATTAAGTATTCAGTATTTTCTATATAATCTCTATTATCTATTTTTTGCTTTTTATCTGTTGGCTTTAAAATACAATAAATGGCATTACTATTATTTATTATATTATCTAATAAAAGTTCTTTAAAATCTATTTTTTTTATATCTTCTATAATGTTATCAAATTTTAGTGTTTCAAAGTCATATTTTTCATAGAGCATATTTTTAAGAAGTGTTATATTATAAAACAATCCTTTTGGCTTATATCCAAAATCCTTTTCCTTAAAATAAAACTCATTTGTAGCTATGCCACCTTCTATTAATCTTTTATCTATATTTATATTTTTTATAGTATTTTCTAATATATTTTTAAATTTTTCTATACTATCCTCTTTAGTTCCTTCTATTAATATAGTATATACAGGTTCTAACATATCATCATCTATATAACTAGTAACATCTGTACATATTCCTTCATCTACAAGGGCCTTTTTTAATATACCCTCTTGATTTTCTGTTAATATATCTGATAAAATATCAAAAGCTATGTTTTTAACTTCGTCCTTATAAAATTTAAGCTTAAAACTAGCCTGTATATAATTTTTTTCTTCTCCTAAATCTTCATTTGTATAATAAAAATCTTCAAAAATTATAGGCTTATCTAAATTTTTACTTTTTTCTATAATATTTATACTACTCTTATCAAACTTTGACAAATACTCTATATCTAAATAACTTAAATAATAGTCTATATCTAAATCTCCATAAAAATAAATTATACTATTAGATGGAGTATAATATTTTTTATATGTTTTTAAAAAATCATCATATGTAAGATTAGTTATATAATTTGGGTGTCCACCAGAATCATATTCATAACCATTATTAAATAATTTTTCCTTAACTTTAAAATCTATTATAGCATCTGGTGTAGAATATGCTCCTTTCATTTCATTATATACAACACCATTTATTCCTTTTCCATTATAGTGCCAACCCTCTTGTAAAAATATTCCTTTTTTTTCTTCTATTAATGGGAAAAATACTGCATCCAAATAAACATCTAGCAATTTAAAATAATCTTTATCATTAGGACTAGCTACTGGATATAATGTTTTATCTGCAAAAGTTATTGCATTTAAATATGTATTTATAGTACATTTATCTAGTTGATTAAATGGTTCTTTTAAAGGATATTTTTTAGATCCACATAAAACACAATGTTCTAAAATATGAAAGACACCTGTATTATTTTTAGGTAATGTTCTAAAAGCTATAGAAAAAACTTTATTTTTGTCGCTATTTTTTATGTATACAATTTTTGCACCAGTTTTTATATGCTCATATAAAAATCCCTCTCCAATATTATCTATGTTTTCACTTTTTAATAAATTATATATCATTTTTTCTCCTATTTTTAAAGCTACCGATAAATCGGTAGCTTATTAATTAATTTTATTTTTTGCACTATTATATTCTTTTAATTGTTGCTCACTAAATCCATTAGAATTTATACTATCTATTACATTTTTGGCTTCCGTCTTCTTACCATCTTTATATAAAGTCAAAGCCTCATCTATTTTTTTATAATTAGCATCTATATTATCTTTATCTATGTATACTTGTAATTGTTTCTTTATTTCTTCATTTTGCTGTTTTAATACTTTTATATCTTCATCTTTTTGTAGAATAATATTACTTTCTTCATCTTTAATATCACTTATTTTATTATTTAATTGCTCTATTTCTAAGGATTTTTTATTTACATACTCTGGTATAAACAAAAAATACATACACAAACTACATAATACTATTCCAAATATAAAAGAAAATATAACTATAAAACTATTATTATTAATATTTACTTTACTATCCTCTTCATCTTCATCAATAGTTTTTACCATACCATTATACGTATATTCTTCTGATAAAACTTCTTTTTTATTTTTCTTATTTTTAGATTCTATTTCTTCTAAATATCTTAATGCAATTTTATTGTCTTTATCTAATAATAATACCTTATTTGAAATTTTTAATGCTCTTTTGTATTTTCTTTGTATTATATAGCAAAAAGATAATAAATTCATAGCATCTATAAAGTTAGGATTTATACTTAAAGATTTTTTTAGCCTTATAACAGCTAAATCATCATCTCTATGTTTTAAATATTTTATGGCCTGATTATATAACCTAACGGAATCATCTAATTTTTCAAATATTCTTATATTTTTATTAAAGATATCCAAATAATAAAAAGCTTTATTATTTTTATTTTGGTTAATATTTGAACTTAATACCCATTGCTTAACTGCATCTCCTAATCTCCCTGTCTGATAATATAATAGTCCTAATAAATTTCTAGCTTCTATATTATTTTTATTAAAGCATAAGCTTTTTTCTATCAAACATATAGCATTAGAAAAGTCTTTTTGTTTAGCTTTCTGTAATGCCTCATTATAAAGCCTTACAGATATATTAAAAATTTTATTTAAAACATAGGCATTTTCATTGCATCTTGGACATATATGGCTATTTTTTACTATAATCCCACATATAGGACACTTCATTTTAAGCTAACCCCTATCTCTATCTTTTGTTATTTCCTTAATAATATCTATTATGTCATATATTTCATCATTTGTAAGAGAATCTTCTATATCATCTATTTCAACAATTGGTTTAAATTTTAAAATTTCTTCATTAAAATTAATCATAAAAACTCCTTTTATTAATAATTTTAACACTAAAATATAATAATATCAATTACTAATTTGTATTTTCACAAATATTTTCATCTTTTTTAAATTGGTTGTTTAACTTTTTAGTTGTAATAATAAATAAAGTTATTGTTGTAAATGCTGCTATAAAATCTGATATAGGTTCAGCTAAAAATATTGCAAATACCTTATTCTCCAAACTCATAGGCAATATGCTTTGTTGTATATTTGTTAAAATATTATCTGGAATAGCTATTGGTAAAATATAGATAAGCGGTATTAATAATATTATTTTTCTAAGAAGAGCTAAAAACAATGACACTTTAGCTTGGCCAAGGGCAACAAAAACTTGTTGACAAGCAAATTGAGCCCCCATTATAAATACTGAAAACATATATATAGTTAAAGATACTTTGGCATATTCCATAATTGGATTATCTTCTTTAGCAAATATACCTATAAAAAATTGTGGTGTTATAATACATAAAAGCCAAATTATAGAAGTGAACAACACAGAAATACCAATTGTTAAATTATATGTTTTCTTTACTCTATCAATTTTACCAGCACCATAATTAAAACTTATAATAGGCTGTGAGCCTTGACCTATACCCATAGCTATTAAATTAACACATTGCATAACTGTAGCAAGTATAGTCATAGTACCTACTGCTATATCTCCACCATATTTTTTTAGTGAAGAATTAAATGCTATATTTAAAAGACTTTCTGTACTTTGCATTATAAAAGGAGATATTCCTAAAAGTAATATAGGTACCATTACTGATTTTTTTAGCTTAAAATATTTTCTTTTTATTTTTATTTTTGTTTTATTAGATTTTGTTAAAAATCTTAAAACCCATATAGCTGAAACAGCTTGAGATATAACTGTTGCTAAAGCTGCTCCAATAACACCAAGTCCAAATATTTTTATAAATATAAAATCAAATACTATATTAAGACCTGCACCTATTAGTATAGTTTTCATACCTATACTAGCAAATCCTTGACAATTAATAAATGGATTTAATCCTAAAGCTATCTGAACAAATATAGTTCCTACAACATAAATATTTGTGTATTGTTTAGCATAAGGTAGCGTTTGTTCGCTGGCACCAAACATTAATAACAACTTTTCATTAAATATTAAGAAAAATAATGTTAAAACTACTGATATAAAAACAAGACTTATAAAACAATTACTAAGTATTTCTTCTGCATCATCATAATCATTTTGGCCCATCTTTATAGCTGCTCGTGGAGAACCACCCATACCTATTAAAGAAGCAAAAGCTGATATTAACATTATTATAGGAAAAGCAACACCTACACCAGTTAATGCCAAAGTACCTATATCTGGTATTCCAGATATAAACATCCTATCCACTATATTATAAAGTAAATTTACTATTTGAGCTATAACAGCTGGTACTACCATTTTAACTAAAAGCTTACCAATTCTTTCATTAGCTAATGGATTGTTTTTATTGTTATTTATACTTTCCAATTTTATCACTCCTTAATACTTTCTAAAAAATTAATAGCTTGTTCATAACTATCTATTTTTGTTAATATCTTGTCTTCTGTATCATCATATGTGTCATCTATATCAATTACCATTATAACATCACAGCCTGCACTATGTCCTGCCCATATACCATTTCTAGAATCTTCAAAAACTAAAGCTTCTTTTGGGCTTATTCCTAACCTTTTACAAACTTCTAAATAAATATCTGGAGAAGGTTTTCCATTTTCTATCATATCTCCACATATTATTTCGTCAAAGTATTTATATAAATCAACCTCTTTTAAATAATTTATTGCTATATCTTTTATTGTAGATGTTGCAAGAGCAATTTTAATATTATTACTTTTTATATATTTTAAAAAATCTTCTATTCCATCTTTAACTGGTATACCATCTTTTAATATATACTCATCTTTCAACTGCTCCCTACGTCCTCTTATTTTATAAAAATCTAAATCTGTTCCAAACATTTTTTCAAAAATCTCTTTTATAACACTTATAGTACCACCTCTCATTTTTGATAAATGCTTATTTTCTATACATATATTAAATTCTTTTCCTGCCTCTTGCCAACATCTCATTAAAAGTTTCTCGGTATCTAATACAACACCATCCATATCAAATATAATAGCCTTATACATAATTAGCCCCCCAATTATTGTTCATTGCCCTTTTTATAAAAATATTGTAATTTTTTCATAACTTTAAAATGTATACTGTCTTTTGTAAATGTATTATTTTTATTTTTCTTACCTGCCTTTTCCCCCATTAAAATATATATGCCCTCATCTATAGTTTTTATAGGATATATATGAAAATTTCCATTTTTAACAGATTCTATAACTTCATCTTTCAAACATAGATCTTTTACATTTTGCATTGGTATTAAAACACCTTGTTTACCTGTTAACCCTCTTTTGATACATATATCAAAAAAACCCTCTATTTTTTCATTAACACCACCTATAGGTTGTATTTCACCCATTTGATTTACACTACCAGTAACAGCGATACCTTGTTTAATTGGCATATCCGAAAGACTTGATATTATAGCATAAAGTTCTGTACTAGATGCACTATCCCCATCTATTCCATTATAATTTTGCTCAAAACATATTCTACAAGACAAACTTAATGGAAACAAATTAGCATAAGTTTTTCCAAGATAACCAGCTATCACTTGAACACCCTTGTTATGTATATTACCACTCATATCAGCCTCTTTTTCTATATTTACAATACCAGCCTTACCAACATATGTAGTAGCAGTTATCTTAATAGGCTTTCCAAAGCTATAACTACCATAATCTAAAACAGACAATCCATTTATTTGCCCTATTTCCTCACCATCTGTCTTTATCATTATATCATTTTCTAATATCATATCTTCATATTTTTTTTCGTAAAGATTAATAAAGTCTATTTTTTTATCTATTGCCTTTTTAATGTATTTTTCACAAATAATATTTGCATTATCAAGCTTTGCCCATGCATTTGCTTCTATTAAAATCTCTGTTATAGTATTAAATTTTGTACTGAGTTTATCCTTCCTCCCAGCTAAACGTATAATATATTCTATTAAAATTTTAATAGCTGTTTTATCAAATTTTAAGCTATTTTCCCGTTTTTCAAAATTTCTTATAAATTTTATTATATCAGTAATATTTTCTTCATTATTATCCATTTCATAGTCAAATATAGAATGTATCTTAAAAAACTTTAAAAAATCCTCCTCATATTCAGACAAAATATCATAATAATAACTAGACCCTATAAGTATTACTTTTAGATTAATTTTAATAGGTTCTGGTTTTATAGTATTAATAGCTATACCACCTAATTGGTGCTCTTTTAAGGGCTCTATACAAAGTTCACCTGTTTTTAAAATTCTTATAATTGTTTCTAAAGAGTATGCATTTTTTAAAATATCATCAACATGTAAAATTAAGTATCCCCCATTTGCTTTATGAAGTATACCACCTTTTATCTTCATATAATCTGTTACAAAATTTCCAAGTTCATTTTCAAATTCTACTTCACCTACTAGATTTATATAACTTGGGTTATAATTTATAACAACTGGTGCACCTTTAAGATTACTATTGTCTACTATAAGATTTACTTTATACTTAACAAAAAATTCTTCATCATTTTTCTTATTTAAAAGAGGTAAAATAGACATATTTTCATCTTCTTCTATATCCTCTTCTAAAAAATTATCTATATTCTCTATAATATCCTCTTTAAGTGCTTTTAAATATTCTGTAACACCTTTATTATCTTTATATTTAGATTGTATTGCACTTATATAATGCCCAATAGTAAATAAACTTAAGTTATATTCTATATTTTCTATATCTTTTTTAGTATCTTTTTCTATATTTCTTATAAGTTTCATTGTCTGAATAGCATCTTCTTGCAATTCATCAGATTTTTTACTTATAATTTCTTTTTCATCTTCATTTAAATCTTCATATTCTTCTTCAGATATAGTTTCCCCATCTATAATGGGCATAAAATATATCCCTGTATTGGAATTTTTTATACCAAAATCTTTTGATTTAGCAAGATCTGTTATTTGCTTTATAATTTCATCTCTCTTTACATTGTACTCTTTAACTATTTTATTTTTTTCTTCTTCGTGCTCTTTAGATGAAAAAGCCTTTGGTATTTCTACACTAAGAGTATATATAAAATCATCTATCTCTTGTTTAAATTCTTTTCCAAGACCTGCCTCTAAAAATAAGGCCTTAGGACATTTAGGATTTTCAAAATTATATACATACACTAAATCATCTGGAGTTTTTTCATTAATGGCATATTTTTCGGCATATTTTTTAGAAAATGTAGTTTTGCCAGATCCAACAGGTCCACTAACATATATATTATAACCTTTGTTTTTTATATTAAGCCCAAATTCTAAAGATTCTATTGCCTTACTTTGACCTACTATATTATCATCTGGCTGTATATTCTCAAGTTTTTCTATTAACTTTATATCACATACACTTTTTAAATCTTTATATTTAAGTTCTTTAACCATATTAATCCCTCCAGTCTACTTTATGGTTATAGATTTTTCCACATTATAATAGCATCCTCTTTGTTGTCTTCGTAATATTCTTTTCTTATACCTTCCATAATAAATCCATTTTTTTTATATAAATTTTTTGCTATATCATTACTAACTCTAACCTCAAGAGTTATTCCTATCATTTCTTTTTCTTTTGCTATATCTATAAAAGCCCCTATTATTTTACTTCCTACTCCTTTTCCCCTGTATTCTTTTTTAACAGCAACATTAGTAATATGTCCTTCATTTATAACGTGCCACATACCACCATATCCTATTATTTCATTATCTTTTTTTGCAACTATATAAATAGCCATTTTATTTTTAGTAAGTTCATCATAAAAAGCCTTTTCACTCCAAGGTATAGAAAAACTGTCTTCTTCTATTTTATGTACATCTTTTATATGCTCTGTTGTCATTTTAAAAATTTTTATCATTACCTCTTATTCCTTTCCTCTAATTCCCTTTCAGCTTGAGGTTTTCTAAGATATTCTATTTCTAAGTAGTTATAATCAACATATTTTTGTTCTTTTTCATATAAAAAGGCAAGACTAGCTAACGAACTTGCCTTTTGAACATTTAAAGACATTGGAGCAAAATTTTCTTTCTTAAAATATTCTTCTATAATAGATTTATAAGCTATAGCACCATCTCCTAAAAAAATAGGGTCTAAATCATTAGATAATATATAATCTAACAATTGCTTTATAGTTGTTGCACACTCATCTAAAATAGGTGTTATTATACCATTTTGATTTTTATATATACCAGTGAAAACTCTTTCTGCTTTAGCATCTATAATAGGCACAATAAATCTATTATTATCCATTATATTATAAGCCATAGTTTCTAATGTCGATATTGGTATTATTTTTTTATTAAGACTATGTGCCATAGCCTTAACAGTAGCAGCACCTATCCTAAGTCCAGTAAAAGAACCAGGTCCTTTAGAAATGGCAAAATAATCTATATCAATTATATCCATTTCTAACATTTTTAAAACATTATCTACAATAGGCATAATTGTTACAGAATGATTTTGTTTATAGTTTAAATTTATTTCACATAATATTTTCTCATCATTAGCAATAGCCACAGATGCTATAAAACCACTTGTATCAATAGCTAATATCTTCATATTTTATCACCTCTATAACTCTATAATCTTCACCCTTTTCAAGATTTTTATATATTTTTATCCATATAGCATTTTTAGGTATAATATCTTTTATAAGCTCTGCCCATTCTATAAGACAAACACCTCTACCAAAAAAATATTCCTCATAACCTATATCATATAATTCATCTATATCATTTATTCTATAAACATCAAAATGATAAAAGGGTAACCTACCATCATCGTATTGATTAACAATTGTAAATGTAGGACTTGTAATATCCTCATCTATTAAAAGCCCTTTAGAAAATCCTTTACTAAACTGTGTTTTGCCTGTGCCTAATTCTCCACAAAGACAATATATATCTCCAGCTTTTGCATTTTTAGCTATATTGTACGCTATTTCTTTTGTCTCTTTTTCACAAAAAACTTCTATTTTCATAATGACCAACCTATATATAAATTATTAAAAATTATCTTATTGTATGTTTTTTTTATTAAAATATATTGTAAGATATTTTTATCATTTTATCATATTTTTAATAAATTAACAATATTTGTCCAAAAATAATGATATCCTTCTCCAGTATATTTTTCTTTCTACCATTTCAGAAACAGTATGACCCGCGTTATTTACAACCATTAACTCTTTTTCACAATTAGCCTCTTTATATAAATCAAAAACCATATAAGTTGGTACAAAATCATCTATTGCACCATGTATAAAAAATATAGGTAATTTATTTCTTCTTACTTGCTTTATTGCTGATGCTTGTCTTAATGAATACCCATTTTTTATTTTACACATTATATTCATTATAAATAAAAACGGTAATACTGGAATTTTTTTAGATTTTTTTAATTGATGCTTAAAAACATCATAAGCAGATGTAAATGCACAATCTGATATAATACATTTTACATTTTTAGGTAGTTTTTCTCCAGATGCCATAAGCATAGTGCTAGCTCCCATAGATACACCATATAAAACTATTTTTGCATTTTTATCTATTTTTATAATTTCTTTTATCCATTTAATAATATCTAATCTATCGTGCCAACCCATACCAACATAGTTACCACCGCTAATGCCATGTCCTCTTAAATCTGGTAACAACACATTATATCCTTTTTTATAAAATTTCCTAGCTACATAATACATAATTCTCCCATTAGCACCATATCCATGTGATATAATAACCCATTTATTTCCGCTATTTATAAACCACTCTGCAAACAATATATTTTTATCAAAACTTTTTATTTTTAATCCTTTAACTAAAGTACTTTTAATCCAATATTTTATTTTATTTTTTTCTTCTTCAAAATCTTCTAGTACAATCCTTGTTTCTTTTCTTACATCTAATAATTTCATCATAGCAGCTTTATTTGTTCTACTTAAACATATATTATATAAATATATTATTGCAAAATATACTTCCCTAAAAGCAGTAAATATAAATAAAGATAAAGTAATTATACTCAATTTTTTTTTTATATTTTTCAAAATAATCACCCCACTTTATTATGCCCACAATATTATTTAACATTCTAATAAGTATAATTATCATAATTTTTTTACTATATATTACATTTTATCTACAATTTATTACATTATTGTACATTTTTATTGACAAAAATTTTAAATATGTATATACTTCTCTATGAAGCTTTATTTTGTGCTAGGAGGATTAAATATGAAAAAAATATCAAAATTTTTAACATTAATTTTAATGTTAAGTGCATTAGTGCTAGGTCTTACAGCCTGTGGAGATCCTACAAAAAATGCAGAAACTATTGTATCAAAGGAGCTTGATACTTTAAAGGCATTTGATGATAATACTTTTAAAGAATTCTTTGGTGAAGATAGCCTATCTTCTTTTGGTCTAGAGGGTGTTGATGAAGAACAAATTAAAACATTTTTTAAGGCTATTGTTGATAATTTAAGTTATAATATCATTTCTTCCGAAAAAGTTGATGATAAAACTATTACAGTAAAAACTGATATAACAGCTATTAAAATGGAAACTGTTATGAAAAAATTTATGGAAGATATAGTAGCCTTTGGTTCTTCTAAAGAAGCTGCTAACATATCTCAAGAAGATGCTGTTAAAAAAAGTGTTGAATTATTAGTAAATGCTGTAACACAACCTAATTTAGAAACTATTACAACTACTGTTGATATTAAAGTTTTAAAAACAGATGATGGTTGGTCTGTTCAAGTAGATAAAGATTTATTAAATGCCATATATGGTGGTATGTTTACTATGAATCCATAATAAAAAATTAAAATAAATTACAAGTTAAAAATAAAAACTACTTTTTAAGTAGTTTTTATTTTTTTTATTTCTGCCCCTATATTTTTTAATTTTTCCTCTATCTTATAATATCCTCTTTCTATATGATATATATCACTTATTTCACTTGTCCCTTCTGCACTTAATCCTGCTATAATAAGTGCTGCTCCTGCTCTTAAATCGGTTGCTTTAACCTTCGCACCCGTTATTTTATCTACACCATTTATTATCGCACTACTACCTTCTACTTTTATATTAGCTCCCATTAATCCAAGTTCAGATATATGCATAAACCTGTTTTCAAATATTGTTTCATTTATAATTCCTGTTCCCTCTGCCATAGACATTAAAGCCATAAACTGTGGTTGCATATCTGTTGGAAATCCTGGATAAGGCATTGTTTTTACATCTACATTTTTAAAAATATTTTTTCCAAAAACTCTTATAGTATTATCTTTTTCTTCTATATCTACATTTATTTCCCTAAGTTTAGACGTAACTGCTTTTAAATGTTCACAATCTACATCTAAAATATTTAGTTCCCCTTTTGTAGCTGCTCCTAAAACTAAAAATGTACCTGCTTCTATTCTATCTGGTATTATTGTATGAACACAATTATTAAGACTATCTACACCTGTTATTTTTATAGTTTCTGTACCTGCACCATCTATTTTTGCACCCATTTTATTTAAAAAATCTATTAAATCTACTATTTCTGGCTCTGTTGCACAATTAGATACTATAGTTTGACCTTTTGCTAAAATACTTGCCATTATTATATTTTCTGTTGCTCCAACACTAGGAAAATCTAAATATATTTCTGTACCTACAAGTCCATTTTTTGCGTTTATTTCAATAACTCCGTGTTCTTGTGTTATTTCTGCCCCTAATGCTTTAAACCCTTTTAAATGTAAATCTATTGGTCTAACCCCAATTGCACAGCCTCCTGGCATTTGTATAGATACCTTTCCAAATCTAGCTAATAAAGGTCCTGATAATAAAAATGATGCTCTTATTTTTTTAACTAACTCATAACAAACTTGCTTATTAAAAATATCTTTTGTATCTATATCTATAGATTTGTTTTTTTCATCTTTTTTTATATATATACCTATTTCTTCTAATAAATTACACATTACATTTACATCTGATAAAAAAGGAACTCTTTTTACTGTAGTTTTACCATTTGATAGTATAGCTGCTGCAAGTATAGGTAGGCAAGCATTTTTTGCACCTTCTATATATATATTACCTTTTATATTTAAACTCTGTTGTATTAAAAACTTTTCCATTATATCCTCCTTTTAATCCCTATATAAATTATATTCCCATTTTTGATGAATAAAAAACATAATATTTGACATATTTAAAATAAAGTTTTAAAATAAAATTGAATAAATAATAATATAGATAGGTGGAATAATATGAATTGCTTTAATATACTTCTAGATACTGTAGATAAGGTTAAAGATTTTTCTGGTTTAATAAATAAGTTTGATGGAGAATTTGACTTAATTTCTGATAAATACATTATAGACGCTAAATCTCTTATGGGTATCTTTAGCTTAGACTTAAAAAAACCTCTAAAATTAGAAGTAACTAATGTAGAGAATATAGAAGATTTAGAAGTTTCATTAAAAAAATTTATGTAAAATATAAAATATATCTATTGATATTTTTGTATTAGGAATAAATCTATAAACTTTATCTTCCAATTTTGTATAATAATTTATATTTTAATTTAAGAATAAATTATTGCTTTTTATGTAAAAATATATTATAATGTTTATAGATTAAATTTCTGGGATGTTCGTTTACCCTTTATTTTGAACCTACATTTCTTATAAGGGATTCTTACATTTAAAAGAATATGTCAGGCCTCAAGATAATTCCCTTTGGGCAGAGGAAGACAGATTTCTTTTATGCGGAAACCCACCTGGCCTACGCTAGGTGTCAAAATGGGGCACCGGCATTCTGGTTAAAAAGGCTATTTATAGCCTTTTTTGTTTTGTATCCTTTTCTAAAATCTTATATAATTTTTATTACATAATATATTTAATCAAAAAATAATCTTAAGCTTAATATTTTATTTTTCTAAGCTAAATGCTATTTATGAGGTGAAAAAATGAATAAAGAATTATTTGAAGAATACCCTATCCCAAAGGCAATAAGCAAATTAGCAATGCCTACAATATTAGGTATGCTAGTTAGTATTATTTATAATATGGCTGATACATTTTTTGTAGCTCAAACACAAGACCAAAACCAAGTTGCTGCTGTTACACTGTGCCTTCCTATATTTATGCTACTTATGTCATTTGGTAATATATTTGCAATAGGTGGAGGTTCTTATGTATCTAGACTTTTAGGAGAAAAAAACTTAAAAAAAATTAAAAATGTTACTTCTTTTAGTTTTTATGGCTGTATAGCAGTTGGTATAATATGTGCTCTTATACTTATTATCTTTATAGAACCAATCCTAAAATTTATAGGGACAAGCCAAAATACATATAATTTTGCTAAATCATATTTAGTGGTAATAGCACTTGGTGCTCCTTTTGTATGTCTACAAACTGCTTTTGGTGGTATAGTTAGAGCAGAAGGTGCCTCAAAACAAGCCATGATAGGAATGATGATAGGTACAGTATTAAATATAGTTTTAGACCCTATTATGATATTAAATATGAATATGGGCGTAAAAGGTGCAGCTTTAGCTACTATTATTGGTAATATTGCTAGTTGTATATACTATATTTATTATTTTATATTTAAAAAGACTTGCCTTTCTATTAATATAAAAGATTTTGCATTCCAATCTAGCATAATAAAAAATATTTTAATAATTGGTATTCCTGTATCTCTAAATACAATATTAATAAGTGGTGCTAATATAATTTTAAACAATTTTGCTGCCTATTATAGTGATACTGTTGTTACAGCCCTTGGTATATCTGGTAGAGTTAACATGATTGCTATAATGTTATTATTAGGCTTATCCCAAGGTTCACAACCCTTTATAGGGTATAACTTTGCTGCAAAAAATTATACTAGAATGAACCAAGCTATAAAATTTGGTATAATTTGTTCTATTATAATAGGTACAACAACATTTTTAGTTACATTTATATTTGCTGAACCTATTGTAAAAATGTTCTTAAAAGACCCTGAAGTTGTAAACTATGGTAAATATTTTATAAGAGCTAATATGTCTGCTTGTACTATATTAGGGATACAATTTATACTTATGTCTACGTTTCAAGCAATGGGTAAAGGAGGTTCTGCCCTTGTTGTATCTCTTTGTAGACAAGGTTTTGCATTTGTACCAGCAATTATTATTGGTAATATGTTATTTAAACTAAACGGTATTGTATGGGCACAACCATTTGCAGATATTGTATCTGTTCTTATATCTTCTATAATGTATTTAATAATACACAAAAATATGAAAAATTCTGGTAAAATGGAATAAAAATAAAGGCCTATTAAGCCTTTATTTTTTTATATTATTTTTAAAAAAATTATAAAAATTTTTATATGCTATTTTATCTAAAATATCTTTACCATAAATTTCTTCTATTCTTTTTAATAACATTGAATATTGTGAAATATCTCCTATGTTTAAAGGTGTATCTTCTATACCATCAAAATCTCCTCCTAAACATATCCTATCTATTCCTATTATATTTGACATATAATCTATATGCCTAAATATATCCCCTTCTGTTGCATTTTCCTTAGTTGTTAAAAACTTTGGGTATAAATTTATACCAACTATTCCCCCACAATCTTTTATAGCCCTTAATTGATCATCTTTAAGGTTTCTAAAATGTTTACAAACACTATATGAATTGGAATGTGTAGCTATAAAAGGCTTTTTTGAAATTTTATATAAATCCCAAAATCCTGCCTCATTTAAATGAGATACATCTATAACCATATTTATATCGTTCATAACTCTTACAACATCTTTTCCAAAAGTTTTTAATCCCTGTTCAGATTTAGTAAAAGCCCCAAAACCTATATTATTTTCATAATTCCAACATAAAGTTAATATCCTAACACCTCTATTAAAAAAATGATATAAATTTTCTATGTTATCTTCTATACTTTCCCCTCCCTCTATGGATAATAAAGCATTTATTTTTTCATCATTTATATCATCAAAACACTTAACTTTACTAATAAAATCTTTGTTTTCCTCTATTTGTTTCTCAAAAAAATCTATCATTTTATTTGTCATATAAAATGCATTTTTATAATATTTTTTAGATAACCATATAGCAAAAACCTGTGTAGGCGATTTAAATTTACTTAATCTTTCTATATCTATATGTAAATTATTTTTTAAAAAATTTTGTTCTCTCTCATAAGCTGCTGTTATTGTATCGCAATGTAAGTCTACAAATGTATACATAGTTTTACTCCTCATAAATTTTTTATAACGTTTTAAGAATACTTTTTTTTTAAATTGACAATAATATAATTGGAGGTGATATTATGTCTAACATTAACGGTTGTATAAGATGTTCTATATCAAACTGTAAAAATTTTGATAAATCTAATTACTGTAAATTAAACACAATATCTGTTGGTGGTAACTGTGATTGTACAGATTGTAAAGGTACAGAATGTAGAAGCTTTGAATTAGATAATTAATATTTTTAAGCTTTATATGGTGTGTATATTATAGACCATATAAAGCTTTTTGTTATTTTAAAATAACAGGTATAAGTCCTATTATAAATCCTAACACTCCACCTATTATCGTTATAGCATTAAGCTCTTTTTTTGTTACAGAAACAATTAAATTTTCTATTGTAGTCATATCAAAGCTATTTATTTTATCTTCTACCATTTTAGATACTGATATACAAGATAAAATTTTATCACCTTCTTTATATATAAATTTTTCAATCAAATTAAATATTTTATCTTTAAAAGAAGATATATCTATTTTATCTAATATACAATTTATATTAATATCTAAAATTTTATTACTATTATTTTTAATATAATTTTCTATATAAATATAAACACTTTTAGATATTTTATTTTTTACTAAATCCTCAACTATTTTATTAATATTATCTTTTAATTTTAAACTGTCATCAAATAAAATATTACTTATATTATCTAATAATTTAGTTTTATTTATATATAATCTTATGTTTTCGTCATTAAACTTTTCTTTCATTATATTTTTTGTTTTGTCTGGTATTTTATGCCCTATTTCAATTATCGTTTTATCTTGGTATAAAGATATAAATTCAAATATTTTTATACCTATTATATTTTGATTATCTTTATTTTTTAAATATAAAACTATTTTCTCTCTAATATTATTATAAATTTTATCTGTATTTAAAAATAATCCTGCAAAAGACCCAACATTTTCTTCTATCATATTTTTTACAAATATGCTTAACTTATCATTTAATTGATTGTCTGTTTCTATTTTATCTACTATAAAATTACATATCCTAGGAATATTTTCAAATATAGCAATTTTTATATCTGATATACTTTCATTGTCTATTATATCACACATTTTCATATTACAAATATTTGTTTTAAAATCATCATTATTAATAATATTTATTATAAACTGCAATATTTTTTCTTTTATATGTTTATTCTTATCTGTATCATCTACATAACTATATATTTTTTGGACTATAATATTAGAAAAATTTTGCTGATTTTTTTCACTAACCAAAAACTCTTTTATATTATATAATATAACTTGTTCTATATTATTTAAAACATTTATTTTATTATCCCCATACAAACTATTTAATATATCATCTACTGTATAATCTTTTTCTTTTAAACTATTAAAACTTCTTTCCAATAACAAATATATTTTTTCTTTATTTTCTTTAGAAAATAAATTTTCTTTTATAGTTTCTTTATTTAAAACTTTTTCCTCAGTTACCATAGATATTTTTTTTGCTAATCTTTCACGCTCTTTAGGTATAAGCCCTGGTGTAAAAGGAACCTTAAATTTGCCTATATATTTAGGTTCATATGGTAAAAACAACATTTTTATAGCTAACCAATTTGTAAAGTAACCTATTATAGCACCTAAAATAGGTGATATTATATTATTTATCATTTTATTTTTTCTCCTTTGTTTTATATTAAGAATATACGATTTTAAATCTATTTTGTTTTTAACAAAAAATTGTAATTAAATTTTTATATAGTTCTTATTTAAAAACTTTACTTGTATTAAATAAGAGTACCTTTTAAATACATTTATTTAAAAAGTACTCTTATTATTTACTTTATTGTATATTTTATTATTTTTTATTTAATTTTAAATGTTTAGGTAAACCATCTACTATAATAGGATATACCTCTCCCTGTATAAGTGGTTTAATATACTGTATAAGCTCATTAGAAACTGTTGCATTATCAATATCAATCCATTCTAAAGGAACTTTCTTTTCAACATTTGCTATATCATAAACATTATGAGATTTCATATTTATATTATAAGGTGAATTACTTGTCCTTTCAAAAATAACAACTTTACCATTTTCACCATTTAGAGCAACACTAACAGCATAAATTCCAGCTAAAAAACTTTCATTTATATCAACCTCTGACATAAAATGACTAGCACATCTTTGGGTTGTATTAAGCTCAATAGCTCTTGTTTTACAACCAAGATTTTTATATAATATTCTAGCCAAATTATTTGCTGTACCACTTAAAGATTTGTGCCCAAAGCAATCTAGCAAAGTATTTTCTTCTTCTAATTCACATATATTAATGCCATTTTTATTTTTAATACCCTCAGATATTGCAATAACTAAACTTTTTTTTGTTTTTTGCAGTTTCTTTACTTTACTTATAAAATTTTCTATATCAAATACAACCTCTGGTAAATATATTAAATCTACACCATCACAGTCATCTGATTTTGTAACACCTGCTGCTGCTGTAAGCCAACCAGCATTTCTACCCATTATTTCTATTATAGTAATATTTTTTGCATCATAAACTGTTGCATCTTTTATAATTTCTTTAACTGTTGTAGCTATATACTTACAAGCACTTCCAAATCCTGGAGTATGGTCTGTAACAGCTAAATCATTATCAATTGTTTTAGGAACACCTATAAATTGTACTTTTTTATTTTTAGCTGTACCATATGTATGTAATTTTTTTATGGTATCCATAGAGTCATTTCCACCTATATAGAAAAATTTGTCTACACCTATTTTATCTAATATAGAAAAAATTTTTTCATATATTTGTTCATCTTCTTCCATATTAGGTAGTTTAAATCTACAAGAACCTAAATAAGCTGAAGGTGTTCTTTTTAAAAGCTCTATATCTAAATTTGTTTGTATCTCTTTATCAAGCTCTACATATTTCTCTTCTAAAAGACCTTGTACTCCATTTATCATACCATAAACCTTTATACCATTGTCTTTTCCACCTTTAAAAACACCTGCTAAACTAGCATTTATAACAGCTGTTGGTCCTCCTGACTGACCTACTATGATATTTCCCATTTTTTAATAAGTCCTCCTAAAATGTTTTATTTAATATTATAACAAATTCTGCTATAATTTACAATAACTTTTTATATGTAGTTATATTTGCATTAAAACAGCTGGTATTTGCTTTTCTGTTACTCTATCTAAATTTAAAAAATTATAGGCTATCAAAACTTTTTCATAATCTAAATTATATATGTATGATAAATCACTTGCATCATAAAAATAAGGAGAGCCACATTCTATCTCCCTTTTTAACATTTTACAAATAAAACTTGTTCCATTTAACATAACAGAAAAAAAATTTGAACTATCTATCTCCTTTTGATTTATTTTTAATAAAATATCCTTAAGCTCATTTTCGCTTATTTCTAAAATACTACAAACTTCCTTAAAATTCATATTTTCACTTGTTTTTAAAAATATATCTATCTCTCTAATTTTTGGCACTATTATATCATAATATATGTCTATTGGTCTTTTATTGTCCATATGTGATACCTCTCTTAATTTTTTACATAATAAAATTATATCATTTATAAAATTTTATTCTATATTAAAATAATGGTATATATAGTAATAATTAACATATAAAACAATATTTAATTTTATATATGTAATTTATCATTTACAAAACAAAAAATTTTTTATATAATTAATTATAATAATTGAATTGGAGGTATCCTAATGAAAAAAAATCAAAAAGGATTAATAACCTCTATTTTGGCTATATCTTTAACTACGATAGGGTTTGTATCATATAAATTTTTAAAATCTAAATATCCAGATAAATTTAATAATTTAAAAGATAATGATGTAGACTTAGAGGTTCAAGAAAAAAACTTAAAAAAAAGTATTTCTAAAGAAATAACAGAAAAACAAAAAGAAGCTATTAATAATATTTCTACTAATGATATTAATGGTTTCCATACTGGTGTAAATGAAGATACTAATATTCCTATTGTTTCTAATATTAATTTAAAAGAAGAACCTAATAATTTTATTTCTTCTGATGACAACTTACAAGAAGACTATATCAACACTATTTCTTCTGACAATAGCTTGCAAGAAGACCCTAACAACACTATTTCTTCTGATACTAGCTTACAAGAAGACCCTAACAACACTATTTCTTCTGATACTAGCTTACAAGAAGACTCTAACAACACTATTTCTTCTGACGATGACTTACAAGAAGACTCTAATAATAATTTAGATGAATTAGTAGAAAATGATAATGAAACTATTATCATGCCAGATAGCTATATAGAACAAGAAATTAGGTACCAATTATGTTTAAATAGTGACGATATAATTACAAAAAGTATATTAAAAAAATTAGAACGTATTGAATTTTTTGAAATAAATGACAATGATATGCTATATTATTGTGATTTTTTAAACGAATATACAAATATTAAATGTATTGTTATAGACTCTTTAAACCCTTTAAAATATGGCAATAATACAGAAAATTCTACTTCAAAATATTGCTTAAAAAATATTTCTCCTTTAAACAAATTATCTTATTTAGAAGAATTAAGTTTTAACTGGGGTATAGAAAATATAGATTTTTCATCTTTAAACAACTTACCTAATTTAAAAAAATTAGAAATAAAATTCGGTATGTTAAATGATATATCATTTATATCAAATTTAAAAAACTTGGAATACCTTGAAATTATGCTGTCTAATAATATAACAGATTTATCACCTATAATAAATTTGCCAAATTTAAATAGACTTTATTTATATTCAAACAAAAAAATTGACACTCAAATATTAAAAAATATTGAAAATTTAAAATATGCTTATATAAATGGAGAAAGTATTAATATATAAAAAAACTACCTAAATATTTAGGTAGTTTTTTTATATATTATTCTGTAATTTTAGCATGATTAACTTTTACACCAGGTCCCATAGTTGTAGAAAGTACAATACTTCTTAAATATTGACCTTTAGTAGCAGCTGGTTTAGCTTTAATTACAGCGCCAATAAGAGTTTGGAAGTTATCATTTAATTTTTCAGCTCCAAAAGAAACTTTTCCAAGTGGAACGTGAATAATGTTAGTTTTGTCAAGACGGTATTCAATTTTACCTGCTTTGATATCTTCAATAGCTTTAGCAACGTCCATAGTAACAGTACCTGCTTTAGGATTAGGCATAAGACCTTTAGGACCTAAAACACGACCAATACGTCCTACAAGACCCATCATATCAGGTGTAGCAACGATTATATCAAAGTCAAACCAGTTTTCATTTTGAATTTTTGCAACCATATCTTCAGCACCAACATAATCAGCACCAGCTTTTTCAGCCTCTTCAGCTTTAGGTCCTTTAGCAAAAACTAAAACACGAGCTTTTTTACCAGTACCATGTGGTAATACAACAGCACCACGTACTTGTTGATCAGCGTGTCTGCTGTCAACACCTAAACGGATATGTGCTTCAACTGTTTCATCAAATTTAGCAGTAGAAGTTTTTACAACTAATTCAACTGCCTCATTTGTATCATAAAGCATAGATTTATCAATTAATTTTTCTTTTTCGAGATATTTTTTTCCTCTTTTCACAATAGTTCCTCCTTATGTGGTAATAGCGGGATTTTCCCTCCCACTTAATTTACTGAATTATTAATCTTCTACAACAATACCCATACTTCTAGCTGTACCGCTAATCATACTCATAGCAGCTTCAACAGACGCAGCGTTTAAGTCTGGCATTTTTAATTCAGCTATTTTTCTAACTTCTTCTTTAGATATTTTTGCAACTTTTGTTTTATTAGGAACACCAGAACCAGATTCTAATTTACAAGCTTTCTTTAAAAGAACTGCAGCTGGTGGAGTTTTTGTAACAAATGTAAAACTTTTATCTTGATATACTGTAATAACAACAGGTATAACAAGACCAGCATCTTTAGATGTTCTTTCATTAAACTCTTTACAGAATCCCATAATATTTACACCATGTTGACCAAGAGCAGGACCAACAGGTGGTGCTGGAGTAGCTTTACCAGCAGCTATTTGTAATTTAATATAACCAGAAATTTTCTTTGCCATTTTTAAGGCACCTCCTAAGTAATGTGGTAATTAGCGGGATTTTCCCTCCCACGGTATAAATCTATACCAGTAACAGTTGTAACAGGGACATTATCCCATTTGTTGAACTTGATGAAAATCTAGCTCAACTGGAGTTTCTCTCCCAAAGAAATTAACATTAACAATAACTGTCTTTTTGCTAATATTAACATCTTTAACAACACCGCTAGTTTTAGCAAATGAGCCTTCTTTTATAAGGACTAAATCGCCTACTTCTATCTCACAAGTGTCTACAAATTTATCTATACCCATAGACATAACTTCATCTTCTGTTAAAGGAACTGGTTTAGAACCAGGTCCAACAAAACTAGTTACACCACGAGTATTACGAACAACATACCAAGTATCATCATTCATTATCATCTTAAGAAAAACATATCCTGGAAAGATTTTTCTTTGTATTTCTTTCTTTTTACCAGACTTTGTTGTTTCATAAACATTTTGCATAGGAACAACAACCTCTGTTATAACATCATACATATTTCTATTTTCTATAATTTTTTCAATGCTATCTTTAACATTATTTTCGTAACCAGAATATGTGTGTATTACATACCACCTAGGCTTTTCAGTAGGGGCAGTTTTAGATGAAAACTCTTCTTCTAAAAGATTAACATTTTCTTTAGAATTATTATCTAATTCTTCATCAAGATTTTGATTTAAATCATCATTTTTATCCATATAATCATATCCTTTTAACTTATGCCATTAATTCAATTAATTTTTGTAAAATAAAATCAATACCAAAATCATAACAAAAAATAACCAAACCAACAATTAAAGATATAACAATTGTTGTAAATGTTTGCTTAGTTAAAACTTTTTTATTAGGCCAAGTTATTTTTTTAAACTCTGACTTATGGTCTGCAAAAAAGCTACCTTTTTTCTTAGGCTCTTTTTTATTAGACTTTTTATTTTTAGAAGAATCAACTGATACATTTTTTGTTTGTTCATCATTCTCTTGCATACTTTATCAAACCCCTTTCGATAAACTAGAGAGAATTATTTAGTTTCTCTGTGTAAAGTATGTTTACCACAGAATTTACAGTATTTTTTCGTTTCCATTCTGTCTGGATGCACTTTTTTGTCTTTCATTGTGTTATAGTTTCTTTGTTTGCAATCAGTACATGCTAAAGTAATTTTTGTTCTCAAGACTTCCACCTCTCTTGTATTTTTATTTATGCAAAAAAAAGACGCATATAACGTCAAATTCATATTAACACAAACACTTAATATTGTCAATGGTTTTAATAAAAATTTTATTATCAATATAATATTATAAAAAGCCTAATAAATAGGCTTTCTATAACTTTTTATCTAACTGTACATCATATAATCTTTTATAAATTCCATTTTTTGATATTAATTGTTGATGATTTCCACTTTCTTTTATTTCACCTTTATGCATAACTATAATTTTATCTGCATGTTGTATTGTTGATAATCTATGAGCAACCATAATAGTTGTTCTATCATTCATTAAAGTTTCTAAAGCTTTAGTTATAAGCTCTTCTGTTTCTGTATCTATATTAGATGTTGCCTCATCTAATACTAATATTTTAGGATCGTATGCTAATGTTCTTGCAAATGAAAGAAGTTGTCTTTGCCCTGCTGATAATGTGCTACCACGTTCTGTTACAGGTTCATCATATTTATTATTTAATTTTTCTATAAATGAACTTGCATTAACCATTTTAGCCGATTGTATAATTTTTTCATTAGTTATATTTTCGTTATTTAAAGAAATATTACTTTTTATATCTCCTGTAAATATAAATACGTCTTGCTGAACTTGCCCAATAGCTCCCCTTAAAACATCTATATCTATATCTTTAATATTAACACCATCTATTAGTATTTCACCTTTTTGTATATCAAAATATCTACCTATTAAATTTAATATAGAAGATTTACCAGCACCTGTTGCCCCAACAAAAGCCACCTTTTCCCCTTCATTTATTGTAAAGCTAACATCTTTTAATATGTAGTCTTCATCTTCATAAGCAAACCATACATTTTTAAATTCTATTTTACCATTTATATTTATATCTTTAGGATTTTTAGGAGATATTATATCTGGTTTTTCTTCTAATATTGAAAATATTTTCTCTGAAGATGCAATAGAAGACTGTAATGTACCAAACTGTTCTGCTAGTTCTTGTATAGGCTCAAAAAACGAATTTATATAACTTATAAAAATATATAAAGTACCAACAGACAATGTTCCATTTAATACAGATGAACTACCATTTCCTATTATAATAATTAAAGCTATTATAGATACAAAATAAATACATGGTCTAAAAATAGCAAAAGTCATAACTTCTCGCCAGTTAGCACGATATAACTCTTCACTTTTATTTTCAAATTCTTCATATTTTTCTTTTTCTTTAGCAAAAATTTGTATTAACTTCATACCAGAAATATGCTCTGCTAAAAATGTATTAAGCTCTGTTATTTTATTTCTTGTTATACGATAAGCAACTCTTGAAAAATGCTTAAACATAAATGTTAAAACTCCAACAATAGGTAACATTAAAAATGCTAATGATGCAAGCTTTACATCTTTATAAAACATAACTACTGCAAACCCAAATATTTTTACAACATTTTTAAATAATTTAATTAATATTGTTGTAAAAAGTTCATTTATTGATTCTGTATCATTTGTAACTCTTGTAACTAACTTACCAACAGGTTCTTTATTAAAAAAACTTAAAGAAAGACTATGTATATACTCAAATACTTGCTTTCTCATTTTAAAAATAATTTTTTGACCCATATTTTGTAACATTAATGTATTGATAACATTTAAGACAAATCCTATTAACATTATTAAAAGATATAGCCCTGTAGCATATAAAATACCATTAAAGTCATATTTCCTAACTTCTTTTAAGTCTTCTTTATCTAATAAAGTTGCATTAGATATAATACTTTTTAGTTCTTCATTTGTAGCCTTTTGTAACATTTCAGATTGTTGCTTATCTATATTTTCAATCATATAGTAATTGTCATCAAACAAAACTATTTGATATAAATTATTACCATTTATATCATTTTCTGAAAAATTTTTTGTTAAATAAACATCTTTGTAAGATACTGCCTCTTTACCATCTTTTGTTGTTTCTAAATATGGTTTAGAATATCCATTTATATTATTATCTATTGCATTTCCTATAATTATAGGTCTATAAAGTTCTATAACAATAATAAAGAGGACTAATATAGTAGCAAAAAACATAGTCCACTTATGTGGCTTTAAGTATCCTAATAATTGTTTCATATATTTTCCTCCTTACATATTATTTATATCTTTATCAAGATTTTTTTCTCGTTCTTCTTGAGCTTCTTCTAGCTTTTGTTTTTCAAACATATCTTTATATACACCATTATTATCTATAAGCTGTGTATGTGTGCCAACTTCTCGTATTCTTCCATCATCTAAAACCATTATAATATCTGCATTTTTTATAGTTGATATACGATGTGCTATTAAAATAGTAGTTTTTCCTTTTCTATTTTCCTTTAAATTTTTAAGGATACTTTCTTCTGTATTTGTATCTACTGCTGATAAAGCATCATCTAATATTAATATAGGTGCATCTTTTATTAAGGCTCTAGCTATTGAACTTCTTTGTTTCTGACCACCAGATAAAGTAACACCTCTTTCACCTACTACTGTTTCATAACCTTCTGGAAAGTCTATAATGTTATCATGTATACAAGCTGCTATAGTTGCATTTGTTATTTTTTCCATTTCCTCTTCTTCAATACCAAAAGCTATATTAGATTTTAAAGTGTTAGAAAATAAAAAGTTATCTTGTGGAACATAAGCTATATTTTCCCTTAATACTTTTAAAGGTATTGTATTTATATCTTTATCATCTATAAAAATCATACCATCATTTGCATTATAAAGATGCAATAATAAGTTTACAAGTGTGCTTTTACCATTACCTGTTTTACCTATTATAGCTAATGTTGTACCATTTTCAATTTTTAAACTAATATTATTTAATGTAGGTTCGCTATGACCTCTATGTATAAAAGTAAGATTTTTAAACTCTATTTTACCTTTTATTTTTTCTATATCTTCAACATCATCTCTATCAAAAATTTCTGGTTTTTCATCAAACACATCTTTTATACGTTTTAAAGATGCTCCGCCTTGAGATAACATAGTTATAGTTTCTCCACAAGCGAGCATAGGCCATACAAGCATAGATACATATTGGTTAAACGCAACAAACTTGCCTAAAGTTATTTCTCCTACTAGAGCTAAATAACCACCATAAATAAGAGTTATTAAACTACTTAACCCTATTATTACATCTAATAAAGGCATAACAAAAGATTGAAGCCTAACAACACTTAAATTTTTTTCCTTTGATAATAAATTTGACTTATTAAATCTATAAAATTCTGCTCTTTCTCTAACAAAAGCTTTTATAACACGAACACCGGAAAAGCTTTCTTGAACAAAATCTGCCATAGAAGATATAGCCTCTTGTGATTGTCTAAAACGTTTTTCCATTATTTTTCCATAGTAAATTTCACTAACACATATTAAAAACATAGGTATAATAGCTATTAATGTTAGTTTAGTGTTTACATAAATAATCATTTGAAAAATAACCATAATAGTCATAACCGTAGCATCAAATATAGTTATAACAGTAGGACCTATTGCCTTTCTAACAGCAGTTAAATCACTTAAAAATCTTGTCATTAAATCTCCTGCTTTATGTTCATTAAAATATTCAACACTCATTTTTTCTAAGTGATTAAACATACCATTTCTTATTTCTTTTTCTATATTACGGGCAGCACCAAATATAAAAAAACGCCAAAAAAAACGCCCCACTGCTATTACTAATCCAACACCTATAATAGCTAGTATATAAATATAAACATTTTTCATGGTTATGTTATTTAAAGTAAGACCATCTATTATTGTTCCTGTTATTTTAGGTAACAATAAACTCATAAAATCTACAATAAATAATGTTAAAACCCCTGCAAAATATCTATATTTATATTTTTTTAAATAACTTAATATAAATTTAAATAGATGCATAATATTGTCCCTCCCATAAATTTCTATTAAATTATATCAAAGTTTAATAAATAAGTAAAGTTTGTATAAAATAATATATTATAAAATTGTTAATATATATATGCATTATTTTAAAAATATAGAAATTTATATAAAAATAAAGACAAGATATAAGGTATCTATCCCTTTTCTTATCTTTATTGTTTTTCTAATTTTCATAATCTTTTTTACTTTTAAACACTTTTTCAACTTCGTTCATAAATGAACTTATATCTTTAAATTCTTTATAAACAGATGCAAACCTTACATATGCTATAGGGTCTAACATCTTTAACCTTTCTATAACCATCTCTCCTATG
Source organism: Clostridiales bacterium (assembly GCA_018371275.1). Classification (GTDB taxonomy): domain Bacteria; phylum Bacillota; class Clostridia; order Lachnospirales; family CAG-274; genus Tyzzerella. The sequence continues at coordinate 44,103 of JAHALF010000002.1, forward strand.
TCTTGACTACTTATTTCTTTTTTAGCAGTTGTATATATTTTGTTTTCCACTTCTTTTACTAATTGCTCTATATCATTCATAGGTATAGGTCTTTTATTACAAGCTAATAAAACTCCCCTTAAAAGCTTATCAGCATTAAAAGGTTCCCTTGTCATATCTCTCTTAACGACAGATATTGGAATAATATCTAATTTTTCATATGTGTTAAATCTTTCATTACACTTTTCACATAGTCTTCTTCTTTTAATAATAGTATTATCTTCTATGCTCCTAGTATCTATAACTTTAGTATCTCCATTATAGCAAAAAGGACATCTCATTATATAAATTCTCCTTAAAATATAAATTTTAAAATATTATATCATATAACAAAAAAAAATAATAGCAATTTTATACATTTTTGTCATATAAAATAAAAAATAATAATTATTTAACACCAGTGTATAAAATTTTTATTAAAATAAAATTGGACATAATCTAAAAATAACTATATTGCATAATATAAATAAGAAAGGAGATGTTGAAATGATATTTGGAATATTAGGTGGCGATTTTAGATACAAATTTTTATATGATATGTTATGTAATGAAGATCATTTAGTATATGCTCACAATAACAAATATATAGAAGATAAAGATAATAGTACATTAGATGAATTTTTACGTAAAATAGATATATTAATAGTACCTATCCCTTTTACAAAAGATAATAAAACTTTATTTAATATCGAAAATGAAATAATTAGTGTCAATACTTTAATAGGAAAAATAATTAATTACAATATAAAAATGGTATTTGGAGGATTAATAGATAAAAAGTTGATTGAAAAACTAGATAAAAATAATATTAAAACATTTGACTTTTTTGAAGATAATTCTATCGCAATATTAAATGCTATACCTACTGCTGAAGGTGCTATACAAACTGCTATGGAACAAAGCTTTAAAACAATATTTAATAGTAATTGCTTAGTACTTGGATATGGTAGATGTGGAAAAATTTTAGCTAATATGTTAAATGGTATTGGAGCAAATGTAGATGTAACATATAGAAAAGATGAAGACTTAGCATATATAAAAGCTTATGGTTTATCTCCTGTTTATTTATATAAAATAAAAGAAAATATAAAAAAATATGATTTTATATTTAACACAATACCCTATGAAATATTAAATAAAGATATATTAAAAAATATTAATAAAAATACAATAATTATAGATTTAGCTAGTGCCCCTGGAGGTTTAGATTACACCTATGCTAGAGATTTAAACTTAAAAGCTATATATTGTCCAAGTTTACCTGGCAGGGTTGCACCATATACAGCTGGAGAAATTTTAAAAAATAAAATAATTGAAAAAATAAGTAGCTAATTATTAGCTACTTATTTTTTATTAACTTTCAAAAACATGTGTCATATCTAATTTTTCCCAAGGTAAATCTAAATCATTTCTGCCAAAATGCCCATAAGCTGCCGTTTGTTTATATATAGGTCTTTTTAAATCAAATTTTTCAATAATAGCAGATGGACGTAAGTCAAATTTTTCTTTTACAATTTCTGCTATTTTATCATCGGATATTTTACCTGTACCATATGTATTTACTAATACCGATAAAGGCTTAGCAACGCCAATAGCATAAGCTATTTCTATTTCACATTTTCTAGCTATTTTACTAGCAACAATATTTTTAGCAACATATCTAGCTGCATAAGCACCTGAACGGTCTACTTTAGTTGGATCTTTACCAGAAAATGCTCCACCACCGTGACTAGCATATCCACCATATGTATCAACAATTATTTTTCTTCCAGTAAGACCACAATCTCCTTGAGGTCCACCTATAACAAATCTACCTGTTGGATTTATATAATATTTAGTATTTTCATCTAATAAATCTGCTGGAATAACCTCGTCTATAACATATTTTTTTATATCTTCACATATTTGTTCATGACTAACATTTTCATTATGTTGACTAGATATAACAACAGAATCTATCCTTACAACTTTATCATCATCATATTCAACAGACACTTGGCTTTTTCCATCTGGTCTTAAATATGATAATGTACCATTTTTTCTAACTTCTGAAAGACGTCTTGTTAATTTGTGTGCAAGGTATATAGGCATAGGCATATAATCTTCTGTTTCATCACAAGCAAATCCAAACATCATACCTTGATCTCCTGCTCCAGTATCATGTTCATCACCATCTCTAGTTTCAAAAGCATTGTCTACCCCTTGAGCTATATCTGGAGATTGTCCTTTTAAAGAAGTCATAACAGCACAAGTATCACAGTCAAAACCATATTTTGCTCTATCATAACCTATATTACGAACAGTTTCTCTAGCTATACTATCTATATCTACATAACAATTTGTTGTTATCTCGCCTGCAACCATAATAAGACCTGTTGTAGCAAGTGTTTCACAAGCTACCCTAGCATTAGGATCTTTTGCTAAAATACTATCTAAAATAGCGTCTGATATTTGATCACATATTTTATCTGGATGTCCTTCTGTAACAGATTCAGAAGTAAATAATCTTTTCATTTGTATTCCTCCTAAAAACAGTATATCTTTAACATTAAAATTATATATTAATAAAATATAATAAATATTATAGAATAATTGTTATTAATTAATTTTTATTAATAAAAAAAAGCCTTTATGGCTTATACAATTAATCCTCATCTTCCATAAAAATGGGGGATTTAGCACCAATACTAAAAAGCTGGTTGCTGGGTATCACAGGGCCCTTATCCCTCCACCTCTCTTGATAAGACACATATTTAATACTTGTTAAGTATATCATCTATTTTAAAAAAAGTCAATAATAAAATTATTATTGACTAAACAACACCCCTTGATATGTATCTCTTATATTTAACTCTCTATTTATACTATTAAGAACAACTTTTTTATTTAAACTCCATTTAGGCTCTACTAATGTATTTTTATCTCCATCACCAGTTACCCTATGTATAACTATGTTAGTAGGCAAGTTTTCTATACAAGATACAACTATATCTACATATTCTTCTAATGTTAATATTTTAAAAGGGTTTTTAATATATAATTTATGTAAAGCTGTATCTTTTATAATATGTAAAAGCTGCAATTTTATCCCACTTATATTAAATTTTGATACATATTTTACAGTATTTAACATATCTTGCTTACTTTCATAAGGCAATCCTAAAATAGTATGTACTATTATATCTATATTATATTTATTTAACATTTCTATACAGTCTTCAAAAACTTCATTTTCATAACATCTATTTATTAATTTTATACTTTCCCCTTTAGATGTTTGAAATCCCAGTTCTATACAAACATATATTTTTTTATTTAACTCACCTAAAAACTTTGCTATATCTTCTGTTATACAGTCTGGTCTAGTAGCTATAAATATCCCTACAACATCTGGCAAATTAGATGCCTTTGTAAATATTTTTTGTAAATATTCTAAAGGAGCATAAGTATTAGTAAAAGCTTGAAAATATGCTATATATTTTCCGTCTTTCCATTTTTTATTCATTTTTTGTCTACTTACTTCAAATTGTTTTTCTATATCTAAAGACCTATCCCCAGCAAAGTCTCCAGAACCTTTTTCACTACAAAATATGCACCCTCCATAAGATAAAGTACCATCTCTATTAGGACAAGTAAATCCCCCATCTAAAGCAACTTTTATCACTTTATCTCCAAATTTTTCTCTAAAAAATATATTAGCGCTATTATATCTTATTTTATTACTCATAAAACCTCCAAACACTATATATAGTTTTTACACTTTTTTATCTACATAAATATTTTGTAAAATATTAGGTATTTTTCTGTAATTAACAAAGTTTTAAACATATCAACAATAATTAACATATCAAAATATAGTAATCATCTTGAAATATTGTGGATAAATAACTAGTTTTAAACATATATTTGTGGATAAGCTTAAATATTGTGGATATATTTTAATTATATATCTAAATATTTTTTATGTACTACCTTTGATAATGTAAAATAACAAATATTATTAGCTCCAGCATCTCTAAGTGCTTTTCCACAGTAGTTTATAGTATTTCCTGTTGTATAAATATCATCTACTAACAAAATGTTCTTACCTTTTATTATATCTTTGTTAACAATTTCAAACACACCTTCTACATTTTTAGCTCTTTCCTCAAAAGAAACTTTACTTTGTGGCAACGTATCCCTATTCCTTATAAGATTGTCTTTCTCTATTGGTATCCCACATAACTTTGATAGTTCTTCTGCTATGAGTTCTGCTTGATCATAACCTCTCTTTTTCTTCTTTTTAATATACATAGGCACACATATTATATAATCATATTTTTTAATATCTACTTTTAATAACTTATTATACATCATCCTTCCAAAAACTTTAGCATAATCTCTTCTATTATAATATTTTAATCTAAGTATAGAATGTCTAGTTATATCATCATAACAAAATACTGATAAATTAGGCTCTTTGTCACCTATTATAAAATCTATATCCGAATAACAATATTTACATATACCATCCTTTTCGTTTAGTGGCATAACCTCATCACAAAATACACATTTATTAGGATATATAAAGTCTAATATATTATTTAAAATTTTTAAAACCATAGCACCTCTATATAAATTGAGATAAATTTATCATTCTATTTTTTAAGTATGTATATCTACTTACCTCTCTATTATTATCAACCATCTTATTTAATGTTTCTTCTACACCAACTATAACAGCTAAATCTTTTGCTCTTGTAACACCTGTATATAATAAGTTTCTCGTAAGCAACATAGGTGTACCACTATGTATAGGCATTATAATAGCCTTATACTCACTTCCTTGAGATTTATGTATAGTTATAGCATAAGACAAACTTAATTCATCTAAATTTGTAAAATCGTATTTTATATACTTACAATCATCAAATACAACTTCTATAAATTCATTTTTATTGTCTATTTTAGATATTATCCCTTCATCACCATTAAATATACCCATACCTTCATCTATATAGATATTGTCTTTTATTATTTTCCAAACTATACTATAATTATTTTTTATTTGCATAACCTTATCACCCTCTCTAAAGATAAAATTTTTAAATTCTTTCTCATTTTTATTATCATTGGGAGGATTAATTGCACTTTGTAAAATATTATTAAGATTTTCTACACCTACTGGAGATTTTTTCATAGGACATAAAACCTGTATAGCTCTTAAATCTGTAATATTTAAAAATTTAGGCAATCTCTTTGTAATAAGTTCAACAATAGTATTATTAAGCTCGTCCATATTATATCTTCTTAAAAAGAAAAAATCTTTATTTACCTCATTTAACACTGGATATTTACCATCATTTATTCTATGTGCATTTGTTACAATAGCACTCTCTCTAGCTTGCCTAAAAATTTCATTTAACCTTACAACTTTTATACAACCACTATTTATTATATCTTTTAAAACATTTCCAGCACCAACAGATGGTAATTGATCAACATCTCCTACCAGTATAAGCCTTGTGCCATTAGCAATAGCTTTTAAAAGTCCATTCATTAACAATATATCAATCATAGAACACTCATCTACTATAATAACATCTGCTTCTATTGGCATTTCTTCATCTTTTTCAAATGATTGTCTTTTTTTATCAGTTTCTAAAAAATTTATACCCAAAAGCCTATGTATAGTTTGAGCCTCTAATCCTGTTGCTTCAGACATCCTTTTAGCTGCTCTACCTGTAGGGGCACATAACTCTATTTCATATCCCTCATTTTTAAACATTGATATAATAGAATTTATAGTAGTTGTTTTACCTGTACCAGGACCTCCTGTTATTACTAAAACACCATTTATCATAGCCTCTTTTACAGCTTGTTTTTGATTATTTGCAAGCTTTATATTATTCTCTATTTCTATATTTTCTATCCAAGTATCATAAATTTTCTCATATTCTATTTTGTTTTTAGCAAGTTGTAAAATTTTCTTAGCTACATAACTTTCAGCATAATAATAAGAATTTAAAAAAACTATATTACATAACTCTGTTTTTTCTATACATATTTGCCTCTCCATATTTAAATTTGATAAATTATATAATAAAATATCTTCAGATATATTTAATATACTTTTACTTTCTTGTATTAAAATATTTTCTGGCAAATATACATTTCCAAAACTATTAGCACTTTGGTTTAAAATATATTTTATCCCTGCTTTTATCCTATATTCAGATTCTTTACCAATTCCTATTTTATCTGCTATATTATCAACCAATTTAAAACCTACACCAAACATTTCATCTGCTAATCTATAAGGATTAGTTTCTATAATTCTCATAGTGTGTTCTTTAAAATGCTTATATATCTTCATAGCAAAAACAGTTGATATACCATAATCTTGTAAATAAATTATCGCCTTTCTAAGTCCTTCTTGTTCAGCAAATATCTCTCCTATTTCCATAGCCTTTTTAATGCTTATTCCCTTTATTTGAGATAATTTTTCTGGATTTCTTTCTATAATTTCTAATGTATCTATACCAAATTTTGATACTATTCTTTGTGCTATTGTTTTACCTATACCTTTTATAGCACCAGATGCCAAATATTTTTCTATCCCTTTTTCCGTTTTTGGTATACTTTTTTCATATGTATCAACTTTAAACTGTTTACCATAAGATGAATGATTTATAACTGTTCCTGTTAATATTATATTTTCTCCAACATTTAAGTTTGCTACATATCCAACACAAGTTATTTCTGCTTCTGAAAAGATATCTCCATATTCCTCAGAGTATATAGAAAAAACAATATATCCATTTTCTTCATTTTTATATATAATACTTTCAACTGGACCTTCTATTTTTATAATTTTTTCCATAAATATATCACCAATTTTTTATTTTAATTTTAACATAAAATACTATTTTAGTAAATTATAAGTTAATAAGTTTAAATGGATAATAAAAAATGCTAGAAGTAAATTTCTAGCATTTTTTATTATTTTTCTGATGTATTTTTTCCTTGCCATTTATCAAATGTTTCCATAACTTTGTCATAAGTTTTTTGAGAAATATCTGGCAATTTATCTCCCCACATTTTTTCTGCTTGTTTAAAACCTTTTTCTACTGCATTACGCATTTCTTCCATTTTTTTAGGATTATCGCCAGCTATAGCTTTTGCAAAACTTAATATTCTATCTGATGTTTGATTTACACCATAATATCCATCTTCTGATATGTCCTCTTTAGCCTTAGCTATAGTTTTTGCGTCTACTGTTAAATTTTTATAAAAATTTTTTAAATTTCCGTCATAAGCCATCTTAGAAAGACCAACTTTATTAGATTGTTTTGAAAATATACTAGATACTAGTCTTTCAAAATTTCTTGTTTGGTGTTCTGCTTGACTTACCATATAAGATATTTGCTTTCTTTGTTCATGTTTAGAAAGTGACCTCTCATATTTATCGCTAGTATTTTCACTTTTTTTAGCCTCTTCATTTTTTGATGATTGCTTAACATCCTTGTTAGCATCTTTTTTTATGTCTTTTGTTGAAGGAGCATAAGTAATTGAAGAATTAAAAATATTATTTATCATAAAAATTACCTCCTTGTATTTTATATAATATATATCGACATATTAAAAAAAATATTAATAGATGTACTAAAAAATCTCTTCTGTGTTAATAACCATTGTTTCATATTCAAAAGTGTTAGTATAGGCATTTACATAAAAAGGTGATTCAATACCTCTTATATAAAATCTATAATAAGGCAAAAAAGAAAATGTTATATTCTCACTGTCACCTTTTAAATAATACCCTAAATCTATACCTCTTATATATATTTCTTTATCTACTATAAGATTTCTTATTTCTTTAGAAAAAGTATACATAGCCTCATCAACAGAGTAAATATTTATTTTTTCACTTATAAAGTCTGGCTTTTGGTAATTATTAAAATGTATATTTATTTTTCCATCTTCAAATATTTTAACATTTAAAGTATTATTAAATACTTTATAACCATCTACCTTTTGTATGTAAGATATAAGAAAATAATCCTTTTCTTCCATAACTCTATCTAAATACATATTGCCATAAACCTTTTCTATACGCTTTTTATAATCTTCTGCTATATTAATACTATTTTGCTTATCATAATAAAAATTATTCTTTTCCCCAGTATCTTCAAAATATAAAAATAAATTATTTACTATTAAACTTTTATCACCCTGCTTAAATATAGTGTTTTCAAACTTTTCCGTTCTAATAATATTATCATTGCTATCAAAAAATAAATCTTGTAATATTAAATCATCGTGTTTTGTTTTTTTCATACTAATTTGTGCCATAGGTTTATACTTTTTTGGTATATCTGCATATACTTTTATACCTTCATTTTCTAAATAGGATATTATTATATTTTGTTGCTCTTTACTTATCTTATATTTTTCTTCTAGCAAAAAACTAATTAAAAATAAAACTATATTTAATACTAATAAAAAAATAATTGTATAATTTTTAGCTAGCCTTGTATCCATATTTATCCTCCATATGTTACACTTTCAAAATAGTCCTCATTTTCTAAATTTATAAGCCAATTTATATTTATTGGTTCATCTATATTATCAAACTTATAAACTAATTTCATTTCATCTATATTAGTATTAGACTTGTCTATATTTACTAAAAAATTATCTATGGCTTCTATAAAAGATTTTTCTACCATAACATAAGAATCTTCCACTACAAAATCATATATTAATCTTTTATATTTAGAAACTATATTGTCCTCTACAGTAACTTCTATCATACTTTCCATACCAGTTGATACCTTTTTATTTTCAGATAAAACAATAGGAAAATTATTTATCTTATAATCAAAGTAAAAAGTAATTTTATTTTCATCTATCTTATAATCTTTTAAATAATATTCATTTTTTATATTAGTATCTTTAGCTAAAAATTGTATAGCTATATTATAAGGGCTATCCTGTCCATTAATACTAATATTGCTTCTATATTTTACATATTCTAAAACACCATCAGGGTAATATTTAACAATAACATTTTCATCATTATATGTGTATGTATTATTTATAAATGAGCTAGACTTTGTAATAGGATTATCAAAAAATACATCTACATATTTTTCACTTTCAGATAATAAAATTCCTCCATCTTTTTCTAATGGACTATTAGCTACTATTTTATTTATATTAAAGCTTTCACCTTTTGCTTTAGGTAAAAATTGATTATTATTAAATAGTGATATTCCACTTTCTTCACTTGATATATAATAAAATTCTTTAGTATCTAGCGTATTAAATTCATTTATAGTGTTAAACAAATTTTGACTTAAAATATCCTTAGATGTTTTAAGCTCATAGGCATTTAAAGTTTCAGAAGATAAAAATATAGTTTTTAAATTATATTTATCATCCATAATAGGTTGTATAATAATACTATCAAATTGTTTGATTTTAGAAAGATGGTTAGATTTAATATTAAATATTTTAGACATATCCTCACCTTTCATATTAAAACTATATGTGTATATAATAGACCTATTATTTAAAACCTCTTTTATATCAAATTTTTCTATGTAAGAAAAATCCCCATTTTTAATACATAAATATATAGCTTCATCAAATATTTTTTTATAATCTGAATTTGATATATTATTATATTTTCTAATAAATTTATTATTTCCAGTATTTATTAAAATACTTTCTGTTAAATATAAAGTATCTTTTTGTATATTAGTATCTCCAGACTTATTATTTATTAAGTAAAAAAAGCTATGGGTTGAAAAATTTTCAAACCATAGCCCAGTAGTCTGATAAATAGCTAAAAATATCAAAAAAGTTATAATAAAATTTTTCCATTTACTTAAATACATATGATCACCTTTAAGTTATTAAGCTATTTTCTAGTTCTAGGTAAAATAATAGCTCTTTCTAGTTCATTTTTTATTTCACTTTTTTTGCGTATAATAGATGTTGAAACACTAGAAGACTTGTTGCCTTCATCTTTAACATTTATGTCTATAATGTTTTCTCCAACAGCAAGATCTATAGTTTGACTAAAATATCCAGATGCACCAACAACTACTGTATATTTATCAACTTCTTTTAATTCTTCTTGTTTTTCTAGTAATTTTTCATAAACATAGATGGTAACTGTATCACCCTCTTGTGCCTTACCAGTAATGGTTCTAGTTTTATCAAAAGTAGATTTAATCTCATTAGAAAAGTCTAATCCACCTGTTATACAAAACCCATTGTTTGCCTCATTATTAGAAACAGAGGCTGCAAAAACTGAAAAACTACTAAAAAGTATTAAAAGAAAGATTGTAGTTAATGTTAATATTAACTTTTTCATAACAGTCCTCCTTCCCTAATTTACATTAATACATAATAACATTATATAATAATATTATTACAACTTTGTTACAATAGCCTTACTTTTAATTTACATTATACTCTATAATATGTAATATTAGGCTTTTTAGAGGAGATTTTTGTTACAAAAACTACTTTTAACTAAAAGTTTTGATTTTCATAATTAAATTTTAATGGGTTTTCTAAATCTCTATATTTTTTAAATATTATTTGCATAGTTGTTCCATCACCTACTTTACTATAAGCCTTTATGTCCCCATTATGCTCAAGCATTATTTCTTTAGCAATAGATAGTCCAAGACCATTTCCACCCATAGCCCTACTTCTAGCTTTATCCACACGATAAAATCTTTCAAATATTCTTCCTATATCTTCTTTAGGTATTCCTATTCCATTATCTTTTATATTAACAATAAAGTTTTCTTCGTTTTCTTCTATAAAAATATTTATATCTTTTCCATCATAACTATATTTTATAGCATTAGATATAACATTATTTAAAACTTGATTTATCCTATCTGTATCAATTAGAACATACATATTTTTATTAATAGGCTCACTCAATATTATTTGTTGATTTTTATTGTTAGCTATAATTATATTTTGTTTAACGCAACCTACAACTATATCATATAAATTTGTTACTTTAAAATTAAAACTAATCTTTCCACCATCTAACCTAGAAAGCTCTAAAAGGTCATCTGTTAGAAATTTCATTCTATCTGATGCTTCATTTATAGTATTTAAAAAATCTATTGCTAGTTCTTTTTCATCTATAGCACCATCTAAAAGAGTTTCTGTGTAGCTTTTTATAGTTGTTATAGGTGTTCTTATTTCGTGTGAAACATTGGCAACAAATTCTTTTCTCATATCATCTAGTTTTTTCTGCCTAGTTATATCCTTTAAAACTATCATTATTCCTTCTATAAAGTTATTTTTACCTGTATAAGGTATAAGGACAACTTGTATATATTTTCCACCTTCATCTATTAATATTTCAGTGTTTTTATTAAGCTTTATTTGGTTTTTAGGTAAGTTTATCTTGTATAAAAAATAATCTAAATTTATTTTATATTGCTCTTCTTCATCTAAACCCATAAGCTCATAAAATTCCTTATTAGCATGTATAAGACTACCTAATTCATCAAATGCTACAACTCCATCTGTCATATTATGCAAAACTATTTCTAATTTATTATTTTCGTTTTCCATTTCAGAAACAGTTTTTCTAAGCTCTCTTGCCATATGATTAAAACTTCTTGTAAGCTGTCCTATTTCATCTTCCCCTCTAACTATTATATGTTGTTCTAAATGCCCCTTAGCTAAAAGGTTTGCTTTTTTAGTAAGTAATGATATAGGAGCTGTTATAGTATTAGAAAACATACTTCCAAGAGTTATTGCTAAAATTAATGCTATAATAACTGATATTCCTATAGTATTAGTCGTTTGCTTTAATGTATCCTTTATATTAATAGCATCTATTTGAACATATATTACATATTCTAAGTTATCATTTTCATCCAAAACAGGATAACCATAGCTTAACCATTCTTTAACAACAGAATTTTCATCTAAACTTTTTTTAGACTTTTCAAAATTTTCCTTACCTGATAATGCTGATATAATAACAGAATTTTTGTATTGATAAGGTCCTTTTGTTTCAGAAAAGTTAGTTCCTGCAATAGTTTTTCCATCTTTATCTATTATAGCACCTTGTATATTTTGTGTAAAAACTCTTTTCATAAAAAGATCTGTAAATCCGCTTTGGAAATCATTAGGATCTTCATATTGGTCTATAATTTGCTCTTTTATAGCTTTAGAAAAACTTTTAAGCTGTTCTTCTATTTTATATATTTCTTGTTTTTGTATAGTAAATATAATGAAAGTTCCACTTATTATCATAACAATAAAAACCAGTATAAAATATATAAAAATTAATTTAAAACGTACACTCTTCATATGCCCTGTTCCTATCTATGATACAAAATAATATCCAATACCTCTTTTAGTTATTATATATTTTGGCCTACTAGCATCATCTTCTATTTTTTCTCTAAGTCTTCTTATAGTAACATCTACTGCTCTAACATCACCAAAATATTCATATCCCCATACTTGTGATAATAAAGCTTCTCTTGTAAATATTTGATTTTTTTTAAGTGCTAAAAATTTTAAAAGTTCAAATTCTCTTATAGTAAGATTTATAGGTATATTTCTCTTAAAAACTTCATACCTATCAAAATCTATTGTAAGTTCTCCAAACTTATTAACATTCCCTTTATCTTGTTGTGTTTCCTGCTTTACAATAGATTTTCGCCTAAGATTTGCTTTTACACGAGCCATAAGCTCACGGTTACTAAAAGGTTTTGTTACATAATCATCTGCACCTATCTCAAGCCCTAAAACTTTATCTACTTCATCTGCACGAGCTGTAAGCATAATAATAGGTATATCGCTTTTATCTCTTATTCTTCTACAAACTCCATACCCATCTATTTTTGGCATCATTATATCTAAAAGTATTAAATCCGGGTTTTCTTCTTCAAAAACTTTTATAGCCATTTCACCATCTTCAGCACATACAACATCAAATCCCTCTTTTTTTAAGTTAAAGGCAATAATATTCATTATACTTTGCTCATCATCAACTACCAAAATTTTATTAGACACAAACTTCCCTCCTAACATTTTGTTATAATACTATTAACGTAAACATTATCCATTTTGTTCCATTATTAAATTTTTAATACAATAAAACTTTTTTATTAACTCCATCCACATTCATTTTCATATTATTTTCCTTTAAAACATTATCCAGCTTATAATATTTCTTCCCATCTACAATAATACTATCTTTTAAATATGTTTCATTTAATTGTATATTACTTATATTAAAATAACTTTCATCTACAAAAAATTTATTATCTATTTTATAAGCTAAAACATTTAATTTATATTCTTGCATTATTTCTCTTTTATTATCCGCAAAAATAACTGAATCTAAAAAAATTTCATTATTTAATACTTTAGTGTAAGCTTCCAATACTTTTTTATTATCTGTTATTAGATAATTCTGTTTATTAACAACAGCTGTTTTAAATGTATCATAATTTATATAATTAATCATTTTTATCCTTTTATATTTATTAGGAATATCATAAAAATATCTATTAAGTTCTTTTATCTTCTCATCTATATTATAATTATAAGAAGTACTGCCAAAATGTGATATAGCTACATTTAAAAAAATAGGCTTTTTATTTGAATATGTTTTATAAAAAAAATCTAATTCTTTAAACATTATATCTAGTTTATTGTTTTCATCTATATTTTCATATATGTCAAGACCTACCCAATCTACATAATTATCTCCAGGATAAAAATCTTTTGCTTTATAAGCAAAATCCTTATCTATGCTCCAAACAATAGCTACATTAGGAGCATAAAGCTCAAAATATGTTTTTGCATCTTGTAAAAATTTTATATATTCTTCATTTTTATCTTTAAAATAATTATTAACTGGATATACACTAACAAACATAGGTATTTGTAAACTCCCAAAATCTTTAGCAACATTTTTTATAAGCCTTTTATTAAAAATGTTACTTTCATTTTGTGGAGGCAATATTGTTATAAATGGTGTTTTAAGGTTAGAATAGCAATTTAAAACCCAAGATAAAGGGTAACTATCATCTAACCTTTGACTATACATATATATACTAGGATCAGTTTTTGTAAAGTCTTTAAACTCTTCTATAAAATTTCCATCTGTTTGCTCTGTAAAAACACCTAAATAACAATTTTCTTCTGGTTCATATTTTTTTAAAATATATTTATCATTTTTATAAATATTATATAATTCAATATTTTTATAACTATTTTGTCCATTTACAGCTACAACATTATCTTGTGGAACTTCTTTATTACATCCTACTAACAAAAAACTTAATATAATGATACATATTTTTTTCACAAACACACCTTCTTTTAATCATTTTCTTTTAAGTATGTGTTTAATGCTTCCAAATAATGTACATAAAACTTACCATTTTGTTTTATAATATATTTTTTATCAAAATCTTTATAGGGTATAGATTTTCTTCCCCCATTTTTAGATTCTTCCCAAAACTTTAATATTTTTTTGAATGGTAAATAATAATATTCATCATACATTTTAAAATATACTAGCATAAAGGCAATACCCTCTTGCTTTTCAAAATCTTGCATAAAATCTACTTGATGTTGATGTATATTTTGTAAAGGCAAAAATCCTTTGCTTGTTTCTTTTGCATCAAAACATACTGGTATACCTTGCACTACTCCCATATAATCAACCGTACTCTTTTCATTAAAATAAGCAAGAGTTATAGTTCTATCTTTACTACTTATTTTAACAGGAGTTATAGGAGTTGGTATCTTTTGGATTATTGCCAAATTTTTCTCTCTATATACATCATTAGTAAGATTTATAAACCCTTCTAGAGTGCTACCTCTAAGACCACGACTATTAAAATATGCCATTTTTTTCACCTTTTAGTATTTAATCTTTCTATTGCCCATAAAGCATAATTTTTTATATCTTCCCTATTATCATTTTTTAAATTTTCTAATATATTAATAGCCTCCTGGCTATACTTATAATTAGCTAAAGCTATTATAGCATTACGCTGCAAAACTTTTTTACCACGCCAACCACAAGCAGACTTCTTATAGCTATTTTCAAATTCTTTATTAGTCATATTTAAAATATACTCTATATCAGGGTAAAAGGTATTCACATCATCAATTTCTTCTTTATAAATATCCTTATTGTATGGACAAACTTTTTGACAAATATCACAACCATATATTTGTCTATTAATAAGTTTTTTTTCTTGCTCTGTTTCTAACTCTTTCTTTTGTGTAAGATAAGATATACATAATTTATAATCAAAACCATTTTCTAATATAGACCCACTAGGACAAGCCTTTATACATTTGTTACAATCTTTACATAAATCTTCAGCATATATATTTTTAGTTGGTTTAAGCTCTATATTAGTTATAATATATCCTATAAAAAATATAGAACCAAGCTTTTTATTAATAATATTGCCGCTTTTACCTGCTTGTCCAAGTCCACATCTTTTAGCCACTTCTCTGTCTACTAAAGGTCCTGTATCTACAAATATTTTTCCCTCTATATTAAGGCTATTTTTTATATACTCAAGTTTATTTCTTATAAGTATATGATAATCTATACCCATAGCACCTATTGAGATTTTACCTCTTATCTTATTATCTAAATTTCCAACAAAAATTTTATTATAACTAAGACCTAAAGCTATAATACTTTTTGCATCTTCCATTATAAGCATAGGATTTATTCTTTTTTCTATATCTTTTTCCACAAAAGGTGTATCTGTACTTTCTAATATAGGTTTTATATTATAAAAAGGAGTTGCCTTTCCTATACCTATTACTGTATTTTCTTCTTCAAAAGAATATATTTTTTCCTCTAATGTCATATATCTATTCCTTTAATTTATCTTTTAATATAGTCCATATTTCTTCTTTTTCTAATCCTCTTTTCCAAGCACCAACACCAGCTATATCATATTCTAAAACAAGGTCTAATCTTTGTTCTATACTTGTTTCATCTTCTAACCAAACTCTATATGTTTTGTTATCTTCTTTAGCCTCACCATAGTTTTGCTTTGTTTCTTCATCAAAAGTAAATGTGCCTCCTTTTTCCTTTATAAAATCATAAGCACCATTCATACCATAAGCTTTAGATCCAAGCTTTATTTCACCATTTTCTAAAGTTTCTGTCCATACTCTACAATAAAATGGCATTCCTAATATAAGTTTTTCTTTAGGTACACCTTCTGCTAAAGTATCTTTTATAGCAACTTCTGACCAATCCATAGATGCAACAGAACCTGCAGTTTCAGAGCCTGCATAATGCTCATCATATCCCATTACTATAACATAATCTGCTATTTTACCAACATCATTTCTATTATAATGTGCTGTCCAAGGTTTAGGTACAAATAAATCTACAGATAAAACTACACCCTCTTTTCTAAGAGCTGGTGCAAGCTCTCTTAAAAACTGTATAAAGCTATCCCCATCTTCTTTTGGTACACTTTCAAAGTCTATATTTATACCATCTAAATTATACATAGAAACATAAGCTAATAATTGTTTTATAACATATTCTCTAGTTTCTGTTGATGTTAAAACACTATGAGATATTTTTTTATCAAAATTATCTGTTAGTAAACCCCAAACTCTATAACCATTATTATGTGCCCAATCTACATAGCCTATGTCTGCTATATTTAATATTTTACCACTTTCATCTTTAAAAGAAAACCAAGTAGGCACTAAGACATCTACACCATCATGGTATGTCCTTCTACTTTCCGAACTATTAGCCTCTACCTTTTGCATTTGGTCAAAAACAAGATTTATTTTGCCATCATAAATATTCCAATTAGGCTTATTTACATAATCATTTTTATAATTATTTTTTATGTCCTTATCTTCTATCTCAGTAATTACTTTAGTAGGTATAAACCCAATATATCCTCCATCAATTTCAACTTTTGTATATCCATTTTCTTCATTTTCATAAAAATATACCAAAGATTCTTTTTTTAATTTTTGTATATAAGGAGATTTTTTGTTAGGTTCTTTCCTAAACATAGCATTTTTAGATAAAACTCCTGTTTTATAGTTTTCTTTTTTTATGCTTAATAGTTTTGTAATATCATTATAGCCAATTTCTAGTTGGTAAATTTGTTCTAAAAGTAACACTGGTATATAAGCTACACCCTCTACATTATATAATGGTATGCTTAAATTTAAAGGTTCATTATTTACAAAATATTCTATCTCCTCTGTTTTCATTCTTATAACATTTTTTTCATTTGTTATAGTAACTGCATTTTCTTCTGTATCCCAATAAATATATTCATCTATGTATTGTTTAACAAAATCTATAGGTAAATATGTTTCCCCACTAAAATATTTTGGCGAATTTTTCATAGGTATATAATCAAACTGAAAATTTACACCTATCTCATCTGTTTCTAAATTTACACTCTCCCTATAATCTATCTTTTTAAAACTTGGCAAAAATAATTTAGCCAAAATTAAAATTATTATAACAAAAATTATTAAAAAAATTATTTTAAATATCTTCTTTAAAGATTTATTTTGTCTTTTATAATTCATATATTTTCTTCCTTTCTATTATTTAAGCTTTTATAAATTATACGACAAAATTTTTTAAAAGTATATTTAGCTTAAAATATATTTTTCTTGTTTTATAGTATTTAAAGTTTTACCATCTGTAAAATTTTCTTCCCTATCTTTTAACTCTTCTATAAGATATTTTTTAAGTTGTTCTATTCTTTCTTTATATTTTATATCTTTTATAATATTTTTTTCTTCCATAGGGTCATCTTCAATATTAAAATATTGCTCTTCCCCTGTTTTATAGAACCATACATATTTGTCTTTTTTAGTAACTATAAAATGATTAGACTTATCTCCATAAGAATGCTCTCCATGTAAATAATCTCTAATATCTTCTGAAGGCTTTTCTAATAAAGGTAATAAACTTTTACCATCTATATTTTTGGGAATATCTCCACCTGCATAATCAACTATTGTAGGTAAAATGTCCCTAAGCTCAATTAAGCTATCACATGCATTATTTCTTTCACATTTTAATGCATTATATCCTCCAGATATAAAGAAAGGTATATGAGTAGCACCTTCATAAGGTAAAGATTTTCTAAATAGATTATGATCCATTAAAAGTTCTCCATGATCTGATGTGAATATAATAAGTGTGTTATCATATAAATGTCTCTCCTTAAGCTCTTGTATAAGTCTACCTATCTGATGGTCTAAATGTGTTATACACGCATAATAACCTATTTTTGCCTGTTTTATAAGCTCATCATCATTAGGTGCTATACTAGATATAACATCTTTAGGCATATTTTTTATAATATCCTCATCTACCCAATCACCAATAGGACTTTTTGGTAGGTCCTTATTTTTATATAGATCAAAATAATAAGCTGGAGCATCAAATGGTGGATGTGGTCTAACATAAGAAGCCATTAAAAAGAATGGTTTATCTCTATCACGTCTTCTTAAAAAATCTATACTTCTTGAAGACACCCAATTTGTAGGGTGGTATTTTTCATCATATATCCAAGGTCTAGATACCCAAGAATTACAATCAATACCTGTATCCGAAACATCCACATCTATACCTAACTCATTTTTTAACCAATAGTAATAATCATCTGCAATTTTTTGATTTTCATAGGAAGGTGTTGTTTCTCTTCTGTAATAGTGTAAATATCCATCGTGAAGCTCTACATTATGAAACCCTAAACTATTTCTAAGTGGTGATACGTGCATTTTGCCAACGCATTGTGTATAATATCCTTGTTTTGTTAACTCTTTAGGTAATGTATTTTCATATTCCCAAGCAACACCATCCATATATCCTATTCTTTTATGATTTTTAGGCGCTAATCCTGTAAAAATAGCTGCCCTAGATGGTATACAACTAGAACAAGCTGTATAAGCTTTATTAAAGGTAATACCTTCTCCTGCTAATGTATCTATATGCGGTGTTTTCACTATTTCATTTCCCATAAATCCTAATGCATCAAACCTCAATTGGTCTATAACTATTAACAATATATTATTTTTTTTCATAATATTACCCCCGTTTCATAATTATAAAGTTATTAGTTTTTATTAATTAAGTATATTACTATTTCTATAATAAAGCAATATATTTGTAATATAAAATAAGCTATATGTAATAAAATTATTAATATAGCTTATTTGGAGGTATATTATGAAAATTTTTATAGACCCAGGACATGGTGGTAAAAATCCTGGTGCAATAGGTCCTAATGGTTTGCAAGAGGCAAATGTAAATCTAGATATCGGATTAAAATTAGGGAGAATCCTATCAAATTGGGGATATGAAATAAATTATTCTAGAACAACAGATACAACCGTAACTTTGTCTGAAAGAGCAAGAATGGCTAATGAATGGGGAGCAAACTATTTTGTAAGCATACATTGTAACTCTAATGTAAACCCTGAAGCAAATGGAACATCTACTTATTTTTACAGAACTGGTACAATAGCCGAAAGCTTTGCACTAACAGTAAATAACAGCTTAGTTAGACAAATAGAAAGAAAAGATTTAGGCATATTTTCTGCAAATTTTGCTGTTCTTCGCCTTACAAGAATGCCTGCAATACTTGTAGAAACAGCTTTTATTTCCAACCCTTATGAAGCAAGCCTATTAGCTACAAATACATTTAGACAAAATTGTGCTGTTGGTATAGCTAATGGTATAGCAGAATTTACAACATAAATTTTTAAAGGACTATGAAAACATAGTCCTTTTTTAATATAAAACAAATATATAATATTATTAATTTATTACTCTAATATTAATTTTATAATAAATAGTACAGATAATATATACATTACTTTACTAATGTCTTTACTTTTACCAGTTAAAAATTTTATAAATACATAACTTAAAAATCCAAATACTAAACCATCTGCTATACTATAGGCAAAAGGCATCATTATTATAGTTATAAAAGCTGGTAATCCCTCTGTATAATCACTAAAATCTATATTTACAACATTTTCTATCATAAATAACCCTACAATAATAAGCGTCGGAGCTGTTGCAAAACCTGGTATAGCAATAAATATAGGTGAAAATATTAATGCTACTAAAAATAATATACCTGTCACTGTTGATGTTAATCCAGTTCTTCCTCCTTCTGCAACACCTGATGCACTTTCAACAAATGTAGTAGTAGTTGATGTACCAAGCATAGCACCTGCTGTTGTAGCAACTGCATCTGCTAAAAGAGCTTGTTTTAATTTTGGTAATTTCCCATTTTTATCTAAAAAGTTAGCCTTTTCAGAAACACCTATAAGAGTACCTATTGTATCAAACATATCTACAAACAAAAATGCAAATACAATAACTATAATATCTGTAATTTTAACTACATTAAAGTCTATGCTTTTAAAAGCTGTAAAAATATTTATATCCTTTATAGATGGTGGCGCTGATATAAATCCTTGTGGTATAAGACTAAATTGTCCTTGTTCAATGTCAACTTGATATATTCCTATAATCTGACAAATAATACCAAGACCCCAAGTTATTAATATACCCCAAAACAACGCACCTTTAATTTTTTTTATAGTTAAAACAGCTGTAATAATAACACCTATCATAGCTAAAGCTGGTGCAACAGATTTTATATTTCCTAAAGCTACTGCTGTTGAAGGGTCCTTTATAATAATTCCTGCATTTTGTAACCCTATAAATGTTATAAATACACCAAGACCAACACTAACTGCATTTTTAAGATTTTTTGGTATAGAATTAAATATAGCCTCTCTAATATTAAAAAATGAAAATGCTAAAAATACTATACCCTCAATAAAAACTGCAAAAAGAGCTAACTGCCAACCATATTCATTAGCAACTGTATAAGCAAAGTAAGCATTAAGCCCCATACCAGGTGCTAGTCCAAAAGGATAATTAGCTAAAAATGCCATCATTAAACATCCTAAAAATGCTGCTAATGCTGTTGCTGTAAATACTGCACCTTTATCCATACCTGTTGAACTTAAAATATTTGGATTTACAACTAAAATATAAGCCATTGTCATAAATGTTGTAATCCCCGCAAAAACTTCTGTAGAAACATTTGTTCCGTTTTCTTTAAGCTTAAATAAATTCATTTTTACATTCTCCCTAACTATTATTTAAATAATATCATTATAATTTATAAATATATCAAATTTTATAATATTGTCAAGCTTTATGTATAATTTTGCATAAATTTTTATTTTAATACTTTTTCATATGCAACCCTATCAGAAGAATAATCTGTTTTTATTATTCCACAATATGAAAATTTATTTTTTTCAATAAGCTTAATCATAGGTATATTTAACTTATGTGTATCTATCCTTAAGCTACTAATATTATTTTTTATACAACAATCTTCACTATATTGTATAATTTCATCTCCTATTCCTTTTCTTTTATAATTATTGTCAATAGCTAACCTATGTATAGTAGCATATATACCATTTGTTATCCACTTTCCATCATATATATTTTTATAACACACATCTTCACCTATAATAAAAGCAAATGTCCCAACTATATTGCCCTTATCTATAACTACAAGACTTACTCCTTTATCTATATCATTTTTTATTGTATTATTATTAGGATAATCTAAGTTCCATTGAAATATTTCTTCATCTATAAAGTATTTCTTAGCCTGATTTATTATAAGCATTATTTTTTCTATGTCTTCATATTTAGCTTGTCTAATTTCCATAATTTCTCCTTTGTATGCTATTTTTAATTTAAGCAATATAAATAAGCCACCAGTTATGGTAGCTTATTTATATTATTATTGTGTTAAAAAGCTTGCTAATTCTTTAACAGCCTCTTCCTCATCATTTCCATCCGCTAAAATAGTAACATCTTTTCCGTCTAAACCACCAAGGGCAATAAGACCCATTATGCTTTTTGCATTTACTTTTTTATCTTCAAGCATAATTTTTATACTACTTTTAAACTTACTAGCAGTTTGTACAATTAAAGCAACCTCTCTTGCTTCTATAGATGCTGTTATTTTTAAATTTTGTTCTTTCATCTTATTTTCCCCCTTAGGTTTTCTGCTATACTATTTATTTTTTTAAGTCTATGATTAACCCCAGACTTGGTTATAATAGGATCTGTCATTTGACTAAGCTCTTGAAGGCTTATATCAGGATTATTAAGCCTTAAAATAGCAATTTCTTTAAGAGGCTTTGGCAAATAATCCAATCCTACTGTTTCTTTTATAAATTCTATGCTTTCTTTCTGCTTAACACTTGCTGATACAATTTTATTAAGATTAGCTGTTTCACAGTTTACTATCCTATTAATATTATTCCTAACATCTTTAAATATTCTTATATTTTCAAGTTCTAATAAGGCTTTATGAGCCTCTATAATATTTAATAATTCAACTATTTGCTCAGCTTCTTTTATATAAACAATAAAATTTTCTTTTTTTTCTATTGCTTTAGCTTCTATATCAAAAAAATTAATTAAATTTTTAAGATTTTTGGCTTGACTATATGTATTACACATAAATTCTAAATGATAGTTTTTTTCTGGAGAACAAATATAACCTATTCCTAAAAAAGCACCTCTAATGTATGCTCTTTTACAACATATAGAATTTACAACTAAAGAGCTATATAATTCTTCTTCATACACATTTTTATTTATTATATTAAATATATTATTTATTAATAATTCATCACATATAAAAATTTTATAAGATTTACCAATATCTGTATTAATAACAACATCAACATCAAAAATGAATTTTACAAGACTCCTAAACTTATATATCATAAATTTATTTTCTGATGATACGCTAATAAATAAT
The DNA here is from genome assembly GCA_018371275.1 of Clostridiales bacterium. Taxonomy (GTDB): domain Bacteria; phylum Bacillota; class Clostridia; order Lachnospirales; family CAG-274; genus Tyzzerella. Next base: position 67,055 of record JAHALF010000002.1, read on the forward strand.
GGATTATAACCTATATCTGAACAATAATCAATAATTGCTGATAATTCTGCTATTGCACAATGTCTATTATTAATTATTGTGTAAACTTCTTTTTTTACATCTAAAGAAAATGACATCTTTTATCACCTTATTGTACTATACTACTTCTTACTATCTTTGTCAATATCTCTATGAGTAATAATAGTGCTATATTGCAATTTATTAAGCTCATTATAAAGCTCATTAGCCAATGTAACAGAACGGTGTTTTCCTCCTGTACACCCAATTGCTATAACTAATTGATTTTTCCCCTCTTTTATATAGTTTGGTATTAAAAAATTTATCATATCCAAAAGCTTATTTAAAAATATATTGCTTTCATCATATTTCATAACATAATCATGTACAGATATATCATTTCCTGTTAAAGGTTTAAGCTCTTCTATATAAAATGGATTAGGTAAAAACCTAACATCAAATACTAAGTCTGCATCATTAGGTATTCCATACTTAAATCCAAATGACAAAACATTTATCATAAGACTATCAAACTCTTTATTTTCTATAAATATATCATTTATTTTTTGTTTTAACTGTCTTGCCAAAATATGACTTGTATCTATTATATAATCCGATTTTCTCCTTATATGACTTAAAAGTTCTCTTTCTCTAATTATTCCAGTTATTATCCTTTCACCTTTTGCAAGAGGGTGTCTTCTTCTTGTTTCTTTATATCTCTTTAACAAAACTTCATCAGAACAATCTAAAAATAATATTTCAAAAGAATGATTTTCATTTTTTATTTCAGATAAATAAGTAAAAAAGTCATTAAATAGTTTTCCACCTCTTATATCTATGCCAATAGCTACTTTTCCTATTTCTGTTCCTGGTTTATCACATAACTCTATAAACTTTGGTATTAAAGATGGTGGCAAATTATCCACACAAAAATATCCTATATCTTCAAAAAACTTTAAAACACTACTTTTGCCTGCTCCAGACATACCTGTTAATATAACATATTTCATATTTATCACCTAGCTTTCACCTATAACACGTACCTCTTTTTCAAGATTTATATTAAACTTTTCTCTAACTTCACTATAAGCAAAATCTGCTAGCTTTAAAACATCTTCACAAGTAGCATTCCCATTGTTTATTATAAATCCACAATGTTTTTTTGATATACAAGCACCACCAATAGTTTTTCCTGCTAGTCCTGCCTCCATAATTAATTTACCAGCAAAATTATTAGGGGGTCTTTTAAATGTACTTCCTGCACTAGGGTATTCTATTGGTTGTTTTTCATTTCTAGTCTTATTATTTTGTTTCATTTTTGCAAGTATTTCTTCTTTATTACCATCTTTAAGCTCTATAATAACTTCTAATACTATTAACTTTTCTTTTAATATTTTGCTATTTCTATACTCAAATTCACAATTCTTATTATCCAAAACAACTATGTTATTATCTTTAAGAACAGTTACCTTTTTTATAACATCTTTAAGCTCACCGCCATAGGCACCAGCATTCATACAAACACCACCACCAATAGTTCCTGGTATACCAGATGCAAACTCAAATCCCTCTAAAGAATTATCATAGGCTTTTTTTGCTATAGCGCTTAAGGTTGCCCCAGCTTGTACTTTTATTATATTTTTATCTAACTCTATTTTATTAAAATTTTTAAATAACTTTATAATAACTCCTCTAAATCCTTTGTCAGAAACTAGAAGGTTGCTTCCATTTCCAATAATATAATAATCTATATTATTTTCTTTACAAATTTTTATACAACCTAATATTTGTTCTATACTATATGGCAATAATAAAAAATCTGCATTACCACCTATTTTAAAAGTAGTATGTTTTTTCATAGGTTCATCTTTAAAAATTTGTTCTTTATTTAAAATTTTTTCAAATATATTCAATGTAAAGCTCCTCCAAGTTTAACAATATAATTCTAATATATAATATTCCAAAATTTATTTATTATAACAAGTTTTATACTTTACTAATCATAGCTGCACCTATAATACCTGCATCATTACCTAAAATAGCTGGTACTACTTTTGTTTCAAACCCGTTACCATAAATCATTTTTTTAGCAATTTGTTCTATTGGATTTGTAAGGACTTCTCCTCTTGCTGAAGCACCACCACCAATAGATATTACACCAGGTCTAAATGTATTTACTATATTTACTATACCAATAGCTAAATATGTATTAAACCTTTCTATAACTTTAATTGCTATATCATCTTTTAAATCATAAGCATCAAAAACATTTTTAGCATTAATCTCATCAAAACTCTCTGCAAGCTCTAAAATTTTACTATTTTTTTCATCTTTTAAAAGTTCTTTTGCATATTTTATTATAGCATTTGCAGAACAAAATGTTTCTAAACAACCTTTTTGACCGCAACCACAATACTCTCCACCCGTATAATCTACAATAGTATGTCCTAACTCACCTTCTCCAAGATAACTTCCTTTGGATATTTTACTATTTAATATAACACCCCCGCCAATACCTGTTCCAATAGTAAGCATTACACCACTATCATATCCTTTCATACTTCCACATACAAATTCTGCTATTGTTGCACAATTTGCATCATTTTCTAAATATATTGGTAAATCTATATATTTTTTCATTTCTTCTTCAACATTTATATTGTAAAAGTTAATATTACTTGATAATACTATTACCTTATTTTTGCTATCTATAAGCCCTGGAGAACCTATACCTACAGAATGTATATCTTTTATATTTATACCTTCTTCATTTATAATGTCTAATGCAAGCATAGCAATAGATTTTATTATTTCGCTTCCTTCTCTCTCTGGTAAAGTTGGTGCTGATTTACTTTTTATTATATTACCATCTTCTGTAACAATACCACCTTTTATTGTTGTTCCACCTAAATCAATACCTACATAATACATATTTTATCCTCCCTAAAGGCTATATAATTATTCTTCCATATTCTTTATTATTCTTTCATTTAATGCTTGTGCTGCATTATAGCCCATTTTCTTTTGTCTCCTATTAACAGCTGCTGACTCACATATCATAGCAAGGTTACGCCCCGGTCTAACAGGTAAAGTCTGACATACAATTTCATTTCCTAATATATCCATATATTCTTCAGTAAGCCCTAATCTATCATATTGTTTACCTTTTTCCCAAGCTTCCAACTTTATTATAAGGTCTATAGCTTGTGTATCTTTTACAGATTGTACCCCAAACATTTGTTTTACATTTATTATACCAATACCTCTAAGCTCTATAAAATATCTTATAACCTCTGGACAACTTCCAACAAGAGTATTATGAGAAACTTTTTTTATTTCTACTGCATCATCCGCAACAAGCCTATGCCCTCTTTTGATTAATTCTAAAGCAGTCTCACTTTTACCAACACCACTTTCACCTACTATAAGAACACCTTCACCATATATATCAACTAAAACCCCATGCATAGTAACTCTAGGTGCAAGCTGTACCCTAAGCCATCTTATAATTTCACTTTCAAATTCTGATGTAGAATCTTTTGTTTGAAGTAGAGGTACATTATGTCTTATAGCAGCATCTATTAACTCTTGCGGTGGATCTAACTCTCTACAAAATACTATACCAGGAACTTTATATGCACATATTTTTTCAAATATTTCTTCCTTATCTTTTTTTGATAATGTATTTATATAAGAATATTCAACAAGTCCAACTATCTGTATTCTTTCTGATGAGAAATATTCAAAAAATCCTACTAATTGTAATGCCGGTCTATTTACTTCTGGGTGACATAAAATTTTTTCAGAAAAATCTACACTAGGAGTTAAATTTTTTAGTTCATACGCTTTAACTAATTCTTCTATTTTTACAGAATACATATTTCTTCTCCTTAAAATTAACTTTGTTTAATAGTTTTTTTTATAAAAAATTCCCCATATTCAAGCTCTATTTTCCTATTACCACTTTTATCGGTAACAAATATTTCACACTCTTCTATAAGAGATATTTTAAGCTTTTTAGTAAAATTATTATTAAGCTGTTTTAATATTTCTAATACAGCAGAATCTTCTAATATATCTTCAGATGATATATTTATTACAAACTCATCTTTTACAATATTCATTTTTATATTTACATTTTTAAACTCTTGTGTTTTTTCATCAAAATATACATAATCTGTTACAAAATTATCCATATCAATCACCTCAAAAATAGTTTATATTAATAATAATATAACAAATTTATCTTTTTTTCAATATTAATATTATCATTTAATATATTTTTATATAAAACTATCAAATATTTATATACTTTAATTTTTACTTTATAATTTATTTATAAATAAATCATTTTTTTATTCATTATAAAATTTTACATAAAAATTATAATATATGATTTAGTATATAAAATTTATTATTAATAATACTAATATAATAATTTATTTTTTAAATTAATTCAATTTAAAGTTGACTTTTTATTATTAAGGTTATAAAATTGTAAGATAGAATAGTTTTTTATAACTATTTGTAAAAAAAATAACTTTTAGGAGGCTTAACATGTCCAGTAAGGATAAAGATAATATAAACCCAAAACAACTTTTTAATGAAGATATGACAAAAAGGTTGGTTAAAAAAATTTTAGATGATGATATTGAAGATAAAAAAAATAATAATAGAGATAACTCCGATTTTAATATAGAATATGAAGAATATGACAGTGAACAATTTGATGACGAATATGATGAATACAGTTATGAAGATGAATACTACGATGAAGATGATGAATATGAAGACTATAAACCTAAACTACAAAAAAGGACTTCACCCAATACAAAAGAATCTTCTAGAAAAAGGACAACCTATCAAAATGAAAAAACAAACTATAGAAAAAATATAGAAAAGTATGGTAAAGAATTTTTTGATGATGAATATGATGAATATGACGATAACTCGCCTTCTATAATGGGAAAAGTTATATCCTTTTCAATAATTATTGTTTTAACTATATCTACATCATTTTTAGCTTTAAGTTTAATTTCTACAAAAAAAGAAATTGAAGAATCAAAAGCTAAAATACAAGAATTACTAGACAGTAAAGCTAATACAGAAAGCAAAATTATGGAGGAATCTTTAAAAAATGAAATAGACTCTTTAAAAAAAGAAAATGAAGATTTAAAATTACAAATTAATCCAAATAGTCAAAATAATAAAAATGACAACACAACACAACAAACAACTAAATCTTCTTCAAACTCTAATGCTACAAATAATAACAGTAATAATTCTATACCATCTGAATATATTGTTAAAGAAGGTGATGTTATTTGGAACATTAGTAAAAAAGTATATGGTAATGGAAGTCATTTTCAAAAAATATTAGATGCTAATGGTCTTAAAGAAAATAGCGTTTTAAAACCTGGTCAAAAACTTATTATTCCAAAACTTTAATTAGGAGGAAATATGGATTATAATAATCTTACTTTAGCAGAACTTAGAGATATAGCTAAAGAAAATAATATAAAATCTATTACAACATATAAAAAAAATGAACTTATTAGCATACTAAATGCTATTAAAACTGAAAATAAAATCCAAGATTTATCAACTAATCATAAAGAAGAAATGGACAAACCTTGTAACAATAATTTTGATAAATTAGAAAAAGCATCTTATTTAAAAGAACTTGATAGTGGAATATCTGCTGAAGGAATATTAGAAGTTTTATCTGATGGATATGGTTTTTTAAGAAGTAATAATTATCTTTCTGGCTCAAACGATGTATATATTTCACCTGCACATATTAGAAGATTTAACCTTAAAACTGGTGACTATATAAATGGAACATTAAGAATACCAAAAGAAAATGAAAAATTTTCTGCCCTACTTTTTGTAAAAACAGTTAATGGGGATTCACCCATGTCAATTGTGTCTAGACCTAGTTTTGAAAAATTAACACCTATATACCCTCAGGAAAAGCTAAATTTAGAAATAGGAAATAGCAGTTTATCAACTCGTATTATTGATATTATATGTCCAATAGGTAAAGGACAACGTGGTATGATAGTTGCTCCCCCAAAAACTGGTAAAACTACTTTACTTAAATCTATTGCAAATTCTATAATAAAAAATCACCCAGAGGTTCATCTCCTTGTTTTATTGATAGATGAACGTCCAGAAGAAGTTACAGATATGCAGCGTTCTATTGTTGGTAATAACATAGAAGTAATATATTCTACATTTGATGAACAACCAGACCACCATAGACGTGTTGCAGAAATGGTACTAGAACGTGCCAAAAGATTAGCAGAACAAGGAAAAGATTTAGTAATTTTATTAGATAGCATAACAAGACTATCTAGAGCTTACAATATTTTAACACCTTCTAGTGGTAGGACTTTATCTGGTGGTTTAGATCCTGCTACATTATATATGCCTAAAAAATTTTTTGGTGCTGCAAGAAATATAGAAGAAGGCGGTAGCCTTACAATACTTGCAACAGCCCTTGTAGATACTGGTAGCAAAATGGACGATGTTATATTCGAAGAATTTAAAGGTACTGGTAATATGGAGCTTGTGTTAGATAGAAAAATAGCTGAAAAACGTATATATCCTGCTGTTGATATATCTAAATCTAGTACAAGAAAAGAAGAACTATTATTAGATAAAGAATATTTAGATGCTTCTTATAATATTAGAAAATTATTTGGTAATAATCAAGCCCAAAACATAGATATAACAGAAAAAATCTTATCTATGCTAAAATGTACAAAAAATAATAAAGAGTTTTTTAAACTTCTTCAAAAAACAGATATAAATTAGAAATTTCTTAAAAATATATATTATTAAAAAAATATTGCAATAGGTTACTTTATGTGCTATAATTTATTTGTTATGTTAATATAGAGATGCCAAAATGTATCTCAATTTTTTAGAAAGAGGTGTTTTACAATGAGAGAAGGAATTCATCCAGAATACTTTCAAGCTAAAGTAAAATGTAACTGTGGTAATGAGTTTGTGGCTGGTTCTACAAATGAAGAAATTCGTGTTGAGGTTTGTTCTAAATGTCACCCATATTATACTGGTAGCCAAAAGCTTTTACTTGATGCTGGTGGACGTGTTGATAAATTCAACAAAAAATATGGCAGAACTAACCAATAGTATAGTTTTTAATATTAAAATTAAAAATTCCCCTAAAGATAAAATATCTTTAGGGTTTTATTTTATAATTTTAAATTACAAATAGATTACAAATTTTAATAAATTGTAAAAAAAGCTCGTTTAATCTTGAAAAAAGTCACATATTTTGATATACTTTACTTTATTAATATTTTAGGAGTTTATATTATGAAAAATTTAAATATGACATATAAAAAGAAATTTTTATCAACTTTTTTTATTGTTTTTAGCATTCTCTTAATATCTTTATTATTTATATTTTTAGGGTATAAATTTTTATATGCTAAACCTGTCTATGACCCATCTAAACAAAGAGATTCTTCCCTTATTACAGAAAAAGAACTCCAACAACAAATAGAACAAACATCTAATGGTGTTTTCACACCCCCTATAAGAACTAATATTTTAATAACTGGTGTAGATAAAGCAGAAAACTTAACTGATGTTTTAATGGTTGCTAGTTTTATTAGCACAACTGGTGAAATAAATTTAATATCTATACCTAGAGATACATATATTTCATATAGTGGAGAAGATTTAAAAAATATTAGGAATATAAATAGCAATATTCCTAGATATATGAAAGCTAATTCCATATATGCTTATACAAAAAGTAGTGGTATGGAAGGTGTAAAAACAACTATTGAATCTATGTTAGGTATAAAAATAGATTATTATGTAAAAGTGGATTTGGATGCGTTTAAATCTATTGTAGATGCTGTTGGAGGCATATATTTTGATGTTCCAAAAGGTGGGCTTAAATATAGCGATCCTACACAAAATTTGTACATAAATCTCAAGGAAGGTAGACAGCTTTTAGATGGTGAAGCTGCAGAAGGTTTAGTTCGTTTTAGAAAAGGTTATGCTAGACAAGATTTGCAAAGAGTTGAAGTGCAACAACAGTTTATTAAAGAATTTATTTCCCAAGTTTTAAGTAAAGAGACTTTAATGAACAACCTAGGCGAAATAACATTAAATATTATAAAATATGTAGAAACAGACTTTAGTGTATCCGATTTTCCTAAATATTTAAATTCAATACCTAATATTAACCCTGAAAAAATGAAAACAATAACTTTACCTGGTACACCACAAATGATAGATAACTTATCTTACTATGTTTTAGATAGTAACAGTATAAAAGATATTGTTGATGAATTTTTTTATGGAAATACTGACCCAGATAAAGAAAATGACATAAACACTAGCTCAGAAACAACTTCTGAATAAAATTAATAAATAACCTTAGGAGGAAAATATGAAAAAGAAATTTTTAACATATACACTAGCTTTTGCTCTAAGTTTATCTACATTTATTCCTAAAAATGTTTTTGCCGATTCAAACCTTTTATATGTAGATAAAGAAGTACAGACTATAACAGATGGTCTTACTTATGAAAAAAGCGAGCGTCTTTACAAATCTGGTTGGAAAGATGTCTATGTATTAATAGCTGATTTAACAAATCCTAATATAGATGTAGAAATACTAGATTCTGTAACAGAACATGGTCTTAAGAAAAATGTTGAAGCCCTTACAAAAGAAAATAACGCAGTTGCTGGTATAAATGCTGACTTTTTTGGCTCTGGAAATCCTGGTTCTAGTATGGGACAAATAATAGTAGATGGAAATGTTAATGAAGCCCAAAATTATTATAATGCCTCATCTAATAAATATGCTGGTATATTTTTAGATAAGTATGGTAATGCATTTGTAGACTATATAAAATCTAATTTAAGACTATATAATGAAAAAGTATCTTTAGAGTTACAAGCCAAAAATAAAATAACAGATTTTAAAAAACCTGTATATTTTGATAGAAGTATAATAACTAATACTCAAGATTTAGATAAAAGAAATAAAAATCTTTTTAAAATTGTTGTTCAAGATAAAAAAATAATTAAAAAAGCTGGGGCTGGTGAAACTGTAGATATTCCAGAAAATGGATATATCATAGTTATGGATAAAGCAACTGCATCTGAAAAATTAGCCTTATTTAATGTAGGTGATAACTTAAATTTTACAGAAAGTTATAAATTTGTTTTTAGAGAAGGCAAAAATATATCTGATGTTTTAACAGGCATATCTGCTGGTGGAGAAATATTAAGAAATGGTAAACCGATATCTACAGGTATGTCTATATCTCCAAAATCTAGAAATCCCCGTAGTGCTGTTGGTGTAAATAATGAAAAAAATAAACTTATACTTGTAGCCGTAGATGGACGTGGACAAAGTGTTGGTGCTACTCACGATGAAATGGCTAGTATATTGTTAGAATATGGTGCATATGATGCAATACACCTTGATGGTGGGGGTTCTACAACTGTTGCATTAAGAGAAGAAGGCGAAAGAGATGTAAAAATAGTAAATGATGTTTCTGATAACTCACCTAGACTTGTACCCAATGCTATAGGTATTAAATCATCAAATCCTACTGGTGATGTAGCATCTTTATTAGTTAGTATAGATAAAAAAGAGGAAGATGCTATTATATCTGGATTAACATACTCTTTAAAAGTGACTGGTGTAGATGCTAATAAAAACCCAGTTGATATAGACTCTAATCAAGTTACATTTACATTTCAAAATGAAAATGATGGTACTATAAATGGTTCTAGTTTTATATGTAATAACTCTGGAAACATAACTATAAATGCAACTTATCCAAATGGCGCAACTGGACAAACTAGCTTTAAAGTAGTAGACCCCCTTAGTTCTATAATTCCTAAAGCTAACAAAACATCTTTATATGTTGGAGAAAACACTCCACTTTTTGTAGAAGCTACAAATAAAGATGGGTTTTCTAAAGCTATCGATAGCTCTTTAGTTTCTTGGACTGTGGATAATGAAGATTTAGGATATATACAAAATAATACTTTTTATGCAAAATCTGAAGGTATAGCTACTTTAACTTCAACATATAATGGTCTCAGTGCCTCTATCACTATTGCTATTGGCAGTAGTCCTACTCCTATAACATCTTTTGAGGAAACAAGAAACTTATTTATGATGTATTTCCCTGCTGATAAAACAGTAACTGGTGGTGCTGGAATAACAAATTCTTCTGCTTATGATGGAAAAAATAGTCTTTTATTAAGCTACAATTTTAAAGAAAATGTTTCTACACCACAAGCTAGTTATGTTTGCTTTGAAAAACAACCTATAATATTAAATGGTTCTCCTAATGCTATACAAATGCAAATTAAAGGTGATGGTAGTGGTAATATGGTAAAAATGGTTCTTAAAGATAAAAATAATAAAGAATACGTTTTACCAATTTTAGATGAAATGACTTCTACTGATTGGGTTACTGCTAATGTAGCTGTTCCTGCAAATATTACTTATCCTATTAAAATAGACAAAATATATGTTGCTACACAAAACACAACAGATAAAGAAAGCGGAACTATATATATAGATGGAATAAATGCTATGAACAAAAGAACAGATGGTGGTGTTCTTACAAACTCTTATAAAGACCCTCTTAACCAAGATATAAGTCAAGCTCCTACAAACCAGGAAGAAGATATTACTGTTTTTGGTCAAACTAACAATAAGCCTCATCAAAATTCTAAAACAGTTTTACAAGATAGTATAAATATTATGAAACCTAACGCTAGAGCTATGGTGTTTGCTGGTCCTACTAATTTAGATGGTATTAATACTGGTGTTACTACTGTATCTTGGAATAATAAATATACTACAACAAATACAAACTATTTATCTATTATAAACCTTGCTACAAAAAGTGGTATTATGAGAACAGAAAGTCCTGATCAATGGAGATGGTTACAAAGCTATTTGGAAAATCAAAGCAAAAATAATATTCTAATAAATATGGATAAAAATATATGGGATAGTAACAATAATCTTAAAGGTACTAAAGAAAATGAACTTTTACACAAAATATTAAAAGATTTTGTAGCAGAAACAGGTAAAAATGTAATAGTTGTATCTGCTGTATCTGATAAATCTAATATATATGTTAAAGATGGCGTTAGATATATTACATTAAATGGTTTAACTAATCCTAATTCTAGTGATTTAAGTAACTATAAATATTTAAAAATAAGAGCTAGTGAAAACGATTTAAAATATGAAATTTATAATGTATATCAATAAATTTTTTAAATGATTTACATTAAAAAATAGTTAATTAAAAAAACTCCCTTATGTAAGGGAGTTTTATTTAGTTAAAAATATTAAACATAAACCGCCTATAAACATAGCAAGTGCTAATATATACCCCCACCAAGGTATAATTAACACTAACAACATACCAAAACCTACTGATGCTAATATTATACCTATTAAAGTTGATAAAGATAATACGTACCTACAATTTTTTCCCAAACTTATCATCTCCAATAATATCTTATTAATACTATATTCTTATAAATATATTTGTTTACTAATCTATTATTACATCTACCTTATCTTTTAAAAAAATTTCATTATAACTTACAAAACAATCATAAGCTAAAATATGTACTCCTTTATCTCTAGCACTTTTTAGAGATTCATAAAACTTATAATGAGTTTTTTTATTAGGCTCAAAATATTTTACATTTTTTAACTGTATAACAAATAATATATATACTTCATATCCTTCTTTTTTGGCATCTATTAATTCATTTATATGTTTTATAGCTCTTTCCGATGGTGCATCTGGAAATCTTACTATTCCATTATCTTCTAGTGTTACACCTTTTATTTCCATAAATGATTTTTTGCCTTGCTTTGTTTCAAAATATATATCAAATCTAGAATTTTTATATTTTACTTCTTGCTTAATGTTTTCCACATATCCTATTTCATTTATAATACCATTTTCTATTGCCTCTTTAACAACATAATTAGGTATTTGACTATCCATATTTATAAGTAAATCTCTCTTTTTTACACATATAAGCGAATATTTAGTTTTTCTATTTATATTAAAATTTTCCTGTACAAAAATATCTACACCTTTTATTAGTAATTCTTTACACCTGCCTGTATTTTTAACATGGCATAGCTCTATTTTATTATCTATTTCTATTTCTGCTATAAATCTATTTTTCCTGTTTATAAATTTAGCAGGCTTCATATTATCATATTTCATAGTTATTCCTCTATTAAAATTATTTTATACTTATATTTGTATAGTAAAAAATAAAGAGAAATTTTTTAAAGCTTCTCTTTATTTTTTATTAATTTAATATATTATCTACTAGTTGCAGATTGGGCATTACCTATTTTAGCATATAAAGTTATACAATATAACCCAGCAAGCCCAACTAAAGCATAAACAATCCTACTTACAAGAGAGTCCATACCACCAAATAATGTTGCAACTAAGTCAAATTTAAAAAATCCAATAAGACCCCAGTTTACAGCACCTATTACTACAAGTGTAAGTATTGTCCAATCTAAAGGTCTATTCTGCATAAAAATACCTCCTTAAAAAATAAGAATGTTTACAATAGCAAAGTTTTATTATGCTATTAAATCTAGTTTACCCATTTATATTAAATTTATGTTACAATTTTTCTATTTTTATATCATCAACTTTTCCAACTAAAGATATACTCATTTTATCCATATTAAAGACTTTATCTATAAGATAATCTATATCTTCTTTTTTTATTAAATCAACCTCTTGTATAATTTCATCTGGAGTTTTTATTTTATTTACTAATACCTTTGACCTTCCAATACTAGACATTCTATTAGATGTACTTTCTAATCCCATTATATAATTGCTTTTTAATTGTTCTTTAGTTTTTTCTATTTGTTGATTTGTTATTTTATTATTTTTTAAATTAGATATTTCTTTATATATTATATTAATAGTCTTATCTAATTGACTTTTATTAAGTGCTACATAAATATTAAAAAGCCCATTATTTACATAACTATTATTATATGAATATATAGAATAAGCAATTCCATGCTCTTCTCTTACCTTTTGAAATAAAATAGAGCTCATCCCACCACCAATTATAGCATTTAACAAACTCATACTATAGTTATGTTTATCTTTTATAGATATACCATCAAATACAATGGCAAGGTGTAATTGTTCAATATCTTTATATACTTTAGTTCTACTTGGTGTATAAATATAATGCTTATCTGCCTCTAAATTAGCCTTACCTTTTGGCATAGACGACATTTTTTGTTTTATAACCTCTAAAATTTTTTCTTTATCAAAGCTACCAGCTATAGCTACTACAATATTTTCTCCAACATACTTATTATTCATATATTCAATAAAGTCTTGTCTCTTAAAGCTAGACACATTTTCTTTAGTGCCTAATACATTATGTGCTAAAGGAGAATTTTCCCATATTTCTTTTTGTAATTTAGTAAAAACTATATCATCTGGACTATCTTCATACATATTTATTTCTTCTAATATTACTTTAGATTCTTTTTCTATATCTATACTATCAAATTTAGAATTAAAAATCATATCTGTTAACACATCTATGGCTGTATCTATATGAGTATCTAATACTCTAGCATAATAACAAGTGTACTCTTTAGCTGTAAAAGCATTTAATTGTCCACCTATATTATCCATTTCTTCTGCTATATCCTTAGATGTTCTTTTATTTGTTCCTTTAAATAGCATATGTTCAATAAAATGTGATATGCCATTACTTTTAGATGTTTCATTTATAGAACCATTTCTTATAAATATACCTAAAGCTACAGAACGAACAGAAGATATTTGTTCCATAACAATAGATACTCCGTTTTCCAACTTTATTGTATCAAACATATATTTCTCCTTTGTTAATTATAATATTTTATTTTACCCTAAAATTTTTATATTATAATTACTAGTTATAAAAGACAATTATGAAATATTTAGTCCCTTTAATAAATAAATAAAAAAGTTTATTTAACAATAAGCCTTACAGCAAAATCTATAAGGCTTTATATTTTTATTAAATTTTAGCTTAAAGCATCTTTTATAGATAAATTTATTCTCCCTTGTTCATCTATTTCTGTAACTTTAACTATAACTTCATCTCCAATATTTACAACATCTTCTACCTTTCCTACTCGTTCTTTAGAAAGCTTTGATATGTGGACTAATCCCTCTTTTTCTGGAGCTATTTCTACAAAAGCACCAAAATTTAATATCCTTACAACTTTTCCTGTAAATATTTCTCCAACCTCTGGATCTTTAGCTATAGCTTTTATTATAGATAATGCTTTATCTATTTTTTCTTGATCATTAGAAGATATAAATATTCTTCCACTGTCTTCTGTGTCTATTTTATCAACACACGTTTGTTCTAATATTCTATTAATAGTTTTTCCTCTAGGTCCTATTATTTCTGATATTTTATCTGGGTCAACTTTTAAAAATCCTATTTTAGGAGCATATTTAGAAAGCTCTTTTCTAGGTTCATCAATAGTTTTTAACATAACTTCATCTAATATATATTTTCTTGCTTCATTAGTTTTTTGTAAAGATTGTTTTATAATATCTGGTGTTAAACCATCTATTTTTATATCCATTTGAATAGCAGTAATACCTTTATGACTACCTGCAACTTTAAAATCCATATCTCCAAAAAAGTCTTCTAATCCTTGTATATCTGTAAGTAAAACAAAATCATCATCCGTTTCACCTGTAACAAGTCCAACTGATATACCTGCTACTGGTCTTTTAATAGGTACACCTGCTGCCATAAGAGAAAGCGTAGAACCACAAACACTAGCTTGAGATGTAGAACCATTTGAGCTTAAAACTTCTGATACAAGTCTTATAGCATAAGGAAATTCCTCTTCAGATGGTATAACTGGCACTAAAGCTCTTTCTGCTAAAGCTCCATGTCCTATTTCCCTTCTACCTGGTCCTCTTGAAGGTCTTGTTTCCCCAACAGAATAGCTTGGGAAATTATAGTGATGTATATATCTTTTTGTTACTTCTAATTCATCTAATCCATCTAATTTTTGTGCTTCGCTTATAGCACCTAGAGTAGTAACAGTAAGGACTTGTGTTTGCCCTCTGCTAAATATAGCAGAACCATGTGTTCTTGGTAATATATCTATTTCTGAAGTAAGCTTTCTAATTTCTTCAAGTCCACGTCCATCTGGTCTTTTATGGTCTTTTAAAATCATTCTGCGTACTGTTTCTTTTTCATATTTATATATACCCTCATTTATCTTAGCTATATAATCATCTTGGCTTTCACCATTATAATTTTCTAATAGTTTTTCTATAACTTCTTCTTTAATAGCACTTACTTGTTCATCTCTAACTTGTTTTAAATCTGTAAATACAGCGTTTTCCATTCTCTCATCTGTAATAATATCTACTATACTATTGTATAAATCTTTATCAACATTATGCTCTTCATAGCTATGTTTTTCTTTACCTATCTCTTTAACAATATTTTCTATAAATTCGGCTATTTTTATATTTTCTTTATGTGCAAGCATAATTGCATTATACATAGTTTCATCATCAATCTCATTTGCACCAGCTTCTATCATCATAACCTTTTGTTTTGTAGATGCAACTGTTAGAGAAAGGTCACTTTTTTCTCTTTGATCTGCTGTTGGATTTATTATAAATTCGCCATCTATAAGTCCAACCATAACAGCTCCTGTAGGGCCATTAAAAGGTATATCTGATATAGATAAAACTATTGAAGAACCTATCATTGCAACTATTTCTGGACTACAATCTTGGTCAACTGATAAAACTGTTGCTACTAACCCAACATCATTTCTATAATCTTTAGGAAATAATGGTCTAATAGGTCTATCTATAAGACGGGCTGTTAAAACTGCTTTTTCTGTCGGTTTACCTTCTCTTTTTATAAATCCTCCAGGTATTTTACCAACAGAATATAGTTTTTCTTCATAATCTATGCTAAGTGGAAAAAAATCTATACCATCTCTTGGTTTTTCTGATGCTGTAACAGCTACTAAAACAACTGTTTCACCATATCTTATAATAGCTGCTCCATTAGCTAGTTCTGCTACTCTTCCTATTTCAACTGAAAGCTCTCTACCTGCTAATGTTGTCGAGTACGTATTATACATATATTTCTCCTTTCGTACTAATCTATTTTTAATATAACTTAATAGTATTTTATAAATTATATATTAAGTATAATTATACCACCTTTTATTATTTTTAACAATGTTTTTATATATTTTTATTAATTTTTAACATTACTATATACAAAATAAATAAAAAGGTTATAGTTTTATTCTATAACCTTTTTATTTATTTCTACTAAATTTCATAATTAATATGTTTATAAAATTCAAACAAAAAGTAACTGTTATAGGAACAGTACACAAAAAAATAACTTCACCATTAATACCTTCTATTGCTTCACAATCACCTATTGATACTAAATGATTATTATATAAAACTTGAAAATATATAGATATAAGAGTTAAAGAAATACTTAAAATAGCTAAATTTCTAACACTTTTATAATTTTTGTTTTTTAAATAAAATAATGATATTATAGGTAAGCCCAAGATATAAGACCAATTAATAAACTTGCTACATTTAACAAAGAAAAATCCATACTATAACCTCATTAATATATTTTTTATATTATATCATAATAAAAATATATTAACAATACCAATTTACTGTGTTATAATGTATATAATTTAACTTGTCTTTAATTAAATATAAAATTATTTTTTATAAAGTTTATTTTATTATTAAATTAATAAAATATGTATATAATATTTAATATATACTAATATAAAGTAACATAGTTATACAAATTATTTAAAATTTCAAAAATATATTGACAAATAAATAACAATGGTATATAATGTAATTGTTAAATAAATATCAAATAAATTTGACAATATCTATTTCATATTTTATATAGGTATTAAGATCTAAAGCCTTATTATTTTTAGCTAGATTATTTACTGTATTTATTTTGCTTTAGATATTAAATATATTACATTCTTAGGAGGAAAATTTTATGGCTAACAAAAAGCAACCTGTAACTATTGTTAATAGTGTAGAATCTTTAAAAGCAAGAATGGCTGAGCTTAAAGAAGCTCAAAAAATATTCTCTACTTTTTCTCAAGAACAAGTAGATGAAATCTTTGCTGCTGCTGCTTTAGCTGCTAACAAACAAAGAATTTATCTTGCTAAAAAAGCTGTTGAAGAAACTGGTATGGGTATTGTAGAAGATAAAGTTATAAAAAATCACTTTGCTTCTGAATATATCTATAATAAATATAAAAATACTAAAACTTGTGGGGTATTAGAAGAAGATAAATCTTATGGTACAAAAGTTATTGCAGAACCTATTGGTACAATAGCTGCTGTTATACCTACTACTAATCCTACTTCTACTGCGATTTTTAAAACATTACTTGCTTTAAAAACTAGAAATGCTATTATAATAAGCCCTCACCCACGTGCAAAAGGAGCTACTATAGAAGCTGCAAAAATCGTTCTTGATGCTGCTGTTCAAGCTGGTGCACCTGAAGGTATTATCGGTTGGATTGATGAACCATCTATTGAGCTTACAAACCAAGTTATGGCAGATGCTGATATTATTTTAGCAACTGGTGGTCCTGGTATGGTTAAAGCTGCTTATTCATCTGGTAAACCTGCTCTTGGTGTTGGTGCTGGTAATGTTCCTGCTATTTTTGATGAAACAGCTAATATTAAACTTGCTGTAAACTCTGTTATCCATTCTAAAACTTTTGATAATGGTATGATTTGTGCTTCTGAACAATCTGTTATTGTTCACGAAAAAATCTACAAAGAGGTTAGACAAGAGTTTATTGACAGAGGCTGTTATGTGTTAAAAGAAAGCGAAATTCAAAAACTTAAAGATACAATATTAATTAAAAAAGGGGACGCTTGTGCATTAAATGCTGATATAGTTGGTCAACCAGCATATAAAATTGCTGAAATGGCTGGTCTTAAAGTTCCTAAAGAAACTAAAATCTTAATTGGTGAAGTTACTTCTGTAGATTTATCTGAACCTTTTGCACACGAAAAATTATCTCCTGTTTTAGCAATGTATAAATTTAAAACATTTGATGAAGCTTTACAAAAAGCTGATACATTAGTTAAAGATGGTGGTTATGGTCATACTTCTTCTATCTTTATTGATACATTAGTGGGTAAAGAAAGATTAGACCAATTTACTGCTATGATGAAAACTGGTCGTATTGTTGTAAACACTCCTTCTACTCATGGTGGTATTGGTGATATTTATAACTTTAACCTTGATCCTTCATTAACTCTTGGTTGTGGTACTTGGGGTGGAAACTCTGTTTCTGAAAATGTTGGTGTTAGACACTTAATAAATACTAAAGTAGTTGCTGAAAGGAGAGAAAATATGCTTTGGTTTAGAGCTCCACAAAAAGTTTATTTCAAAAAAGGTTGTTTACCAGTTGCTCTTGATGAACTTAGCTCTGTTATGGATAAAAAGAGAGCATTTATCGTTACAGACTCATTCTTATTTAAATCTGGTGTAACTAAACAAATTACTGATAGATTAGACAATATGGGTATTAAACATACTACATTCTTTGAAGTTGAGCCAGACCCAACTCTTGCTTGTGCTAAAGCTGGTGCTGAAGCTATGAAAGCTTTTGAACCTGACTGTATTATAGCTGTTGGTGGTGGTTCTGCTATGGACGCTGCTAAAATTATGTGGGTTATGTATGAACACCCAGAAGTAGACTTCTTAAATATGGCAATGAGATTTATGGATATTAGAAAACGTATCTATACATTCCCTAAAATGGGTGAAAAAGCATACTTTATTGCAGTTCCTACATCTTCTGGTACTGGTTCTGAGGTTACTCCTTTTGCCGTTATTACAGATGAAAGCACTGGCGATAAATATCCATTAGCTGATTATGAATTACTTCCTAATATGGCTATTATTGATGCAGACTTAATGATGAGCCAACCTAAAGGTTTAACAGCTGCATCTGGTATAGATGCTTTAACTCACGCTTTAGAAGCTTACTCTTCTATTTTAGCTACTGACTATACTGATGGTCTTGCTCTTAAAGCACTTAAAAATATCTTTGGATATTTACCACGTGCTTTTGAACAAGGTGAAACAGATGTTGAGGCTAGAGTTAAAATGGCAGATGCTTCTACTTTAGCTGGTATGGCTTTTGCTAACTCATTCTTAGGTATTTGTCACTCTATGGCACATAAATTAGGTGGTTACCACCACTTACCACATGGTGTTGCTAACGCATTATTAATAACTGAAGTTATGAAATTTAATGCTTCTGAAACACCTACAAAAATGGGTACATTTGCACAATATGAATACCCTAAAGCTATTGAAAGATATGCAGAAATTGCTGATTTCTTAGGTATTAAAGGTAATAATAACAAAGAAAAATTTGATAATCTTGTTAAATCTGTTGAAGAGTTAAAAGCTAAAGTTGGTATCAAAAAATGTATCAAAGACTATGGTATTGATGAAAAAGTATTCTTAGACAAACTTGATAAAATGGTTGAAGATGCTTTTGATGACCAATGTACTGGCGCTAACCCAAGATATCCTCTTATGAGCGAAATGAAAGAAATATTCTTAAAAGTTTACTATGGTAAATAATTTGACTTAATATATAAAAAGCCTTAAAGCAAATGCTTTAAGGCTTTTATCTTACACTACCAGAACCTTTTATTTTTGTATTACATTGTATATCAAAATCTATATAATCATAAATATTATTATTTTCTAAATTATATTTATCATATAAATTATATTCATTTTTTCTTATAAGCTCTTTTAAGCCTATTATGTCAACATCTAAATTTTTAATTATATTTATAGAATTTTCTATCTCATTTTTTAAATAACTAGATATTTCATTTTCTACCATTTTATATTTTTCTGTATCCATAATTATATTTTTACCTAAAGTATACTCCGATATATTACCCTCTATATTAACTATAAACTGGCAAATTATTTTATTATCTTTTTCATAAAAATTTTTATCTATTTTCTTTTTTAATATAGACGTAGATACATATCCATTTTCAAAAGGTACAGATATCTCACCTAAAGATTTTTTATCTATTATCCATAAAAGCCCCTTAGTTGTTGTATCATTTAAATAACCTGCATACTTACTGTTTTTTAAAGCTATTAAACCTGTTAATTTTACATCTTTATCAACAATCTGTATATTAGGTATTGCTGTATTATTTGTTGCTAATAACTGTTGTGTTATATCCTCTAAATCTACCCTATAAGTAAAAGAAGAATTTTTTTTATTATTTTTATAAAAATCATTTATATATATGCCAAGCATTTTTTCATCTTTAGGTATTGTTTGTAAAATTTCTTTTGCTGTGCCCATAGCACCCAAAACTATAATTTTTCTACTTATCTCATTATTTCTTTCTAAAGAGTCTATCACTTCTCTTAATAATATTTCATCTTGCAATATTTCCTTTCCTAAAACAACCACCTTTGTATGCCCATAATATAAATTTTTACTCATATAAGTATCTATTAACTCTATTGTAGACGCTATAGAAGAACCTTCAGCAACTTTTATTGCTTCGTTTATACTATTTTGTTCTTCACCATTTCCCATAGGATTAGCATTACCTGTTTTTTCCCCTTCTGAAACTTCTGGCATAGCCATAGAAACAATAAATCTTTTTTCTTCACCTGTTTTTTCCGTATTTGTGTCATTACCATCTGTATATTTATCTATTCCTATTGCTAAAACTAATGCTCTCTCTTCCAACTCAACTTTATCAAAACACCCAGTTAAAGATAAACTAAAAAACAATAATATAAATATACTCTTAAATATTTTCATTTTTTAACCCCCTAACCTTAGCTACTACATATAAAACTATTGGTAATATAACTATATAAAAAGTACCAAAAGTAAAATATGATATATCCATTATTTTATATACTACTGTTATATTAGAAGGTAAAAATGATATAAAATATACAATAGGTACACATATACATATAAATTTAGTATGGGTTCCTATTTTTGCTATATCCTTAAATATTAATGATGAAAAAAACATACCAGCATTAACCATCATAAATATAGATATTATCCAAAATGTCATTATTAACGCATCTTGTCTTTCTATAAAAGAGCCTGGTAAGTCTATTGTATCCATTATTTCTAATACTGGCCACATTTGATGCATAATATCATATTTACCAAATCTAGCTATTGTTATAGTTGTAATAACTGTCATTATTAATCCAACTGTTATTATAGCCATTATTGTAGCTCTTTGTATTTTTTCTTTTTCCTTAACGTATGGATACACTAAAAATATAAACTCTATACCTGTAAAATAAAACAGCATATACCCAGAACCTTTTAATGTATCTATTGCAGTCATTTCTTTAAAAAATGGCTTTAAATTAGAAAAATCTATGTCAAAAATTGATATAAAAAATACAAAAGCTAAAGGTATAAAAACAACAAAAACAAGTATTTCTGCTATACGTCCTCTAGCCTCATAACCTTTACTAGCCATATAAGAGCCCAAAAGTAACATACTAAGAGATATTACCCAAAAAGGTGTATTAAAAAGCATTATTTCTTTTAATATTTCTGAAAAAATTCTCACTTCCATTGCAACACCTATCATAATTTTTATAATAAATCCAAAGCTTATAAGAATACCTAAAGGTCTACCTAAAATTTTACAAGTATAAGCTACAAAACTATTATTAGGATATATTTTTGCAACTTGATTTATTACTATCAAAAAAAATAGTGAAAAAATTAAGCCAATTAAAATAAGTAACCAACCATTTTGTCCCCCAAAATGTACTGCCCTTTGAGGTAAAATACTTATGCCCATACCAAAAATATCTAATATTAAAAGTAACCTTAATTGTCTTATAGTTATAAAGTTGTTATCTGAAAACATTTGTATTACCCCCTAATTAATATCCTCTTTTTTATTTTTCTTAAGACTTAATCTCACTTTTTGGCTATCTTTAGCAAAAATAGGTCTTTTTCTAAGCATAAATACTGGTAATTTTATTATTGTATCTTTAATATCATTAAGTCCATATTGTTTTACAGATACAAATGGATATAGATAAGGTATTCCAAAACTTTTTAATGTAACAAGATGTATAAGACAAGCCAATATAGCTATCCAAAAACCAAAAAATCCAAGTAATGATGATAATAATATTATAAAATATTTAGTAATTCTATATCCAGCTACAAGAGCAATATTAGGTATAGCAAAGCTACAAATAGCTGTAAGTGAAATAACTATTACTACTATTGGGCTAACAAGACCTGCCTCAACAGCAGCCTGTCCTATTATTATTCCCCCTACTATGCCAAGTGTACTACCTATTGCTGATGGTAATCTTATACCAGCCTCTCTTAATGTTTCAAATGCAAGTTCCATTAAAATTATTTCTAAAACAGCAGGTATTGGCACAGTTTGTCTAGCTTCTGACATTTTTAAAATTAACTCCATAGGTATCATGGCTGGATGATAAACAGCTATTGCTATATAAAGTCCAGGTAAACAAACAGCTAAAGCTCCTGCTATATATCTAATTATCCTTATAAAACTCATTATCTCCCATCTTTGATAATAATCTTCAGAGGACTGGTAAAAACTAGCTAATATAGTTGGTACAATTATTACAAATGGTGTATTATCAACTACAATAGCTATCCTTCCCTCTAAAAGAGCTGATGCTACTTTATCTGGTCTTTCTGTCATTTGCATTTGAGGAAAAGGTGACTTATAGTCATCTTCTATAAATTGCTCTATATAGCCACTATCAAGAATTCCATCTATATCTATCATATTAAGTCGTCTTTCCACTTCTCTTAATATTTCTGGTCTTGCAATGTCCTCCATATACATTATTCCCACATCTGTTTTACTTCTTTTACCTATTCTCATTTGCTTTAGTTTTAAATTAGTATCCCTTATTCTTCTTCTTATAAGAACAGTATTTACTCTAAAAGTTTCTGTAAAAGCTTCTTTAGAGCCTTGTACAACTACTTCTGTATCAGCAGCAGACACACTCCTTCTAGGAAACCCCTTTGTAGATAAAATAATAGCTTTATCAAATCCATCTATTAATAAAAGTGTATTCCCTGCCAATATTTCATCTATGACCTTTTCAAAATCTGTTTCTTCAAAAAAGTCTGCTGTTGCAAGTCCTCCATTTTTTAAAGCATCAAATATATTCTCTTTTAATTCATCACTTGTAGGCTTAACTTGTCTTATATCTATCATTAATATATCCATAAGCTCATCTATAAATGCTCTATCTGTCATCACATCTATATAACTTATATATAAATTAGTTTCTCTATGTTCTCCAATGGGAAATTTTCTTTTTACTATATCACCAAACTCTTTAAACCTTAAATCTAAATATTTTATATTTTCATCTATATCTTTTTCTATATACAATATTTTCCCTCCTAAAATTTATTTATAAAACTAGCTTTTACCACTATTTTTTATTTATACCTATTTTTATTAAAATATTAGCTTATAACTTGTAACATATACAATATATTATGTAAAAATTGATTTTTTTTATATAATATTGTATAATATATAAAAATATATTTAGGAGGTATTATATGGAAAATATAAATTTTGATGCTATATACAAAATTTTAGAAAGTTCTTTTGAGCCATTTTTACATAGAGGTTATGAAAGGCAAAAAAATCTTTTAAATAATGCTAATTATAATATCATTACATATGAAGAAAATAAAGAAATATTAGGATTTTTAAGTTACTGGGAATTAGATAAAAATATTCTATTTGTAGAACATTTTGCCGTAAGTTCTGAAAGAAGAGGCTCTGGTATAGGCAAAAAAATATTTAATGATTTTTTAAATTTAGATGGTGATAAATTTTTGGAGGTTGAGCCTCCTCATACAGAAATAGACAAAAAAAGAATCAAATTATATGAAAGTTTTGGTTTTATTTTTAATAATAACGAGTATTATCAATCAGTTTATAATAAGGGAGATTCTAAAACAAGGCTACATCTTATGTCAAGTAAAAAAATTGATGAAAAAACATTTAATGATATTGCTGAAAAAATACATAATATAGAAAAAAATTTATAAACTATATAAGAGGTGATTTATTGAAAGACTACTTTAACATAGAACGTATTATGACATACTGTAATTACATTTTTTACTTTTTATGTATAAATCTATTTTGTGTGTTATTGAATATACCATTATTATTATTTATGGTATTTATAGGTGTGAAAGAAATATCTAAATATATTCCTTTATTTTTAATTTGTTGTATACCTATACCTGTTGCATTTTGTTCTTCATTGTATTGTATGGGTAAATTTATCAAAAATAAAGACTTAAATATAATTAAAGATTTTTTAATAGGAATTAAATCTAGCTTTTTTCAAAGTACATTAATAGGCATATTTTACTTATTTATAATCTTTATGTTATATACTAATATAATATATAGTGTAAATAAAAATTTAAGTATAACATTTATATTTTTCTTTATAGTTCTTTTGATTTTTATTTTATTATCAAGTGTAAACTCTTTTATTTTAATAAGTAAATTTTCTATTAAAACATTTTCACTATTAAAATACTCTTTTATAATAACTTTTACAAAACCTACATTAACTTTAGCTAATGGCTTTTGTATCGTTTTTCCTATATATTTATTTACAATTTATCCCATCCAAATTTCATTTTTTTTATTTAGTATAATATCTTTTTTAATCTATCTAGTTAATAAACATTTTTTAAGCTACTTAGAGAAAAACAATTATAAAGGTTAAAAAAATTAACCTTTATAATTGTTTTTTTGTATATAATTTTTAAAATTTATTTGTATGTTTTTAACATATTTTAATCTTATTTTTTATGCAGTTTTTATATATTAATTTTTTGTTATTAAAAAACTTAACAAAGTCATATATTATTTTAATTATGTGGTTGCATTTTTCATAAATTGTATTATAATAAAATTATAGTTTAAATAAACTATTAAAGTTATCTAATTTATTTTAATCTTCGTTTTGGTAATATGTATTTTTTAATACATATTATTAATATGTATTTTTTTAATTTATTATAAATTAAAAAAAGTTTTTATAGTTATGATAATTTTAATAAATCTTATAATTGGGGGTTCTCACATTGAATAAAAAAAGAAAAATGTTTTTATCAAGAGATGACATTGAACTAACACTATTATCTTTACCAACTCTTATATGGTTTATAGTTTTTAGCTTTATTCCTATGATTGGTATATTAATAGCATTTAAGGATTTTAGAATTTTACCAGGACAAGGATTTATTGGTAGCCTTATATCTAGTGAAAATGTTGGTTTTTCTAACTTTGAATTTTTGTTTAAAACACCAGATGCTGCTATAATAATAAGAAATACATTATTATATAATATATTATTTATTATTATAGGTACTGTAGTGCCTGTTATTTTAGCTATTGCAATAACACAACTTTATAGTAAAAAGCTTGCTAAAATATGTCAAACAGCTATGTTTTTACCTCACTTTTTATCTTGGGTTGTTGTTAGCTATTTTGTATTTTCGTTTTTAAGCTATGATAAAGGTATTTTTAACCAACTTTTAATTAAATTTGGTGGTCAACCTATCCAATGGTATATGGAAACTAAATATTGGCCATATATATTAATATTTATGAACACTTGGAAAGGTATGGGCTATGGTATGGTTGTTTATTTAGCTGCTATAACTGGTATTGACCAAAGCTATTATGAAGCTGCATTGATAGATGGAGCTAAAAAATGGGAACAAATAAAATATATAACTATACCTCTTATAAAACCAATTATAATAATTATGTTTATTATGGCTGTTGGCAATATATTTAAATCCGATTTTGGGTTATTCTATCAAGTTCCTAGAAACTCTGGTCTTTTATTTAGCGTAACATCTACAATAGATACATACGTTTATAAAGCTATTGAAGGTACTGGTAGTATGGCTATGAGCTCTGCAGCGGCTTTCTTACAATCTGTTATTGGCTGTATAACAATAATTGTTGCAAATACAATAGTTAAAAAAATAGATGGAGAAAATGGTCTTTTCTAAGGAGTGTGTTATATGAGTTTAAAAAAATCGAAATTAGGTGGTTTTGAAAAATTTAATTGTGTGCCACCTTATGCAAATAATATAATTGCTATTATTTTTATCATTTTGGCTATTGTCTGTGTTATGCCCGTAATATTAGTATTTATGGTTTCTATTAGTTCAGAACAATCTATACAAGATTTTGGATATAGCTTTTGGCCTAACGAATTTTCTTCTCAAGCATATTCATATCTTTATAACTCTAAAGATAGTATTTTAAGGGCATTTGGTGTATCTATAATAGTTACAGTTTTGGGTACAATAATTGGTCTTATATTAAATACAACAATTGCTTATGCTTTATCAAGAAAAAACTTTAAATTTAAATCATTTTTTACTTGGGTTATATTTATACCTATGTTATTTAATGGTGGTATGATATCTTCTTATATAGTTGTTTCTAATATGTTAAATTTAAAAGACACTATATGGGCTTTAATATTACCTATGGCTGTATCGTCTTTTAACATTATTATATTAAGAACATTTTTTCAAACAACTATACCAGATTCATTAATAGAATCTGCAAAATTAGATGGTGCTAATCAATTAAGAATATTTACAACAATAGTATTACCTATATCACTACCTGCTATTGCAACAATAGGACTTTTCCTTACTTTCGCATATTGGAATGACTGGTATAATGCTTTGTTATATATTGACAATAATACATTAGTACCTATACAAGCACTTTTAAATAGAATACAAGGGGATATAGCTTTTATGAACCAAAATGTATCTTTACTAGGTGCATCTGCTGCTGAAATTTTAGCTAAACTTCCTTCAGAATCTGTTAGAATGGCCATAGTTGTACTTGTTGTTTTCCCAATAGCTTGTTCTTATCCATTCTTTCAGAAATATTTTATATCTGGCTTAACTATAGGTGCTGTTAAAGAATAAACTAAATATGATAATGACTATCTAATTTGATAGTTTATTATAAAATAATTTTTTTATTATAGGAAAGAGGTTATGTATATGCTAAAAAAAGTTTTACAAAAATCATTAGCTTTTATAGTAACTGGTACTCTTTTAATGGGTACATTAACAGGTTGTGGTTCTAAAACAGATAAACCTGCTACTGATAGTGGTAATTCTTCAAATACTGAAGCTAAATCTGATAAACCAATCGATTTAGTTTGGTGGACAATAGGTAATGAACCTAAAGATTACCAACTTGTTAGTGAAAAAATTAATGAATATACTTTAGAAAAATTAAATGTTAACTTACAAATTAAATATGCAAGTTGGGGCGAATATAGTTCAAAATTGTCTAAAATAGTACAAAGTGGCGAGCCATTTGATATTGCATTTACTTCTGGTATAGACAGTTACCAAGATTTATTAAATAACGGCTATTTTATGGACTTAACAGAATTATTACCTACTGTAACACCTGATTTATATAATTTCATACCTGAAGATTTATGGACTGGTGTAACAATTAAAGATAAAATTTTAGGTGTGCCTACTTACAAAGATTCTGCTCAAGCTCAATACTGGGTTTGGGATAAAGAAACAGTTGAAAAATTAGGTATAGATTATGAGAAAGTTGAAACTTTACAAGATTTAGAACCTGTTTTACAAAAAATAAAAGAATCTGACCCTAGCAAATATCCTTTAATTATTAATGGTAATGAAGGTATAAATGGCTTTAACGCTGCTATTAATGGATATGATGAAATTGTTGTAACTCCTGCTATTGGCGTATCCTATACTGATGATTCTGCTAAAGTAGTTGGTATTTGGGAACAAGAAAATGTTTTAGAAAACTTAAGAACTTTACATGACTGGTTTAAAAAAGGATATATTAATCCAGATGCTGCTACTTTATTAGAATTACCTAAAGCAAGAATTGTAGCATCTGTACAATCTTTTGAAGGTGGTTGGAAAGATACAGAAGTAGGACACAAATATTTTGGACCTGCTTATTCTACAAGAACTATACAAGGTTCATTCCTTTCTATATCTGCTGGCTGTAAAAACCCAGAAGCTGCTTTAAAAGTTATTGAATTAGTTAATACTGATGAATATTTTAGAAATCTTTTAGCTTTCGGTATAGAAGGTACTCACTATGAAAAAACTGGTGAAAATACTATTAAAAAATTAAATGATAGCTATGAAGTTCCTGCTTACACTCAAGGTACATTCTTTAATATGTATGTACAAGACCCTAACCCTTCTACACAATGGTCTGATTTAAAATCACTTCAAGAAACAGCATTTTCTTCTCCTGTTTTAGGTTTTACATTCAATTCTAAAAATGTTCAAAACCAGATCTCTGCTTGTACTAATATTGAAACAAAATATGTTAGTTCATTAATTACTGGTTCTGTTAATCCTGATGAAGTTTTACCTAAAATGCTTAAAGAGTTAAATGCTGCTGGTTATCAAGATATTATTGCTGAAGCTCAAAAACAAGTTGATGAATTCTTAGCTAGTAAACAATAAATTAAATAACAAAATAAAAATGCTATGATAAAATCATAGCATTTTTTAATCAAATTAATTCTTATTAAACAAAAATTCTTCTATATAATCAACAGTTATAGTATCACCGTTTGCAAAAGCTTCATCAAGATATTTTTCTGCAAAATTATCTTCTATATTAGTTTGTATAGCCCTTCTAAGTGGTCTAGCCCCATAATTATTATCGTATCCAAGCTCTACAATCTTATCCATAGCCTTTTCTGTAAAAGATATTTCTATGTTTAAATTATCCTTTATTCTTTTTGAAAGTTCATCTAGCATTATTTTAGATATTTCCTTAACTTCATCTTTATTTAATGTATGGAACACTATTATATCATCTATCCTATTTAAAAATTCAGGTTTAAATGTCTTCTTTACTTGTTCCATAACATTCTTTTTCATATCTTCATATTTTTTAACTTCATCATCAGATGCAGTAAAGCCTAATTTTTTATTTTCTGTTATACTTCTAGCTCCTACATTAGATGTCATTATTATAACAGTATTTTTAAAGTCAACTTTTCTACCTTGAGAATCTGTTATATGCCCATCATCTAAAACTTGTAATAAAAGGTTAAATACATCTGGATGTGCTTTTTCTATTTCATCAAATAATATAACAGAATAAGGTTTTCTCCTTATCTTTTCGCTTATTTGTCCACCATCATCATATCCAACATAACCAGGAGGTGAACCTATAAGTTTGGAAATACTATGCTTTTCCATAAACTCACTCATATCAACTCTAATCATAGAGTCTTCATCGCCAAATAATACTTCACTTAAAGTTTTAGATAACTCTGTCTTACCAACACCAGTAGGACCTAAAAATAAAAATGAACCAATAGGTCTTTTAGGATTTTTAAGTCCTACTCTACCTCTTCTTATAGCTTTAGCAACAGCTTTAACGGCATCTTCTTGTCCAATAACCCTTTTATGAAGTATGTTCTCCATATTTTTAAGCCTTTGGCTTTCTTCTTCTTGCATTTTTTTAACTGGTATGCCTGTCCAGCCAGATATAATATCTGCTATTTCTTCTGGAGTTACAACTTGAGCTTCATTACCATTTTTATCTTTCCACTTGTTTTTTTCTTCATCTAATTTTGTTCTTATTTCTTGTTCTTTTATTTTTATTTGACTAGCCATTTCATAATTTTCTGTTTTTATAGCCTCTTCTTTTTCTTTAGAGAAATCTATCAATTTTTCTTCTAAATTTTTAATATTTGGTGGCATTGTAAAAGTAGTTAGCCTTACTTTAGATGCTGCCTCATCTAAAACATCTATAGCTTTATCTGGTAAAAACCTATCTGTTATATACCTATTAGATAACTTAACAGCAGCTATTATGGCATCATCTGTTATCTTAACACTATGGTGTACTTCATATTTATCTCTTAAACATTTTAACATTTTTATAGCATCTTCTTCTGTAGGTTCTTCAACCTTTACTGGCTGAAATCTTCTTTCTAAAGCTGCGTCTTTTTCTATATGCTTCCTATATTCATTTAAAGTAGTAGCACCTATTATTTGTATTTCACCTCTAGCAAGAGATGGCTTTAATATATTAGATGCATCTATAGCGCCTTCTGCTCCACCTGCACCTATTATAGTGTGTATTTCATCTATAAACAATATAACATTATGACTTTCTTTTACTTCCTTAATAATTTTTTTGATACGTTCCTCAAACTCTCCACGATATTTAGAGCCTGCTACAACAGATGCAATATCCAAAGATACTACTCTTTTATCTTTTAATATTTCTGGAACATCTCCTTTTGCTATTTTCTCTGCAAGACCTTCAGCAATAGCTGTTTTACCTACCCCTGGTTCACCTACAAGACAAGGATTATTTTTTGTTCTTCTTGACAATATTTGTATAACACGTTCTATTTCTGTATCTCTACCATCAATAGGGTCAAATTTATGTTCAACAGCAAGATTTGTAAAATCTCTACTATACTGGTCTAAAGTTGGTGTATTATTATTTTTATTACTATTTTTAGAACTTCTATTTATAGGTGTACCCGTTGCATTTTCTCCTTCTCCAAGCATAACTAATATATCATCATATAAAGCTTGTGGATTTACATTTAGATTTTGCAATATTTTTATAGCAATACTATCTCCATATAAAGCACTAGACTCTTTTATAAGAGCTATAATTATATGCTCTGTTCCTATATAATTTGTTCCCATACCTACTGCTTCATCACAACTTCTATTTAGTATTCTTTTCATTCTTGGTGTAAAAGCGTCTGAAGAGATATATCCTTTTACATCAGATTGCCCTACTAATTTTATTATTTCCTCTTTAACTTTATCATAAGTTATACCTTTCATTTCTAATGCTTTTGCTGCAACACTATTTTTAGCATATACTAACCCAAGAAGTAAATGTTCTGTTCCTATATAATTATGTCCAAAATCCGATGCACTTTTACCTGCATGGTTTATTACATCTTCTGCTTTTTTTGTAAATTTTAATTGCATACTAAAACCTCCTATTTATTAAAAACTTCATTAAGATATTTTGCTCTATATAACTCTATGTCGTCTTTTTCTTCTATATTAAATCTATCTATAATATTGGCAGATTGTATATTCATAATAATATTATACATATTTTTAGATATATTATTATCTAATATATTAATATCTAAACCAAGCCATATATTAGATAAATGATTAATAGCTTCCTCAAATTTTATCTTTTTACAATATTTTATTATACCATAAGAGCGATATATTTTATCTATTATTTCTAAATTTTTATCTTCTCTTAAAATTTTTCTAAGATTTTTTTCCCTTTCAACTATTTGCATAGTTATATTTTTTAAATCCTCTATTATTTCATTTTCTGTCTTTCCAAGAGTTATTTGATTAGATATTTGATATATACTACCAAAAGCTTTACTCCCTTCACCGTGCATACCTCTTAGTGTCATACCAAATTTAGCTATACTTTCTGATATAGATTGTATATGGCCAAATTTATCTAACATTGGTATATATAACATAAAAGATGCTCTAAGCCCAGTACCAACATTTGTTACACAAGATGTAAGATAGCCATATTGACTATCAAAAGCATATGATAGGCTTTCTTCTAAAAGATTATCTATCCTAGTAGCCTCTTTAAAACATTTTTCTATATTATAACCACTATTTATAGACTGTATTCTTATATGATCTTCTTCATTTATCATAATATTAATATTACTATTTTTTTCAGATATAATAGCTTTTGGCTTATTACTTTCTAAAAAATTGTTACTTATAATGTATTGTTCTAACATGGTATATTGTTTTATTTTATTAAGATTAGAAAAATCTATTTTTTCAAAACAATCTTTACTACTTATTCTATCGTTAAATATGGCTTTTGTAACCTTTTCTATCATTTCCTCAGACTGATTATTACTTATAAATTTATAAAATGGATATTCTTTAAGGTTTCTTGCAAGGCGTACTCTACTTGATATAATAATATTATTATCATTTTCTTGTTCATACCACATCATTACATAGCACCTCTTTCCATTTGTTTTATTTTATCTCTAATCTTAATAGCCTGTTCATAATCTTCATTTTTTATAGCAATATTAAGTTTTTCCCTTAATGTTTCTATACTATCTAAATTAGGTTTATATGTTTCTAAGTTTTTAGGTTTTTTTCCTGTATGGATATTTTTTTCTTGCATATTATTAAATATAGGATTTAATTTTTCTCTAAATATATTATAACAATTAGTACAACCCATTTTACCACTATTTTTAAATTGTTCAAAAGTATTACCACATATATCACATTGATAGTTTTTTTCATATGAATCTAATAATATATTATTAGAGAAAAAACTATCAAAAAAATTATTTATAAAACTATTATTATAATTTATATTTTTAAAACAATCATCACATAAACTATGATCTACTTTTAAACCATTTATATATTGACTATATTTGATACTAGCTTTATTTTTTTTACATTTTTCACAGAGCATAAAAATCCCCCTTTAACACTATACAACTTATCACTTCTATATAATATCATTATTAGCCACATTTGTCAATGAGTGCTAAAAAATATTTTAAACTATAGCTTACCTATAACTATTTAGCTATATGTAAGCTATTAAAAATTTTTACATTTTTCTAAAACACTTTATACATCTTTGCTTATCAATATTATTGGCTGTATTACAATATTTACATATTTTAAATTTCCTTATACCATATTTATTTTTACATATTTTTAAAGAGTAACTAAAGTTTTCATCTTTTATATTATTCATAATTATCCCCTATAAAAATCTACCACATTTTAAGCAAAAGTTATCATTTATATTATTCTTATGTCCACAAGCTTGACATATTCTATGTTCTTGTAAATTAGTATTTTGTTCTCTTCTATCTATTATATCTTCTTTAATGTTACTAGTACTTTCATAATTTTTATTTTCTTCCATCTTACTCTTTATAACAGATATTTCTTTTTCTATGTCTAACATTTGCTTATATTTTTCATCAAAAAATTCACCTATAGTACCACCATAAGAATATATTTCATATACCTTCTTACCTGTCTCAATATATACATTTCTTAATTTTTCTTCTTGAGATGATAGCTGCATAGAAAGCTTAGTATTTTTTATAATATCTTTTGATGTTTTTGTTATATTTTTGCCAATTTTATTAATCATAGATTTTATTTCTTCCATAGTATCCTCTTTCATAAATTAATCAATTACTACACAATTTTTTATTGTTGACTTACCTTTATATAAGTTTACATCTGCTTGTTTTAAAACTCTTTCTATATCATTATTTTCTAAATTAAATTCTGCTAATCCAAAAGTCATAGTAACTTTTATATTTTCATCTTTATATGCTAACTCATGTTGCCTTATATCGTTTAATATTTTTTCACAAATAACCTTTGAGGTATATATATCAGAGTTTTTTATTAGTATTAAAAATTCTTCTCCACCCCATCTACATATATCTATATCATATTGTTTGCTATTTTCTATAAATATATTAGCAATATCTTTTAATACTAAATCTCCACAATCGTGTCCATACGTATCATTTATCTTTTTAAAATTATCTATATCACATATAGCTATAGAAAAAGCTTTCTTTAATTTATTAAATTTTTCTATATGAACCTTTAGGTTTTCATTCATACATCGTCTATTACTTATATTAGTTAGCTGATCTATATTAGCAATATTTTTTAATATTTCATTTTTAGATTCTAAGTCTTCTTGTATAAATCTCATTTCATATAAAAATGAATATACAAGATAAACAAAGAAAATACTTGCACATATAGTATTAAAACTATATAAAGGTCTATCTAAAATTTTAAAATCTTCTTGAAACATAGCTATTCTAGATGATGAAACCTTCTCTGATATTTGATAATTTAAAAGTGTTACAATAGAAAGAATATGCCCATAGATATTCTTTTTTAAAATATTTATAGATATAAAGTATATAACTGGTATTAAACAAAGAGGATATATATAAAATCCACACTGCCAACCAATAAAATATACACATAAAACACTATGTATAGAAACCTCTATAAACGTTATTATAGTAGATAAAATTAAATTTTTTTCTATAAAGTATAGATAAAAAAATATATACATAATTCCACTAAAAATATTAAAATAAACAAGTACGCTTACACCTTTTATAAAAAATATAGTTGAAAATATAAAATGTAATATAGCTGCCAATCCAATACATACTTTAAAAGATGATAAAAATGTTATTTTTTGCTTTTGTAACTTATTTTCAATAAAAATTTCCCCATTCATTATTTATAGACCTTTTATTAACTATTTTTTTCAGTACCTCTCACACCGACTTCAAAATTCATATTACTAAGACTATCTTTAAAAGATATATCTGCCTTTGTTTTTTCTAAATTATAATAATCCATAACACCTATATTCCCATTTTTTAATGCCTCTGCAATAGCTGTTGGAACCATAGCCTCTGCTTCTACTACTTTAGCTTTCATCTCTTCAACATGTGCTTTCATTTCTTGTTCCATAGCTATAGCTAAAGCCCTTCTTTCTTCTGCTTTGGCTTGAGCTATTTTTTTATCTGCATCTGCCTGTTCTATTTGTAAATGAGCACCTATATTTCTACCAATATCAATATCTGCTATATCTATAGATAAAATCTCAAAAGCAGTCCCAGAATCTAATCCTTTACTTAAAACAACTTGTGATATTCTATCCGGATTTTCTAAAACTTCTTTATGACTTTTTGAAGAACCAACAGTAGTTACTATACCTTCACCAACACGAGCAACGATAGTTTCTTCACCCGCTCCCCCAACAAGTCTTGAAAGATTTGCTCTAACAGTAACACGAGCAACAACTTTAACCTCTATACCATCTACTGCAACAGCAGATATCCAAGGAGTTTCTATTATTTTAGGATTTACGCTCATTCTTACTGCCTCAAAAACATCTCTACCTGCAAGGTCAATAGCAGCTGCTTTTTCAAAAGAAAGCTCAAGATTTGCTCTATGAGCTGCTATTAAAGCATCTACCACATTATCAACCCTACCACCTGATAATAAATGGGACTCTAACTGATTTGTATTTATATCTAAACTAGCTTTTGTACCTTTTATAAGTGGTTTTATAATTCTGTCTGGTCTAACTCTTCTAAGCCTCATACCTATTAATGAAAATATACTAACTTTAACACCTGCTGCTGCTGCCGATATCCACAATCCTACTGGTATAAAACTAAGTACTATAACTATTAAAATAAATACTATAAAAAATAAAACTGGAAAAATTACTAATTCCATAAAACCGCCTCCTTAATTTCTGTTTACTAACCCTACATAAAGCTTATTATCTTCAAATTTTATTATTTTTATTAAAGAATTTCTTTTTATATACCCATCATCAGATACAACATCTAATGCTATACCATTAAATTCTCCACTGCCATAAGGTCTTAAATCTGTTTTAGAAATTCCTTCTTTACCTACAAAGTATTCCATATTACCAACTTGTTTTTTATCATTTTCTAAAACATCAGTTAAAATAACCTTACCATATATTTGCATACGTTTTAATTTTTTTATTGCAAAATACAAACCTAGTGTAATAGATAATATTTCTATTAAAACTATAAGTATGCCAAACTTAAATGAAAATATAGTTATAATCCAAGATAAAATTATGAGTATAATACCTATAATTCCAAAAGCACCAAACCCAGGAATTAGCAATTCTACAAATAAACAACTTAAACCAACTATTAATAAAAATATGATAAGTATTTCCATACAATCTCCTCCTTAATAAGCAAGATTTAGTAAAACACCTAGTATAATTATACTAATATATAGCATAGTTTTCAATATTATTGTAATAAATATCAGCTATTTTGTATAATTTAATATACTTAAATTAATTTTATTAAACATTAAACCTAAATAAAATAACATCTCCATCTTTAACAATATATTCTTTACCCTCACTTCTTACAAGACCTTGCTCTTTAGCTTGTGTTAAAGACCCAAGTCTTATCAAATCATCGTAAGATACAACCTCTGCTCTTATAAACCCCCTTTCAAAATCTGAATGTATTTTACCAGCTGCACCAGGTGCTTTTGTTCCATTTGTTATAGTCCAAGCTCTAACCTCTTGAGGGCCTGCTGTTAAATAACTTATAAGTCCAAGAAGAGAATAACTAGCGCTTATAAGTCTATCAAGTCCACTTGTTTCGCAACCTAAATCTGCTAAAAATTCTTTTTTCTCATCATTATCAAGCTCTGCTATCTCTTCCTCTATTTTAGCACAAACAACAAATACTTCAGAACCTTCTTCTTTAGCTAATTTTCTTACTTCATTTACAAATTGATTATTTTTGGCATCATCTGCAAGTTCTTCTTCTGCCACATTTGTAGCATATAGAACTGGTTTAAATGTAAGAAGATTTAAATCTTTAACAAAGTTTATTTCCTCATCATCATTAAACTCAATATTTCTTGCAACCACCCCTTCTTCAAGGCTAGACTTAAGTCTTTCTAAAATATTAAGTTCTTTTTGCAAAGATTTATCTGCTTTAGCAGCCTTTGATGTTCTTGATATTCTTCTATCAATAACTTCAATATCAGAAAAAATAAGTTCAAGATTTATAGTTTCTATATCTCTAACAGGATTTACAGAAGCATCTACGTGTACAATATTCCCGTCCTCAAAGCATCTAACAACGTGTACAATAGCATCTACTTCTCTAATATGTGATAAAAACTTATTTCCAAGCCCTTCACCTTTACTCGCACCTCTAACAAGACCTGCTATGTCAACAAATTCTATAACAGCTGGTAATACTTTTTTAGAGTCATATATTTCTCTTAATTTTTCAAGCCTTTCATCTGGTACAGGTACAATGCCAACATTAGGGTCTATTGTACAAAATGGGTAATTGGCAGATTCTGCACCACCTTGTGTAAGAGAGTTAAACAATGTACTTTTACCAACGTTAGGTAAGCCTACAATACCTAGTTTCATAAATTTATCTTCCTTTCAATAACTAATCATATTTATATATTATAGTATACTTTATATTAGTTATTTCTTCAAGACTTTTAACCTATTTAGTTTACAAAAATATATTTAAAGGTTATAATATAAAAAATATGCTTATAAAAGGAGGATATTTTATGGCTTTAGATGGTTTTTCCATTTCAAATATAATTTATGAATTAAAAAACACTATTATAGGCGGTAGAGTGGATAAAATATATCAACCAGAAAAAGATGAAATAGTGTTACAAATAAGAAATAAAGGTAATGCTTATAAACTTTTACTTACTGCCAATGCTTCTAGTCCTAGGCTACATTTTTCTAACATACAAAAGGAAAATCCTATTAATGCTCCTTTATTTTGTATGGTTCTTAGGAAGCACCTTGCTAGTGGTAAAATAATAGATATTACACAACCAAACTTTGAACGTATTGTAAATATACAAGTAGAATCTATAAATGAACTTGGGGATTATTCTATAAAAACACTAATTTTTGAAATAATGGGTAAACATAGCAATATTATATTAATAGATGATAAAAACAATATATTAGAGTCTATTAAACATATATCTTTTGATAAAAGCTCTGTAAGAGAAGTTTTACCTAGTAAAACTTATGTTTTGCCACCTTCTCAAGATAAAAAAGACCCATTAAAAACAAATTTTGATGAATTTTTATATATTATAAAAAACTCAATACCTACAAAAATTCAACAATTAATATATAAATCTTATAATGGTATAAGCCCTATATTATCATCAGAAATATGCCATAATGCCAATATAGACCCTTCCACAAATATAGAAGAACTTTCAAATAGTGAAATAAATGATTTATATAATTCACTTAATAACATAGTTATGTTAAATACACAAAAACAATTTAATCCACAAATTATTTATAATGAAAATGAGTCTATCCTTGATTTTACAGTTTTTGATTTTAATATGTTTAAACACTTAAATAAAAAATATTTTTCTTCTATATCTGAACTTTTAGAATTTTTCTATAAATCTAAAGATTTAACATATAGACTAAACCAAAAATCGCAAGATTTAAAAAGGCTTATATCTCAAAATATAGAACGTTGTGTTAAAAAGAAAGATATACAACAAAAAACTTTAAAAGATATAGAAAATAGAGACACCTTAAAATTATATGGTGAGCTTATTACATCTAATATATATGCTATAAAAAAAGGTATGACAAAAGTTAAACTTAATAATTTTTATTCTGAAAATTTCGAAGAAATAGAAATAAGGTTAGACCCTAACTTAACACCTGCTGAAAATGCTCAAAAGTATTTTAAAAAATACAATAAAGAAAAAAGAACTTTTATAGCATTACAAGACCAAATCAAACAAAATAATGAAGAGCTTTTATATTTAGAAAGTGTTTTGTCTTCTGTTTCCTCTTGTACAGATGAATATGATATAAAAGAAATAAGGGCAGAGCTATCCGAACAAGGATTTTTAAAAAGACAAAAAAATAGTAAAAATAATAAGCAAAAATCTAGTAAAAAAGCTAACCCTCTTCATTATATATCCTCAGATGGCTTCCATATATATGTAGGTAAAAATAACACCCAAAATGATGAGCTTACATTACGTTTTGCAAAACCTTTAGATATGTGGTTTCATACAAAAGATATAGCTGGCTCTCATGTTATTGTAGTATCTGATGGTAAAGAAATACCAAATTCTACCTTAAATGAAGCTGCAAATCTTGCTGCATATTATAGCAAAGCAACAAACTCTAGCCTTGTGCCTGTTGACTATACCCCTAAAAAATTTATAAAAAAACCAAATGGCGCTAAACCTGGTATGGTTATATATGAAACAAACAAAACAGCTTATATAACACCTAATGAAAGGCTTATAGAAAATATGCAAAAAATAGATTAATATATTTTATAAAATAATTAAATTGATAAAACTATAAAAAAACAAAGATAATAAGTAAAATCCTTATATCTTTGTTTTTTGTATAATGATAATAAAGTAACAATAAAAAATAATAACCTTTAATATTTTTCCTAACATTTACTTTACACTTTCAACAAGGCTTTTAACAAGTTTGCAAGATACAACATCATATTTATTTTCATTATTTAAATAAGCATAAGTTACATTTTGACTAGATGTTGTATTATCTTGTATAAAATATTTACAAGAGCTATGTATTTGACTTATACCAGTTTTTGACATTATTTCTTTAGCATTCTTATAGTTTATCCCACTACCTGCTAAAATTTCGATTTTATCTCCATACTTTTCATTTAATTCTTTTATTAAGTCCATACCATCAAAGGCCTTTTCTTTTAATCCACTTGTAAGGAGCCTATCAACTCCTAAATTTATCAACCTTTCTATACTATCATAAGGATTAGAAACACAGTCAAAAGCACGATGAAAAACAACTTCACTTTTAGTATCATAACTTTTTATTATGTCTATCATTCTTTTAGTATTTTCTATATCAATATTTTTATTTTCATCTAAAAATCCAAAAGCAATACCATCTGCATTTGATTTTAAAAGAGCTTTTGCATCTTTAAACATAACTTTTTTATCTTCTTCAATATAATAAAACCCTGCACCTCTAGGTCTTACCATACATATTGTCTTTAAATCAAATTCCTCTTTTATAAGCTCTAAAGATGCAATAGAAGGTGTAAGCCCCCCTAAAAATAACCCACTATTAAGCTCTATCCTATGTGCACCACCTAAAAAAGCTTGTTTTGCATCATAATATCCACCGCAGCATATTTCCACTATATTTTTCATAATGTATCCTCCTTAATGTATAATAAATCAATAACTTTATAAAAATTTTTAAACATTTCTTCATTTTTAGGTAAAATGACAAATTCTAAATATTCATTTGTTATTGGGTGATTTAACCCCATTTTATAACAAAATAACCCTATATTACCATTTCCTATTTTTCTTTTAACATTTTTATTATACTTTATATCATTATATAAAGGTAAGTTAACATTTGCCATTTGTACCCTTATTTGATGATGTCGCCCTGTTTCTAAACTTATATCTAACAAACTATAAATATTATTATCTATTTCTATTTGCTCCAATTTTTTATAAGATAGCCTAGCCTCCTTTGCACCACTACTATTTTTATTTACTATTTTTGATATATTCTGTCTTTGATTTTTCATAATAAAATTTACAAGATTATCTTCATGTTTAGCAATCCCGCATACAATAGCTAAATAACCTTTTTTAAAGATATGGTTTTTCATATATTCTGTCAAAATAGTAGTAGAATTATTATTTTTAGAAAAAATAACTATTCCTCCTACTCCTCTATCAAGTCTATTTATTATAGATAAATCTTTACTATCTGTTTTTTCTTTTATTATAGTATACAAGTCTATATCTATACCTTTTTTATCTTTACAAGATAACATACCAAAAGGTTTATTTACAATAACAATACTATCATCTTCAAAAATAATATGATCATCTCTAAAAATATTATCTTTTAACATAAATTACCTCATTTATTATATTATTTACATTTATTATATATAAATTTTTTATTTTTTGTCAATTTATTTTTGTATACAAATACAGAGAAATGACAAAAGTTATAATAATAATATCTTATAATATAGCATATTAAAGGAGGTCAAAAAATGAGAAAATACTTAAGAAAATGTACAAATCAAAAAACATTAGGATTAAATATTGTTTTTTTTATCTTATCAATATTAGGATTTTTTATAGGTAGAATTAGTATATTCCATATGCTAAACCCAATTGCTATTGCATATTTAGGCTGTCTTTTATTAAACGGAAAAATGTTTAATCTAGCTTTATGCTTTACATTTTTAGGCTTTTTTAGCAAAATAGATAGTTTTTATATAACAAAATATATTATATGCCTATTTATTTTATTTTTTATAAATATATTATTTTATAAAATTAAAAATAAAATAAGTTTTTTATTTAAGTCAATAATATGCAGCCTTTCTATTTTTATATCTGGTTTAATTATATCATTTATAAATGATTTTTCTACATACTATTTAGTTTTGGCTATATTAGAAACAACTTTAACATTTTGTATGTGTTTTATACTAGATAAAGGTATCAACTACATAAATAAAGATAATAAAAACACAATAACAAATGAGGAAATAATAAGT
The DNA here is from genome assembly GCA_018371275.1 of Clostridiales bacterium. Taxonomy (GTDB): domain Bacteria; phylum Bacillota; class Clostridia; order Lachnospirales; family CAG-274; genus Tyzzerella. The sequence continues at coordinate 108,602 of JAHALF010000002.1, forward strand.
ATTGGTATACTTATAGGCTCTATAATATGTGGTTCTTCTGATGTATTTTTAGGCAACATATCTTTTACATACTTTTTTATTATAACTTTACTTTTATTTACTTGTTATATATATGGTAGCTCTATAGGTGCTATTGTAAGCATATTATCTAGCTTTTTATTATTTATAACAGATTCTTTAAGTGGCGATATAATAATTATTTTAGCAATTTCTTCTATATTATCAAGTCTTGTAAGGGAAAAAGGAAAATTTATTCTTGCTCTTACATTTAGTTTATGTATTTATATTTTAAGCCTTATAATAAATATATCATTAATAGATAATATATTAATCTTTTCTTTAATAAGTAGCGATATATTATTTTTAGCTATACCTTGCAATATAAAAGCAAATCTTAGTTTTAGTAGTAGTATTAAATCAGAAACAGCTGCTACATATACAGAAAAAGTACAAATTTTAACAAGCAATAAACTAAATAAATATGCAAATTCTTTTGAAAAATTATCTAAAACTTTTTATGATTTATCTGAAAAAAAGACTAATCTAGACCAGCAAGATATATCAAACCTTATAGATGAAGTTGCCAGTAAAATGTGTAATAACTGCCAAATGAGAGTTTTTTGCTGGGAAAAAAATTTTTATAGCACATATCAAAATATATTTTCTATACTAAATATGTATGAAAAAACTGGACAAATAGAAAAAAATTCTATTTCTTCAGAATTTATAGAAAATTGTATAAATATTAATCAATTTATAGATGTTTTAAACAAAACTTTTGAAATGTATAAATTAAATTTATCTTGGAAAAACAAAGTTATAGAAAGTCGTGAATTAGTAGGAAAACAATTAACAGGTATATCTACAATAATATATGATTTATCAAAAAATCTTTGTGAAAATGTATCATTTAAAGAAAACTATGAAGCCAAAATTAAATATGCTCTAGAAGACAACGGAATATCTACAAAAAATGTTATTATAACAGAAAATAATAAAGGAAAACTAGAAGTATTATTAAAAGTAGAACCTTGTTATGTACCTAATAAGTGTACAAAAACTATTTTACCAATAATAAATGAGGTGTTAGGTAAAAAAATGTGTAAACCTTGTTATGATTGTATAGTAACAAAAGAAAACGATGAAAGTATATGCTCTTTATCACTTGTGGAAGAACAAAAATTTAGAGTAAGTAGCTATGCTATAACAGCATCAAAAGATGGTTCAAGTGAATCTGGAGATAGCCATTCTTTTTTATCTTTACCTAATGGAACGTATCTTTTAGCTTTATCTGATGGTATGGGCTCTGGTAAAAAGGCAAAAATAGAAAGTATGGCAACAATAGAACTTTTAGAAGATTTCCTACAAGCCGGCTTTTCTAAAGATCTAGCAATAAATATGATAAATTCTGTTTTATTTTTAAAATCATCTAAAGATACTTTTTCTACACTAGATATGTGCACTATAGATTTGTATACTGGATTTTGTGAAATACTAAAAATCGGGGCGGTTTCTACTATTATTTTACATAATAATAAAGTTGATATAATAAAATCTAACTCCTTACCTGTTGGCATCTTAAACGATGTAGAACCAGAAGTAAGAAAGAAAAAATTATCTGATGGAGATATAATAGTTATGTTTACGGATGGTGTTATAGACTCTACCAATACTATAATAAATAAAGAACATTGGATAATTGACATTTTATTAAAAAATACATCTACTAACCCAGAGGATATAGCTAATACTATTTTTGAAAAAACTAAAGAAAACTATAAAAACAATATTAAAGACGATATAACTATATTAGTAGCTAGAATATGGGAATAAAATTTATAATATTAAGTATATCTTTCTAATTTTTGTCAATAATTAAAATATCTAACTTAGGAGGTTTTATATGAATGAAAAAAAGAAAGTTATACTCATAAATGGTAATAAATCCAATTGGTATGACCAAATTATATTTATAGTAAAAGAAAGTAATCAAGAAAATGTCCCTAAAAATTTAGTATTAGAGGCAGAAAAAATAATAGGTGATTATATTGCTAAAAAATATAATAATACAAATGTAAATAATACAAATATTAATAAACCTATACCTAACCCTAATACTAAACAAGGCATTAAACCTAATATTAAGGCTAAAAATAAAAAAAATTTAAAAATATATAACAATATATTAAATATATCTATAATTTGCACTATTACTTTTATATGTTTTCTTTTATATCAAATATATATATAATAGTTTATCTTTTTTTAAAATTATATTATAATAATAATAAATTATTATAATGAGGTGATAATTTGTTAGAAAAGATAGCTCTAGATACTATATATAAACATAATCTCATATGTAAAAATGAACATATAATAGTTGGTGTATCTGGTGGTGCAGATTCTATATGTTTATTGCATTTTTTATATAGTATAAAAAAAGATTTTAATCTAAAAATAACAGCAGTGCATATAAATCACTGTATGCGTGGCAAAGAATCTGATGAAGACAATAAATTTGTTGTAGACTTTTGCAAAAATATCAATATACCTGTTAAAGTTTTTTCTTTTGATATATATAATAAATCCAAAGATGAAAATATATCTATTGAAGAAACTGGAAGAAAATATAGATATTTTGCTTTTAATAAAGTGCTAAAAGAAGAAAATGCAACAAAAATAGCAATAGCTCATAATAAAGATGATAATGCAGAAACTATGCTTATGCGTTTTTTTAGAGGTACTGGTATAAAAGGTCTTTCTGGCATATCTTATAAAAGAGATAAGATAATAAGACCTCTTTTAGACTGTTTAAGAAAAGATATAGAAAATTATTGTTATAAAAATAATTTATCATATAGAAATGACTCTACTAACAATATGGATATTTATACTAGAAACAAAATAAGGCTAAATCTTATACCAACTATAAAAAAAGATTTTAACCCAAATATTGTAGATACACTTTCTAATATGTCAAAAAATTTTTATGATGAAAACATTTTTTTAGAAACACTTGCAAGTAACACATTAAAAAATTGTATAGTCGAAAAAAATAATGATAAAATAATATTAGATATAGAAAAATTTAAAAATATAGACTTAGTTTTACAAAAAAGAATGTTAAGACTTTGTCTTTCAAACTTTAATAAAGATTTATATAATTTATCATTTGAACACATAAATATGATTATAAATATATTAGAAAAACAAACTGGGAAAAAGCTAAACCTCCCTAATAATTTATACGTATATAAACAGTATAATAACTTAATAATTAGTAAAATTATTACATCCCTTTATAATAATATCTCTTATAAATATAAAATAGAACTAGAAAAACAAATATATATTAAAGAGTTAAATAAAAATATACTATTGTCTAAAAATATTATAAATATTTCAACAAAAGCCTATACTATTTCTTTAAATTATGATAAAATAAAAAACAGCCTATTTATAAGACAAAGAAATGCAGGAGATAAAATTTATTTAAATAATATGACAAAAAAGGTTAAAAATATTTTTATAGACTTAAAAATACCTGCTGATGAAAGAAATTTATATCCTATTTTGTTATGTGAAGATAATATTATAGGAATTTTAGGACTTTGCTTATGTAATGATTATAAGCCTACTAATTTTAAAAATACTGTTTATTTATACATTTGGGAGGAAAATTAAATGAGTGAAAAAATTGAAATACTAATAAACGAGGAACAATTAGATAAGAGAATATCCGAGATAGCTGAACAAATAAATAAAGAGTTTGTTAATGAAGATATTACGCTTATATGTGTATTAAAAGGTGGCATAATGTTTATGACAGATATTGCTAAAAAATTAAAACAAAAAGTAGAATTTGAATTTATAGATGTGTCTAGCTATAGTGGCACCGTATCTAGTGGTAAACTTACTATAAACAAAGACTTAGAAACTTCTATAGAAGGAAAAAATGTTATATTATTAGAGGATATTGTTGATACTGGTAGGACCTTAAGCTATCTTATAGAATATTTAAAAGAAAAAAAACCTGCTACTTTAAAACTTTGTACACTATTAGACAAACCTAGTAGACGTATTGTAGATGTTAATGCAGACTATATTGGATTTACTATACCAGATGCTTTTATAGTTGGATATGGACTTGATTATGATCAAAAATATAGAAATTTACCTTATATAGGTATACTTCATTTAGATAATGAATAATTTTAATCTTTATATAAATGTTTAATAAAGGAGGTTTTGCCTTGAATAAAGATGCTATGTTTAAAACATTTTTAATGTATATACTAATATTTGTTTTTATATTTTTATCTTTTACAATGTATAAAAATATAAATCTCCAAGAAAATAATAAATTCTCTAACTATACATATAGTGCTTTAATAAATGATATTAAAGAAAATGATGTTTCTGATATAAAATCTATAAGTATAAAAACAAGTGAAGAGATTTATGATAAAGGCTCTGCCATAGTATATTTTAAAGATGGATATAAAAAATCTATTCCTTTACCTAGCATATCTGCTTTTATGAATATAATACATTCATCTGCAAATGGAATACAATTAATAGAAACATCTGAGCCTTCTAAACCTAGCTTTCTGTCTCCAACATATTTACCTATAATAATTATTATTATAACTATAATCATTGTATTAGTTTTTATAACTCAACAAGCAAAAGGTAGTGGTGGTGGAGGTAATCGTGTATTATCTTTTGGTAAAAATAAAGCAAAAATTTTAACAGATAATCAAAAAACTGCCTCTTTTAAAGATGTAGCTGGGCTTAAAGAAGAAAAATATGATTTAGAAGAAGTTGTAGACTTTTTAAAAGACCCTAAAAAATATAAAGATATTGGGGCTAGAATACCTAAAGGTATATTATTAGTAGGTCCTCCAGGTACCGGTAAAACATTACTTGCTCGTGCTATTGCTGGTGAAGCGGGTGTACAATTTTTTAGTATCTCTGGTTCTGATTTTGTGGAAATGTTTGTTGGTGTTGGTGCTTCTAGGGTACGTGATATGTTTGAAGAAGCTAAAAAAAATAAACCTTGTCTTATATTTATAGATGAGATAGATGCAGTTGGTAGAAAACGTGGCTCTGGGCTTGGTGGAGGACATGATGAACGTGAACAAACTCTCAACCAATTACTTGTAGAAATGGACGGTTTTTCTACTAATGAAAATATTATTATTATAGCAGCTACAAACCGTGTAGATATATTAGACCCTGCCCTTTTAAGACCTGGTAGGTTTGATAGACAAATATATGTAGGCGCTCCAGATGTTAAAGGCAGAGAAGAAATATTAAAAGTTCACGCCAGAACAAAAAAACTTGATGAAAATGTAAACTTAGAAGAAGTTGCAAAAACAACATCTGGCTTTACTGGTGCTCAACTTGAAAACCTTTTAAATGAAGCTGCCATTATATCTGCTAAAAAAGGCAATAAAACAATATCTATGAAAGAAATAAGAAAAGCCTTTATAAAAGTTGGAGTTGGGACAGAAAAGAAAAGCCGTGTAATAAGCCAAGAAGAAAGAGAAATAACAGCATATCACGAGGCTGGTCACGCTATAATTACAGAAATGCTTCCTCTTATGGATACAGTACACATTATATCTATTATCCCTACTGGTGGTGCTGGTGGTTATACAATGCATTTACCTGTTGACAAAGGATATTTTTCTAAAAACTATCTTAAACAAGAAATAATGGTACTATTTGGTGGTAGGATAGCAGAAGAAATTATATTTGATGATATAACAACTGGTGCTTCTAGCGACATAGAAAGAGCATCTAAAATAGCTAGAGGTATGGTTACAAGATATGGTATGAGCTCTTTAGGTCCTATTGAGTTTTTAGATGAAGAAATAAGTCCTAATTTAGCCTCTTCTATTGATACAGAAATTAAAGAAATTATATCTTCTTGTTATGATAATGCTAAACAGATATTGTTAAATAATGTAAGCTATTTACATTCTACTGCCAATCTTCTTTTAGAAAAAGAAAAAATAACTGGTGATGAATTTAGAGCATTATTTCCTAAAAACTTTTTCCCAGAAAAAAAATTACCAACATATAAAGAAAAAGAAAATAATAATAATATTGCCTCTGAAACATCCGATAAAGAAAATTGTGTAGATAATAATATATCTGAAAATAAATAATGTTGATAAATTTAAATAAATTATTTTAATTTATTAACAATTTATAAACTTATGTTAATATTATAAATAAAAAAGTAACCTATTAATAGGTTACTTTTTTATTTATAAATTTTTAATATCCACTATCTGCTAATATGATGTCTATCATATAAAACATTTCTTCTATAGTCATTACATTCTTAGGATTAGCCTTTGTACTATCCTTATAAAATCCTATATCCCCAGCTTTTATAAGATTACTTTGATATGCTTTATTAGCATTTTTTATATCTTTATAAGGTGTTGTATTAATATCACTTATAGGCTCAAACTTAGTCTTTGTCTTCATCTCATAAAGTTTAACTAAGCTATTAACCCCCGCTTCTCTTCCTACAACAGAGCCTTGTAATAACATCCCAGAATTTTGTAATCCTTTATAATCTTTATCTGATAACCCACCATTTATAGCTATCTCTTTTCTACCATTAGCCACACCTGCAATAATATTATTAAATTGCACAACAGATATAGGATTTTTCATATTTAAGTTATTTAAGTCTGTAAATACTATTTTACTATTAACATTTGTAACAAGAGATACATCATTATTACCATTTATGTTGCTCTGGTTAACACCATTAGAAATAGTTGTGTATTTACCTAATTTATTAGTTTTAATGGTATGTATACCTGTTTCACTACTATATGATGATGGTATTCTTTCCCAAATATTATTATTAATATTTCTGTATGCACCAACACTATTATCTAACGTTAAACTTCTGTTTTTAAGCTTTAACATTATATCCATATCTGACCCTGTAAATGTAAGAGGTGTATATACACCATTATTATTAATAGATATTTTTATATACTCTGGAGTTGTTCCATAAATTTGATTATGGTTTAATACTGGCAACCCATCTGGATTTTGCATAATATCTATTGCAACCATTGTATTAGTACCTAACTTACCAACACTTTTTGCTTCTGAAGTATTTAAAAACGCTGGATTCAACTTAAACCTTGTACCACCAGTTGTTATACTAAGCGAAATTTTTCTTTCATCAAAAGCAGATATTATCGAATATGGAATTTCTACTCTTCTATTTTGTATAGTATAATTATTATGTTTTGTAAGATCTAAATTGTAATCATAAACTTTATTATTTATAAGCTTAGTTATAAATCTTTGATCTACTAAATTATCTGCATTACCATTTACATCTGTTTTATTAGAGCGAAATCTATAAGTCAATGTTTTTGTAATAGGATTATATAATATTTCAAAATCTTCTGTAGGTAATGGATATAAATCATCTATTATATTACCATCATAATCTCCATCACCATCTGTTGAAAATTTTGTTCTATATCTATAAGTAGTTGTCCAATCTGACTCTGCTGTTAAAACTTTATCTCCCTTAGGTTCAACCGTTGGCATCTCTATTTCTACAGCATCTTTAAAATCCTGATTAGGCGATAGCTGTATTATATATGTATAAACTTTTTCTATAGTCCCATCTGATCCTTTAGATATATATACTTTAGTTTTAGCTCTTGTATAATAATACCTATTTGCCATAAGCTCATTAAATTTTACCATATAAGTTTTTTTAATGTTAGAATCTAATAAAGGTTCTGCTGTTCCCTTTTTTTCTGCTTTAGGGTCTTTTAATAAATCCTCTGGATCTCTAAGCCATTCTAAAGCTAAATATTTATCTGTAATAGGCTTATAATCTGTATTGTTGTTAGTATTATATGTAGAAAGACTTTTTTCTGATGCTAAACCAAATCCACTTGGTGGTTCTGGTTTTGATATAGTATTAGTTCTTACATAAATAGGAGTTGACCAATCTGATGATTTTTCTGTATCCTCTACTATTGCTCTAATCCATATATAATATCCTGTATCTGGAAAAAGTGGTTTTATATTATATTTTAAAAACTCTTTACCATTTTCTTTATTATAAGCAACTGCATTATCTTTTATATTTTGACTATTAATAATCATCTTTGCTTTAGATGGGTCTTCTATAATATTTTCATCTACTGCTAATTCATATACTATCTTATTAGCAGCTTTCTCCCATTCTACTTCTATAGAAGTATCTGTTTTTCCTACTTCATATAATTTAGGTATAGTAGGTGTTATATCTATATCGCTATCTTTAGGTAATGTTGTAGCTAAAATATATGTAGGATATGCATCTTTTTTACCATCTGTAAGAATTCTATATGGTCTTAATAATATAGCATACATTGTATTTTCTTCTAATTGGTTAATTAAATATTCTGCATATTTTTCTTCTTCAAAAGTTGGATCTATTTTTTTCCATAAATCACTTTCAGATTGTAATAATTTTTCTATATATTGTTCATATCCACCACTTTGCTCTATTTCATCAAAAGGTAATACTATCATTTCATATTCTATATCTTTAGAAGATATATCCATGTTTCTAACTACTAAACTACTTGCATTTGTATAACCTGCATCTAAAAATGCTCTTCTTACATCTTCTTCTGTAGTCTTATCATAAAATTGTATTATTTTATCTGTGTCTTTTACTTCTTTTCCATATACAAGATTTCCATCTCTAAGTGCTGCAATAGAATGCCAACTATCTGTTTCTTTGTCATAAACTTCAAACCAATTTGTATTCCATTGTATAGTAATTTCATTTTGTGTTATTACATCATTACCATTTTCATCTTTTTTTACCCTTAAAGGTGGTTTAGATAATGCCTTTGGTCTTGATATATCACCCATTGATGGAACATATATTTGTGCATTAGCTGGAAGAGATGATAAACCTAACCCATCTGATGTAGGCTTAGTGGCAACTATCTTTATATAATATGTTTTATTTTCATCTATAGGTTTCGTTATAAAAGCTCCTGTTTCATCAACTGATACATATTCCGTTATTTGTTTATAAAAAACTTTGTTTTTTGTATCCTGTATATTAGTAATTTCTATATTTTCAGCTGGTACTTTACTCATTATTTTAGGTAAACCAACCTTATTAAGGTCAGTTAAAGAGTCTGTTATCCAAACATCGTAAACAACATCCTTATCGAAAAATAATCCATCGCCATCAATATTTTCTTGCTCATTTTTATTATATGGTGGTCTCATAAATGTATCCCAATATAAATCAATAACTGGCTTATTATCTGCAATATTATTTTTAGGATAAATATTAGGCTTATTAGGTGTTACATTTACAATAGCTGGGTCATACATAGCTATCTCAGATTCTACTGGTGTTGCTACTCCCCTTATTTGAAATCTTACTTTAAAATATGTACGTTGTATAGGCTTAGATATACGCCAGCTATTAACGTTATTGGCATCTGTTGGCCCGTGAATGGTAACTATATTATTACTTATATCTTGTTCACTTGAACCCGATAAAACTTCTATTTTATCTATAGTCCCATTTATACTTCCCCATTGTAATTTAAGATGTTCATTACCATCTTCAAAAACAAACAAAGGTACTTTTACATATGCATCGTTTGTTCTATACGCTTTAAACTTTCTAGAATTAAAACCTATTTTTCTATTTTTTCCATCTATATTAATTTGTGAAACATCATTTGCCCTTACTTCTGCCCCATTATATAATGGTTCTACCTTAACAGCATATATATTAGATGGCTTAATATATTCTTCATCTGTTATTTTTATTGTAAATCTATCTACATTTCTATCCACATCTTTAGATGGTATTAAATCATCACTATCTATTTGTCTTTCTATATTACGTCTAAATTGTTCATCTGTTACACTACTTCCACCTTGCTGATAATATATTTTATAACCTGAAAATATATTTTTATTCTCATATGTAGGATTATCAAATGTAATCTCTAGAGTATTTCCATATCCTTTCGCTTCTACTTTTATATCTGTCATAAAAAGAGCTGCATCTTCAGGTGTATTTGGATCATAAGGAGCCTCAGTAGAACCTCCACCATTTTGATCAGTATGAGTATGATAAGGTAAAATCTTATACTCATATATACTGCCAGATGTAAGACTAGATCTATTTATAACTTTAGACTCAGTATCTTTATTTACTGTGTCTATTACATCCACTGCACCATTAGCAGTTGCATTTCTTTCTGTTATCTTAATATTAGCCGGTTCATGCCCTGTCACATTTTGATCATCAACCCAAGGCTTAGGATTTTTCCATTTTAAAAGAAAAGAATAAGATGGATTTGTTTTATTATCCTCAGACTTTATGGATTCTATACTAACATGTTTTTGCGGTGTTGCCATTATGCTTAAAGGCATAGCACCAATAAGCATAACAACACACATTAAAAGGCTAATATATCTTTTTATTAAATTAACTCTCATAGAGTAAGTAACCTCCTAAATACCTAACATAGTAGACATATTAACAAGACTTTGTAAAAACTCTTGAACACTAATAGTACCTTTTGCATTCATATTTGAATTATTATAAATTCCTGTTTCAAATGCTACTTGTATAGGCTTTTTGTAATTTTTGTTAATATTTTTTATATCACTAGTTAAATTATAATTTCTAATTTTTACAGTTTCTAGTTTTGTACCACTTCTCATCTCATATGTTTTCATAATAAGATAAACAGCTTCTTCAGATGTAATGTTATTATCCATATTTCTAGTAGATAAAACGATATTTTTTGTTTTAAAGAATTCTATTGGGTCCTGCATTTTGCTAGCTCCAGCAATTCTTGCCAAAGAACCTATAGTTGTCCTTCTTGTCATAGGAGCTCTTAAATTAATATTACCATCTTTACCTAAAAAGTCATCTAATCCATATTTAACAACAATATTTGTTATTTGATTACCATTAGGCAAATTACCAGCTCCATTTATAACAAGTTTTTTACCAGCAAATATATATTCTCCTATTTCTTTAGTATATATAGCTTTTTTACCTAAATAATCTTTAACATCTACACTTATCCAATTACCTTGAGATTTTTTATAACCTCCAATAGATATGTCTGTTGGTAATGTATATATAAATATAATATCACCTGTTAAATATTGTATATGAGATGTTTTTCTTGATAAAGAATTTAAATCTTTGGCTAATTCATCACCAAACTTAGATTTAAAACTATCAACTATTTTCCCAATTTCTTGAACCATTATTTTGTTATCTGTTTTATTTTTAATGAGATTTTTAATTTTATTTTTAACATCTTTTGAAAATTCTTTTGTTTTTAAAAGCTCTTCTATATAGTTAAGCATATTTTGATCCAATGTTGCTATAGTATCTTTAGTACCTACTACACTTAATGTAATTAAAGCAGAAGGGCTAAGACTATCTGAACCATCTATTATATATTTATTATTTTTAAAATCTACTGATAATTTAATAAAATAGTCTTCTACATTTCCACCTTTAGAATCTATCTCCTCAGCCATTTTTTTAATAACATCATTATCATAAGGATTTATAGTTTTTGCACTAAAAATTACATCTGCTCCATTGTAAGATATTTTAAATCCTTTATTCTCATCAAAAGCTGATATAACAGCACTAGCTGGTAAATAATATTCTTTATAACTACCACCTTTACCACTTGCTAATTCTATAATACTATTATTAGTAGTTGCAATTATTTTATCAAAATATTGTGGTCTATAATAAACTATTGTACTAGAACTTGTATCTTTACTAAACCAATATGGTTGATTTTTTAAATCTTCAATTAAACCTTTAAAGTTATTTTCCCAATTTTCAATATCTTGATCATAGTCATTTTCTGTATTATCAGAATCTGTTCTATGTTCAACTTCATTAGAATACATAGATGGTGCATCTAAAGGTTTGTTAAGCATTCTAACCCTTATAGTGTACATAGTTCCAGACTTTAATCCTGTTATTTTATATACTACTTTTATAGTTTTGCCATCATCATTTTCTTTAAATGAAAGCTTATCTTTAGGCATTGTTTTATCTTCGCTCCAATCACCTAAATCTTGTTTTATAGAATATTGTAAGTCATATTCTGTGCCAATAAGGCTTGTATCCATTTTGGGTATATCAAAGCTTATAACTACTTCACTTTTTTGGTCATACTCTGCTTTAGGTTCTACCCTAAGATTAGTAGGACCTGTTGTATTTTTTGTAGTAAATGTAAGAGGTACCCAAACAGAATATGCTTCATCTCCTTTATCGGAAACTCTAACAGTTCTTATATAATAAAAATATATTTGATTTGGAGATAATGTTTTATCTAATATATTCCCTTCAGCACCTTCCCAGTTTATATATTCATATCTTTCTTTAGATGCTTCTTCTGCAGAAAATTGTTTAGCCTCTTTATCAAATTCATAAAGCTTATCTTTATTAGTTCTTAACCCCTCTTTATCTTTTACATTACTAAGGCTTTCCCAAGTTTTTTCATAACTATCTTTAGATTTTAAGAAAGAGTCTGGCAATTGTTCACCTCTTGTTTTAATAAATTGGTATTCTAAACTAGATTTAGGCTCTTGTCCCTCTGGTAAATTATCTTTTACTCTATCCCAAATTAAATTTACAGAATTTAATGTTATATCCTTTGCTATAAATTTAGTTGGTGCTGGTGGTACTTTCTCATTCTCTTCTGGGTTATCTCCATCTTTTTTTGTTGTAGCTGTAACTAATTTTGTAAATTTAGAAAAATCTATTTTATCATTTAGCTTATCTTTACCTTCATAAGGTGTAACATTAGTCCTACCTACAACATAATATGTCTCATTTTCATCTAATCCCTTAAAGTTTATTTTTTGTTTAGATATATCCATTTTTTGATCTATACTAGATACTTGTACAATTCCTTTGCTTCTTAAAGTATCTAATAAATTACCTTTTGCTCCTTGTGAATTCTTTATATCAACATTTATACCTTCTTCCGTCATATTTTCTTTATTGTCGTATTTATTTATTTTACTTTTTATACCTTCAGGTATATCGATATCTTTAGAATATTCTACAAGTTGATCAAATAAATCCTTATTTTGTGTAATATAAAAATCATATTTGATAGAGTCACCTTGAAGTTCTCTACCAATAGTTTTTAACATAATTTCATTATATGCATATAACAAATCCTTTTCTTTCTGATACTTTAATGTATCATAGTCTATACTAAACTTTTCATTTGTTACACTACCTTCTAAAACTCTTAAATTTTGCGGAACAGGAACTTGTATTTTTTCTATTCCATCTAAAGTAAGTGTAACTGGTAATGACAAATTAGTTTCATATTCTGTTTTTTTCCCATTTTTTGGAGTTATAGAATATTCACCTTTAGTAGCTAAAAAATATGTGTTTGGATATTGTAATATTTCTTTATTAACATCTTCTTTAGAGGATACTGGTATTTTAAATGTAACATTAGCCTCTAAAATATTCTTTTTCTTATTACCAATTACTTCTGTTCTTTCGCTTATAAATGTTTTGGTTGATCCGTCTATTATAGATATGTTATTACCCTTATATTTATCTGGCAATTCATATGTTATATTATCTTTAATACTTCCTATTACCCCATTATTAAACCCTAATTTTACACCTAAAAAGTCATTTCCATCTGAAGCCTCTTTATCTAAATCTGATGGTTTTTCTGCTCTATAGAATAAATAATCTACACTAAAAGTCTTGCCATCATCTTGTTTTATAAGACTTGATAAAACATCTTCATTATCTATGTCCCATTTTAAAGTTAAATAAAGATTTTCTTTTTCTTCATCTTTTTTAATAATATTAGCATTTATTATTTTTAAATTTTTAGGTGTTGCTAAACGTATATCTCTTTCATCAGGTTTATAATTTAAAATTTGAGATGTAAATTTTAAATTAGATTTATTTCCATCTGGTAAGTTAAGTTCAAAATCTACTTTAAAATATTTCGATTGTTTTGATATCATATCTAAGGGTACAGATATTAATATCTTGCTTTCACCGCCTGTTTTATCTTCAGAAGTAGACCATTTAGTAAGTGTTCCCTGTTGAACCCCTTGGGAAACTATATATACCCCATTATATCCTTTAAAAGGCTCTATTTCTAAATAAAATTCTGCATCACCTAAAGCTACAATCTTATAAGCTGGATATGTATATATCTTACCTGTTGGTAATGTAGCTGGAATAGTTTCAAAATAATTTGGATCCTTTACCCTTTCTGCTGATATAAATATATTATCATATATTGTACTAGACTCTAATTTTTTTAATTTAAGTGTACCATTATTATTAGAATATTTATATTCTGCTTTATCATTATTTACCTCTACCCCATTAATTTTAATTTTAGAATTATTATCATAAATATTTTCTATTGTTACATCTAATTTTTTATTTGCATCTATATGTCCTAAGTTAAATATTACTTCTGTATCTGTATTAGGTGTTTTTGGAGTTATAAATTCATAACTCTTTTTGCCATCATTCCATTCTTTTGGTGTATTAAAAGTAATAATTACCCCTACTTCATCTCCACCAGGATATTCTGTTATAGGTCTACCTGCTGTTTGATCTATTACTGGTTTACCTGTTGGATTGTTATTATCTGCATTTGCATAAGGTTTAACTATAAAACCATCATTTGTATCTATACCTAAAAATATATTTTTTGTTTCTTTTGCTTTAGCACCGTTAATATCATACTCTAAAGTAAAAGGATATATATTTCCCCTTGACATTGCATTTGTTGCAAAATACATTTTTCCATCTTTCCAAAGAAATTTGATAGTATTATTGTCATACTTAAATGCTGCACCACCATTTTTACCTATTTCAAAAGAAACCATGCTAGCACCACCATTTTTATATACTTTAGATAATTTAAATTTTTCTGTATCTGGGAAATTTTGCTTGTTAGCAGCTACATATGTATTTTTGCTATCACTATATATTGAAAGACTTTTGTTATTATTTACTTCACTTTTACCATTAACTTTATATATAATTTCAGATTTATTTGTTTTTCTTTTTATTTCAAACTCAATTGACTTATTATCAGCTATTGGATATTTTAATGTATATGTTCCTGTATCATTTAATGTACCATTTATTTTATCAATATCCCATACCAAAAGTACCTCATCACTATTGGCATCTCTTTCTACTTCTTCTAAAATATCATTTAATGTCTTTTCTTTATTCCAAGTAAAATTAGTCTTACTATTAGCTTTTGGCTGATTAGCTGCAAAAACACTAAATGTAAAATTAGATAATACAGCATTTACTACCATAACAACAAGTAAAACTTTTGTCATTATTTTTGTCATTTTTTACCCTCCTAAATTTAATATTATCTTATTTTTTATTATTTTTAGACATTACATATATTATATCGTAAAAAACATAAAAATAAAATAGTTTTTATAAATTTTTATATTAATAGTTTTAAGATATAATCTAAAAAGTTGATTTAAAATATTATATATGCTATAATTATGTTTAATTTATAATCTTGAGGTGAAAAAATGTATATTTTTAAACACGTAAAATACGCTACATTAAATTTTGATAAATATCCTGAGCTTTTAAAAACAAAGCTTTCTAAAGTTATTTTCTACTCTATATTTTTTATATTTTTATCTAATCTAACATATATTTTATTTCCTTTTATAACTTCATATAATCAGTCTAAAGGATTTAACAACTTTATAGAAGAATATATACCAGATTTTACAACAAAAAACAATAAGTTAGTTTTTGATAAATATTATAAAGTAGACACTCCTCTTAACATTACTTTTATTTTCGATCCAGAAGAAAATAATCATATAACAGACAAAGATAAAAAATATGTATATAACAATATATTAAAAGTAACACCTACAAACATCATATCATCTAACTTAAATATAAATATTAAAACATCAGATATAATTAAAGTTTTTAATATAAATGAAAAAGCTGATTTAATAAATTTAAAATTTTTAATTACTACATCTACAGTTATAACTTTCATATTATTTATGATATCATTTATTTTTTCGGATATACTTAAACTTATTATATCTACTTTTATAATTAATAGTATTGCAAAGTTTTATAATTTAAAATCTACATTTTCAGAGATATTTAAACTTACCATTTATGTTAATACTTTGCCTTTCATTTTAAAACTATTTTTAATGCCTATGCCTATCTATGTATATATAGGTTTTATAGCTATTTATTTACATTTTATATTTAAGCATATGCAAGAATATGTTAAATCAGTTCAAACAGAATAATATATACTATTTTTATAATTTAAAAAACAAGGTATGATAAAATCATACCTTATTTTATCTATATCACTATTTATCTCTAAGCTGTGCTTGTAATTTTTCTTCAAGCTCTTTTAATATTTTTTTCATAGGAGAATTAACTTCTTCATCTGTTAAAGTTTTTTCATTAGATCTAAATAAAATACTATAAGCTACAGACTTATAACCTTTTTCTATTTGTTCACCTTTATAAACATCAAAAAGTTTAACACTTTCTAAAAGTTTACCACCTTTAGCTTTTATTATTTTTTCTATTTCTTTTACATTTATTTCATCCTTAACAAGCATAGCAATATCTCTTTGCATAGTTGGAAATTTTGGTAAAGATTTATAACTTATATCAAAATTTGCAATCTCTATTAATTTATCTATATATAAAACACCAAAATAAACCTTTGTTTCTATTTCATAATTAGATGCTATTTGTGGGTGTATTTCACCTACATAACCAATTTCGTCATTTTTTTCATCTGTTATAATAGCAGTTCTTCCTGGGTGCATATATGATAAAGTTTCTAATGGGCTGTATTCTACTTTATTTATCATACCTAACCCATTAAATATATTTTCAAATGCACCTTTTGCATCATAGAAATCTACATTACCATACATAGCTATAGTCAAAACTTCTCTCTCTACTGGCAATTCCTTAAGCGGCAACTCTTTTGGTAAATACACCTTACCTATTTCAAATAAATGTACCTCTTTGTTTCTTCTGTTATAGTTTGTAGAAATAGATGTAAGCATCCCATTTAAAGTTGAAGTTCTCATTATGCTAAAATCTTCACCTAATGGGTTTGATATATTAACCGTATTTCTAAATGTACTATCCTTTTCTATATTTAATTTATCAAATACTTTAGGACTTTCAAAAGAATATGTTAAAGCTTGGCTAAGTCCACAAGAAATCATAGTATTTGTTATTTTATCTATTATAATTTGTTTATAAGTCTTTTTACCTACTGTTGGCGTACCTGTTGATAGAGTAGCCTCTATATTGTTATATCCATAAAATCTTGCTACTTCTTCTGCAATATCTGCCTCTGTTTCTAAATCTGGTCTAAATGTAGGTATTTTAGCAACTTTTCCATCTGCCTCAACTTCCACTAATGCAAGTATATCTATAATTTCTTTTTCAGAAAGACTTGTTCCTAAAAGTTTATTTACTCTATTACTATCATAAGATACAGTCCAACTTTCTCTCTTTTGTGGATAAAAATCTAAATGCCCTTTTAAGACTTTACCACATTTTAACATATTTATTAATTGACAAGCTCTATCTAAAGCTAACACTGATAAATTAGGGTCTAATCCTTTTTCATATTTGCTGGATGCATCTGTTCTAAGCCCAAGCTTTTTAGATGTAAGTCTTATATGAGTGCCATTAAAATTAGCAGATTCTAAAAGTATAGTTTTAGTATCATCTGTAACCATTGAATTTTCTCCACCCATTATACCAGCAAGGTCTATTACCTTATTTTCATCTTGTATAATAAGCACAGTTTCATCAAATTCTCTTTCTATTCCATCTAATGTAGTAAGCTTTTCTCCTTTGTTAGCATTTCTAACTATAAGTTTTTTGCCTTCTATTTTATCATAATTATATGCGTGCATAGGTTGCCCAAGTTCAAGCATAACATAATTTGTTATGTCCACTATATTATTTATTGGTCTTATCCCAGCTGATGTTAGCCTATGTCTAAGCCATTGTGGAGAAGGCTCTATTTTTACATCTTCTATAATACGACAAGTATATCTAGGACAAATATCATAATTTTTAATTTCTATGTTTATCATATTGTCCATAGATTTTTCTTCTTCTATAACTTCGATTTTAGGCATATTAAAAGGTTTTCTAAATGTAGCTGCTGCCTCTCTAGCAAGACCTACTATACTAAAACAGTCTGGACGATTAGATGTAATTTCAAATTCTACAACATCTTCATCTATTTGCAGTATTTCCTTTACACAACTACCAAGTGGATATTCTTTATCAAATATATAAATACCATTTTCTGGCGCTTCTGGATAATCACTTCTTGTATATCCTAATTCCTCAACAGAACAAAACATACCATTAGATTCTACCCCTCTTAATTTGCTCTTTTTAATTTTTAACCCCTCAGCAAGTGTAGCACCATCTAAAGCAGCAGGTACATATGCGCCAATAAAAAGATTAGTAGCACCTGTTACTATTTGTATTGGTTCATTTTGTCCTATATCTGCTTTTACAACTACTAACTTATCTGCATCTGGGTGTTTTTCTATTTCTAAAACTTTGGCTACAACAACTTTTGTTATATCTTTCCCCTTATTTTCTATACTTTCTACTTTAGAACCAGATAAAGTCATTTCATCACAAAATGTGTTTACATCACAATCTATATCAGCATAATCTTTAATCCAAGACATTGGTAAATTCATTTTATATTCCTCCTAAATTAAAATTGTTCTAAAAACTTAATGTCATTTTCAAAAAGTAACCTTAAATCTGTAATAGCATATTTTTGCATAGTTACTCTTTCAAGTCCCATACCAAAAGCAAATCCACTATATTCTTTATGGTCTATACCTGCCATTTCTAATACTTTAGGGTGAACCATACCACAACCTAAAAGTTCTATCCAACCACTATTTTTACATACTCTACAACCTTTTCCACCACAGGCAAAACAAGATGCATCCATTTCTGCACTAGGTTCAGTAAATGGAAAATGATGCGGTCTAAACCTTACTTTTGTATCTGCTCCTAAAAGTTCTTTAGCAAATATAGTTAATGCACCTTTTAAATCTCCCATTGTTATATTTTTATCTATAACAAGTCCCTCTAATTGATGAAAAACTGGAGAATGTGTAGCATCTACTTCATCAGAACGATAAACTCTACCAGGAGCTATAATTTTTATTGGCATATCTTTACTTTCCATAACACGAATTTGCACAGGTGATGTTTGTGTTCTAAGAACAAAATCTCCTAACCCATCTACATAAAATGTATCTTGCTCATCTCTTGCAGGGTGATTTTTAGGTATATTTAAAGCCTCAAAATTATAATAAGCCGTTTCTACCTCAGGACCTTCTGCTATTTCATATCCCATTCCTATAAATATATTTTTAATGTCATCTATAACTTGTGTCATTGGGTGCTTATTACCTATTTTTTTTGTTTTTGCTGGCATTGTAACATCAATTTTTTCAGCTTTTAGTCTAATTTCTTGTTCCTTTGCTATTAAGTCTTTTTTTATAGTATCTATCTTTTCTTCAATAGATGTTCTTACTTCATTAGCAAGTTGACCTATTATAGGTCTTTCTTCTGTTGATAATGAACCCATACCTTTTAATATGCTTGTAAGTTCTCCCTTTTTACCAAGTATTTCAACTCTTATTTCTTCTAATACTTTTAAATCACTTGTTTTGTTAAGCTTTTCTATTGCTAAATTTTTAATTTGTGATAATTTTTCTTTCATTTTTATACTCCTTTCAAAATTTTAAAATTAATTAGCTTTTAAATACTTTTATTTACAAATAGATACTAAATTGAAAATTTAAGTTATACCTTAATTGTAATAAAAAAGCTTTCGCCCCAAAAGGGACGAAAGCATAATTTCCGCGGTACCACCCAAATTTGCAAAATATTATTTGCACACTCTTAGGCATAACGAACCTTAACCGTATCTTTCTAATAAGAAAAACTGTTCAAAAGATATACTCCAGCGTGAATTTCTATAATATTTTATCTTAAAAATGCTTTCAGCCACGGCATTTTCTCTCTAAAAGAACCATAATATATACTTTCGCTTTCACAGTATTTAAAATATAAATAATTATATCATAATAGTAAATGTTGTCAAGACTATTTATATTAAATACTATATGCTTTTAATAAAATTAACCCTTAAAAGTCTTACAAAATTAAAAAGTACAAATCCTATTATAGCGGTTGTAATATATATTTGAATACCCTCTAGCTGTTTAAATATATTAGCTATATTTTCATAACCTGTGTTATTTAAGTAAAATATCATCTTTTGTGTGGCTACTGTTCCTATTGCCATAGGGAAAGTAAGCCCTGCAAAAGCTGGTGTAAAAGCATAAGAGAAAAATTTAGGTAACATAATTAAAACATAAATAAGAGATAATAAAACACAAATATATAGTATCCAAACTAAAACTATATTAGGATTTTTTATTATGTTAATATAAGATACTATACAAAGACTACAAGGACCTAAAAGTATAGCTGTACCATGTTGCATTGTATCTTTTATTTCAAATTTTAAAAGACGCCAAAGCATAAAAGGTAATATTAAAAAATAAATAAATATCCCATAATAAACAATAAATATTAAAAATTTATTTGCATTCATATTCACACCAACTACACTACTAACCATTATTCCATTATAAGTAACAAACCAAGTTGGTAAAAATGTATTTATATCTCTCGATTTTATAAAGTGCAAATAAGTAAATATAAAAATGTGTATAATATGAAAAACAATAGAAGTTACCCATATTATTTTTCCAAAAATATCAAAATAATCATAAAAATATGCACCTATAACCATAGACACCATACATATCCCAGGATACAAGCTACAAGTAACAGGATTTTTATATTCTTCTTTTATTACACTTGGATGAAATATAATTTTAATAATATAAGATAATACTATTAAAATAGCAAAAAAAGTAGTTAAATGCCTTATGAAACTAAATCCTAATCCATTATAAATATTGGACAGTGTGCAAGCACCTAACATACACGGCACAATAGGTAAAGGTATATGTTTTGTTTTGTGAAATATACTTTTAATTTTAATCAAGTCCTTTCTATCAATTATCCTTTAATATCTATAATAATTATATTTTAGCTTTTATAATCTTTAAAGTTACATTATGTATTATAACTAAATATTTATACCTTAGTTTTAACATATTTTTATTTATTTATTTGCAAAAATTTATTTATTACTATAAATATACATATAATTTTGTAATATATTAATAATTATTTTCTTATACAAAAAAATAAACTAGCAATTTTTTTATAATGCTAGTTTATTTTATCATAAATTTTTGTTATTTAGCTGTTAAAGCAGCCATAGTTATATAGTTATAAGGTTGGTTAAAGTGTGGTAAGAAGAAAATATCTAATAATTTTAATTTATCAATAGTTACTCCTTCTTGAATAGCTAAAGAGAACATATGAATACCCATAGAAATATCTTCTCTAGAAGCCATTTGAGCACCTAAAATAACTCTTGTATTTTTATCATAAACAATTCTTAATTTAACTTTTTCATTATTATGTTCAATAAATGCTGGTTTTTGTAAATCTTCAAATTCTGTTGTAATAGCATCAAAGCCATTAGCCTTAGCTTTTTCTAAAGTAAGACCAGTAGATACCATATTAAGACCCCAAATGCTTATACCATTAGAACCTTGAACACCTATGCTTTCAATATCTGTTCCACAAGCATTATGAGCAGCTACAACACCAGAACGAACAGCATTTGTAGCAAGTGCAATATAGTTTGTATCTTTAATAGAGTTATCATATACAGTAGCACAGTCACCTATTGCATATACATCTTTTATGCTAGTTTCTTGTCTTTTATTAACAATGTATGCACCATTTCTAAATAATTCTAAATCATTTTTACCAAGTTCATTATTTGGTCTAAATCCGATACAAAGAACAACCATATCTGTTTTATATTCATTTTTGTCTGTAACAATAGCTTCTACCTTACCATTACCTACAATTTTACTAACCATCTCATTAAATACAACTTGTACACCATTTTGTTTTAAGTTTTCTGTCATCATATCAGTAAAATCTCTATCATAATATCCAGAAAGACAAGTTTCTGCACAGTCAATCATTGTAATTTCTCTACCATTTCTTTTAAATGCCTCTGCAAGTTCAACACCAATATACCCAGCACCAACAACAGTAACATGTTTAATACTATCATCTTTTAATTTTTCTATAACTTCTGCAGCATTTTGGTATAATTTAACAAATTGTACATTTTCAAGATCCATACCTTCAATTCTTGGCGTAATAGGTAAAGAACCTGTAGCCAAAATAACTTTATCATAAGTTTCTTCTATTTTATTGCCATCTTTATCTGTTGCACATATTTTTTTATTAGAATAATCTATACAGTCAACTTTTGTTTCCATATAGATTTTAGCACCTTTACCTGTTAATATTTCTTTATTAGAATAAAATAATCCTTCAGCACCAGCTATTTGTTTACCAATCCAAAGAGCCATACCACATCCTAAAAAGCTTATGTTACTATTAGCATCAAATACTACTACCTCTTTATCTTTATAATTATCAAGTATTGTATTTATACAAGCAGTCCCAGCATGATTAGCACCAACTACAACTATTTTTTCCATAATAATTTTCCTCCAAAAATAATTATTTTGTACATAATATATTGATATTATACTATATTACAAGGAATTATGCAATAAGATCATTTAATAAAGTTTAACAATTTTTAATAATTGTTATTGGTAATTTTTTATTAATATCCTATTTATTATTTAGTATAATGTTTACTATTTAAATATCAATCAAAATAAGATATTTATTAATAATAGCTATTGTTTTTTATATTAAATTTTTATTGTACTCTATGGGAATTGAACCCATATCCTTTGGTCCGGAGCCAAAAGCTCTATCCTTTTAAGCTAAGAGTACATACATACCATTTTATACTATTACTATTTTTTAGTCAATAAATTGTTATTTTCTAGAATAAATAAGTAAAAAATTGACTATATTAATATTAATAAAGTTATAAGCTTAAATACTAATGATTACGGAGGAAAATAAATGGAAAATCTATTATTACTAAAAAAAGAAAAAAATTTACTAAAATATACAAATGATTTAGATAGCGAAGCAACTGAAATTATATATTTTTTGCAAGATATAAAAATAAAATTAGAATATGCTGAAATGTGTCTAAACTTTGCAAATGATGATACATTAATAGATAGCATTATATATGAAATAATGTCCTTACAAAAAAGATATGATTATTTTTTAAAGCTTAGCAAGAAAAAAGGGATTGTTATAACTTTTCCTCAAATTTTACAAAAATTCCCTGCTTCATAGGAGGTTATTATGTCGTCAGATAATTTTATTTATATAACATTAGGCTTACTTTTTATCATTTTATTGTTTTATAATAAATCTATATTAAAATTTTTATTTAATATTTTATTAGGTGTTATATTTATCTATATTTCTAATATTATATTAAAATCAAGTGGAATTTATATAAATATAAATTTATTTACAGGCATTTTTTCTGGTATATTAGGAATACCAGGTATAATTTGCCTTTACATATTACAAATATTATTATAAAATACAAAACATAGGAAAATAGATTTTTTAAGAGGAAATAATAATGGATTTAAATTTTTTATCAAACTTTAATAATTATTTACTAAATAACGATTTTTTAAGATTAGAAAATGAATTTTCAAATAAAGATGTTTATTTTAAAAATATAGGTTCTAATGGTTATTTAATTGTTCCTACATTAAAAGGTAGCTTTTCATATGAAAATTACTTCGATTACATAGAAGAAAATGCCAAATATGTATTAAAAAAACTTAATTTAAATAAAATATTTTTAGTAAAAATATTAATAAGTGATGTATTTTTAGAGAATGATATAAGTTTTTTAGATTATAGTTTAAATTTGGATAACAAAATAATAAATATTGTATGGGGAGTAGACCTAAAAAATGAAAATTTAATAGTAAAATCTAATCAACCTACAAAATTTTTAG
Source organism: Clostridiales bacterium (assembly GCA_018371275.1). Classification (GTDB taxonomy): domain Bacteria; phylum Bacillota; class Clostridia; order Lachnospirales; family CAG-274; genus Tyzzerella. The sequence goes on from JAHALF010000002.1 coordinate 132,875, forward strand.
ATTTAGAAAAATATATAAAAAATTCTTTTAGTAATAATATAATCAAAGAAAATAAAAATTATATAACATCTAAAAATACATATGCTACATATTCTTTAATTTTTATCATTACATTTGTACACATTATTATATTAATGTCCCCCATTTTTGATAAAAATTACATTATATATAAATATGGCATATCACCTAATCTTTTTGAAAGTAAAGAATATTATAGACTTATAACATTTTTATTTCTACATTCTGGCTTAACTCATCTAACATCTAATCTTTTAAGCCTTTATATATTTGGAACAAGGATAGAAAAATATTTAGGTAAAGCAGCATTTTTATTAATATTTATATTAGGTGGTTTATCTAGTGGTATTTTTAGTATACTATTTACAAAAACTTATTCTGTTGGTGCTAGTGGAGCTATATTTGCATTAGAAAGTGCTACTTTATACTTTAGCATAAAAGAAAAAATTAAACTTGATGGATTAGATTATTATACTATTGCTATATTTTCAATAATTGGTATATTAGCTAGCTTTTCAAAAGCTAATATAGATAACGCTGGGCATATAGGTGGATTTTTAATGGGTATTATCGTTTGTTTTATATATTACAACATATACTATAAAAAACAAACTACAATAAGGAATTATTAATAAAATATAATAAGAGGCTGTATATAGCCCCTTATTATTTATATTTCATACCCTTCTTCTTTTGCTATTTCTATTAGATTTTTAATTGTTGATAATGAAACTTTTTTACCTTTGTACTCTAATAAATCTGACATACTATTATCGAAAATATCACCTAGTTGATATTTTCTTAATATTATTTTATCATCTTCTACAAAAATTTCTAAGGCATCTTTACACACTAAACTTAAACTTTCTCTTAATTCTTTTGGTAATACTATTCTTCCAAGTTCATCTAATTGTCTAACTATTCCTGTTGACTTCATTTTGACCTCCTCTATATAGTATATTAATATACTTTTTTAACTCTTAATTTACATTTGTTAAAATATTAATTTAATTATTATTTCAATATATATATTAATATATTTTTAATATTCTGTCAATATTCTACATTTTTCCACATTTTTTTACAAAATATTACAATTCAATACTTTTAATATTATTTTAGTTATTTTTATTTAAAATTAAACTTTTTGATTAGCAAATAGAATTATTGTTTGTATAATTTGCAATAGCTCCTACTAAAAATTTTCTTGTTTTACATGAACATCCATTTTCCTCTGGTAAAATAAATCTAATATTAGTAAGTTTCATATCCCCACAAGAACTACCATTATGTCCTGGAATAGATATTATTTTCGTACCTCTTTTAGTTTCTACACCTTGACAGTCTACTTCAGTTAAAGTAATGGCTACTGCAACATCTTTATTTGGACAAACATTTTTAATAGTTAAACTAAGATCTAATATACTTCCTAAATCACTTAAAGTATAATCTCCTAAGTCATATTCAAAATGATCATGGCAACCATTAAAAATTACCTCTTTAGGTATTGGACAAGGGTCTACAGGAATTTCATTATCACAGTCTACAGTTATTTCTGGATTTCCAAATGTAGCAATATTACCTTCATTATCCATATATTGTATATATTTATTAACTTCCATAACACCAGATGAATTACCTATATATTTAACTCTAAATTTTAAAGATGCTCCTTCATTAGATGTTTTCCCAAGCTCACCTATTGTCCATCTTAATTCAGTATCATTTATTAAAGTAACACTACCTAAATTAGGATCAATAATATCTATTATGTTAAAATCATCATTTAAAATTTCATTTATAACAATATTAGTAGCTCCTGGTTTAGATATATTAGCTGCAAGATCCCCAAATATTTGTTCTAAATCTTGAGGGTCTGGTGTAACAACAACGTGGGCACTATCTGGATCCGTTGCCCAATCATTTAATGTTGCAACATCTATACCATCTGAGCCTGTAAGTCCTATACAATAAATAGTTATTCCCTCATCTCTCGCAGCTTTAGCCTCTATAGACGGATCTGTACCCGCTGTTGTCTTACCATCTGTAAACATAATAATCACTTTATCATTTGTAGATAATGGATTAAATAACTCCCTAGCTTTTTTAAACGCATCAGCATGATTTGTTCTACCTCCGGCTACTAGTGCATCAATAGCCGATTTTAAATCTACAACATTAGTTGTAAGAGGTACATCTTTTGTAGCTACAGTTGAAAAGCTTACTATACCAATTCTACTACCATTGCCAATAATTTGGTTTAAATCTCCATCTGTATTTTGATCAATAATATCTATAAATGTTTTAGCTGCTACTTTTACTTCTTCTAATGGCAACCCTGCCATACTTGCAGATCTATCCAATACCAAAACAATATCTGTTGGATTGTTTTGAATATTAGGAGATGCTGAAAGACCAAGTGTAACAAAAAAATCTTCTCCACAAGTAATTTCATTTCTATCTAACACTTTATTCGAAAAATTTAATCCCATAAAAACTCTCCTCTTTAAATTTAATTAAGGACATTGTTTGTCCTAATAATATTATATTGTTATATAAATTTTTAGTTACACATATTTTACATATTTTTCATTAAATATTTTTTTATAAATTTATACATAATACAAATATATATATAAAAATTGTATAAAGCCTATCAGCTATAAAATATAGCTCTTATAATCCTACACATATAAGCTTAAAAATATTGTTAAAGTTGCTACAAAAATATACAAAAAAATAATAAAAAATTTAATATAATTAATTAATCTTATATTGATTTATAAGAAAATATATTATATAATATTAAGTGAAAAGTATATTAATTTAATATACTTTATTCTCTCAATTTTAATATTGTTATTTAGGGGTGAAGATTAATGAACACTGAATGGAATGGTTTTGTTGGTGGTAGTTGGCAAAAAGAAGTTAATGTAAGAAGCTTCATTCAAAAAAATTATACACCATATGAAGGTGATGATAGTTTCTTAGTTGGTCCTACTAAAAATACTACTGAACTTTGGGCTCAAGTTATGGATCTTACAAAACAAGAGCGTGAAGCTGGTGGGGTTTTAGATATGGATACAAAAGTTGTATCTACTATAACATCTCATGGTCCTGGATATTTAGATAAAGATAAAGAAACTATTGTTGGTTTCCAAACAGAAAAACCTTTTAAACGTTCTTTACAACCTTATGGTGGTATAAGAATGGCAGAAAGTTCTTGCTCTGCATATGGATATACTGTAGATTCTGAAATTAGTGAATTTTTTACTACTCATAGAAAAACTCACAATGCTGGTGTTTTTGATGCTTATACTGATGAAATGAAAGCTTGTCGTTCAAGCAAAATTATTACTGGTCTTCCTGATGCTTATGGTCGTGGTCGTATTATTGGCGATTACAGAAGAGTTGCTTTATATGGGGTAGATAGACTTATAGAAGATAAACAAGCTCAAAAACGTTCAACTGGTAGTATAATGACAACAGATATTATTCGTGATAGAGAAGAATTATCTGAACAAATTAGAGCTCTTGGTGAACTCAAAAAATTAGGTGAAATATATGGTTTTGATATTTCAAGACCTGCAAATGACGTTAAAGAAGCTATACAATGGATGTATCTTGGATACTTAGCTGCTATTAAAGAACAAAATGGTGCTGCTATGTCTCTTGGACGTACATCTACATTTATTGATATATATGCTGAAAGAGATTTAAAATCTGGTAAATATACTGAAGAGCAAATTCAAGAATTTGTTGACCATTTTATTATGAAATTAAGACTTGTTAAATTTGCTCGTACTCCAGAATATAATCAATTATTCTCTGGCGACCCTACTTGGGTAACAGAATCTATTGCTGGTGTCGGTTTAGATGGTAGACCTTTAGTTACAAAAATGTCTTTTAGATATTTACACACTCTTAATAACTTAGGTACTGCTCCAGAACCAAATTTAACAGTTCTTTGGTCTGTAAAATTACCAGAAGGTTTCAAAAGATTCTGTGCTAAAACTTCTATCTCATCATCTTCTATCCAATATGAAAATGATGACCTTATGAGAGTTACTCATGGTGATGACTATGCTATCGCTTGTTGTGTATCATCAATGAGAGTTGGTAAAGAAATGCAATTCTTTGGTGCTCGTGCCAACCTTGCTAAATGTTTACTTTATGCTATCAACGGTGGTGTTGATGAAGTTAAGAAAACTCAAATTGGTCCTAAATTTAGACCTATTACTGATGAATATTTAACATATGATGAAGTTATGCCAAGATATAAAGATATGATGAAATGGCTTGCTGGTGTTTATGTAAACACATTAAATGTTATTCATTATATGCACGATAAATATTGCTATGAAAGACTTCAAATGGCTTTACATGATAGACACGTTACACGTTGGTTTGCAACTGGTATAGCTGGTCTTTCAGTTGTGGCGGACTCTTTATCTGCTATAAAATATGCTAAAGTTAAAGCTATTAGAGATGAAAATGGTATTGCTGTTGACTATGAAGTTGAAGGTGATTTCCCTAAATACGGTAATAACGATGATAGAGTAGATAGTATTGCTGTTGAGCTTGTTCATACATTTATGGAATATGTAAGAATGAACCAAACTTATAGAGAAGGTATCCCTACTACATCTATCTTAACTATCACATCAAATGTTGTTTATGGTAAAGCTACTGGCTCAACTCCTTGTGGTAGAAAAGCTGGTGAACCTTTTGCTCCTGGTGCTAACCCAATGCACGGCCGTGATAGCCATGGTGCTGTTGCAAGCTTAGCTTCTGTTGCAAAATTACCATTTATGGATGCTCAAGATGGTATCTCTAACACATTCTCTATTATACCTGGTGCTCTTGGTAAAGAAGACCAAGTATTTGTTGGAGATTTAGAAGTAGAACTTGATGGATTTAATAAATAATTAATCTAGAAGGTGTTATTATGGATAATGATAAGAGAATTGATGATATAATTGCTATGCTTGATGGCTTTACCTCCAAAAATGGTGGTCATATGAACATTGAAGTAAATAGTAATGATATCAATTCAAAAAAAGTTAATACAGCCAATAGCTCAGATTGTTGCACTGGCAATATGGCTTGTAAAGTTCCTACCCTCTTTGAAGGTGTAGAAAATGATGAGGAGTAATTATTAATGTATGGGATATAATATTAATATATGGCTTATATCCCATATATATAGTTTCGTTAGCTAATAAATTTATATATAGCTAAATATTGAGTATTTTATACTCAATAATAAAAATTTTATATATTTTAGGAGGTTTTTATTATGTCAAATAATCAACAAGTAGATAACTTAGTAGCAATGTTAGATGGATATGCTGAACACGGTGGACACCACCTTAACGTAAATGTTTTTTCTAAAGAAACTTTATTAGATGCTCAAGCTCATCCTGAAAAATACCCACAATTAACAATTCGTGTTTCTGGGTATGCTGTTAACTTTAACAAGCTTACTAAAGAACAACAAGATGATGTAATCAATAGAACATTCCACAAAGCAATGTAATTATGGAAGGCTATATTCACTCTACAGAAAGCTTTGGTACAGTAGATGGACCTGGCGTTAGATTTGTTGTATTTACACAAGGTTGTCCACTACGTTGTCTTTATTGTCACAATCCAGATACTTGGGAAGTTAATAAAGGTACAAAAATGACTGCAGATGAAATATTAGCTCAATATGATTTAACAAAAAGCTATTATAAAGATGGAGGGCTTACCGTTACTGGCGGTGAGCCTCTTCTACAAATCGACTTTGTAACTGAGCTTTTTGAAAAAGCTAAAGCTAAAAATATTCATACATGCTTAGATACTTCTGGTATCCTTTTTGACCAAAGTAATGAAAAAATAATAAAAAAAATGGATAAACTTTTATCTGTTACAGATTTAATTCTTTTAGATATAAAACATATAGATAATGACGAACATAAAAAATTATGTGCTGTTCCTAATACTCATATTTTAGAGTTTGCTAGATATTTAAGTGAAAAAGGTCAACCTATTTGGCTTAGACACGTTGTTGTAGATGGCCATACATTTAATGAAAAGTATTTATATGATTTAGGACTTTTTATTGGAGAACTTAAAAATGTTAAAGCTTTAGATGTTTTACCTTATCATGAAATGGGTGAAGTAAAATATGAAAACCTTGGAATGGAATATCCTTTAAAAGGTATGCCAGCTCTAAAAAAAGATGATGCTATAAAAGCTCGAGAAATTATTCTAAAAGGTATTAAAGATAAAAGAAATCAGTTAAAAAATATTAGTTAAAAGATATTAAGAACTAAAAAATGGCTAATAACATATTAGCCATTTTTTAGTTCTTAACTATATTTATTTTTTTAAACCTAAAGTAATTATTTCTTTTTTGCCAAGTTTAATATTATTTTCTAACTGCCTTATTTCTTTCTCTTCTAATAAATCTAACTCAACAATATTCATATCTGTATTTATTTCAAGATTAGCATCATCCTTTGCAAGATTAAACCATCTTGTAACAATATATTTACTATCACAGCTTAATTTAAGTGCAGAGTGTGCAACTTCTAAATGGCTTGTATCTAATAATTGATAACCACTATTAAGACAACCATTTTGTAAATAAGCTTGTACATAAGACCAGTCTATTTGATATTGATAAGCTAATTTATAAGACTTATAAACATCTTTGTCCTTACCATGAGGAATAATAGCAAACTCTACTTGCTTTTCACCTAAACATTGTGCCTCTGGTGTTAAAAATACTCCCCAATCACCAAGCTCTCTTGTACCTCTATGAATAGTAATAGCAATAGTATTTTTACCATCTCTTAATATTTCATACTCATTTAACCCTTTATTAGCAATAGTTAATCCAAATTCATCTGTATGAACATTAACAAATGCTTGTTGATGTTGTGCGTTACAAGGATTTTCCCAAGCTTTATCTGGTGTATTATCTCTTTTTGCCACTTCAAATATAGAATCTGCATAATGATGCGGTGTATCTAAATTAGTTTCAAATAAAGCTCTTATTCTATGGTCTAATGCTTGATTATTAAAGTTAGCTACTGCCTTTATAACAGGACTTGATTTTTCAAATGTATATTTTACACTTATAACTTGCTCTATTAATTCAGTTACTCTTTGAGCTTTTCTATTTTTAAACTCTACAAGGTCTTGTATTTCTTTATCTAAAGTTTCATTAGCCTTTTTAGGTATTTTCATTGTATGTGTAACACCTACAACTACTCTATAAGGTTCGTTTTCTAATATTTCTATTTTAGCATTTACACCTTTTGTAGTAATTGGGTTTTCTCCAACTGGCATAAAGTAAATATATTCATTACCTATGTCCCCACAATCTTCAAATATCCCAAGATTATCCCAAGATTTACCGTTAGATTTATCTAATAAATTAAAACTACCATCTTCATTAAATTTTACTTTATAGAAAGGTGTATCTATATTATTATTTTCTTTAACCATATATTCATTACTAGGTTTATTTTCTTCGTTAGGTATAAGAGCAAAACTTTCAAAGCTAAATGATTTCATATTTACAATCTCTAAAGTTACTTTAACCCTTTTTGCAATATATGGGTCTCTAAATTTATCTTTAGGTAAGTCATAGTTAAAGTAATTTGGTATAACTTCTACTTTAGCATTAACTTCTTCTCCATTTGCATTTACTACTTTATATTTAGGTAAACTCATTTCGTTTAATTCTTTAACTATACCTGGAAAACCTTCTTTAAAATATTTTTTAACTACTTCAACATCAATTTCTACAACTCCAGAGCGTTTATCAGCACTTGTATTTGTAACAATAAATGGTATAGCATCTTTACTAATATTTTCAAAATTTTTAGTATTTACTTTAGATTTTAAATAATTAAGACTTTCATCTATTATATGCTTAGCCACATTTTCAGCCTTTTCAAATCTTGTTACCATTTCTCTATGAACATCATCAACACTACAACCACAAATACTATCATGTGGGTGATTTTCCATTAAAAGTTTCCAACCATACTTAAATAAATGGTGAGGATATTCTTTTCCGTTTACATAAGCCATAGTAGCTAAAGGTTCTGCTACTTTTTCAAATAACATTTGACATCTTGCATTCATTTGTTTTATATAAATACGAGAAGATGCAGTATTAGCAAGAGTGTACCAACCATTTGTTTGTTGACTTCTAAGCTCTCCTGTAATAGTTGCCATATCTTCTTTTAACTCTGTATTTAAAGCTTTAATATAATCTTCAAAATTAGAATGAATAAATTCTACATCTGGGTATACTTTTTTAGCAGTTTCAATAGCTTTTGATAAATCTGTCTGCACTGGTTGATGGTCACAACCATTCATAAATAATAAATGAGATGTACTAGCATATTTAGAAGCATCCTCTAATTTTTTAGCCCAATATTCTTTAGCCTCTTCTTCATCTGTTGGAATATGTATACCATTACTATACCAATTTGCAAAAAGTATCCCTAAAACAGATGAACCATCTTCAGAATTCCAATACATTTCAGAATATGGAGATTCATAAGTGTCACTTTCAGTAACTTGATTATTAAATCCTGTTGGTTTAACTCCCCTACCAAAAACAGCAGTATCTATACCTGCCTTTTTTAACATTTGAGGAGCTTGTCCCATATTACCAAAAGAATCTGGGAAATAACCTACTTTACATACTTCACCATATTCTCTAGCTAATTGATGACCTATTTGTAAATTTCTAACATTAGCCTCACTACTTGTTAAAAATTCATCTTGTAAAATAAACCAAGGACCAACATGTATTCTTTTTGCCTCTATTAATTTTTTTAGTCTTTCTTTATTTTCTGGTCTAACTTGTAAATAGTCTTCTATTAATAAAGTTTGTCCATCTAAATGAAAACTTTTATAATCTTTATCATTCTCTAAAGTTTCTATTAAAGTATCAAAAAATTCTATTAATAACATATGATGTTTTTCATATGGTAAATACCACTCTCTATCCCAATGACTATGTGAAATAATATGTGCTTTTTTCATATTTTTATCTCCTATTTCATATATTATATTTATTTTATTTATTAAGGTAGATTTATTCTATCTTTAATGTCTATTATATATAAATATATGTTTTATGTCAAATATAATAACAATAAAAAGCCCTTATTTTCATCATATAATAAAGGCTTTTTATTGTTATATTAACAGTATTTTTTAGTTATATTTGTCATTTGATCCCATTTGTTTTCCATATCCAAAACAAGCTTAAATTGTGTCCTAGCTCTATCTAAATTATGCCCTTCTCTACTAACTTTAAAATATGTATCTCCTTGAAGATAATCTGTTAAAAATCTTATACCACATTCTAAAGTCATTATTTTAGCTCCCATAGGCAACATTTCTTTTTCTTTATATGTCAACTTCCCTTTTACACCTTCTATAAATCCTTTAGTGTAAGCTTCAAAAAGCTCCATACTACATTCCACTTTAGATAAATCTTTTTCATCTTCTAAAGCAGTGCTTGCACCAAATCTTATAGAATCTCCAAAATCATTTAAAACTGTACCAGGCATAACTGTATCTAAATCTATAACACATATAGCTTTTTTTGTTTTGTTATCTATCATAATATTATTCAGTTTTGTATCATTATGAGTAACTCTAAGAGGTATCTCATTTTTATCTAATAAATCACATATAATATGACAATCTTTTTCCCTATCTAAAACAAATTCTATTTCTTTTTTAACATCTTTTACTCTATTAAAAGAATCTTCTTTTATAGCATCTTTTAATTTATTAAACCTATCTACTGTGTTATGAAAATTTGGGATAGTTTCATGAAGTATGTGGGCTGGAAAATCTGATAAAAGCATCTGAAAATTACCAAAAGCAACTGCACTTTCGTAAAAATCTTGTACATTTTCTACCAAATCATATGTAGTAGCATCTTCTATAAATTTATAAAGTCTCCAACAACCTCCATCAATATCTTTATAGTAATTTTTATTGTCTTTTGTTTTTATAACATTTAATGTTTCTCTTTCTGGATTCCCACCACTTTGTAAAATTACATTTTTAAGATATGATGTAATATTAACTACATTTTCCATTAATTCATCTGGATTTTTAAATATATTTGTATTTATTCTTTGTAAAATATATTTTTTTATATCATTATTATCTAATTTACATTTAATACAAAAAGTATCATTAATATGACCTTTTTTTAATACTTCTTTTTCTATTACAATACCTTCTATGTCAAAATTTTGTATAGATAAATCTACTTGCTTTTTTATATCCATATTTACCTCCATAGTTATAATTATAACTATAATTACTTTTATAATAAGTATATGATTTTATTTTACTTTAATAACAAAATATTTAGCTTAAATTATATAATATCATTATACTATATAATTGTCAACATATAGAATTATACAAATTTTATTAAATAGTTTTTATCTTAAAAGTAAAATAATAATACTTAAATACATCTATACAAAAAAGTAATAATTTTAAATATATGGTATCTACCATAAAAATAGATATTATTATCATACTAGAAGATAATATTATAAGATAAATTTTTGTTTTTATTTTCATTTCTCTATTTTTAACAAAATCTTCTAAATTGTTTTTATATATTTTAGTATTAATAAACCAACTATAAAATTTGTCAGAACTTTTTGCAAAACATATAGAAGAAACTAATAAAAATGGAGTTGTTGGCAAAATTGGAAATATTATACCTATAATACCAACAATTAACATAATAAAACCTACTAACAAGTATATATATTTCAGAAAATCACCTTTTTCTTCTTTTTTATATGAATTATAACCTAACTATTTTATATTGTCAATGATTTCCTTTTATATCCATTTAATACTTTATATTTCAGTATTATTATCTTAATAATTGTGCAAAATATTTTTATAATACAAAAAATAAAAATTAAATTATTTTTATTCTAAGGAGGAACAAATATGAAATTTAATAAATTATTACCCATTGGCTTAATTTTAATAGGCTTATCTATAACAGGATGTGGTAACAACAAAACTAACACTAATACAACTACACCAGAACCTACTACTAATTCTTCAATATCAAATAATATAAATGGTGTCTTTGATGGATACAGATACAATTCTAATGAGTATAATATGGATAATTATACAAATGATAAAAATTATTCTAATGGCTACAAAAAATCTAATAACACTAACAATACTAATAGCACTAACACTAGATTTGGTGATGGTATGAAAGGTGCAGAAAATATAAAAGGTAATGAAAATAAATCTACTAAACAAAAAATAACATCAGATATTAATAATGTATATAATAAAGAAAAAAATATGTATAACAACATAAAAAATGATATTAAAGATAGTATTAGAAACTAAAAAAGTAGGCTTATATGCCTACTTTTATTACACCCTCAGTTGGAATCGAACCAACAACTAGCCCTTAGGAGGGGCTTGTTATATCCATTTAACTATGAAGGCAGATATACTTAATTATAATTTAAATATATCTAAATGTCAAATAATTTTTTTATATCTTTTATATTTACATTTAAAACAGCTTCTTTATTTTCACTAGTTATTTGATCAAAGACTTCTTTTCTATATATAGGTATAGCTTTTGGTGCTTTTATTCCAATCTTTACTTGATCCTTACAAATATCTATTATAACTATTTCTATATTATTATTTACAATTATAGAATCTCCCTTTTTTCTACTTAATGCCAACATATTATTCACCACCCTTTTCATTAGAACGATGCCCTAATATTTCTTTATATACATAGTACTTTATAGGATATTCCTCATTATTGCATATAACTTGATCTGCCTTATTATTATTAATATTTATAACTATAGGTGCTTTTAAATTTATTGTCATATCTTTTATATTATTTGGTATATTAGCTATACAATATATTAATAAATCTTCTTCTTTAGAATCCCCAAGCTTATCTAAACTCTTTATATCAACACTAGGATTATAGTCTGGTAAAAATTTGAATATATCAAATAAAGTAAATACTATATCTATATCATCTATAGATTGTAACCAACAAAAAGGGCTTTCTTCATCTTCATCTGTCATAAACAAAAAATTTTTTAAACACTCAAACCCAGGCAATCCATTTTCAAAATTTATTACTTTTTTATTGTCTATATCTATTTCTCCAAAAAATTTTGTTTTTATTTTCATAAATCCACATCCTAAAAATTATTTTATATATCATTAAAAATATTGTCCTTTTATCATAGATAAAAGGACAATATTACTATCTTAAATAATCTGCTAAAGTTATTTGTGTAATTTTCATACCTATATTTAACGAAGCTGTATAAGCTGCATTAGCTGTATTAAAATTCATCATAACCTCTGCTATATTTACATCTTCATTTTCACTCATAACAGTTTTATAATTTAATTTATCATCTTCAAGCCTTTTTTGTACAAGTTCCACACGTTTAGAACGTATACCTATATCTGTTTCTTGAGTAGATAATTTAGATTGATAATCTTCTATAGTTTTTATAGTTTGTTCCATCATACCTCTTAGGTCATTATCTGGATCTTTCTCCCAAGCTAATTTTTCTTCTTCAGTCATATTCTGATATCCAGGAGAATTTAAAAATTCCATAATTCTATCAAATTGTGGTGCATTATTTTTATCTAATCCTCCTCTTAGTCCATTAAAATCATCTTGATCATATATATTTGTTGCAAGTGAATTTATATCTACAGTTATACCTGCACCAACTTGAACTTGTATAATTTGACCTTCTATAGAGTCTATATTATTTTGAGGATCCCCATAAATCTCTGGATTTAATATATTTTTACCATTATTAGGATCTTTTACTATAGGTTTTTTATCTGTCCTAAATCCAGAAAATAAATTCCTACCCATATAGTCACTATTAAGTTCTTGTTCTAACTGTTCAAGTAATGATTGATATTCTGTTAATATTTTTTTTCTATCTTCTAAAGTATAAGTATCATTAGAACCTTGATTCATTAAACCTTTCATATCTTCTAATATTTTATTCATATTAACAAAAACTGTTTCTGTTGCATCTATCCAAGATGTAGCATCAGAAGTGTTTTTTGCATATTGTTCTGCTTCAGAAAGCATAGTTCTAAATTTTAAAGAACGACTAGCTATAATCGGATCATCGGAAGGAACTTGTATTTTTTTACCTGTTGACCCTTGAGTATTATATCTATCTAATAAAGCTAAATTTCTATTAATATTTGTTAATAGCCTATTAGACATCATTCCATTTGGTACTCTCATATTTTAACCTCCTAAACACCAAGTCCATTTATAGTGGTATTGTATATTTCATTAATAACATTTATAAGTTTTGATGATGCTTGATATAAATGTTGATACATAACCAAATTAGACATCTCTTCATTTATACTAACACCAGAAACTTGCTTTCTTTGATTGTCTATAGATTGTGTAACATCTTTATAAAAAGATGAAAAACTATTAGCTTGTTTAGTATCTATACCAAGAGTTGAAGATATTGCATTTACAAATTGGTAAGCACTACCTTCTGCAAATAAAGAAACATCATCTTTAAGTTTTAAAAATCCAAGAACAACTCTGTTATTACTAGCTTGGGTATTATCAGCCGAATCCGATATTGCAAGTTTTTTTGGATCTTCTTTTATTTCATCTGATATAGCAAAATTAAATACATCTATATCATTATAATTATTTATAGTTGTTGCAGTATTACCTGTTTTAGGATCAATCATACTGAATAAAAGACCACCTTGATGACCTTCCATATCAAAACCATTTTGATGACCTATAACACCATCTAACTTAGTACCATCTAATCTTTCACCAGTGTTCATAGCACGTGCTATACCTCTTACAAATTCATTTAATTTATTTATGTAATATGGTATCCCCTTATAATTTCCACCACCATTAGCAGCGCCACTATCTCCATCACGTAAATCTAATATTCCTTTTAATTCTCCAGTAAGTGTTTTTAAATTTAATTGATCTCCATTTTCCCATTTAATATCATAAAGTCCTGGTGGATCATTAGGATGCATTAAATTTTGTCTTCTAACACATTCTAACTTTCTACTGCTATTATGGTCTACAAACTCACTACCATTTAATAATACTACATATTTATTACCAAGTTCTCTACCCGTGCCATCAGAATATTCTTTAATCTCTACATTTGCATATTTAGATAACTCGTCTATTAAAAGTGCTCTTTGATCTCTAAGTTCATTAGCAGTGTTACCATCTATTTCATATTTATATATTTGCTCATTAATATTAGCAAGTTGTGTTCCAATAGAATTAATACGCTCAACTAATGAATATGCATCATCATTTAAATCTATTTGTTGTTGTCTTAATTTTGTAGCATGATTTTTAATATTAGTAACCAATGTATCTGCTGTATTAATAACAGCTGTCCTATATTCTAAACTATCTGCTGTAAAAGTTAAATCAGATATAGATTTGAAAAAATCATTTACATTATTAGTTAAACTAGTTTTAGATAACTCACTAAGAGATACTTCCATAAGACTTAATTGGGATGATTTTTGGCTATATTCGCCAAAAGTACTATTTTGTGGCCAATACTTATGATCTAAATAAACATCTCTATGTTGTGCTATTCCATAAACAGTTGTACCAGTACCAACTTGTCCTACTCCACTATATCTATCTAAGGGTATACCTGCCTTTTGTTTTATATATTGCCTAGAATATCCAGGAGTAGCAACATTTGCTGTATTATGTGATGTTATTTCTAATCCCGCTCTAGCTGCAAAAAGCCCTGTTGTAGCTATATTAAACTCAAAAAAAGATGAACCCATATTTTACCTCCTATTATATACCTACTCTGCCTGTACCATTTATTACTTTATCCATCATACCATCTATTACATTTACAATTTTTGCTGCAGAGTTATATGCATGTTGAAATTTAAGCATATTACTTAACTCTTCATCTAAAGATACACCAGATATAGTTGTTCTTTTATTTTGAGCAAGATCTATTGTACCTATTTTAGACTCTAATTTTTCTCTATCCTCTTGTATCTTAACACCAAAATCTGTTATGATTTTTTTATAATATCCATCTATAGAAGCTCCTTCCAAAGATTGATTAGCATCTTTCCATATACTTAAAGCTTCTATTAGGAGAGTGTTATCTTCTTTATCCCCAGTCAAAGAAAACCCTAATTTATTATACCCGTCTGTCTCCAATAACTCTGGATTTATTTCTATATTATTAAGTGTAAACAAAGTGTCATAACTACCTGGTCTTTCTACACCTGTAACTCCGGATTTTCTAACAAATATAGGGACGCCTTGAGTACCATCTAATCCAACACCTGCTTCAGATGTATCATTTAATAATACGACTATTTCTCGCATTAATGTATCTATTTTCCTTTGAACATTTGGCACAGTAAAGTTTCCTACATTATTATTACGTATATCATAGTCACCTACAACTTCTCCACGTGAAACTAATAACCCTTTTAAAGATCCTTTTGTACTAGAAGAGTTAGTTCCTAAATCTTCTGTTGCTAAATTTGGGAAAAGTTTTATAGATGTATCATTAGGTGGTAATATTTCTTTACTATCACTAAAAACAGGTTCAACAAAAGGAAATTCTCCATTACAATATTTAAGACCTATTTTTTGTTGTACATTGCCAACTAATAGTTCATTTCCTTGAAATATTATATCCATTCTTGTTGCTCCACTATTACCTACTGCCGTTTCTTTAATCTCAATATCTATATAACCACTAAGGTCATCTAAAAGGTTATTTCTAGCATCTCTTAAGTCATTTGCCCTACTACCATCTGCCTCAATTTCTTCTATTTGTTTGTTTAAATCTGCTATTTGAGAAACTATATTGTTTATATCATCAACCTCTTTTTTAACTTGATTATTTAAGTTTAATTGATATTCAAACAAACTTTTATTAATATCTTGCATTTTATCTAAAAGCGTTACACAGCTTTGAATAAATGTAGATCTTGTTTCTATAGCTCCTGGATTTTTACTAACTTCATTCATAGCATTCCAAACATCTGAAATAACATCTTGAGGTTTATAATCTCCTTGAAGTTCCCCTATAATAGTATTTATTTCTTCACCAGCTGAATATTTTTTAGAATAATAACCACCATAGCTATTTTCTTCACGAAATGCTTTGTCATAAAATTTATTTCTTAATTGTCTTATTTCTGAAACATTTGTACCAAGCCCTACTTGCATTTTTAAGCTACCTACAGGGCTTGAACCTCTGTTCATATATGAAAAATCACCTTGTATGGCCTGTTGTCTTGTGTAGCCTAAAACACTAGAGTTAGACACATTATGGCCTGTTACAGATAATGCTGCTTGTGCAGTTCTAAGCCCACTTAAAGCTGTACCAATACTAGACATAGACATAATATAATCTCCTTTTTATTGTTTATTTTATTGTTTAGCATCAAACATTTTTTTATCTAATGTATTTATTTCATTTCCTAAAGAATCATAATAAGTAGGTGAATTCCCACCAGATGCTCTAATCATATTTATAGAAAAGTCAACATAATCCATAGATATAGTTAATAATTCTTGATTCTGATCATTTAAAGATTTTAACTTTGGTAAAACCTCTAACATATTCTCTCTAATAGCTATAAGCTCATTTTCACCTTCTTGACCTTTCATATAGCTTATAATATCTTTTAAAGATAACTCTTCATTTTTTCCTAAAACCATAGATATATCTTTAAAAATTTCTATTCTTTTTTTATCTAACCTTTGATTTCTTCCTATTAAGACATTTTCCTCTTTTACAAACTCTTGTAAATTAGGTATCTTATTTTCTATAATAGCAACTTTTTTTTTAGATGCAACATCTAATAAGGACTGATATATATTATTTTGTTCTGTAAGAGTTTCTATAAGCTCTTTTATAAGACTTGCCAAAATATCACCTCTTTAACGAAGAAGCTTGTTAGCTATATCTTCAGAAGAAATATTATAGCTTCCTTGTTCCATTTTTTTTATTATATCATTAACCTTTTCTTCTCTCACATCTGGACTGTTTGATATTGCCTTTAAAACAGTTTGAAAATCTCTAGCTTTATCTGAAACAACAAAAGAATCATTAGACTTTTTTGTTTTTTCTAATTTTTTATCATTTACATTTGATTTATTATATATATTAGTAGTATTAAATAAATTTGTTATTTTCATAAATAAGTCCTCCCTTTAACAATATATATCTTCCTCTTTATAATTAAATTATAAAGTTATTCTTTAATTATATATCGTATATATATCAAAAAATATTAATATTTTTTAGTATTTTATTTATTAAATTATATTTTAATTGAAATAATAAAAAACCTAAAAACATATTTTTTAGGTTTTAAAGTGTTGACAATATAGATAAAGCATTATTTTTAATTATAACTTCTGCATATTCATCTAAATAATATTTTGAAATTATATTTGATATATGTTTTTCTCCATATTCGGAAATGATAGATTCTAAATCATTTATAAATGAATTACTTTTTTGCAATGATAAAAAGTATCTGTCTTGATATTTATAAAGTATATTATCACCATCATACATTTTACATAGTCTCTCTGATAAGTTTATTATATCATCTAAATTTATAAATGAGTAAATATAAACTTCATCATAATCTATAACATTATTATCTTCTTTTATATCTTGGAAAATTTTTATATTACCTTGTTTATATTTTCGTTCATCCATACTTTTTGGGGATAAAGATACAACTTTGTCCATATCCATATCTTTATCTACCTTTGATACAATAATCATAACTGTATCCATAGTAACTGGCATAGCCTCTATCATAAGAGGTACATTAGTAGCATCAAATCCACAATCTAACATAGCTTCTGTCATTATATCTCTAAAAAAAGCTTGTGCCTTTTCAGAACCTTGTGCAAGCTCTGATAATTTTATTTCTCTTTCTTGTAAATCTTCATTTGTAAGTAAAAATTTGATTTGATTTTCATTGATTTTTTCTATTTTCATTAAATCACTTCCTTTAATTTTTAAATGAATGAAACTTAATTTTATATAGTTGATACGTTTATTAATCTATGAATATATAGTATCATAACAATTAATATATTGTAAAGAGGTATAATATCCCTATTAATTAACTACCTATCCCAAAAGACTTAGTAGTAGTTATTTCTAAATTTGGTTTAGATGATAACTCAAGACTTTTAGTAGTTGTTTCTATGGATGACTCTTTATTAATTATAGTTTCATTAGATATAATTTCCGTTGTAGTTTCTGTACTTATATTAGTTATCTTGTCATCATCAATATAATTATTGGGCTTTAAGATATTATATGAAAAAAGGGAAACAATAGAAACTATTACTAATCCTGTCCCCAACCCCATAAAAAAAATATTTTTTTCTCTCATAAATTATCCTTTCCAAGCTTGATCATTAAATCAACTTCGCCTTTCCCAATATTTAACTCTTTAGCTATATTTGATATAGACATACCCTCTTTATAAAGTTCATTTACTCTGTTAGCTATTGGATTCAAACTAATATTATTTTTTTTCTTAATTTCTTTAGATATATCTTCATCTATTTTTATATCAACATTACCCTTATTAGAAATATTTTTTTTCTTTTCTATTGCTTCATATATGAATAATAATTGTTTTTGCTTTTCATCAAATCTTTTGAAAACCTCATCAGATAATAAATTTAAATCATCTATGGCCAAATCTGCTTGATCAATAGCATCTTTCATTTCTTTAATATAAACATCTACATTTGATATAGGTGTAGCATTATTATATTTATTAATCTTTATAATAGACATAATAATCATTATAAACCCTATAATCATTATAAATATAAAAATCCAATTAAATATATCCATATAATCTCTACACCTCTATATACTTATGTCTAAAAAACTTAGTCCATCTTTTTTATTATTTTTATCTTTTTTATTATTTTTATCTTTATTTTTCTTTTGGTTTTTATAATAGTTACTATTTCCTTTACCATCTTTATTAATATTTTGTTCTTCAGATTTATTACTTTCAATAGTTTTTTTATTTTCTGTTTCTACATTCTTTTTTAAATGCTCAGAAAACATTAAATTTTGATCCATACTTTTTTGATTATTATCTTCTGCTCTATTTAATTGTGAAGATTTATTTATAAACATTTGAACATCAACAGGTCTTATATCCATATAAACACCCCTTATTATAAAAACTTTTACTTTTTACTATATTTATAAAACAAAGATATTATGTTTCATTATTTTTTATTTTAATACTTTCCTTCTCTATATACGTAATTTTATTTAATTAGTTTAAATCATTTTATGTTTTTATTTTAAATTAAATATAATTACTATAAATATAATATATTATAGTTTTTTCCCAATCTACTTTTTAATGCTTTCATACAAGAAGAGTGTATTTGAGAAACTCTTGATTCTGATACACCTAATATCTTACTAATTTCTTTAAGCGTAAGCTCTTCATAGTAATATAATGTAATAACTTGTTTCTGCTTTTCTGTAAGACTATTTATTGCGTCTATCAAAATCCTTTTGTCTTCTTTTTGTTGTAAAACTTTCTCTGGTAAATTCTTTTCATTTTCTATTAAGCTATCAACAGGTTTTTCATGATTTTGCTCTAAATATCCATCTAATGATACTAAATTATACAATGAGTAGTTCTTTAAATAATCTTTTACCTGCTCTAGTGGCATATCTAAAATATGTGTTAGCTCTTCTTCTGTAGGCTTTTTATCATTTTCTGATTCAAATTTTTCTATAGCCTCTTCTATAATTTTATTCTTCTGCCTTAAAGAACGTGGTATCCAATCTATTTTTCTAATATTATCAATTATCTCTCCCCTTATTCTAAGAGAAGCATATGTTTCAAATTTATACCCTTTTTTATAATCAAATTTTTCTATAGCATCAATAAGTCCAAATATTCCATAACCTATTAAATCTTCATATTCTATTTGAGAATTAGTGTATATATTCATTCTACCAGCTACAATTTTTACAAGTCCTGCATATTTATTTATTATTTGTTCCCTTATTATAGGACTTTTAGTTTTTTCATATTCTTCCCATAGCTTAATATCTTCCAAAATTACTCACCACACTTTATACTTATTGTATGTCATCTTCTTCTGTATTAATAATTTCAGCATTATATTCTTCTTCAAAGTTTTCCTCTGTAATTTCTTCGTCTTGTTTAATGCCTTCTTCTAGTTTTTTATTTTCTTCTATTTCATCAATTTTTTTTTGTAAAAATATCTCAATAAATCCACCTAAAAAATAAAAAACTAAAATTGTTATTATTATTGTATAACAAGTTTTTAAAAAATCTATTTTGTATATATAAGCATATGCTGTAACTATTAAGCTTGCTAGTATTGTTATTTTTATTTTAAACTTTTCTAACATAAATACCACCTTTTTTATATAGTATATGTTCCATGTTCAATAGTTTTTATAACAAATTTTCCTGTTTCAGAGTGTAGTTCTACTGTTCTTCCAAAATTTTTACCAACATCTTTAGCAATTATCTTTATTCCGAGCCTTCTTAACATATGCTCTGCTGCCTCAAAGTTTCTATCTCCTATTCTCATATTTTGTTGGGTAGAACCAAAAGCAAACATTTGAGCACCCCCAGCTATCTTGGCAACAATTCTACTTTGTTGTGCTCCATATCTTATCATATCTTTTGTAAGTTTTATAGTAGCTAAATCTACAAACTTAGCAATATTTGTATTATTTTTTATTTCTTTACTATCTGGTAACATACAATGTGCAAGACCTGCAACCTTAACAACAGGGTCATATAAAGCTATTCCAACACAAGAGCCTAAACCTAATGTTATTAAAATGCCTTTATCTTTAGCAACGTTCATATCTGCCATACCAACTATTAAAGAACCAGAACTTATCATAACAAACTTCCCCTATCTAGTGTAAAACTCAATTTATCATCTCTTTTATTTATAACTTAATAATAAATTATAAATATATTTTTTATATTTATTTAATTTTTAATTATCTAAATTTTATTTATTAAAAACATTCATAAGTTTTTGCATAAAGCTTTTAATACCAGTATTATTTTCTACTGATGGGCGATTTAATAGCCTATCTCCTATTAGTTCTATAGCTTTTGAAAAACCACTTTTTGGAAATGATATTATAGCTGGTTTTTGTTGCTTTACAGCTTTTATAATATCTGTATCTAAGGGTATATGTCCCATATTTTGTATACTAATACCTAAAAATTTATTACATACATAGGCTATTTTTGCAAATGTTCTATCTGCCTCATATTCATCATCTGCTTTATTTATAACAACATTTAATTTATCTATACTTTTATTTTGTTCTTTCATTATTTTTATAAGAGTATAAGCATCTGTAAAAGATGTCGGTTCTGGAGTTGTAACAATTATATTCTCGTCTGATGCCATTAAAAAGTTTATAACATTTGATGATATCCCAGCGCCTGTATCAATTATTATTATATCTGCTATTTTATCAAGATAGTCAAACTGTTCAATAAAATATCTAATTTCTGTATTATTTATATTAGATAGTTCCTTAAGACCATTTCCTCCAGATATAAACTTTATACCATATTCAGTGTCTACCACTATTTCAGAAATATTTTTTTCACCTTTTAACATATGATAAAAGTTATATTTAGGTCTTATCCCCAAAAGCACTTCTATATTAGCTAGCCCAAAATCTGCATCTATTATTAAAACACGATTTTTTAAACTTGCTAAATATATTGCTAAATTTACAGAAAAACTAGATTTACCAACTCCACCTTTCCCACTACTAATCGTTATAACTCTAGCATTAATATTATTTTTAAAATTTAAATTTTGTCTATTACCTATTAAACTTCTTAGCTCTTTAGCTTGATCCATTATTTATACATACTCCCTAACAAAACTTTAGCAATTTTTTCTCCAGAAAACCTTTCTATATCTGATGGTACATTTTGACCTACTGTAACATAAGCAATTTTATTATTATTTTTATAAGCTATATTTAATATCGTACCTATTGTGTCTGTTTCATCTATTTTAGTAAAAATAATATTAAATTTTGAAAATTTAGAGTAGGTATTAATTATATTCTCTATATCCTCAGAATTATTTGTAGAACTAATTACAAGATATATTTCTGGATTATCTATTTCTTTTAATAATAATTTTATTTCTTCCATATTTTTCTCATTTTTATGAGATCTACCAGCAGTGTCAAAGAAAATATAATCGTTCATAACCTTTAATTTATCAATTTTTGGTTTTACATCTTCTACACTGTAAACAACTTCTACCTGGCTATCTAATATTTCGGCATAAGTTTTTAACTGTTCAACAGCAGCTATTCTATAAGTATCTGATGTTATAAATCCAACTTTTTTGCCCTTATTCATAATAATTTCTGAAGATAATTTAGCTATGGTAGTAGTTTTACCTACTCCTGTTGTGCCTAAAAATACTATAGTTTTTGCTTCTTTATCTATACTATCTTTATCTATAACTAAATCTTTACAAACTACATTGTCCAATATTTCTATAATCTTATTATATACTATTTTAACTATTAAATCAATATTTTGATTTTCTTCTTTATCAACAGATTGTAATATATGTTCACATACAGTTTGATTAACACCCTTTAATAGCAACATTTCATATATAAATTGCACAACTTGGTTTTTATATTTAATCTTATTACTCCCTTTTTCTAAAGATAAATTTCTTATAGCCTTTTCTAAATAAGCTTCTAGCTCAATTATCCTTTTTTCTAACTTTTCTATAGTAGCATCTTTTTCTTTAAGCTTATTTTCTAGACTATTTTCTAATTTCTTTGACTTTATATCTAAAAAAAAGTTTTTAGACTTTTCCTCTATTTTAACCTTATTTTCATCATAAGATGCTGTTAACTCTATATAAGGCTTCTTTATTATTGAAAATATACCTGTAGGTGTAATTTTTTTTATACTAAGAACAATTGCATCATTGCCAAGCTCCTCTTTAGCCATATCTATAACTTGTTCTTCTGTTTCACCTTGATACTTTTTTATCTTCATTAAATTCCCACCATTCCAATAGATTGAATTTCTGTACTAGGATCTATCTCATTATAACTAATAACAATTAAATCTGGTGCTATTTGTTCTACTAACTTTTTAAAATAAATCCTAACAACAGGAGATGTAAGAATAATTGGCTGTATACCAAGAGATGTAAGTTTTGATAATTGTGTATTTAAACTATTAAATATACTTTGCGTTTTTTCTGGATCTAAAGCTATAAAAGATCCTTGTTCTGAATGTTGAATACTTTCCATTATCTCTTGTTCAAGCTGAGGGTCTAATGTAATAACCTTATTTTCTCCACCTGTAAAATATCTTTGAGATATACTTCTTTTAAGAGATTGTCTTACATACTCTGTAAGCATATCTGTATCTCTAGTTATTTGAGCATAATCTGCCAATGTTTCTAATATAGTCACTAAATCTCTTATAGATATGCCCTCTTTAAGTAAATTTCCTAAAACTTTTTGAACTTCACCTATACCTAATAGTTTAGGAATTAATTCATCTATAAGAACTGGATGTTGTTCTTTCACATTTTCTATTAATGTTTGTACATCCTGCCTTGACAATAACTCACTTAAACTATTTCTTATTATTTCTGTTAAATGTGTTGCTATAATTGCTGGAGGGTCTACAACTGTATAACCTAAAGCTTCTGCTCGTTCTCTTTGAGTCTCTGTAATCCATAATGCTGGTAACCCTAAATAAGGCTCTATTGTTTCTATACCATCTATCTCTTCATCAATATATCCTGGGTTCATAGCCATATAGTGATCAAATAATATTTCACCTTCTGCAACTTCCACACCTTTTATTAATATTTTATATTGATTAGGAGCAAGTTTTATATCATCCCTAAGTCTTATAATAGGTACTACAGCACCTAATTCTAAAGCAATCTGCCTTCTAATCATAACAACTCTATCTAATAAATCTCCACCTTGACTACTATCAACAAGTGGTATAAGACCATATCCAAATATTAATAAAATAGGGTCTACATTTAATAAGGATATAACATTTTCTGGTCGTCTAATTTCTTCCACTTCTTCATCTTCTGTAGATATTTCTTCTGTAATCGCTTGAACTTTTTGTGCTTTATCAAGTTGGTAACCACAAAATAGTAAAACTATACCAAATGGAACAAAAAACATAGTAGGAAGAGGTGTAAGACCTAAAACAATCATAACTACACCTGATATATATAAAGTTAAAGGTATACTAAATAGTTGCTTTGTAAGAGATGATGTTATTCCATCATCCTCACTAGATTTAGTAACTAATATACCTGTAGCTGTAGATATTAATATAGCTGGTATTTGTCCAACCAATCCATCACCTATAGTCATAAGAGTATATACTTGTGCTGCCTCGCCAAAAGGTAACTTAGTGCCTGTAGAAAGACCTGTCATACCAAGTGTTATACCACCTACAATATTTATAACAGTTATTATAATACCTGCTATAGCATCACCTTTTACAAATTTAGATGCCCCATCCATAGCCCCATAAAATGATGCTTCATCTTGTATTTCTTTTCTCCTTGCTTTAGCCTCATCATCACTTATAAGACCTGTATTTAAATCGGCATCTATTGCCATTTGTTTACCAGGCATAGCATCAAGAGTAAACCTTGCTGTAACTTCAGATACCCTTTCAGAACCTTTTGTAATAACCATAAAATTTACTAAAACTAGTATTAAAAATATAATAACACCTACTATCATATTACCACCAGCAACAAAATTACCAAATGTTTCTATAACTTTACCAGCATTACCTTCTAAAAGGATAAGTTTTGTAGATGATAAATTTAAAGCTATCCTAAACAATGTTGTTACTAATAATATTGTAGGAAACATACTCATATCTAGAGCCTTTTTAGAATATATAGCATCTAAAAGAATCAATACAGCGAAAAATACATTAATCATAAATAGAAAATCTAGTAAAAATGATGGTATTGGTATGATTAACACTAACACTATTAATATAATAAAAATACCTAAAAATGCTTCTTTTATTTTCATAAAAAATTCTCCATAAAATCTATATTAAAAGTTAAACCATATTTTTAAGCTTATATACAAATGCAAGTACTTCTGCTACAGCTTGATATAACTCTGGTGGTATCTCTTTACCAACATCTACTGTACTATATAATGCTCTTGCTAAAGGCTTATTTTCTACGATTTCAACTTTATTTTCCTTAGCTACATCTTTTATTTTTTGTGCTAAATGGTCAACCCCTTTAGCCAAAACAATGGGTGCCCCTTCCTTTTCTCTATCATATTTTATTGCAACAGCAAAATGTGTTGGATTTGTTATAACAACATCTGCTCCTGGCACCTCTTGCATCATTCTCTTTAAAGAAGACTCCCTCATTTTTTGTCTAATTTTACTTTTAATAATAGGGTCCCCTTCCACTTGCTTATATTCATCTTTTATCTCTTGTTTACTCATTCTAAGCTTTTTAGTATGAGAATATCTTTGATAAGCAAAATCCATAATCGCTATTATAATAAAAAAGTAACCTACTTTTAGCCCTATATTTATACATAAATTACTTATATATATAACAGCTGAAAATAAATCCATATATACAATATTTTTTATCTGATAAACTTCTCCTTTTACAGCATTATATATAACTATTGTTAGAAATGATATTTTTATAATTGCTATGACCGAATCTACAATCTGTTTAAAGGAAAATAACCTTTTGAACCCTGTTGCTGGATTAAAAGCATCAAATTTAGGTTTTAAAGGTTTACTTGTTGGGTGCCAACCTACTTGTAAAAGATTGGTTACTATCCCCACTAACATAGCCACTATACATATAGGGCCTGCTATTATTATACATTTAAGTATCATATAAATAAATAAATCTAATAAATAATCTTCACTTACTATTTTGTTTGCATCTTGAATTAATGTAAAATTAAAATTCATTACATTAGCTATTTGTTTATACATATATTTGCCTAAAACTTTTAAACTTAAAAATCCTAGTATTAATGTTATGGCTGTGGCAATTTCTTTACTTATTGCTACCTGACCTTCACTTCTTGCTTTTTGTCTTTTTTTAGGCGTAGGCTTTTCTGTTTTTTCACCACTAAAAAATTTTAAATCAATATTAATATAAAAATTATTTTTATCTTTTATCTTAGAAACTATCATGGCATCATAACCTTTATAGAATTTAATATAAGTTCTGAAATTAAATTATATAGTCTATAATACAATTCAGAAAATACTGGTAAGATAACCCATAAAGCCAATAACCCTACTATAACTTTAAGAGGCATACCAACAACAAAAACATTCATTTTAGGTACTGCTCGTACCAAAACACCAAGTGCAACGTCTATAACCAATATTACACCTATAATAGGCAAAGCAAATAAAAATCCTATCTTAAAAAATTCTATCATTATGTTTATAATACCAAAAAATAAACCATTATTACCTAATATATACGACTTACCAATAGGTAAAGATTTATAGCTATAAAATATTGCACTAATAAGCATATGGTGTCCTCTATTTAATATAAACAGTGCACATAAAGAAAAATAATATAAATTACCAGTAACTGGTACTTGAGTATTAGATACTGGATCAAATACACTTGCCATAGAATATCCTATTTGTTGGTCTATCATATGTCCCGTAAAATAAACTGAGCTAAATACAAAAAATACTATATAACTTATTATAGCACCTACAAAGAATTCTTTTAAAATTAACATAAAATATCCCATAATATTATTAACATATACAACTTCTGTAACATTCCCAGAAGTTAATATTATAGCAGATATTGCCATAGCTAGTCCTATTTTTAACATAGCGATACCATTATTACCACCTATAACTGGCATAAAGATTAAAAAACCTATAATTCTTACAAAAATTAACATATATAAATCTGCATTATTAAATATATCAATTAAAATTTGGGTATTTCCTAAATTCATTTTATCTCTCCTAGTGGACAAATCTAACAAGATCTACATATAAAGTCAAAAATAATTCTTTTATAGTGCTTATTATAAATGGTCCAAAGATTATTAATGATAAAAAAACAGCCAAAATTTTAGGTATAAATGCTAAAGTTTGTTCATTAATAGATGTTATAGTCTGTATTATACTTACTACAATACCAACTATAAGCCCTAATAATAAAGGTGGTGCAGAAGCAAGTATAACTGTTTTTATAGCCATTTGCATTATATTTATAACAGTATCTTCTGACATAAAACTACCTCCTTACCTTGACTATCCTGTAAATGTTTTTACAATACTACCAATAATTAAATTCCAACCATCTATCATTATAAAAAATATTATTTTAAATGGTGCTGATATTAAAGCTGGTGGCAACATCATCATACCCATTGCCATAAGAACAGATGACACTACCATATCTATAACTATAAAAGGTATATAAATAATAAAACCTATTATAAACCCTTTTGTAACTTCTCCTAATATAAAAGAAGGTATTAATACTGAGCTTGGTACATCTTCTAAGCTATCATAAGATTCTATTCCAGCTAAATCTGTAAATAACTTTAAATCTTTATCACTAACTTGTGTAAACATAAATTCTCTTATTGGTTTCATAGATTCATCTATAAATTGTTGTTGAGAAATTTTTCCTTCAGAATATGGAATAAAAGCTTTTTCATTTACTTGCTTTATTGTTGGTGACATTATAAATATTGTTAGAAATAAAGCTATACCAATAATAACTTGATTAGGAGGTACTTGCTGTGTTCCTAAAGCATTCCTTAAAAAATGTAAAGATATAATTATTCTAGTAAAAGATGTAAACATTATTATTATAGAAGGTGCTAATGTTAAAATTGTAAATAATACAACTAACTGGACAGATGAAGCTACACCTCCTTCTGTATTACCCCCAACACTAATGCTAACATCTGGGAAAATATTATTTGCAAAAACAGCATAAGAGGTAAATATTATGCTAAAAAAAGTAACAGCTACAAAACTAATTAGTCTGGCTAAGTTCTTTTTATTTTTCATATTTACCTCCTTTTTTATCTTTACTTTTCATATTATTTATATATTGTTTAAGTTGTTTTTCAAAAGGTAACTCATTATTATTATCAGTTATAATTAAATCTTCACCACTTATTTCTGATAACATTCTAATACCCTCCTTTGAAGAACTAACTAAAAAGTATTGTTTATTAACCTTTATAATGTGTATATGATGAAGTCCTATAGATATTGTTTCTATAACTTTCATATTACTTTTTGTCATAGTTTTTATTTTTGCACCTGCTATAAACTTTGTAGAGTAATATGCTAAAAATATAATAACAACAAATACAAAAATAAGAAATATAAGCTGAAAAGCCATTTCCAAAAAACTTGTACTTTGGCTTTTCCCGGCTATATTAGCTAATATTATCATAATTATCCTATTACTTTCTTAACAGCCTCTAATACCCTATCTGGTTGGAAAGGTTTAACTATAAAGTCTTTAGCTCCTGCTTGAATGGCCTCTATAACCATAGCTTGTTGTCCCATAGCTGAACACATAATTATTAATGCATTTGCATCTTCACCTTTTATAGCTTTAGCTGCTTGTATACCATCCATTTCTGGCATAGTAATATCCATAACAACTAAATTTGGCTTAAGCTCTTTATATTTCTCTACTGCTTGAGCTCCATTTTCTGCTTCTCCAACTACATTATACCCATTTTTTGTAAGGATATCCTTTAACATCATTCTCATAAAAGCAGCATCATCAACTAAAAGTATATTGTTTGACATTTTTTACACTCCTTATTTAATAAAATTTCATTTTATATTTATATTTTTATTTTTATTTTATATTCTTTCTTCAGTATTTATAATATCTGTAACTCTAACACCAAAATTTTCGTCTATTACAACAACTTCTCCTTTAGCTATAAATTTACCATTAACAAGTATATCTATAGGCTCTCCAGCTAATTTATCAAGTTCTATAACTGTACCTGGGTTAAATTCTAATATTTCCTTAATAGGCTTTCTTGTTCTACCAAGTTCTACTGTAACCTCTAATGGTACATCTCTAATAATAGTAATATTCTCTTTTTGTTGAGCAAGTTCATTCATATCAAAGCTTTGGAACTGGGCTGTTTGAACATTTACATTATTATGCATAACATTACTTGATTGTGACTGCATAGGTTGTGACATAGCCATAGGCTGTGGTGCTGGTACACTTTGTGTTACTTGTGGTTGTGGTGTAACTTGCGGTGCTGGTGCACTTTGTGTTACTTCTGGTTGACTTTGTGGTGATATTTCCACTTCACTACCTTTAAGTTTTTCTATAATATTTTCCGAAAATTCTATTGGTAATAATTGCATTATTTCACTATCAATAAAGCCTTGTACAACCATTCTAAAAGAATTACATACTAAATACTCATCTTGAATAGTAAGTTCCTCAAAAAATGTATCTTCATCAAATCTTAAAATAAAAGCTTGAGGTGTATCTATATCTATCTTATGACCTAACATAGAAGATAAAGATGTAGATGAAGAACCAACCATTTGATTCATAGCCTCAGATATAGCACTTAAATCTAACTCTGTAAGTTCTTCATTTTCTAAAGATACATTACCATCGCCTCCCATCATAAGATTAGCGATTATCTTTACATCTTCTTGCTTTAATACAAGTAAATTTGAACCTATTAACCCTTCTTTATAGTTTATTTTAAGCCCTACACAAGGCTTATCATACTTACTTGACAGCTCCTTTGGATATAGCATACTAACTGTAGGAGTAGATATTTCTACTTTATTATTTAAAAGTGAAGACAAAGTTGTAGCAGCTGTACCCATACTTATATTACCAACTTCACCTAAAATATCTATATTTTCTGGTGTTAATATTTCACTTTTTTTAGGATCACCATCATCATTTGTATCTACACTATCGCCTAGTAATGCATTTATTTCTTCTTGCGAAAGCATATCACTCATTTTTTATTCCCCCTTCCTAATAATAGAAGTTATTTGTATAGCATTTTTACCTTTATTTATACCAGGCTTAGCATAAAATTTTGTTAATTCTCCAACTTTTACTTTAAAGTCAGATGTAACATAAGAATCAAGAGGTATAACATCCCCTACTTGAATATTTACAAATTCATCAACTGTTATATTGGTTCTACCCACTATAACAGATATTGGAACATTTGCATCTTCTAAATGTTTTTCAACAAAAGGTTTATATTGACCATCATTGTTTTCATCAACACTAGAAAACCAATGTTTAGTATTTAGGTTACCAACTATAGGCTTTATAACAATATAAGGTATACAAAAGTTCATTAACCCTTCTACTTCCCCAACTTTTATACTTAAAGTTACTAAGGCAACCATCTCATTAGGCGACATAATTTGGGCAAATTGAGAATTTGTCTCAATTTTTTCCAAACGAGGCCTTACTTCACAAACTTGCCCCCAAGGTTCTTCCAATCTATTAACAACATTTTCCATTATTCTACTTAATAATGTGACTTCTATTTCTGTAAAATCTCTAGTTTTATTTATAGTTTCACCTGTGCCACCAAGTATCCTATCTAACATAGCATATCCTATATTTGACGATAAATCCAATATAATGGAACCTTTAAAAGGACTAAAATCTATTATACTAAGAACAATTGGATTTAGCAAAGAATTGTTAAATTCTCCATAAGTTAATTGTTCTGAACTTAAAACCTCTATAGTAGTGGTTGTTCTTAAATATCCTGTTAAAAACGAAGATGATACTCTAGCAAAATTGTCAAATATAATTTCAAGAGTTCTTAATTGTTCTTTACCAAATTTAGATGGTCTAGCAAAATTATAAACACTAACTTTTTTTTCATTTACAGGTGCTTGTTCTATGACATCATTACCACTAGCCATAGCATTAAGCAAATTATCTATCTCCTCTTGAGATAAAATTTCGCTCATCTTTATATCACCTACCCCTAAAAATATTTTATATTATTGTAAAAGTATATCATCAATATATACATCAACTATAAGATTTGTTGCAAAAGCTTCCTTTATTTTTAACAACATTTCGTCTTTAAAAACAAGTCTTGCATCTGTCTCATTTAGTTCTTCATAGGTTTTACTTCTGCAAACACCTAATATTATATCTTTTACAACAGTTTTTTGTGATTCTAAGGTAGTCAAAAGCTTTTCTGCTTCTTTTGATGTTTTTTTACTTGTATTTATACCTAAATTAACACTTATTTTAACAACATGATCCTTTCCATCTGGCCCTTTTAATAAATTCGTTACAATTGGATCTCCAATAGAAAAAGTTGTTATATCCTCCATTGGTACTGTTTGTTCAACAGTTATTTGATTATCTACACCCCCATTAGTTTTGTTCATAGCTTTATAAAGAAAAGCAAAACCAACGGCAAATAAAACTAATAATGCTACTAACAATATTATTATTAATACCATTCCCATTTTATTCTTTCCCATTTTATTATCCTCCTTAATATTATAGTTCATTATTATAATATTTACTAATCACTTTTATTTCTACTCTCCTATTAATAGCTCTATTTTCCGATGTATCATTAGGAGCTTTAGGGTTATATTCTCCATATCCTTCTGTAGAAATTCTACTTGGTGAAAATCCTTTATTATCTGTAAAGTATGTTGCTACGGATATAGCTCTAGCTGCTGATAAATACCAATTGTTAGGAAATCTTGGTGTGTTTATAGGCATATTATCTGTATGTCCTTCTATTTTTATATTATTATCTGGATATTTTAATAACTCATCTGCAACTTGTGATAAGATATCTTTAGCCTCTGGCTTTAAATCTGAGCTACCGCTTTCAAATAAAATACCATCTTTAAAATTTAAAGTTATATATCTATCGTTTTTTTCTACCTCTATTTTATCTTGCAAATCGTTTTGAGCAAAATATGTCTTAAAGTTTTCTGCCATATTATCCATTTCTTCCTTGCCTCTATTTTCAAATTCTTTGTCAGAATTCCCTTCAACTTTAGGCATAGAAATAATTCCATTACCCAATGCTTCTAGTATAGATGATGTTTGAGATGGTATTACACTTATCTTATTATTAGAAAATGAAGCTGCTATTTGTTTAAATTTATCAGCATCAACACTAGATGAGGCAAACAAAAGAACAAAGAAACATAATAACAAGGTAACCATATCTCCATAAGTCCCCATCCACTCTGCAAGACCTTGTTTTATTTCTATTTTTTTTTCTTTTTTAGCCATATAATCAACCCCTATTCACTATCACCTTCACCAAATTCATCTCTAATAGCTGGTGATACGAAAACTTTAAGTTTTTCTTCTATTATACGAGGATTTTCACCTGCTGCAACAGATAATATTCCTTCAATCGTAACTTCTTTTACTAAAATCTCTTGCTTACTATAAAATTTCATTTTATTAGCAACAGGTGTTGATAACCAGTTTGCAAATAAAGAACCATAAAAAGTTGTTATTAAGGCAACTGCCATTTTAGGACCGATAGAAGAAGGATCATCCATATTTTGAAGCATTATAACAAGACCTATAAGAGTACCTATCATACCCCAAGCAGGAAACTGAGAAGCCATAAGTTCCCAAACTTCTATATTTTCCTTGTGCCTATCTTCTATACAAGATATTTCTGTTTCTAATACATTTCTCACAAGCTCTTGATCAGTGCCATCCACTACAAGCATTATTCCCTTTCTCAAAAAAGGGTCCATATCTGATGATTTATCATCAAGTGCTAATAGCCCTTCTTTTCTAGCAACATTAGCAAGCTCTATTACATCTTTTATAGCTCCTACTGGGTCTACATTATCTGGCTTTAATATTTTATTAATACTTTTCATAGCATTTAAAAATTTAGGTAATGGGTAAGATCCTATAACAGCTGACATAGCACCACCAACAGTAATCATAAAAGATGGTGCATCAAGGAAACTTACTACAGCCCCTATATTCATATCCCCTGCCAAGAATATAGATATTAATGTAAAAGCCATACCTGCGACTAAACCTATAATTAAACCTAGTTCCATTTTACTTTGCTCCCCCTCTAGTTTAATTTAAACTTTTTTTATATGTAATTATTTTATCTATAATATCATCAACTGCTTCTTTTACTATAATTTTTCTTCCAGTAGTTAATGTTATTGTCGTATCCGGTGCTTCTTGCATAATTTCTATATAATCACTATTAACAACTATTTCTACATCATTCAATTTAGTTAAAACAATCATAATATACGCTCTCCTAAACCAAAATATTATCTTATATTTTTTTCTATCCTATTAATATACACTATTTTTAACAATTTCTCAAGTATTTTTTTATTAATTTTTCTTATTTCATCTTTTTTCAAGCATATAGTATATAGCTTTTAAAAATATCTAAAAGCTATATACTAAATTAACTTAAAATCTATCTTTTCATATTTACTAACTCTTGTATCATTTCATCACTTGTTGTTATTATCCTTGAATTTGCTTGGAACCCTCTTTGAGTAGTTATCATTTCACTAAATTCATAAGATAAGTCTACATTAGACATCTCTAATGCACCACCTTGTAACTTAGAACCCAAAGCACTAGCCTCAACCCCTATACCATCAAACTCACTAGAGTTTCCTGTTTCTTTATAAAGGTTGCTACCAGCCTTTTCAAGACCCGCTGGGTTTTTAAAGTTTGCAAGAGGTATTTGTGCTAAAAGCTTTGTTTGCCCATTAGAATATGTACCTCTAATAATACCATTTGCATCTATTGAATACCCTGTCATACTACCTGCTGTATTACCATCTTTTGCTTCTGATGTAACATTAGCTTTAGAATTAAATTGTGTTACTTTTGCAAAGTCTATATTTATACCACTGAGCGTTTCAGCAGTTATACCAGCTTGTGTACCATTAGCCGTTCCATTATCTTTTAAAAGGTTTCCTAAATTTATATCTGGTAAAGTAAATCCTGTACCATTCGCATTATTTCCATTTACACTTGTTAATTTACCATCTTGACCAAATATTAAAGATAACCCCTGTAAATTTAAATTCCCTACTGGTAAATAAACTTTGTCTGTTCCATTAACTGTTAATTCATAATGTGTCGGTGCTACACCTTGTCCTGGAGCTTGTCCTCCCGGAAGAGTGACCCCTGGTAAACTAATATCCCAAGAGCTATTCTGAGCTGGTGGTTGAGGTACAAATTTATCATTTTTAGTAAATTGAATATTCATAACATATTTATTACCTTGACTATCATAAAATGACATTGTATTTTTTTGTTCTTTATTTGTTGTTTGATTAAAATTACCTGTAAATTCTATACTTGTTGTTTTTTGTGCTGGAGAATATAAATTATCACCATCATATATATTAATAGGTGTAACTGTATCTTTAATTATTTTTTGTTGTCCTGGCTTATCTGGGTCTTCTACTGCTTTCCAACCACAAACATTAAAACCATTTGGATCTACAAGATTACCTTTAGCATCTACCTCAAAAACACCCGCTCTAGTAAATGAAAAACCACTAGCATCTTTAACAATAAAGAAACCATCACCATCTATCATAAGGTCACTACCATAATCTGTTCTTTGAGCAGCACCTTGTCCCATAACATTAACTATAGTACCTACATTTGCACCCATACCTATTTGTTGTGGGTTTATACCACCTCTATCTTGGTTAGCTGAACTAGCTGAACTTAATGTTTGGTTAAAACTCTCTTTAAAAGATGCTGTAGCTCTTTTAAAACCAACGGTATTAATATTTGCAATGTTATTAGATATAACATCCATTTTTGTTTGGTGTACTCTCAAACCAGAAACGCCTGAGTACATACTTCTCATCATAATGTTTTCCTCCTTAAATAAGTGCTGTTTTTTCTTATCTGTCATTCAAAGAAAATTGGCTTCCTAAAGGTCCAGCCTTAAACTATAACAGCACCATCTATATTAGTATATACCTTTTCACTGTTGTTATCTATTGCTGTAACAACTGTTTTATTTTTTATATTTACTAAAAGAGCTATATTATCAACTAAAACAAGAGAATCTCTTATTCCTTTTTCTTCAGCTCTTTTTATTCCATCTTCCACTCTTTTTATTTGAGCATTGGATAATTGTAAATTTCTAGAATTAAGCCTCATAGAAGCGTGTTTAGAAAATAATATATTAGCATTTTCTGCCTTATTTTCAAAAATTTCTTTAAAAGTCTTATTATTAGTGTTAGATACTTTATTATTAACAATAGACTCGGTCTTTTTAACCTTATTTACTAAGTTTGGATTAATTAAATTATTATTTATTATAGTCAAAAAAACACCACCTACTATTTAATATCTTTATAAGAAACTTCTTTATCACCTATTTGTAAATAAACTTTTTTATCTCTAATAATTACACTATCTACTTTACCACTAACTTCACCTGCTGTTACATCTTGTCCTATAAGAGAAAGAGAACTTACTAAAGAACCTATTTCCTCTATTTCTATTTCTTTATCGCTACCTTCTATTTTAACAAGTATCTTATCATCTTCTAATAAAATATCTTCAATTTTACCACTTATAACATCTTTGCCATCTTCTCCAACAGCAGCATTTATTTCAGAACCAATAAGCATTGTATTTTCAGAAACAGCAACAACTTCTCCTAAGTATACATCTCTACCATTAACACTTAATACTGGTATGCCTTCTACAAACTTAACAAAATCTACTTTACCTTCTATATATCCAACTGGATTTAATTTATCATCAACTCTAATACCTTGTATAGTTTTTCCAATTAAGCCCATAGCTTGAGATACCATAGCGGAATTATCGCCAAAGTCAACATCTTGTACTTTTGTAATATCTTCATATGGCGCACTTTTATCCCCAAGATTTAAATATGGTTTACCATTAACTATTTCAACAGACTGAACTACACCATAAATCATTTCATATTGACCAGTTTGTTCATCTTTGGTGTTCATAAATACACCTTTTCCAATAGTACCAAAAGCTTGGGCATTTGTCATTGTTTGATTTAAGTTTTGCATTTGTTCCAAAGCTGTAAACTGTGCTGTTTGTGCAATAAATTCTGTATTATCCATTGGCTCTAAAGGGTCTTGATATTGTAACTGTGTTACCAATAGTTTTAAAAAGTCATCTTTACCAAGTTGAGTTTTTACTTCCCTAACATTGCTAGGATTTTTTATTTCCCCACCCTCTTCTGGTAAACCAACTGTTGGTCCTGATGTATCTTTATCTTTTTCATCTTCCTTTGATGTAGTATTAACTTTAGCATTGCTATTTTGGTTACTAGATAATTTTTGATAATTTGCCATATTATAAATATTATTATTTATCATATTATCCATAATTTCACCTCCCTATATAGAATAATTAACTTGCGAATTAATAATATGCTCTTCTTTTATTTCTTTTTCTCTAATTAACTCTTCTTTTTCAAAGCTATTTTCTATTAAATCATTAATTCTTTTTTCGCCTTTTTCAGAGTTTTGTTCAAACATATTGTATGTAGTTTTTTCTTCATCACTATTAGAAACATTAACTTCTAAAGCCCCAACATCTACTCCCTGTTCTGATAACATATCTCTAAGTTGATTAAAATTTGATTCTATTATCTCTTTTACCTTTTGGCTTTCTGCAATAAACTGTGCTGTAATTATACCATTTTGAGTAGCTATTTTAAGAGAAACCTCACCTAATTGTTCTGGCCTTAATAAAATTTTAACTTCAGATAAATCTGGTTTAACAGAAACTTTTAATTTTTCCATTATTTGTGCAATAACATCACCTGCATTAATATTTTTTAAAGCCTGTGTTTTAGGTAATGAAGCATTAAAAACTTTTGTGTTATTATTAACTTCTGATATACTAAAAATTTCTTGATTATCACTTCGTTTTACAACACTTTCTAATACTTTTTCTCCTAAAAGTAAGTTTTGATTACTATTTTTATTATTTTGTTCATTTTCTTGATAATAACCTGTTTCTTGATTACTTACTTTAATATCTCTTATCTCTTCAATATTAACTAACTCTTCTGTATTTTTAGATAATTTACTATTATCTTCACTTAAGTTAATCTTTACATTTATATTATTTATTACACTAGTATTCTCTGAACTTTCTTTTACAGAACCATTTAATTCTTCTAATAAGTTAGCTATCTTTTGTTTAATACTATCATCTTTAGACCCTAATAATGTTACATCTTTTAAATTATTTTCTTCTAAAATATTATTCAATTTATCAACAGCATTTTCATCTATAGAAATAACATCTGTATAATTTATACTTTTTGCTATATCTGTTATATTTTTCATAACATCTTTAATATTATCCATAGATAAAAGCTGTATAGGATTTTCTAAATTAAATGAATTTTGCAAAAATTTAATTAAATTTTCAGGATCTTGTAACATAGATAAAGACAATGATAAACTAGATAAAATTTCCATTATTTTGTCTGTTGATATACCTAAAATTTCTGAAAGTTGATTTAAAACTTTTTCATCAACAATAATTACTTGTTCTTCATCTTTAACAGATTCTGAGCCACTTACTGGTTCTTTTTCTATTTTATCTGTATAAGCCTCTTTTTTATTGTCTATTTTTATGTTATCATTATCAACTACTTGTTTATTTTTGTATTTATCCACTTGGCTATTATTAAAGTTTTTATCCTTTGTATTATTTGAGCTTTTATAATTTTTATTATCATCTTTTACATTAGATGTTTTGCTCTCAGCTCTTACTAAAACATCATTAAACCCATTAGATACTCTGTTTGTATTAGACATACTATTAATAGGTTTATTAGTTAGTTGATTTAAAAACATACTTGTCAATTCCACCTTATTCACCTCCTTTCAAATATGTTATTGTTCTACTGGAGCCAAAAGCTTAGAGCAAGATGCTGCATTTTTTGGATCCATAGCACTTAATATTTCACTTCTTTTATCACTTGAAACATTTTCTAATATTGTTATAACTAAATCCATATCTGTTATAATAAGTTCTTCCAATATAGTTGCTACTGCGTCTTTTTTCATAGTTTCAAATGTTTGTATATATTCTTTAAATCTTTTATCCGTAACCTCTTTATTTATAGCTTGTTTATATAATTCTTCTGCATTTTCTGGAGATATAGATTCATAAAAACTAGAATAAGCTTTAGGGTCATTTAAAGCTATCATTTTATCAAATTCTTCTTTTTGTGTTTTAAACTCTAATTGAGAATTTTCAAATTCCTTTAATCTTGTTATTTCCTTATTAAGTTCCTCTATTTCTTTTGTTAAAGAATCTATTGTTTGTTGCTTTTCATCTACTACCTCTTCTGTTTGTTCATTATCCGTCTCTAATGGAGGTAATAAATTTTTTATAATAGGTATTCTTTCAAGCCCTGGTCTTAAATATTTATCTCTAATATTCCCTACATTTAAACTTATAAGAACAATAGGTATAGCTATTATAATAATTACTATTAGAAACTTTACTAATCCCTTGCCTTTTTTCTTTTTACCTACATCTTCTTCTATATCATCATCTAATTCTTCATCTATTAGCTCTAATTCTTCTTGTTCATTTTTTATTTTTTTATTTTTTTTTGCCATATTAAACCTCCAAGCTAAGCCTTATTATATTTATAACTAACTATTTCATCAATAATTTTTTGCTCATTTTTAAGCTCTTCTTTAAAATAATTTTCTTTTTCCTTTTCTTTTAAAGTTTCAAGAACTTTTCTTTCTTTCATAGCTTCTAATAAAGCTAATCTTTTTTCCTCTACAATTTCTTTAGCTTTATTGATATTTTGCATTTGTTCTTCTACTTTTTTATCTATAAAACTTATATACTTATTAATATTATCAATATAATTTGGCTTAACACCTTTATTAATACTTTCTCTAAAGCTTAATATATTTTCTTGCTTTTTATTTTTAAGGTTTAAAAGTATACTCTTTTCCTGTTCTAACTTAGCTAGAGCCTTACCATATTCTGTTTTAGTCTGTTCTTCTAGCTTTTCTTTAATATTTAAAAGTCCTTGCATATTAAATATAAATTTAGCCATATTACTATCCCTCTAAAATATTAATCATTTTTTCGTATACTTCTTCTAAAGAAAATTTTTCATCTGTAGACTGAGTTAAAAAGTCTAATATAGGTTTTCTTTTTGATATAGCCATATCTATATCTTCATTACTTCCAGATACATAAGCACCTACATTAATAAGGTCTTCTGCCTCAGAGTAAGTACCCATAAGTTTTTTTATTTCAAAGGCATTTCCTTTATGCTCTTTTGTAACTATATCACTCATAACACGAGATACACTTGCTAATACATCAATAGCTGGATAATGATTTTTATTTGCAAGTTTTCTTGATAAAACAATATGCCCATCTAATATACCCCTTGCTGTATCTGTAACTGGCTCTGTTAAATCATCACCATCAACTAATACTGTATAAAGCCCTGTTATAGAACCTTTATCTGAATTACCTGCTCTTTCTAAAAGCTTTGGCATAATAGAAAAAACAGAAGGTGTATATCCCCTAGAAACTGGTGGTTCACCAACAGCTAGTCCAACTTCTCTTTGAGCCATAGCATATCTTGTTAAAGAGTCCATAAGTAACAAAACATCATTCCCTTGTTCTCTAAAATATTCTGCTATAGATGTTGCAACTTGTGCTGCTTTAAGTCTTACTAAAGCTGGTTGATCTGATGTTGCTATAACAAGGACAGAACGTTTAAGACCTTCTTCTCCAAGGTCTTTTTCTATAAATTCTTTAACCTCTCTACCACGCTCACCTATTAAAGCTATAACATTAATAGATGCACTTGTATTTCTAGCTATCATACCCATTAAAGTACTTTTACCAACACCAGAACCAGCAAATATACCAACCCTTTGTCCCTTACCTATAGATAAAAGTCCATCTATTGCCTTAACCCCTAAAGATAATTGATCCTTTATACGATTTCTTGATAAAGGATCTGGTGGTACATTTGTTGTAGAAACTTCATTTAAAGCTTCTATAGGTCCTTTATGATCCATAGGTTCTCCTAATCCATTTAATACTCTACCTAAAAGGTTATTAGATACCTTAACACTAAGAGGATAATCAAATCCTTCTACAATACTACCAAGGCCTACACCTTCTATATCCCCATATGGCATTAATAATATTTTTTTATCTTTAAATCCTACAACTTCTGCTAAAACACTTTTGCCATCTTTAGTATTTATTTTACAGCAGTTACCAATACTAACATCTGGACCATCTGATTCTATTGTAAGTCCAACAACTCTTGAAACTTTACCTAACTTTTTAACATAGTCTTTTTCTAATATATATTTGTATT
The DNA here is from genome assembly GCA_018371275.1 of Clostridiales bacterium. Classification (GTDB taxonomy): domain Bacteria; phylum Bacillota; class Clostridia; order Lachnospirales; family CAG-274; genus Tyzzerella. The sequence continues at coordinate 173,572 of JAHALF010000002.1, forward strand.
TATTTATATTTACATTAAACATATTTTCACCCTATTATTAATTTAATATATAATATAAAGCTTCTTTTATAGATGATAATTGTTCATCTATATTACATTGTATAGTACCTATGTTCGTTTCTATTACACAATCTGTTTCTTTTAATGATGTATCTTTTATTATTTCTATATTATTTTTTTCTGTATCTGTTTCAAATATATTTTGTTTATTTTGTTCAACAAAATCATAATTATTTTCTGATACAAAAACTTTTAAATCTTTTATTTCTTTTATAGATGATAACCCTTTTTTTATAAGAAGAGATATAATGCTTGGATTAAAAACAAAAGAATTAGTTAATATATTTTGAGTTGTATCTAAAATAAAATTTATTATTTCTGGTTCTAAGCTATTAATTGTGTTTTCTCTTTCTTTTTTGGCTTCTTCAACTATATCTTGTGCTTCTTGTTTCATTGTTTCACAATCTTTTTCAGCTTTTTCAATACCATCTTGATATCCTTTTTCGAATCCTTGCTTATAAAATTCTTCCACCTTTATATCCATTTCTTCTTGAGCCTGTTTTTTTATTTCATCTGCATCTATATTAGCTTGATTTATAGCATCTTCTATTATTTTATTAGCTTCTTCAGTAGCATCTTCTATTATTTTTTGTTTTATATCATTAAGTTCTGTTTCAAATTCTTCAGAATTTTTAATATTTGATACAGTGTCTTCTTTTTCTACATTTTGTTTTTCTGTTGATTGCACTTCTTTATTAATAGTAGAAGAAAATGTATTATCTATAACAACATCTTTTTCAATAGTCACATATGATGCTTTTAATACTCTAGACAATTATATCATCTCCTCCACCCCTAGCAACAACAATTTGATTAGTCTCTTGAAGCCTTCTAACAACATTAACAATTTTTTGTTGTGCTTCTTCAACATCTGTTCTTCTAACTGGTCCCATAAAGTCCATATCTTCTTTTATCATAGCTGCTAAACGTTTTGATAAGTTATTAAATATAAGATTTTGTAACTCTTCTGTAGCCCCTTTAAGAGCAGTAGCAATATCTCTTTGATCAATATCTTCTCTAAGAACAGTTTGTATAGATCTATTATCAAGAGATAATAAGTCTTCAAATACAAACATTTTCTTTTTAATTTCTTCACAAAGTTCAATTTCTTCTGCCTCAAGAGTATCCATAATATTTTTCTCTGTATTCCTATCAACAGAATTAAGTATTTCTACTATAGCGTCTATACCACCAACATCTGTATACTCTGCTGTCATAAGAGTAGATATTTTCTTTTCAAGAGCAATTTCTACTTCTTTTATAATATCTGGATTTGTTCTATCCATTATAGCTACCCTTCTAGCAACATCTGCTTGTTTTTCTGCTGGTAAAGATGACAAGATTTCTCCTGCTTGTGTTGGCTTTAAATAAGATAATATTAAAGCTATTGTTTGTGGATGCTCATTTTGTATAAAGTTTATAACTTGAGTAATATCATCTTTTCTAATGAAATCAAATGGTCTAACTTGTAAAGAAACTGTAAGCCTAGATATAATTTCATTTGCCTTATCATCTCCAAAGGACTGCTCTAAAAGTTGTTTAGCATATCCTATACCACCTTCAATAATATATTTTTGGGCAATACATATTTGATAAAATTCTTCTAATATTCCTTCTTTAACTTCTGGTAATATACTATTAAGTCCTGCTATTTCAAGAGTTAAAGCCTCTATTTCTTCTTCTTTAAGGTGCTTAAAAACTTTAGCAGATTTTTCTGGTCCTAAACATACTAATAACATAGCTGCTTTAGTTTTTCCACCATATTCTTCTAATAAACTAGACATATTTTATCACTCCCATTCGTCATTAAGCCAATTTCTAAGAAGTTGAGCTGCTGCTTCTGGATTTTCATCTATAAATGACTCAATCTTAAGTTTAAATTCAGATTCAACCTCATTAATACCAGCAAGTTGCTCTGCAACTTCCTCGTCTTCTCTTTTATTAGTGGCTATAAGATCCTCAATAGATATTTCTGGTTCAATCTCTTCAATTTCATCTGGTTGAGCCTTTTTAATAAGAGCAAGAGCAAGTAAAGCTATTAATACAACTAAAATTATTAAAACTATTATTTGTTCTGCTTTTATAGGTTGTTTAACTTTATCTACAAATATTGGTTTTTCATAACCTGTAAGAGTTACATTTTCTATACCTGTTCCAGTTCTTATAGTATCGAGTAATTGTTGATCCATATCTATTAAAACTGGTTGATTATTTTGTTCTTTAAATTGTTCCCAAGTAAGCTCTTTATTTATAGTTTTATTTTTTATCAAATCTTCTTGGTTATAATATTTATATTTATAAACTGTAACAGCAACAGATGATTGTTCTGGAACAAAGCTTCCACCTGCAACTTCTTTTAACTGTTCATTTTCATTATAACCAAATTCTGTTTCTTTGCTAGAACCATCATAACTACCTGTATTGTTTCCTGCCATAGCATAATTGGTTGGCGTTTGGTCATTAGATTCTATTCCTGGCTCTGCTCCAACTTCACCATTTACAACACTTTCTGTTTGTTCTTTTTGAGTTTTAGGCACTCCAACAGTTGAATCTTGAACAGGAGGTGTTAAAACAAGATTTCTTTCTTGTATTTTATCCCAATCAAATTTAACGCTAGATATAACTTTAACTTCGTCATATAAAGGTTTTAAAGTATCTTGTATTTTTGTTTCTATTTCAGTTGTCTTATTCTTTTCTATTTCTTCTTTTTTGGAATGACTAATTCCATTATTTTCTTTGCCAGAATATAACAATTTACCTTTTGTATCTGCTATAGTAACATTTTCAACTTTAACTCCTTCTACACTACTAGCTATAAGGTTTGCTATTATAGCCCCTTGTTCTTCTGTAAATGTATTATCAACATTAAGTGTAACACCAGCGCTTGCTTCTTTTTTATTATTATTAAATACTACCGTATCTTCTGGTAAAGCTAGTTTAACTTTAGCCTCTTTTACATTTTCAAAGCTTTCTATAAGCTGTTCCATCTCTGCTTCTTTTAATCTTTGATACTGCTGATTTTTATCGTTTTCTGTCATCCCTATATCAATGTTAGCAGAAACATCATCAAATGTTAACCCTTCTTTACCTATTTCACTACCAGCAATAAGTATTTTAGCTCTACTTTCATCTTTTTCCAATACTTCTATACCAGTACCTTTATCTAATAGCTTGTTTTTAACTTGGTTATCATTTAGTACAGTTTCTATTTGACCTATAATTTCTGGATCTGCATTAGACTTTAAAACAACCCACTTAGGTTTAAAACTAATATATAGTAAAAGACCCAATATAACTACAAGCCCTATTGCAATAACAATTATTTTATTTCTTAAGCTTTTATCTATATTGCCCCATTTTTCAGCAAATTTAGCTTTATAACTTAGTAGTTTTTCATGCATATTCACACCTCATATAAGTATTTTTTATAAAACAAACATCACATATGTAAATAATGTTTTGTTTATAATTTTATCTAAATAGCTATCCTCATAATTTCTTGATAAGCTGTCAAAATTTTATTTGTAACTTGTGATGTAAATTGTATAGCAGAACTTGCTCTAGATTGAGCCATAGAAAGTGCTATCATATCATCTGATTTACCTGTTATAAAATCCAATTGTTTTTGTTCTACATCTTTTTGAATAATATTTGTATCTTCTAAAAGATTAACTGCTTGATCAAAAAATTTACTAAAAGGGTCAGTCTTTAATACCTTATCAACATTAGTTTCTATACTAAATTTTAGTCCATTACTAATTAACTGTCCATTATTTTCTATACGCACTACATATCCCCCCTAAAATAACTATTTTCCTATTTCTAAAGTTTTATTAATCATACCTTTAGTAATATTAACTGCTGTAATATTAGCCTCATATGCACGATTAGCTGATATCATATTAACCATTTCTTCAACTACATTAACATTAGGCTTTTGTACATAGCCATTTTCATCGGCATCTGGATGACTAGGGTTATATTCTTTAGGTCCTTCAGTATTATCAACAGCTATTCTATCTACCTTAACTCCAGAAACACTACTATTATTAGCACTATTATTTAATGCCGTATTAAACATACTTCGAAAAGAATTTTTATCATTAGATATTTCTTTAAAAAGAACTGTTTTCCTTTTATAAGGTCCACCTTCTGCTGTTCTTGTTGTATCTATATTGGCCATATTCTGACTTATTATATCCATTCTTAAGCTCTGTGCTGTAAGACCTGTTGCACTTGTGTTTAAACTATCAAAAAACGACATATTTTATCCTCCTACAAATAATTATTTAAATGTACTATATACAGTATTTGTTACGTTAGAGTTAGAAAGAACACTATTTACTATAAAATCATATTTTGTTGAATTTTTGTAAAAATCTATCATTTCTGTTTCTATATCAACACTATTTCCATCAAGAGTTGTACTATTTTGTTTTGCACTTACTTTTATATTAGGCATAACTGTACCCATATGGTCTATGCCTGTCTTTTTAGTTTCTTCTATAGCTTTAGAAAGTGTATTTTCAAACTCTACAGTTTTCTTTTTATAATTAGGCGTATCTATATTAGCCATATTATTTAATATAACTTGATTTTTATATTGTGTAGCTTGCATAGCTGTTTCCAATATTCTGTTCTGTGTAAATAATCTATCAAAAACCATAATCAACTCTCCTTTATCTTATACATTTTAACTTATTTTTTTAAAAAAGTAAAGTTTTTTTATGTAAATATTTGAAGTTTATAGTCGCATTAAATAATTTTATGAACTATTTAGTATTTAAACTTATTTTTCAAATTATATATTGCTTATTTAACTAATCTATATATGGTATTACTTCATCCTTTTATTAAATATTTATATATAAATTAAGTCTACCAAAAAATTTTTTGTCTATATATTGATTTAACTAACTAATTTTTTATTAAATATTTGGTATATTATGACTATTTCTTTAATAACAAAGAATAGAGTATAAGATTTAAAATTCTATACTCTATTCTTTATTTTTATTCATAATCTTTTAGTATTGGTTGTATTTGCTCTCCCTTTAAAGCTTCAAATATAGTTTCTGGTATTTTATCAAAATGTGCTACAATAGATTTTGGTTTTTTTATATAATCATCTTGACCAAAAGGTACAAAATATATATTTTTTCTATTTATCATACCACCTATATTTTCCATATTTGCTCCTAACCCGTCATTAGTTGCTACTGCTATTATAATTGGCTTATTATTTCTTATATGTGCCTTACTTGCCATTAATACTGGTGTATCACATATACCATTATTCATTTTTGCAAGTGTATTTCCTGTACATGGTGCTATAACAAATATATCTAAAAAATTTTTGGGTCCTATAGGCTCTGCTTGTTCTATAGTTTTTATAATCTTATTACCTGTTATCTCTTCTACTTGTTTTATAAAATCTTCAGCTCTTCCAAATCTTGTATCAATACTTTGAGAATTAAAAGAAAAAACTGGATAAACATTTGCTTTTAACTCTATTAATTTCTTAATCTGCTCTATCGTTTCCTTAAATGTACAAAAAGAACCTGTTAAGGCATATCCTATATTTACTCCTTCAAAATCCATTTTATCACCTCCATATTTTAATAATATGAAGTATAAAAAAATTGGTTACAAAATTTTAAATGCAATAAAAAAATAATAAAGTCTATTAATATAAATTTTTTAATAGACTTTTATTATTTTTAACGATGGTTACAACCAGAACAACCACTATTATCTCCACAACCACAACATTTACCTTTTTTCTTATCTTTAACCATTTTTATAATAGCTAAAATAAAAAGTAATATTATTATACCTAAAATAATATATGTGCTCAAAAAATCACCCTCTTAAAATAAAATAATAGTTAATATTTGCTTTTTCTAAACATCATATAAAGAACAAATATTATAACTAGTATAGATAGTATTGCACCAAACCCAAAATTAGAACCTAAAAATATAACATTACCTAATTGATATATAACAAAAGAAACAAGATATGCAACTAAAGTTTGATAACTTATAGCTATTAAAGTCCATTTCCAATTACCCATTTCTCTTTTTATAGCACCAACAGCTGCAAAACAAGGTGCACATAACATATTAAATGCCACAAAAGAGTATGCACTTACTGTTGTAAACATAGATGATATTTGTGTAATTAATCCTGCATCTGTTTCTGTAACACCATCACCTAATCCTAACAATACACCATAAGTACTAACTAATTGTTCTTTAGCTATAAGTCCATTTATTGTAGCAACAGCAGCTTTCCAGTTATTAAATCCTAAAGGTGCAAATATAGGAGCAATTATTCTTCCTATATTAGCTAATATACTTTCTTCTACATCTACCATTTTAAAATTAAAATTAAATCTACTTAAAAACCATAATATTATAGAAGCTGCAAATATTACTGTACCAGCTTTAATAATAAATGATTTAACTCTATCCCACATATGTCTTAAAACTGTTTTTGCTGAAGGTATATGATATTTAGGTAACTCCATAATAAATGGAGATGTATCACCACTAAAACCTTTTAATTTTTTAAGTATTAAGCCAGATATCATTATCATAATAATACCTAAAAAATATATAGATGGTCCAATTAAAGAATTTTCTGGAAATAATGCTGCACCAAAAAGCGCTATAACAGGTAACTTAGCTCCGCAAGGCATAAATGTAGTAACCATTACTGTTATTTTTCTATCTCGTTCATTTTCTATAGTTCTAGATGCCATAATACCAGGAACTCCACAACCTGTGCTTATAAGCATAGGTATAAATGACTTACCAGATAAACCCACTTTTCTAAAAATTTTATCCATAATAAATGCAATTCTTGACATATACCCAAAATCTTCTAATAAAGATAAAAAGAAGAATAAAATAAACATTTGCGGTACAAACCCCAATATAGCTCCAACACCAGCTACTATACCATCTATAATAAGACTATATAACCAATCTGCTACATTTAAACTTTCTAAAATACCACCTATAAAGTTATTAACATAAGTACCAAAAAATACTTCATTAGTCCAGTCTGTAACAGTTGTACCTATAGTTGTTACTGATACATAATATATTAAAAACATAATACCAAAAAATATTGGTAATCCTAAATATTTATTAGTTAAAATTTTATCTATTCTATTAGATATATCATCATTTGCATCTCTTTTTTTAGAAACTACTTGGGCTGATATATTTGTAATGTAACTATACCTTTCATTTATAATTATACTTTCGCTTTCATCATCAAAGTATTTTTCTACTTCTTTAATAATATTATCTATTTTATTATATTCATCATTACTTAAATTTATTTTTTCTAAAACTTTTTTATCTCTTTCAAAAACCTTTATACTATACCATCTTTTATTTTTACCTTCATCTATATGTATAATGCTTTCTATTTGTGATAAAGCTTTTTCTATCTTTTCTGAAAATATATCTAAATTTTTGTTTGTATTGTTATTCACAACCTCTAGAGCTTTTTCTATAAGTATGTTTAATCCATCACCTTTTAAGGCTGATGTTTCTATAATTGTGCAGCCAATAAAATTAGATAATTTATCAACATCTATACTTTCTCCATTTTTTTTAACAATATCCATCATATTAAGAGCAATTATTGTAGGGATACCCATTTCAACAACCTGTGTTGTAAGATATAAGTTTCTTTCTATATTAGAAGCATCTATTATATTTATTATAACATCTGGCCTTTCTTCCATAATATAATCTCTAGTTATAATTTCTTCTATTGTATATGGAGATAAAGAATAAATACCAGGCAAATCTACAAGGGTTAAATCTTTTTTATTTTTAACTTCCCCTGACTTTTTTTCTACTGTAACACCAGGCCAGTTACCTACATATTGAAAATTACCTGTTAAGTTATTAAACATAGTTGTTTTACCACAATTGGGGTTACCAACTAATCCAATATTTATCGCCATACTATTCACACTCCTCAACTAATATTATTTTAGCATCTGCCTTTCTTATAGTAAGCTCATATCCTCTTATATATATTTCTATAGGATCACCTAACGGAGCTGTTTTTCTAACTAAAATATTAGTACCTTTTGTTATACCCATATCCATAATACGTCTTTTAAGGGCACCTTCGCCAATAACCTTTATAACTTCTACATTTTTCCCAACCTTTATTTCACTTAATTCTTTCATATTATTACCCCTCTATAAATATATGACTAAATAAGATTAAACTTATAATATTAGCATTAACTAACTTAATTTTACATCTACTAACAGTCTTTGTCAATAAAAACTTTATATCATAAAAATTATAAAATAAAAAATATTTTTTTATACTATCTTTAATCTATTGACAATAATTATTATTTAATGTATAATGAACATTGTTCATTGTGTTGTGGAGGTGTTTTAATGAATTTATATGATAAAATCCTTAATATAAGTAAAAACATAGCTATAGAACAAGGACTTAACTGTATAAATATGAGATTAATTGCTAAAAAATGTGATATTGCTCTTGGCTCTATATATAACTATTTCCCTTCTAAGTCCGACTTACTTATAGTTACTATTGAATCTATATGGAAAGATATTTTTAACCTTGAAAATTGTTCTTTTAAATTTGAAAATTTTTCAGATACTATACTCTATATTTTTGAAACAATAAATAAAAATTTAAAAAAATATCCAGATTTCTTTACATTACATTCTATAAGCCTAGATATTAGTAATAAGGATAAAGGTAAAAAATCTATGGATATATTTTTAAAAAATATTAAAAATTTTTTATTAAAAATATTAGAAAATGATAAAAACGTACGTTCTAATGCTTTTAATGAAGATTTAACACCTGAAATATTTGTTGATTATATATTTAATTTATTAATATATTTAATATTTAATAAAAACACAAACTGCAATGCTTTAGTAAAATTAATAGAAAACACTATATATTAAATCTTTAGGAGGTACATTATGAAAGTAAAAAAACACACATTATTATTAATAGCAAGTTTAGTTTGGCTAATAGCTGGATTCAATGTCTTAAATATAGGTATAGTTACATACAAGAATTATGTAACTATACTTAATATAATACTGTCTTTATTTGTTTTCTCTATATTTTGGTTTATGATTTTTAAAAAATTAGTTTTTAAACATACAAATAGAATTAAAGAGTTTAAAGAAGAATTTCAGTTTTTCTTAAATTTTTTTGATAAAAAATCCTTTATTATTATGGCATCTATGATAACTCTTGGTGTTTTAATAAGAACTCTACATTTAGCGCCAGATGTATTTATAGCTGTTTTTTATTCTGGATTAGGCTCTGCCCTCTTTTTAGCTGGTATATTATTTGGATATAACTATTTTAAATATATTACTAATAAATAGTCTATAATTTTAAGGAGGAATTTTTATGAAAAAATTAATTAATATATCATTTATTTATTTTATTTTAGCAATGGTATGTGGTGTATTTTATAGAGAATTTACAAAATTTTTCAACTTTACAGATAAAACAACATTATCTTTTACCCATTCACATTTATTAACACTTGGTACAATATTATTTTTAATACTATCACTATTTTCTATAAATACAGACTTATTAAGCCATAAAAAATTTAAGGTCTTTTTAAGATTGTATAATATATCTTTACCTTTTATGGTTATTATGATGATTATAAGAGGTGTAATACAAGTTTTAAATGTTAATATATCATCTGGTGTTAATGCTGCTATATCTGGTATGGCTGGTATAGCTCATATACTAATATTAGTATCTTTTATTATTTTATTTATAATATTTAAAAATTTAAATGTTGATAAAAATAATAAACAATAATCTTGAAAATTTAATTATTGTATGATATGATTATATCTAAACTATTATAAGTGAGGTGTTTTAATGAAAATACAAGAATCTGGTGAAAATTATCTAGAAACTATTCTTATCTTACAAAAAAGAAACGGTATAGCACGCTCTGTAGATATAGCTAATGAGCTTAATTTTTCTAGAGCTAGCGTTAGTAGAGCTATGTCTTTGTTAAAAACCTCTGGATACATAGAAATAGGTAATATAAATCAAATAATATTAACAGAAAAAGGGCAAGAAATTGCAGAAAAAGTATATGAAAAGCACTGTACATTAAAAGACTTTTTAATAACTATAGGAGTTGATAATGATATAGCTGCTGAAGATGCTTGTAAAATGGAACATATAATAAGCGAACAAACTTTTAATTGCTTAAAAGAAACTCTTAATAAAATAAAAAATAATATAAATTAAAATTTATAAAAATAAAGGGTATATAGATATATACCCTTTATTTTTATAAATTTTAATTTAATCTCATATATAAAAGTGGATAAGGTTGACCTTGTTCATCATATTCTGTTCTTTTATAAACTTTAAATCCCATATATTCATAAAAGCCTTTTGCAAGTGGATTTTGCTCATTAACTGTTAATTCTTTTATTGAATAATTTTCAATCCCATATTGAAGCAACTTTTTACCAAGTCCTTTTCCTCTTTCTTTAGGTAATATAAACAACATTTCAAGTTTTTCGTCTTGTACTCCCATAAAAGCAATAGGACAATTAATTTCATTTTCTATAATAACCAAGGTATTAATATCCTTTAAAGCTTGTGGTACATACATTTTTATACTTTCTATTTCATCTTCTGATAAAAACAAATGCGTTTCCTTTACAGACTTTTCCCATAATTCAACTAATTTCTCTATCAATATTAATGTTCTATCTTTTACTTCAATAATATTCATATTCATTTTACCTCAATTTTATCATATTTAAAATAAAAATACTTTATTTAAATTCTATTTTATAGTTTAATATTCTTAAGACCACTAAAATTATAAACAATATATTTTTAATAATTTTATTCAAAATACTAATCTTTTATTTTATAAAACTAAAATATAATATTAAATTAAAAATAAAAAACCACCTTAAAGGTGGTTTATAAATACTGCCCGAGACCGGAATCGAACCGGTACGGGATTTAACTCCCGCAGGATTTTAAGTCCTGTGCGTCTGCCAGTTCCGCCACTCGGGCAAAGTATGGGAACAACAGGGCTCGAACCTGTGACCCCTTGCTTGTAAGGCAAGTGCTCTCCCAGCTGAGCTATGCTCCCATATAAGCGACCCAAAAGGGGCTCGAACCCTCGACCTCTGGCGTGACAGGCCAGCGCTCTAACCAACTGAGCTATTGGGCCTTAGCGTTTACTGCTAATGACAAAATAAATTATAATATATAAATTAATAAATGTCAACACTTTTTTTAAAAATTTTTTATTTTTTTTAATTTAATTTTTTTAACCAAAATTTCAATAATTTTTAATATAATATTTTAAACCTATTTTTTAATTTGACAAATATTCCTAAATTAGATACTATTATCATATATATATGCAAAGGAAGTGTTTAAATTGAAAAAAAGATTTTTTAAAGTTTATATTATTTTAATTTTTGCTTTTTTACTGTTTTTATTTTATTATATTTATTTACCGGTCATAAACATACATTCATCAGATTTATGGATTTTTATTATAAGTCTGTTATTTTTAAGTGCTGGTGCATATAAAATTATAAAATTTAAAACTGCTAATCATAATATTATTAAGGCTATCCTATTTTTTGCTATAACCCTTTTAATTATTTATTTAATAGGTTACATACTTTCTTCTCCTATTGTAAATGCCAAAAAATATCAATCATTAATAAACATACAAAATAGCGATTTTAAAAAAGATATAAAACAAATATCCTATGATGAAATACCCATTTTAGATAAAGAAACAGCAATAAACTTAGGTTCTAGAAAAATGGGTAGTATGGTAGATATGGTATCTCAGTTTGAAGTTAATAACCTATATACACAAATAAATTATAATGCAAAACCTACAAGAGTTACACCTCTTGATTATGGCAATATTTTTAAATGGGTTACAAATAGAAAAAATGGCATACCAGCTTATATGACAATAGATATGGCTACACAAGAAACGGAACTAATAAAGCTTGATAATGGAATAAAATATTCTTTTTCTGAACCATTAAATAGAAATGTAAATCGTTATCTTAGATTTAATTATCCAACTTATATGTTTGACAAAATAAGCTTTGAAATTGATGACAATGGCACTCCTTATTGGATATGTCCTGTTAAAACATATTCTATTGGTTTATTTGGAGGACCGGTTATAAAAAAAGTTATCCTATTAAATTCTATAACAGGCGAACTTACAGAATATAATATAGAAGATGTCCCTATGTGGGTAGACTCTGTTTATTCTGCAGACCTTTTAATATCTTATTATAACTATTATGGAATGTTAAAAAATGGATATTTTAATAGTATATTAGGTCAAAAAGGCTGTCTTAAAACAACTGAAGGATACAACTATATAGCCTTAAATGACGATGTTTATGTATATACAGGTGTAACATCTGTTGGTGGAGACAGATCTAATGTTGGCTTTGTACTTATGAATCAACGTACTGGTGAATCTAAATATTATACAATATCTGGTGCTCAAGAAACATCTGCTATGGCATCTGCAGAAGGTCAAGTTCAACATTTAGGCTATAAAGCAACTTTTCCTTTGCTCCTTAATATATCAAATCAACCAACCTATTTTATAGCCCTAAAAGATGAAGCTGGACTTGTTAAAAAATATGCTATGGTTAATATAGAAAAATACCAAATTGTAGCTATTGGAGATACTATATCCGAATGTGAAAATAATTATATAGATTTACTTTCTAAAAGTAATATAGAAATAAACAAAAATAAAACCAAGCAAAACATTAAAGGTAAAATAACATATATAAAAGAGCTTGTTATAGATGGAAATAGTCATATATTTATAAAAATTGATAATAATAAAAAATATTTTGGTATACCTGTTAAAAACAACTTAAACATATTAAATTACCAATTAAATGATAATATTTATTTAGAATATGAAGAGCAAGAAAACTATAATATAATTACAAAAATAAATTAGTATGAGGTGATTTTTTGAAAAAAATAGTTTTAACTGGTGGTGGAACTGCTGGTCACGTTAATCCTAATATTGCACTTATTCCATTTTTAAAAGAAAAAGGATATCATATAAGCTATATAGGAAGTAAGGACGGTATAGAAAAAAGCTTAATAACTCCTTTAGATATAGACTATTATGAAATATCTACTGGTAAGCTTAGAAGATATTTAGATTTTAAAAATTTAACAGATAGTTTTCGCGTTATAAAAGGTATATCTGATGCAACATCTATAATAAGAAAAATTAAACCAAATATTATATTTTCTAAAGGTGGGTTTGTTAGTGTACCTGTTGTTATTGGGGGATATTTTAATAAAGTACCTGTTATAATACACGAATCTGATATATCTCCAGGTCTAGCCAATAGAATATCAATACCTTTTGCAAAAAAAGTTTGTGCAACATTTCCTGAAGCCTTGCAAAATATACCAAAAGATAAAGCTATACTAACAGGTACACCTATAAGAGAAGAACTTTTTAAAGGTTCTAAAGAAAAAGGTCTTAAATTATGCAACTTTAAAAATAATAAGCCTATTATTTTAATTATGGGAGGCTCTTTAGGTTCTGTAAAAATAAATACAGTATTAAGAGAATGTTTAGATAACCTTTTATTAGATTTTAATATAATACATTTATGTGGTAAAAATAATCTAGATAATAAAATTAATAAAGAAGGATATTACCAATTAGAATATGCAACAAATGAATTAAAACACCTATTAGCTATTAGTGATTTAATAGTATCTAGAGCAGGCTCTAATGCTATATGTGAGCTTTTAGCTTTAAAAAAACCTAATCTTTTAATACCTCTTTCTAAAAATGCAAGTAGAGGAGATCAAATATTAAATGCTAATTCTTTTAAAAAACAAGGCTTTAGTGTTGTATTATATGAAGAAGAATTGTCTAAAAATAATTTAATAGAAAATATTCATAATCTATATAATCAAAAAAGAAACTATGTTAATACTATGAATTCATCTTCATTAAATAATGCTATTGATAAAATTTTAGATCAAATAGATAACATATGTAAATATTGATTTTTTTTATAAAACATATATAATATAAATAACGTATAATATTTAAACAAAATTATTTTTTAAGGAGATAAGTAATGAATAAATCTTTAAACTTATTTTTAAAAGGTATATTTGTTGGTATAGCAAACATTATACCTGGTGTTAGTGGTGGTACAATAGCAGTTGTGCTTAGAATTTTTGACCAAATGATAGATGCTATAAACAACTTCTTTAAAAACCCTAAAAAACATATTAAATTTTTAGTTCCATTATTTTTAGGCGCTGGTGTTGGTATATTAATTTTTAGTAAGATAATAGAAGTTTGTTTATCTAAGGAATCTTTACCTACTAGTATGTTTTTTGTAGGATTAGTTATTGGTAGCATACCCCTTATTATAAGACACGCAAAAACAAAGCCAGTCAAATCTATTTATTATTTAGCCAGTTTTATAAGTTTTAGTATAGTTGTTGTTATGTCCTTTATGAAAGAGCCTACATCAGCTTCCACAGATATTATTATAACTATTCCTTGGCTTATAAAAATATTTGTGTACTGTATGATAGCTAGTGCTGCTATGGTTGTTCCTGGTATAAGTGGCTCTTTTGTTATGGTGCTTCTTGGTATTTATAACATCATTTTAACGTCTATTAGCAAGCTTGTTCCCACTGTTATAGATGGTATTAGTCTTATGTCTAAAAGCGGATTTTTCGAAGGTGTAAAATATATAGTATCTTCTAATGTATTTATTACTCTTTTAGTTGGTGGTATAGGCATAGTTTTAGGTGTTATCCTTATATCAAAACTTATAGCATTTTTACTAGAAAAATTCTTTTCTGTAACATATTTTTCTATTTTAGGTCTTATATTTGGCTCTATATTTTCCATTTTTAAAGACCCTATGACATATAGTAGTTATATTATTAATGTACCTGAATATAGTATGAATACTCTTGATATACCTATTTTAAGTATTATATTAGCTGTTATAATGGCTATTATAGGATTTATTATTGCCTTTAAACTAGGTGGAGAAGAATAATTTATAAACTAAAAAAGATAGGATATAAAATCTCCTATCTTTTTATATATTAAAATATAATTTTACCAATAAGATAACCTAATTGATAACACCCTATAACAGATAAAGTTAAATAAAAAAAGTTTTTCATAAATATTCTCCTCTCATATATTTAATCTTTGGCATATTAATATTATATGAAAGAAAAATTTAATTAATGCTAATTTTTTGTATAAAAATAATTACATTTATTTACAGTATTATAAGTGTTTTTCTATTACTTTAGTAAGATTGGCAAAATCTTCTATTGTAAGACGTTCTCCTCTAATATTTACATCAAAGCCTGCCTCTTCCAATATTTTTGATATTTGTTCTTTATCAAATTTAAAATTTTCTGCATTAAATATACAGTTTAAAAGGGTTTTTCTTCTTTGAGAAAAAGCAATTTTTACAACATAGTAAAATAATTCTAAATTGCTTACATTTATAGGCGGTTTATCTAATGTAGTAAGCCTTATAACAGCAGAATCTACATTAGGTCTTGGCATAAAACAATTCCTAGGCACATTAGCTACAAGATAAGGTTCACAAAAATATTGTGCAATAATAGATAAAGCTCCATAATCTTTAGTCCCAGGTTTCGCCTCCATTCTATAAGCAACCTCTTTTTGTATCATAACAGTTATACTATCTATAGGCAATCTATTTTCCAATATATTCATTATAATAGGTGTTGTTATATAATACGGTAAATTAGCTACTACCTTTATATTAGCCTCTTTATTTTCTTCTGCTATTTTCTTTATATCAACTTTTAAAATATCTTCATTTATAATTTCAATATTATTAAAATTTGATAATGTATCTTGTAAAATAGGTATAAGTGTTTTATCTATTTCTACAGCTATAACCTTTTTTGCACTTTTAGCAAGACAAGCTGTAAGTGTACCTATACCAGGTCCTACTTCTATGACTATATCATTTTCACATACATTAGCAGATGATACTATTTTATCTAAAACAAGCTGGTCTATTAAGAAATTTTGTCCAAAATTCTTTTTAAATGCAAAATCATATTTATTTATAATCTCTTTTGTTTTAAATGCTAATGTTTTATTACTTTCTATATTACTAATATTAATCTCTCCAAACTTTAGCCACCTCTAATAAGAAGTGGCTAATACATATTTTTATCATCCTACAATTTTTCTTTTATAAAATCTAAAGCACATTTTATAGCTTCATCTATTTTAGATGGGTCTTTACCACCTGCTTGAGCCATATTAGGGCGACCACCACCGCCGCCGCCACAAATAGTAGCAGCTGTTTTAACTATATCTCCAGCTTTAATATTAGCTTTAATAACACTATCACTACACATAGCTATAAAATTAACTTTTCCATCATTATCACTAGCTAAAAGTATTGCATAGTCTGATAATTTTTCTTTTATTTTATCACCCATATTTCTAAGAGTATCCATATCCATATTAGAAACTTTAGTAAGTAAAACATCTACACCATTTATAGTTTCTTTTTGATTTAAAATTTCATCTAAAAGTCCAGATGATAATTTAGATTTTAAGCTTTCTATTTCTTTTAAAAGTTTTCTATTTTCTTCTGTTATAGATAAAGATTTAGCAACAACATTTTTAGGATTAGCTTTTAAATTTTCACAAATATTAAGTATTATATTTTCCCTTTCATCATAAAAATCTAAAGCTCCAAATCCTGTTACTGCCTCTATACGTCTAACACCAGCAGCAACACCACTTTCAGATACTATCTTAAAGCTACCTATTTGTGCAGAGTTTTTAAGATGTGTACCACCACAAAGTTCAATAGAATATCCTCCAATATTTATAACTCTAACAATGTCGCCATACTTCTCACCAAATAAAGCTGTTGCCCCTTCTCTTTTTGCAGTTTCTATATCAGTTTCTTTAATACATACATCAAGTCCTTTTAAAATATGGCTATTTACAGCCTTTTCTATTTTAGATAAATCTTCTTTTGTTAATGCTTCAAAATGAGTAAAGTCAAAGCGTAAACGGTTTTTAGACACTAAAGAACCTGCCTGTTCTATATGATTACCTAAAATTTCTTTTAAAGCTTTGTGTAAAATATGTGTTGCTGTATGGTTTCTAGCAATAGATAATCTTTCATCTTCATCTATTTTTAAAATAACACTATCATTTACCCTTACTTGTCCTTTTTTTACAATACCGTGATGTAAAATTTTATTACCACCAAAATTTGTACAATCGCTTATCTCTATTAAAACATTATCATTTTGAATAGTGCCTTTATCTCCAACTTGTCCACCCATTTCTGCATAAAAAGGAGTCTTATCAACAACAATTACTATTTTATCTCCTTCTTTAGCAGTATCTACAATATTTTCTTCACATACAATAGCTAAAACCTTACTATCTTTAAGATTATTATTGTCATATCCTAAAAATTCACTTTTCATAGCTGGGTCTAATTTATGGAATATTGTTTCTTCTGCACCCATATAAGTATCTTCTTCTCTAGCAGAACGAGCTTTATTTTTTTGATTTTCCATTTCCTTTAAAAATGATTCTTCATCTATTGTCATATTTTCTTCTTCTAATATTTCTTTCATAAGGTCAAAAGGAAAACCATAAGTGTCATAAAGCTTAAAAGCATCTTCTCCTTTTAATTTTTTAGTATTAGAAGATTTTAACTCGCTTATTTTTTGTTTTAAAAGCTCCATACCAGTATCTATTGTAGCATAAAATCTTTCTTCTTCTACTGTTAAAATTTTATTAATATAGTCTTTCTTTTCCTCTAATTCAGGATAAGCATCTTTTGATGTTTCTATAACTATTTTACTTAAATCCGTTAAAAATAAATCATTTATACCTAATATTTTACCATGTCTTGCAGCACGTCTTAAAAGACGTCTAAGCACATATCCACGACCTTCATTAGAAGGTAATACGCCATCTGCTGTCATAAATGTAACCGACCTAATATGGTCTGTTATAACCCTTATAGATATATCCTTTTTCTTATCTTCACCATATTTAGTATTAGATAATTCACAAACTTTATCTCTAATAGCCTTTATTGTATCTACATCAAAAATAGAATTTACACCTTGCATAACCGTAGCTATTCTTTCAAGCCCCATACCTGTATCTATATTAGGGTTTGCAAGATTAGAATAAGTTCCATCTTCTTCCCTATTAAACTGTGTGAAAACTAAATTCCATATTTCCATATATCTATCACAATCGCAACCTACATAACAGTTAGGATTATCACAACCATATTGTTCGCCCTTATCAAAATATATTTCAGAACAAGGTCCACAAGGCCCTGTACCATGCTCCCAAAAGTTATCTTCTTTACCAAGACGTACTATTTTCTTTTCTGGTATACCAACTTTTTTATTCCATATTTCAAATGCCTCATCATCATCTTGATATACAGATACATAAAGCCTATCTTCTGGTAATTGTAATACCCTTGTAAAAAATTCCCAAGCCCAAGGAATAGCCTCTTCCTTAAAATAATCTCCAAAAGAAAAATTCCCAAGCATTTCAAAAAATGTACCGTGTCTTGCAGTTTTGCCTACATTTTCTATATCACCTGTTCTAATACATTTTTGACAAGTTGTAACCCTTTTATTTGGTGGTATTTGTTGCCCTGTAAAAAATGGTTTTAAAGGAGCCATACCAGAATTTATAAGTAATAAACTTTTATCATTTTGTGGCACTAAAGAAAAACTATTCATTTTTAAATGGCCTTTTTCTTTAAAAAAGTCTAAATATTTCTTTCTAATTTCATTTACACCTAAATTTTTCATATTTTCCTCCATAAAGTTTTTATTATATTAATTATATAAAATACCCCTATATATGTCAACTTATTGTAAGTTGTATTCTATATAAAAATTTACTTATATTAAATATCAAACAAAATTTTTAGCATAATTTTATTAAACTTATATATAATAAGATACAAAAAAAGCTGAAGATTTCCTCTCCAGCCTTTTTACTAAATAAGTTCTATAATAACTTCTTCTGCACCATCACCACGTCTAGCACCAAGTTTAACTATACGAGTATAACCACCTGGTCTACCAACATATTTTGGAGCAATTTCTTCAAACATTTTTTTAGGCATATCAACAACCTTAGTGTTACTTCTTTTCTTTCTGCCATCAGCAGGCACTTCTGTAACAGGATAAAGTACACTAAGCATTTTTCTTCTAGCATTTAATCTTGAAGGAAGGTCTTTTTTGATAGTTTTATCAACTTCATCAAAAACAGTAACTTTTTTACCGTTTACAACTTCCTTAATTCTTTTACCTTCAGAATCTTTTTTAGCTACTTTAGCTTTAACAGTAACCTCTTCAAAGTTATCTTTTTCTTTAATAGCAAGAGTTATTAACTTTTCAGCTATTCTTCTAATTTCTTTAGCTTTGGCTTCAGTAGTTTTGATTTTGCCATGATATAAAAGGTTAGTTACTTGATTACGAAGTAACGCCTTACGTTGGCTTGATGTACGCCCAAGTTTTCTATATCCAGCCATTACTAATCCTCCTTAATAAAATACATATTATTCATCACTAGGACTTAAAGCAAGCCCAAGCTCTGCCATTTTTCCAAGAACTTCTTCTAAAGACTTACGCCCTAGATTACGTACTTTCATCATATCATCTTCAGTTTTATTTGCAAGGTCTTCAACTGTGTTAATACCTGCACGTTTAAGACAGTTATAAGAACGAACAGAAAGGTCAAGCTCCTCTATACTAAGCTCAAGAACTTTTTCTTTCTTGCCTTCTTCTTTTTCGACCATAATTTCTGTGTTTTTAGCATTATCTGATAAATCAATAAATAAAGCTAAATGTTCATTAAGTACTTTAGCAGCTAAACTTACAGCATCATCTGGACTAATAGTCCCATTAGTCCATACTTCAAAAGTAAGTTTATCATAGTCAGTTATTTGTCCAACACGAGTATCTTCTACAATAAAGTTTACCCTTTCTACAGGTGTATATAAAGAATCAACAGGAATCATTCTTATAGGCTGATCTGGCTTTTTATTTTTAGAAGCTTCTACATATCCTCTACCTTTAGTAATAGTTATTTCCATAAAAACTTTACTTTCTCCACCACCACTTAAAGTAGCAATGTGTAAATCTGGATTTACAATCTCAATGTCAGAATCTACTCTTATATCTTTAGCCTTAATTTCACCTTCACCAGAAAAATCTATATAAGCAACTTTAGGTTCATTACTAGAGCTATTATTTTTAATAGCAAGATTTTTAAGATTTAATATGATTTCTGTAACATCTTCTTTAACCCCTGGGATAACGCTAAATTCATGTGGAACACCATCAATTTTTATATTGCTAACAGCAGCTCCTGGTAAAGTAGATAAAAGAATCCTTCTTAAAGAGTTACCAAGAGTAGTACCATATCCTCTTTCTAAAGGCTGAACAATAAACTTACCATATCTTTTATCTTCTGATATCTCAGCAATTTCAATGCGAGGTTTTTCAAATCCTAACACTAATTTTAACCTCCCTTATAAATACCTTAAACATTAATATTTTTTAGGAAAAAATTTTCCTAAAAAACATTAAATACTTAAAAAATTGATTATTTAGAATATAACTCAACAATAAGCGTTTCGTTAACTGGTAAGTCAAGTTGGTCTCTAGAAGGCATAGTAACCACACTACCTTTAAGGTTTTCTGTATCTACAGTTAACCAAGCAGGAACAACTCTTGAACCTGTAACTTCAAGTACATCTTTAAATCTTTGTAAATCTTTTTTATTTTCTTTAACTTCGATAACATCACCAACTTTAACTTGATAAGAAGGGATATTAACTTTTTTACCATTTACACGTATTAAATTGTGACGAACAATTTGTCTAGCTTCTTTTCTAGTACGACCAAGACCTAATCTATAAACTACATTATCAAGTCTAAGTTCAAGAAGCATAAGAAGGTTTTCACCAGTAATACCGTGCATATTATCTGCAACTTTATAATAGTTTCTAAATTGTTTTTCTAAAACACCATATATAAATTTAACTTTTTGTTTTTCTTTTAATTGAATACCATATTCGCTTAATTTTCTCATTGTTCTTTTACGTTTACTAGCTTTTTTAGTAACACCAAGAACAATAGGGTCGATACCAAGGTATCTGCATCTTTTAAGAACAGGACCCATATCTCTAGCCATTCTAAATAGCACCTCCTAATTTATAGTAACGATTAAACTCTTCTTCTTTTTGGTGGTCTACAACCATTATGTGGCACTGGAGTAACATCTTTAATCATAGTTACATCAAGTCCAGCTGCTTGTAAAGCACGAATAGCAGCTTCTCTACCACTACCAGGACCTTTTACAAAAACTTCAACTGTTTTTAAGCCATAATCTTTAGCAGCAAGAGCAGCTTTGTCTGCAGCCATTTGTGCAGCATAAGGAGTAGATTTTCTAGAGCCTCTAAACCCTAATTCACCAGCACTTGCCCAAGAAAGAGCATTACCAGAAGCATCTGTAATAGTTACAATTGTATTATTAAAAGTTGATTGAATATGTGCTTGACCACGCTCAACAACTTTTCTGTCGCGACGTCTACGGCCTGTAGATTTTTTTACTGTCTTTTTAGCCATTTAACTCTAAACCTCCTTCAAAAGATTATTTTTTCTTATTAGCAACAGTTCTTCTAGGACCTTTTCTAGTTCTAGCATTAGTTTTAGTTTTTTGTCCTCTAACTGGAAGACCTTTTCTGTGACGGATACCTCTATAGCATCCAATCTCAACAAGGCGTTTAATATTAAGAGCTATTTCTCTTCTTAAATCACCTTCTACAGTTTGAGTAGCATCAATTACTTCACGAATTTTAGCCACTTCATCGTCAGATAAATCTCTTACTCTAGTGTTTGGGTCGATACCAGCCTCAGCTAATATTCTGTTAGAGCTAGCACGTCCGATACCATATACATAAGTAAGACCGATTTCTATACGTTTTTCTCTTGGTAAGTCAACACCCGCAATACGAGCCATTAATTCTTGCACCTCCTGAAAATTAGGTTTAATAACCTTTACAATTTTATTTATTTTTCTTCTATCAACATTTATATTATATACTTTAGACAGCCGCATCTAAAGTATCAGTACCCAGTTTGATTGGCTTTTAAAGGTTCTCGTACCCTTAAACACCACATTAACCTTGTTTTTGTTTATGTTTAGGGTTTTCACAGATAACTCTGATAGCCCCTTTTCTTCTAATTATTCTGCATTTTTCACACATAGGTTTAACAGATGGTCTAACTTTCATTTTTTAAACTCCTTTCATCATTTATCTCTCCAAGTAATTCTACCCTTAGTTAAATCATAAGGAGACATTTCTATCATAACTTTGTCCCCAGGTATAATTCTAATAAAGTTCATACGTAGCTTACCTGATATATGAGCTAGGATTTGATGTCCGTTTTCAAGCTCCACTTTAAAAGTAGCATTTGGAAGCTTTTCAAGGACAGTACCTTCCACTTCGATAACATCGTTTTTAGACAAGGTATAAAACCTCCTTAATACTATTACAATTAAATTTTAAAAGGCTCTAATGCTTTTCTAATATCTGCATCTAGCAAATAAAGATTTTCATCAAGCTTCTTTTTTATATTATAATCTATTTTGTTAACAATTTGAACATGTTTTTTCTTTTTTTTCTTAGGTTTTTCTAATTTTCTTAGTTCACCATCAACCAAGTATAAAAATTCGTCATCAAGACCAAAAATTATAAAAGGTCGTCTTTTATCACGTCCACATTTAGAATAAACAACTTGACCTTTGGTATACAACCTAATTCACCTCAATATAAAAATCTTAAAGTGTGAGTATTTCTGGTTCATTTTCTGTAATAAGCACAGTATTTTCATAATGCGCACATAAAGAACCATCTTTTGTAACAACTGTCCAGCCATCTTGAAGCACTTTTATATCCTTTGCCCCAACATTTACCATAGGTTCAATAGCCAAAGTCATACCTTTTATTAATTTAGGGCCTTTTTTATTAAGAGGTCTAAAATTAGGTATTTGAGGGTCTTCGTGTAAGTTTTTACCTATTCCGTGCCCTACATAATCTCTAACTACTGAAAAACCATTATCTTCAATATACTTTTGTATTGCAGCAGATATATCATATAAATAATATCCAACTTTTGCAAATTTTATTCCTTCAAAAAAGCACTCTCTAGTAACATCTATAAGCCTTTTAGCTTCATCTGATGTATTACCAACAGCAAAAGTTCTAGCTGCGTCTGCGTGAAAGCCATTTTTATAAGTCCCCACATCTATACTAACAATATCACCTTCTTTAAGAATAATATCTGAAGGTATACCATGTATTAATTGATTATTAACTGATGCACATATAGTAGCAGGAAAACCACCATACCCTTTAAAAGAAGGTATTGCATCTTTAGATTTAATAAAATCAAAAGCTATTTTATCAAGCTCTTTTGTAGAAATACCAGGCTTAATACAAGTAGACATAAGCTCTAAAACTTGTGCATTTATTTTGCCTGCTTCTCTCATAAACTCTATATGCTTATCATTTTTTATTGTAATAGACATTATTTAGCCCCTTCTAAAGCATCTATTAATTGCTTACTTATATCATCAATGTTACCAACACCGCTTATCTCTAAAAGGAGTCCTTTATTTTTATAATAATCAATTATAGGTGATGTAGATGTATGATAAACAGAAAGCCTATTTTTAACAGTTTCTTCATTATCATCTTTACGTTGAACAAGCTCAGATCCACATTCACTACAAACGCCATCTTCTTTAGGTGGATTATACTTAATATGATACATTTGACCACATTTAGGACAACCACGTCTACCAACCATACGTTCTATAATAAGATTATCATCAACACTTATTAAAACAACCTTATCAATATTTCCAACAACGGCTGATAAACCTTCAGCTTGTTCTACATTACGAGGATACCCATCTAATATAAATCCATTTTTACAGTCATCTTTTTTGATTCTGTTAGAAAGAAGTGTCTCTACAATTTCATCAGAAACAAGCTTTCCAGCATTCATTATATCAATAATCTTTAAACCAATTTCAGTTTTAAGACTAGTTTCTTCTCTTAATAAATCACCAGTAGAAATGTGTGCAATACCAAAATGCTTTGATAAAACTTTGGCCTGAGTGCCTTTACCAGCACCAGGGCTTCCTATAAGTACAAGTTTCATATTTACCCTTCTTTCAAAATAACGTTTGTATATTTGGTTAATATGGAGAAAGTGCTAAGCACTCCCTCAAATTACCAAATTATTAACCTAAAAATCCTTTATAATTTCTCATTAAAAGCTGAGAATCAAGCTGTTTAACAATCTCTAATGCAACTCCTGTTACAATAAGAAGCGTTGTTCCCCCAAATCCAACATTTATCTTGAATATCCACTCAAATAAAACTGGAACTATAGCTATAAAAGCATAAAAACAAGCACCTATTAAAGAGATTTTGTTTACAACATTTTGTATAAAATCAGAAGTAGGCTTTCCTGGTCTAATACCCGGTATAAATCCACCATTTTTCTTCATATTTTCTGCAACCTCAATAGGGTTAAAAGAAAATGATGTATAGAAAGATGTAAAACAAAAAATTAATATAATATATAATATAGCACCTATAGGGTTAGTTATATTTAAAATACGTACAACTTCTTGTAACCAGTTTGGTGGTGTTTGCCAAAGCTGTGCAATAGTTTGAGGAAACTGCAATATAGATATTGCAAATATGATAGACATAACACCTGCAATATTAACCTTAATAGGTATAAAAGTAGATTGTCCACCATACATTTTTCTTCCAACCATTTTTTTAGAATATTGTACTGGAATTCTTCTTTCCCCATCTTGAACAAGAATAACAAAAGCTATAAGAAGAATAAATAAAATAACAATTATAGCAGCTTTTATATATGCTGATGCTCCACCACCTACTGTATCCACATAAATATTTCTAATAGTATTTGGTAAGCTAGCTAAAATATTGGCAAAGATAATAAAAGATGTACCATTAC
This sequence comes from Clostridiales bacterium, assembly GCA_018371275.1. Lineage (GTDB taxonomy): Bacteria > Bacillota > Clostridia > Lachnospirales > CAG-274 > Tyzzerella. The sequence goes on from JAHALF010000002.1 coordinate 198,880, forward strand.
CAATACCTTTTTCTGTTAATCTTTCACCAAGCCACATAACAAATATTGTACCTGCTACCATAGATAATGCTGCTACAAAATATACCCAAGCATTTTGATAAACAAAAGCACCTTTTAAAGATAATATTTGCCCTATAGCTTGCATAAAAGCTAATACAACAGCTAATATACGAGTATATTTATTAATTACCTTCCTACCTTGCTCGCCTTCCTTATTAAGCTGTTCAAGTTTAGGTATAGCAACTGTCAAAAGTTGCATAATAATAGATGAAGTAATATATGGTCCTATACCTAAAGCAAAAATTGTTCCAAAAGCACCCCCAGTAATAATACTATATAATGTATTATTAAGATTTGTGCTTAAGTCTGCAATATTAATACCCGGAACTGTAATTTTAGTACCTATTCTTATAACTAAAATCATAAGAATCATAAAAATTATTCTTTTACGCAAATCTGGCACTTTCCAGGCATTTCTAAAGGTTGAAAACATTAGATCACCTCAGCTTTTCCGCCTGCTGCTTCAATTTTTTCAATAGCTGTTTTGCTAAATAAATTTACTTTTACAGTAATGTTTTTAATATTTAATTCTCCATTACCAAGAATTTTAACACCATCTCTAGGGTTACTTACTAAACCTTTTGATTTAAGAGCATCTATATCAATAGTAGCCCCATCTTCAAAAACGTTTAAAAGGTTTACGTTAATAGCAACGATTTCTTTATGGTTTCTACAATGGAATCCTCTTTTAGGTATTCTTCTGTAAAGAGGCATTTGACCACCTTCAAATCCTGGTCTTACACCGCCACCAGAACGTGCATTTTGACCTTTATGTCCTCTACCTGCAGTTTTACCATTACCAGAACCGTGTCCTCTACCTCTACGAAATACTTTACCTTTTGAACCTTCAGCTGGTTTTAATTCATTTAAATTCATTTAAGGGACACCTCCTTCTACTAGATTTCTTCAACTTTAACTAAATGTTTAACTTGTTGAATCATACCTCTAATAGCTGCATTATCTTCTTTAACAACAGAGCTATTAGTTTTTCTAAGTCCTAAAGCTTCAACAGTTTTTTTATGTTTAGGGATAGCACCAATTGTAGATTTAACTAAAGTAATTTTTAAACTCATTTATATGCCCTCCTTAACCTAAAATTTCTTCAACTGTTTTACCACGAAGTCTAGCAACACGCTCAGGAGTAGTAACTTGATTTAACCCTTCAATAGTTGCATTAACAACGTTTTTCTTATTATTAGAACCTAAAGATTTTGTTCTAATATTTCTAATTCCTGCAAGCTCTAACACAGCACGAGCAGGACCACCAGCGATTACACCAGTACCTTCTGGAGCTGGTTTTAATAATACAGTTGCACTTCCAAATTTACCTATCATTTCATGATAAATACTATCATCTCTATTACGCTCAACATAAATAAGGTTTTTCATAGCATCTTCTTTGCCTTTTCTGATAGCATCAGGTATTTCCATAGCTTTACCAAGACCAACGCCAACGTGTCCGTTTTCATCACCAACTACTACTAATGCTGCAAAACGGAAAGTACGACCACCTTTAACAACCTTAGTAACACGTTTAATAGTAACAACCTTATCTTTTAAATCAAGCGCACTCGCATTAATTTTGTTTCTCAAGATTTTCCCTCCTTACTAAAATTGTAAGCCAGCTTCTCTAGCCGCTTCAGCTAAAGCCATAACTTTGCCTTGATATATATAACCGCCACGGTCAAATACTACTGTATTAATACCTTTAGCGATAGCTTTTTTAGCAACTTCAGCACCAACTACTTTAGCTGCCTCAACATCAGATGTTTTAGAAAGCTTACCTTTAATGTCCGCCTCCATAGTAGATGCAGAAACTATTGTATTGCCTACTGTATCATCTATGATTTGTGCATAGATGTGTTTATTACTTCTAAATACTGCCAATCTAGGTTTTTGTGCTGTACCACTTACTTTATTACGGATTCTTAAGTGACGTTTTTCTCTAGCTTCAGCACGTGATGGCTTTCTTATCATAGTGTCCTCACCCCTTTATTATTTCTTACCTGTTTTACCAACTTTACGTCTAATGTGTTCAGTAGTATATTTAATCCCTTTACCTTTGTAAGGTTCTGGTGGACGTTTAGATCTGATTTCTGCAGCAAACTGTCCAACTTTTTCTTTATCAATACCAGAAACAATAATTTTGTTACTTCCTTCTACAGTAGTAGTAACACCTTCTGGATCAACCATTTCAACAGGGTGAGAATAACCTAATGTAAGGTTTAATTTGTTTCCAGATTTAGCAGCTCTGTAACCAACCCCGTTTATTTCAAGTTCTTTAGTGTAGCCTTCTGTAACACCTACAACCATATTGAAAATAAGTGTTCTAGTAAGACCATGTAAAGATTTATATCTTTTTAAATCACTAGGTCTAGTAACAACTACTTCGTTGTTTTCAACTGTGATAGTTAAATCGTCAACTAATTTACGAGTTAAAGTACCTTTAGCACCTTTAACAGTGATAACATTGCCTTCCTCAAGCTTAACTTCAACACCAGCTGGGATAGCAATAGGTAATCTACCTATACGTGACATTTATTGCACCTCCTGTTTTTTTAATTACCAAACAAAAGCGATAATTTCTCCGCCAACACCAAGTTTTCTAGCTTCTTTATCTGTAACAATACCTTTGTTAGTAGAGATAATAGCAGTACCAAGACCACCTAAAACTCTAGGAAGCTCTTCTCTGTTAGCATAAACTCTAAGACCAGGCTTAGAAATTCTTTTTATACCAGAAATAACCTTTTCGTTTTTATCTTTTCCATATTTTAACGTGATACGCATAGTCTTTTTCACGCCATCTTCGATTAATTCAAAACCTTGTACATAACCTTCATTTACTAAAATATTAGCAATAGCTTCTTTCATTTTAGAAGAAGGTACATCAACTGTATTATGTTTTGCAGTATTTGCATTTCTAATTCTTGTAAGCATATCTGCAATAGGATCGCTCATTGACATTGTAAAATCCTCCTTTCCAAAAATTACCAACTAGCTTTTTTTACTCCCGGGATTTGACCTTTATAGGCTAATTCACGGAAACAAATACGACATATACCAAATTTTCTTAAATAACCATGTGGTCTACCGCAAATTCTACAACGAGTATAAGCTTGTGTTGAATGTTTTGGTTTTCTTTGTTGCTTCACGACCATAGATTTTTTAGCCATATCCTTGCTCCTCCCTTATTTTTTAAACGGCATACCGAATAATCTTAATAATTCTCTAGCTTCTTCATCTGTTTTAGCAGTAGTAACAAAAACGATATCCATACCTCTAATTTTATCAATTTTATCATATCTAATTTCAGGGAACATAAGTTGTTCTTTAACACCTAAAGTATAGTTACCTCTACCATCAAATGAGTTGGCACTAACACCACGGAAGTCACGAACACGAGGTAAAGCTAAATTTATTAATCTATTAGCAAAGCTGTACATTTTCTCGCCTCTAAGTGTAACTTTACAACCAATAGGCATACCTGCACGAAGTTTAAATGCTGCAATAGATTTTTTAGCTTTAGTAATAATTGGTTTTTGACCTGCAATAATAGCTAAATCACCAGCAGCGCTTTCAATAGCTTTAGCATTTTCTTTTGCCTCACCAAGACCCATATTGATAACTATTTTTTCAATTTTTGGAACTTCCATTTTATTTTTGTATGAAAATTTTTTCATCATAGCATCAACGATTTCATTTTCATAGTATTCTCTTAAAACGTTCACAGTAAAATGTACCTCCTTTCTTAATCAATAACTTCTCCAGTTTTTTTGATTATTCTCTTTTTAACTCTTTTACCATTTACTTCTTCAACTTTGTAGCCAAGTCTGCTAGCTTTACCATTGTGTAAATACATTACATTAGAAGCATCAATAGGAGCTTCTTTAGTAATAATACCACCTGAATGATTGATAGCATTTGGTTTTTGATGTTTTTTAATTTGATTAACACCTTCAACTACAACTTTGTTATTTTTTCTATCTACAAGAAGAACTTTACCTTCTTTATCTTTATCTTTACCAGCAATAACAACTACCTTGTCGCCTCTTTTAATCTTCACAGTTACACCTCCTTATAATACTTCAGGTGCAAGAGATAAGATTTTCATAAATTGTTTTTCTCTAAGCTCTCTAGCAACTGGTCCAAATATACGAGTACCTCTTGGGTTTTTGTCATCTTTGATGATAACAGCAGCGTTTTCATCAAATTTAATATAAGAACCATCTGGTCTTGAAGCACCTTTAACAGTTCTAACAACAACAGCCTTAACAACGTCACCTTTTTTAACAACGCCACCAGGTGTTGCATCTTTAACAGTAGCAACAATAATGTCACCTATATTTGCATATCTTCTAGTTGAACCACCTAATACTCTGATACATAATAACTCTTTAGCACCTGAGTTATCGGCAACAACTAATCTTGATTCTTGTTGTATCAATGTAGTTACCTCCTTTCATACAGGAACTATTTAGCTTTTTCTACAATATTAACAAGTCTCCATCTTTTATCTTTAGATAAAGGTCTTGTTTCCATAACTTTAACACGGTCACCAATTTTACATTCATTATTTTCATCGTGAGCTTTTAACTTATAAGTAGTCTTCACAATTTTTTTGTATAATGGGTGTCTAACATTGTTTTCTACAGCAACAACGATAGTTTTGTCCATTTTGTCGCTTACAACTTTACCAATTCTTGTTTTACGAAGATTTCTTTCCACTAAGGTTACCTCCTTCCATTATACTAATTACATACCTTTTTGCTTTTGAGTGATTACAGTTTGAATACGAGCAATATTTCTACGAACTTCTCTTATTCTAGCAGTATTATTTAATTGATTTGTAGCGTTTTGAAATCTTAAATTAAATAATTCTTTTTTAGCAGATACTAATTCACCGTTTAACTCATCAGCAGATTTATTTTTAAGCTCTAATAAATAATCCTTAGTTTTCACTGTTATCACCTTCCATTTCTTGGTCAGCACGTGACACAATTTTACATTTAATAGGTAATTTGTGAATAGCAAGACGAAGAGCTTCACGAGCAACTTCTTCATTTACTCCAGCTATTTCAAACATAATTCTACCTGGTTTAACAACAGCTACCCAATATTCAGGTGAACCTTTACCAGAACCCATCCTTGTTTCAGCAGGTTTTTCAGTAATAGGTTTGTCTGGGAAAATTTTTATCCAAACTTTACCACCACGTTTGATGTATCTAGTCATAGCGATACGGGCAGCTTCTATTTGATTAGAAGTAATCCAGCTTGGTTCACAAGCTTGTATACCAAACTCACCATAAGTAATCTTATTACCACGAGTAGCTTTACCTTTTAAACGTCCTCTAAACTGTTTACGTCTTTTAACTCTTTTAGGCATTAACATTACTCTTCACTCCCTTCCTTAGTAGCTCTTTGAGGAAGAACCTCTCCTTTGTATATCCAAACTTTAACACCAATTTTACCATAAGTAGTATCAGCTTCTGCAAATCCATAATCAATATCTGCTCTTAAAGTTTGAAGAGGAATAGTTCCTTCGTGATAATGTTCAGTACGAGCCATTTCAGCACCGCCTAAACGTCCAGAACAAGCAGTTTTAATACCTTTAGCACCTAATCTCATTGTTCTTGTCATAGCTTGTTTCATAGCTCTTCTAAATGTTACACGGTTCTCTAATTGACGTGCAATATCTTCAGCTACTAATTGAGAATCAAGCTCAGGTTTTTTAATTTCTTCTATATTAATTAAAACTTTTTGAGAAGTCATTTTTTGAAGTTCATTACTTAATGCTTGGATAGCTTCACCTTTTCTTCCGATAACATTACCAGGCTTAGCTGTATGAATAGTAATTTTTACTTTAGCATTATCGTTAGCTCCATTAACTCTCTCTATTTGAATTTTAGAAACGCTAGAGTCTTTTAATTTATTTTTAATACAAGTTCTAAGTGCGTTATCTTCAACCAAGTAGTCAGCATAATTGTGTTTATCAGCATACCATACTGAATCCCACTCTTTGATAACACCCACTCTTAAACCGTGTGGATTTACTTTTTGACCCATCGTGAACCTCCTTATCTTTCTTTAAGATATATTGAAATGTGCGCAGTACGTTTGTTAATTCTGTAAGCTCTACCTTGAGCTCTAGGACGAATTCTTTTAAGAGTTGGTCCTTGATTAGCAACTACCTCATCAACATATAATTTATCAACATCAAATCCTAAGTTATGTTCTGCATTAGCCATAGCAGATTTTAAAACTTTTTCTATAATTTCAGCAGCATATCTTGGTGAGTAAGCAAGAATTGCTAAAGCTTCTGAAGCATTTTTACCTTTAATTTGGTCTAAAACTATTCTAGCTTTAGTGTTAGAAATTCTAGCAAAATTGTGATGAGCCTCAGCTCTTTGTCTTTTAAACTCTCTAGTAGCTGCATTTCTAACTTTTCTTTTAAACTTACTTCTGCTTTTAATCTGTTCAGACATTAAAATTAACCTCCTTCCAAAGCCGATTAACGTACTCTTGATTTTTTCTCTGCGTCTTTTCCGTGTCCTCTATAAGTTCTAGTTAAAGCGAACTCTCCTAATTTGTGTCCAACCATATCTTCAGTAATGTATACAGGCACATGTTTTCTACCATCGTGAACAGCAATAGTGTGCCCAATCATTTCTGGGAAGATAGTAGAACGACGAGACCAAGTTTTTATAACATTTTTTGTGTTAGCAGCATTTTGAGCATCTACCTTTTTAAGAAGGTGTGCATCACAAAATGGTCCTTTTTTAAGCGATCTAGCCATTTAAACGCCCTCCTTTTATTTATTTCTACCACGGATAATATATTTATTACTTGCTTTATGTTTCTTTCTAGTTTTGTATCCAAGAGCTGGTTTACCCCAAGGAGTACAAGGAGATGGTCTCCCAATAGGTGCTCTACCTTCACCACCACCGTGAGGGTGATCATTAGGGTTCATAACAGAACCACGAACAGTAGGGCGAATACCCATATGACGTTTTTTACCAGCTTTACCAATATTGATAAGCTCGTGGTCAATATTACCAACTTGACCTATTGTAGCTCTACAATCAATAGGTAATAATCTCATCTCGCCGGAAGGAAGTCTAACCGTTGCATATTTACCTTCTTTAGCCATTAATTGAGCAACATTACCAGCAGCACGAACTAATTGTCCACCAGCACCTGGTTTCATTTCAATATTGTGAATCTCAGAACCAACAGGAATATTCCTCATAGGTAATGCATTACCTACTCTAATTTCTGCATCTGGACCATTAGATAAAATATCTCCAACTTTTAATCCATTAGGTGCAATGATATAAGATTTAACACCATCTGCATAGCTAATTAAAGCAATATTAGATGTTCTATTTGGATCATATTCGATAGCAACAACTTTAGCATTAATACCATCTTTATTTCTTTTAAAATCAATAATTCTATATTTTTTCTTATGTCCACCACCGTGATGACGAACAGTTATTTTACCCTGATTATTACGCCCAGAAGTTTTTTTAATGTGAACAACTAAGCTTTTTTCAGGAGTTTTTTTAGTAATTTCTGAGAAGTCAGAAACAGTCATCTGTCTTCTTGAAGGTGTATAAGGTTTAAATCTCTTAATACCCATTAATTACACTCCTTTCGATTTTCCTTACAACGTTTCCGTGTGTTTCATCAATTTATAAACATTAATTAATTATACTACATTCCTTGGAAGATTTCAATATCTTTGCTATCTTCTTTTAATGTAACAATTGCTTTTTTTCTATTGTTAGTTTTACCAACAGTATAACCACGTCTTTTAGTTTTACCTGTTAAATTCATAGTATTAACTGAGTCTACTTTAACACCATCAAACATTTTTTCTACTGCTTGTTTGATTTGAATTTTAGTAGCTTCAGGGTGTACATAAAAAGCATATTTTCTATCAGCCATAAGCCCCATACTTTTTTCAGTAACAACAGGTTTTAAAATAACGTCATAGTATTTAATATCAGCCATTATTTGTACACCTCCTCAATTTTAGCTAAAGCTTCTTTTGTTACAACAAAGCTTTCATATTTTAAGATGTCATATACATTAATTGTATTAACACCAGCAGTTTTTACATTAGGTATATTTCTAGTAGATAATAATACATTTTTATTATTTTCTTCTAAAACAACTAAACCTTTATTTACATTTAAACTATCGAGAACTTTTTTCATTTCTTTAGTTTTGATTTCATTTAATTTAAGCTCATCTACAACAACAAATTTTTCATTGTTTACTTTAGTAGTAAGAGCAGATTTAAGAGCTAATCTTTTAACTTTTTTATTTAATTTAAAAGAGAAATCTCTTGGTTTTGGAGCGAACACAACGCCACCACCAGTCCATTGAGGAGAACGAATAGAACCTTGTCTAGCACGACCAGTACCTTTTTGTCTCCAAGGTTTTCTACCACCACCACGAACTTCAGCACGTGTTTTAGCACTTTTAGTACCTTGTCTTTGATTAGCTAAGTATTGAACAACTGCTTGATGCATAACGTGTTCATTTACTTCAACTCCAAATATATTTTCATTTAATTCAACAGAGCCTACTTCGCTTCCGCTCATATTTAAAACTTTTACAGTTATTGCCATTTAGGGTTTCCTCCTTTCGTAAAGATTAATTAAGCCTTTACGCTTTCTTTAATAACAAGAATTGAACCTTTGTTGCCAGGAACAGCACCTTTAACAAGAAGTAAATTCTTTTCAGCATCTACTCTAACAACCTCAAGGTTTTGAATAGTAACATTTTCTGCACCCATATGACCAGGCATTTTTTTACCTTTTTTAACTTTACCAGGAGTAGTTGCAGAAGATAAAGAACCAACACCTCTATGATATTTAGAACCGTGAGCCATAGGTCCTCTATGTTGATTATGTCTTTTGATAGCACCTTGGAATCCTTTTCCTTTAGATACACCACTAACATCAATTTTATCACCAACAGCAAATATATCTGCTTTAATTAAAGCACCAAGTTCATATTCGCTTGCATTTTCAAGTTTAAATTCTTTTAATAATTTTGTAGCAGAAACACCTGCTTTATCAAAGTGTCCTTTTAAAGGTTTATTCACTTTTTTCTCTTTAACTTCACCAAAGCCTACTTGAATAGCTTCATATCCGTCATTTTCAATTGTTTTCTTTTGAGTAACAACACAAGGACCAGCTTCTAAAACAGTAACTGGAATAAGAATACCATTTTCAGCAAAAATTTGTGTCATACCTATTTTTTTAGCAATAATGCTTTTTTTCATAATTAAATTGCACCTCCGTAGTCTACAGCGGATTACCCACTTAAATATTTTGAGCAATCATTCTAGGCAAATATAAGGCGAACTTATATAAACCAAATTGGATTAATTACATTAAAAATATTTGTAATTACTATTTACTTACTTTATAACCATTTATTGATATTTATTACTAAAAATTATAACATTTTTAAAGTAATGTCAACACCAGCTGGTAAATCAAGACGGCTTAAGCTATCCATAGTTTTTTGAGTTGGCATTAAAATATCAATCAATCTTTTATGAGTTCTAAGCTCAAATTGTTCTCTAGAATCTTTGTACTTATGAACTGCTCTAAGAATAGTAACAACTTCCTTTTTAGTAGGAAGTGGAATAGGTCCACTCACTTGAGCCCCTGTTTTTTTAGCAGTTTCAATAATTTGCACAGCAGATTGGTCGATTAACTTATGGTCATAAGCTTTAAGACTGATTCTAAGCTTTTGATTAGCCATAAAAAAAGTCCCCTCCTTTTCGCACTTTTAGTTTCTAGTACGACAAGCGGTGACTGTACACATCAATACAATAGACATAATATGCCTATTGATAAGTATTTATAAAAATAAATACTTACAAATATTCGATATACACAGTGACTTGTCGCCCGGTTTCTTGAACTGGACATCGCTCCATAGAAAAACTTACCTATAAGGTAACAACCTTCTATCTCATCGCTCTTAATGTCACAACATAAAGTATTATAGCATATACTAAATACATTTGCAAGTATTTTTTTACTTTTTTTATAAATTTTTTATACAAATAGCTCTGTTGGTAATAAAAATAAATTTGACTCTTTCTATATTACATTACATAAGATGAGTTTCTTCTAATTTTTCTTCAAAAAATTCATTTATTTTAATAAGAGGTTTTCTTAAGAAAAGTCCTAACAATAAAGAAAATGGTAAAAAACTAATCAATTTTATAATATCTGTTTTATAGGCATTTTCATATATACCAGCAATAGTTTCTCTCATAGCATTTATACCATAAGTAAAAGGTATATAAGGATTTATTTTTTGAAAAAACTCTGGTGTAACTTCAACAGGAAATGTTCCCCCTGCTCCAGCAACTTGTATAACAAGCAAAAATACACATATAGCCTTACCAACATCTCCAAAAGATACAACTAAAGTATATATTATGTTAATAAACACTATACTAGCTACAACACCAGCTAAAATAAATAATATAGGGTTTAAACATTGTATTTTTAATATAAATAAATCACCTAAACAAACTACAATAGCTTGTATAATACCTATCATCATAAATAGAAAATATCTTCCTATATAAGCTTCATAAGGCTTTATATCTTTTATATTATCATCTTCATAAACTCTAGTTTTTAATAAAGATACTAACAGTACACCACCTACCCAAAATGATAATATAGTATAAAAAGGTGTCATAGCTGAGCCATAGTTTGATATTTCATATAAAGAAATTTGTTCTATTTGAACAGGGGCAGAGACAAATTTTCCTACAACACTTGGGTCATTTTTTAATATAGTGGCAAGATTTTCTAACTTTTCATCTGCTTTAACTTTTTGAATTTTTTTCTGTAAGTTTTTAATATCATCTTGGCTACCTTGTATAGCATTGCTAGTGCTTTGTATAGCCTTTTGACTAGCTTCTATTGTATCATAAATACCATCTAATATTTTATCCATTTGAGCTATTGTTCCCATTGTATTTTTAGATAGTATGTTAAAATCTACAAGTGTTTTATACATTTTTTCTGCCTCATAATCTATACTAGGCTTTATATTAGCTCTATATAAATCCTTTGTATTAGATATATCTGACTTTACTTGATTTAACTGACTTTCCATACTATTTCTTAAGCTATCTGATATATTATTACCACTATCTATTATACTTTCTATATTTTCACCAGTTGATATAATGTTGTTTAACCCACTATTAATATTTTTAACTCTACTAACAAAATCGTCTATTCCTTTTAATCTTATAGGTAATTTATCATTTATACTATTTAATATTTTAATGACATTATTATTAATAGTTATAATTTTATTTGCTCGCTTATTAATAAAATCTATCTGTGTCTTAATTATATCTATATTTTCCTCATTTATATTAGATATATCTTTCCAAGTAGCAAGCATATCATTAGCTAAAGCTTCTGAACTTAATAAAAAGTTTTCTGAAGTGTCTGTAATGCTATTAAATATTTGACTAGAAGAATGTATCAATCCATTTATATCATTTGATATATCTTCACCATTTTGTGCAATAGATTTTCCTGCTGGTAATATTAACTTAGTTGTATCTATAAGACTTTTAGTAGAATTTAAGCCTTCATCAAAACTTTTGGATAAATTTTTATATTGTTCTAAAGATGATGATACTTCATTTAAAGTGCTTATCATCTTATCTGCTGCTGTTTGTTCTTCTTCATCTATTTTGCTATAAGCAACCTTTAATGCACCTTCTAATCCTTTACTAGCTGTATCTAAAAAAGCTTCATTTATTTGTTGCTGCACAACAGACACTCCTTTATCTGTTATTTTAGGTGCTATAGCATTTTTCTTTTGATTAACATAATATTCAAATGTAGGAGTTTTTATATTGTCTGTTAAAATACTGGAAAAATTTTCGCTAAAATTTTCCGGTATAATAACACCAGCATAATATTCTCCACTTTTAACCCCTTCTATAGCTCTATCCTTATCTACAAATATCCATCCTATATCATTATTAGCCTCTAGCTCTTCTATTATTTTATCTCCCAAATTTATATCTATATCAAATATTTGTGTTCCCACATCATTATTAGTAACAGCAACTTTTAATCCATTAGTACTCCCATATGGGTCCCAACTAGCAGCTATGTTAAACCACGCATATAAAGCTGGTATAAAACAAGCTCCTAATATAACTGCTAACGCTATTGGATTTTTTATAATTTTCTTAAAATCTCTATATGTAATTTTAAAAATATTCTTCACAAAATCACCTCTATAAATATTATTATGTCATTGTTAGATATATAACAATTATACAACTAAAAAAAATAAAATCAAGCAAAAAATATTTTCTACTTGATTTTATTTTTTATCTATATAATTTATATTAACTATTAATCAATATCAAAGTCTTTAACTTTTCCTGTTAAAGCATTAACTTCTACTTCATATATTCTATTACCATTTTTTATTTTAAAATCATATGTTGGAACATCATCACGATCATAAATATCTTCTTCTTGCCATATAACACTTCCACCACCAGCTGCTTTTATAGCAGCACTTTTAGCTGTTTCAACACCAACTAAATTTTTACCATTCCAACTATTACCATTATTAGGCAATGTTTGACTGTTTGGTAAATTAGGTAATGTTTGGGCATTTGGCAAATCTGTTGGCTCTCCACTATTAGTTGATGCATCATTAGAATTAATATAAATTGTTTTCGTGCTAGAATCCCAAGAAATTTCATTTCCTAAAGCATCGCTTATAGTTCTTAAAGGAACATATGTTGTTCCATTACTTACAAAGGCTGTATTGCCCTTTCCCGTATCAACTCCATTTACAACAAGGCTTTTAACAGAATACGTAGCCTTCATATTAACAACATTAGCTGCAAAAGCTGTTGCAGATGTCATAACCATACCACCAATTAATAAACCACTTATAAATTTTTTCATACTTATTTCCTCCTAAAATTATTTATTTTAATATTATAATTATTTAAACGTAAAAAAGTTTTTTAAGTTTTAAATTTTTTAATCTAATTCAAAATGTTTTACTTTACCTGTTAAGGCATATATTTCTACCTCATAAACTTTAGTTCCATTTTTTATTTTAAAATCATATGTAGGCTCATCATCTAAATCATATATATCTTTCTCTTCTTTTATAATTTCACCACCATCTACTGTTTCTATAGCTATACTCCTAGCAGCATCTATACCTATTAAGTCATTACCATTCCAAGTATCATTATTACTTGTTACAACACCTTCGTTATTAGACATATTGTTATCTTTTTGATAAGGCGGTAAATCTG
>JAHALF010000024.1 GCA_018371275.1 Clostridiales bacterium
CTAATATGTGGATATATGAAAAAAAATTAGAGTTTCCTGTAAAGATTAAAAATAAAAACCCTCAACTTGCTAAATTAATTTTAACTCAATATGGAGGACTATATGGCTATAGGGTATAAAAATATAATACAATAAAATAAATCTTTTATTGTATTATATTTATAGTATTTTTATTTTTTAAATTTATATTTTTAGCCTTATTTTTATATATTTTCATTTTTTCAGTACCCATTCTAGTACAAAAAATTAATGTTTCATAGTGTATTTTATTGTTATTTTTATCTTCTGGTTTGTCTATTCTTCATTTAGTTATTTACGTTGTATGTATTTTGTGGTATTATATACATAAGAAAAAAGCTAATCTCGTTGCAATTTCTAAGGCAAAATGCAACATTGTTAGCCTACTATGTTATTATCTATTAAAAAAGGGTTTAGGATATAAAAAAATAAAAAAAGAAAGAAATTAAGCTGACAAACAAAAAATATGAATAAAAAAATGACTAGTAAATAAACTAGTCTTTTTTTAAATTTTTACAGGTAAAAATGGATATAAGCGAACGAGTTTTTTCCTTTACTTCATAATTTATAAACAACGTACCAAACTATTAAGTTAAACTAATATAATAATCTCCTTTTTCTGTAGCTTTTCCTTGAAAAGTTATTTTACCCTCAAATGCATTTATTCTATTTAATTTTACTGTTTCTCCTGGTAAAATAGTTTGTTCAGGACAAACTATTTCTCCTTTTTCATTAATAGCTCTAACAGTTATAGAATATTTATTTGAAGCCCCATTTGTTACTTTAGGACTATCTTTCCAAAAATTATTGTAAGTTGTTATATTACAATATGATTCATTAGACAAATAAGCAGTACCAGGCCAACTCCAACGTGGTTGTATATTATTTTCAGATGTAATTAATAATTCACTTTCATTAAATTTTAAATTATTATCACTTGCATATATTGCTGTTGTAAAAACACTAATTAATACAAATATAAATGATATAATTTTCATTAATTTTTTTTTCATAAAAATTACTCCTCTTATATTTTTAAATTTATATTAAATATAACATATTTACCATTTTATATAAATAATAAAAGTTTAAAAAAATTTAATTTCATAAATTTTTTACAATTTTTATTATAAAAATTTGTATAATTTAATATACTAATAATTTGATATATATTTAATATATTAAAATTATTCAAATCTAGTTAATAGTGCTGCCTCTTTTTCTGAACTTCCACAGTGTATTAAATCACTATGTATCATATAGCCCCTGTTCTTCTTTTAATAATTCCTACGTATTATAAGATTTTTAATGTTTCTATAACCATTGGCTTTGATACTCCACTTTTTTCTGCTAACTCTCCAGTGGTTATAATTAAAGTATTATTTGATTTAATATATATTTTACAACTTCCATTTTCTTATTTCCTAGACTGTCAATTAAATTAATTATAATAGGATAAATAAGTCATCATAAAACCATTACGTTCTACTTTTTCTTAAATGTGCGTTTGTTGTTTTATTATTAATTTTGATTGTTTAATAAGAGTAGTAGTAAAATTCAAGTGTTTTATCTACTTTATTAAATACTATTTTTTCAATACAAGCTTTAACATATAATATTTTATCAAGATTTGAGGAGTTTTTATCTATAATAAGATTTTTAAGATTTTCTATATTAGTTTTAAATTCATTTAAATTTATTTCATTTTGTGTATTAATTAAGTTTAATTTATCTTTTATGTTTTTTATTTGATTTTCAATTAATATTTTATTTTTTTTATAATCTTCTAACGTATCAATACTATCTAAATATGCAGTTTTTGCACGATTAAGCTTAACATTTAGTTTATTAAGCTCCAAATTGAGTAATTTTATTTTTTCATATTTATTTTTATCATTTTTTAATTTTAAATTTAATGTATTTAAGTCTTTAAATGATATACTACTAATTTCTTTTAAAAATAATTCTTCAATTTCTTTTATAGGGATAGCACTAGAGATTTTACATTTACCATGACTATACCCTATACATTGTGTATATTTACCACCCATAGATAAGTTAGAACCACAATAGGCACATTTTATTGTACCACTAAGATAATGTTTAAATTCTGTAATAGGCCTTTCTTTTGGTTTATATTTTTCTTTAAAATTTTGTATCTTAATTTGAGTTTTTTTGAAGGTATCTTTATCTATAATAGGAGGATAGTTACCTTTAATTATATAAGCAGGTTTTTTGTAATCTCTTTTTCTTTTTCCATCTTCACACCAAGTAGTATATCCCATATAGACGGTATTTTTTAATATATATTCTATTGAGCGTCTTTCAAACTTATTTCCTCGTTTTGTTTTATAACCTAAATCATTAAGATTTTTTGTTATTTGTTGGATAGGCTTATCATTTAAAAATTCAGTAAAAATATATTTTACAATTTTAGCCTCATTTTCATTAATTACAAGTGTTTTGTTAGTTTTATCATTATTATACCCTAAAGGTGCATATGCTTGGTATTCTCCTCGTTTAGCTTTTTCAGACATTCCTTTTTTTACTTCTTCTGCTAAGTTTAAAGAATAGTATTCTGCCATAGCCTCAAGCATACTTTCTAATATTATAGAAAATTTATCATCTTCTAAAGATTCTGTTATACTAATTACTTTTATATTACATTCTTTTTTTAGTAATGATTTATATACAACACTATCTTCTCTATTACGGGCAAATCTATCAAATTTATGTACTAATATAATATTAAATGGTGTTGGCTTATTTTTTGCAGTATATATCATTTTCATAAATGCAGGTCTTTTTTCTGCTTTTCTGCCAGAATATCCGTCATCTACAAATATGTATTCGTTAGGTAGTATTAAGTTATTTTCTTTTACATATTTTTTTATTGCATTTAACTGTGCATCTAGACTATATTCTATCTGGTCATCTGTACTAACTCTTATATATGCACAAGCTATATTCATAAAATCAACTCCTTTATAAAAGTTAAGATTAAGTTAATTTTATTATATATTTTAGATTTTATAATTATACATAATTTAAGAAGACAAATTTACAATAGTGTTTGTAATAGGACAGGTTATAAATTTAATAAGTTTTTAAAGGAGGGGGTAATAATTATGTCTAAAAAAAGAGAACCTTTAAAATGTAAATCATACTTAAATGTAACTAATGAAGATGGAATAATAACTCCTATATTAATAAAAGATACCGATGGGGTTATAAATAAAGAATATCAAGGAAAATGGGATAAAGCAGTAAAAAAAATGCTTATGAATTGTGCTAAAATATATGCTAATAAAAATGGGTTAGATTTAGAAATAATAGAAGATAAGTAATATTTTATCGTTATTATATATTTTCTTAAGTGTAAAAAGTACTTGAATTTTATACTTAAAAGATATAATATTATATTATTACAAAATATAAATAATACATAAATGTAGTTAGACAGGGGGGATTATAATATTCTTATAAATAAAAATTTTTGTTATTTTAAATTTTATTAAAATAATAAGGAGAAACTATATGGAAAAAAAGCAGTATATTTGTGTAAAATGTGGTTATACATACTTTGAAAGTGACCAATTTCAAGCTACTGGGGGCAATTTTGCAAAAATTTTTGACATTCAAAATAAAAAATTTACTACTATTAGTTGTAAAAGATGTGGCTATACTGAATTATATAAACAAGATTCGGACAGTGGCTTAAATATTATTGATTTTTTAATAAATTAAATTATAAAGAAGATAGCATAAGCTATCTTTTTTATTTTATAACTAATAGTCAATTGTTTTATGATAAAAAAGAACATAAAAATATGATTATTAAAGTACAAATTTAAGAAAATATAAAAAATAATCATAAAAATTTGAATCGCTCATAAAAATATGTTGAATTTTATAATGATATATGATAATATTTTATATATAATGATAGATAATAATAAAAAATAAAATAAAAACTATATACAAAATAAATATTAAGGAGGTTATTATAATGAGTAAAATTAGCGAAATGACTAGAGAAAAGTGGATAATGAACACTTTTCCAGAGTGGGGAACTTGGTTAAATGAAGAAATTGAAGGCGAAGTAGTTAAAGAGGGCAATGTAGCAATGTGGTGGCTTGGCTGTACTGGCATTTGGATAAAAACACCTAAAGATTGTAACATTACAATAGATTTATGGTGTGGAAATGGAAAAAGGACACACGGCAATGGGTTAATGAATGTTGGTCATCAAATGGCAAATATGTGTGGTGCTAGAAAAATGCAACCTAATTTAAGAGCAATACCTTTTGTAATAGACCCGTTTGCTATAAAACAAGTAGATGCTGTTTTAGCAACACACTATCATCAAGACCATATGAGTTTAGAATATGCAGCACATGTTATTCAATCTGGTATGAAAACAATAGATGAAAATGGAAAAGAAATACCAGTTCCATTTATTGGTCCTAAAAAATCAGTTGAAACTTGGATAAAATGGGGTGTTCCTGAAGATAGATGTATAATAGTAAAACCAGGAGATACTATAAAAATAAAAGATTTAGAAATAATTGCATTAGATTCTTTTGATAGGACTTGTCTTGTAACAACAGATTCTACTGGTCCAGATAGAGAAGAACTAACAGGTATTTGTCCAACAGATATGGATGATAAGGCTGTAAATTATGTAATTAAAACTCCTGGAGGAAATATATATCATAGTGGGGATTCACATTATTCTATATATTTTGCAAAACATGGCAAAGATTATGATATAGATGTAGCTTTTGGATCTTATGGGGAAAATCCTATTGGTATGCAAGATAAAATGACATCTTCGGATGTATTAAGAATGGCAGAGGCTTTAAGATGTAAAGTTGTAATACCTATACATTATGATGTATGGACAAATTTCATGGCAGATATAAATGAAATAAGAGTATTATATGATATGAAAAAAGACAGACTTGATTATAAATTCCACCCATTTTTCTGGGAAGTTGGTGGTAAATATGTGTATCCTTTAGATAAAGATAAAAGAGCATATCATCACCAAAGAGGCTTTGAAGATTGTTTTGAGGCACCTCAAAATATACCATTCCGTTCTTGTTTATAATTTTATAATTAAAAATTTAAGTTGATAAGTATCTATGTTTTAACATAGATACTTATACTACTACATAGGAGGAGTTACTATGTTAAGAGAATTTTTTGAAAAAAAACATTATAAGTTTGCTAAAGAGGCTAAAAATTGGCAAGAGGCAATACGTATGAGCTGTGAGCCATTATTATTAGATAATACAATTACAGAAAAATATGTTGATTGTATAATACAAAATGTAGAAGAATATGGTCCATATATTGTTATAATACCTAATGTAGCTATGCCACATTCACAAATTAGCGCAGAAGGTGTAAATCATACAGCAGTAACATTTATGAAACTAGACAAGGCAGTCAGTTTTGATGAAAATGACCCTGAAAAAGATGCAAAATTATTTTTTACAGTAGCTTCTTGTAACCCAGATCAACATATGGATAATATTGTTAACCTTAGTAAAATATTTGAAAATGAAGAGCTAATAAATGAATTACTTGAAATAGAAACAGGTGAAGAACTTTTAAAATTACAAGAAAAGTATTTAGATTAATATTTTGTATGTTATAATAAGAAAGGAGTCAAACCTTATGGATATATTTATAAATATTTGGGAATATTTTGCAACTAATATATTACAACAACCTGCCTTTATGATAGGTCTTATAGTTGCTATTGGATATATTTTATTAAAAAAACCTTGGTATGATATTTTAGCAGGAGTTATAAAAGCTATTGTTGGATATTTTATATTATCAGTAGGTTCTAGTGGTCTTGTAAACAACTTTAGACCTATATTAGTAGGGCTTAAAGATAGGTTTAATATGGACGCTATGGTAATAGACCCATACTTTGGGCAAAATGCTGTAACAATAGGTGTTGAAGAAGTCTTTGGTAAAGGCTTTGGTAATGCTATGATACTTCTTTTTATAGCTTTTATAGTTAATATTTTACTTGTAAGATTTAGCAAATACACAAAATTACGTGCCTTATTTACAACAGGACATGTGCAAGTGCAACAGTCTGCAACAGCATATTGGCTAATATTATTTGCTTGTCCATTTTTAGCTAATAGTGATATAAGCCTTATTATAGTTATGGCATTTATATTAGGTGCATATTGGGCAGTTGGTGCAAATTTAACTATTAAGCCTTGTCAAGAGCTTACAGATGGAGCCGGTTTTTGTCTTGCTCATCAACAAAACTTTGGTGTAGCCATTAATACGTGGATTGCAGAAAGATTTTTTGGTAATAAAAAAGGTAAAAAAGTTAAGAAAATAGATGATATAGAGCTTCCAGGATTTATGTCTATATTTAATGAAAATATGGTTTGTACTTCTATACTTATGTTAATTTTCTTTGGAGCTATTTTAGTTATATTAGGTAAAGACTACTTAATAGAACAAGGATTTCTTAAAGAAG
Source organism: Clostridiales bacterium (assembly GCA_018371275.1). Classification (GTDB taxonomy): domain Bacteria; phylum Bacillota; class Clostridia; order Lachnospirales; family CAG-274; genus Tyzzerella. The sequence continues at coordinate 6,536 of JAHALF010000024.1, forward strand.
GTGCTAGTATGCTATTTTATGTAATACAAGTATGTTTACATTTTGCCGTATATTTAGCTATCTTACAATTAGGCGTAAGAACCTTCGTAACAGAGCTTACAGCATCTTTCCAGGGCATAGCGGACAAATTATTGCCAGGTTCTGTGCCAGGGGTTGACTGTGCAGTTATTTTTGGATTTGGTTCTGCAAATGCTGTTCCTTTAGGATTTTTAGCAGGATTTTTAGGTCAAATTATAGCTATTTCAGTTTTAGTTATTATAAAAAGTCCAGTGTTAGTAATATGCGGATTTGTTCCTGTATTTTTTGATAATTCAACTATTGCTATTTTTGCAAACCAAAAAGGTGGAATAAAAGCAGCTTTAATTCTTCCATTTATATCTGGTTTATGTCAAGTATTTGGCTCAGCCCTTATAGCTGGTTGGGTAGGAATGGCAGCTTATGGTGGATACTTAGGTATGTGGGACTGGGCTGTTATATGGCCAATAATAACTGTAATATTAAAATATTTAAGTTACATAGGTATACCGGTAGTAGTAATATTATTATTATTAATACCACAAATACAATATAGATTAGATAAAGAAGGTTATTTTAAAATGACTGAAGATTATGAAGCTTATAAAGCTTTAAAACAAAAAAATAATGATTAAAAAATAAATTTGAAATGGATGTGATTATATGTTAAAAGATAATATGAGTTTTTTAGTATGTTGTGCAAATGGAGCTGGTTCAAGCCTTATGATGAAAATGACACTTCAAAAGGTTTTAACAAAGCTTAATATAAAACCATCAAAAATTCATCATTGTGCTTTATCTGAAGGTAAAAGTGCAGCTTCTCAATTTGATATTGTATTTTGTGCTCAAAATTTTATTAGTATGTTTGCAGATGCTGAGAAAAAAGGGACTAAAGTAATTGGACTTAGAAACATAATGTCAGCACAGGAAATGGAAGAAAAAATGAAAGAAAAAAATATAATATAATTAATAAATTCTAATTTAATAAATTATTAAAATTATCTACCTAGTATTTTAAAATATAGGTAGATAATTTAATTACATTAAAGTTAAACATTAAGGAAATTTTATGAAAAATAAAAAAAAGTATGTAAATGACAGAAGAAATAATATTTTAAAATTTATTAATGAAAATAAAAAAGCTAGTGTTGAAAAACTTTCTGAATTTTTTAATGTTTCAGCTATTACTATAAGACGGGATTTACAATATTTAGAAGATAATAATAAGTTAATACGTTTTTATGGCGGAGCTAAAGCAAAAGAAAATGTTATTATAGATAGTGTTTCAGAAAGAGAAATTTGTAAACAGCAACTAGCTAAATATGCAGCTAGTCTTATTAATGATGGTGATACTATATTTATAAATTCTAGCAGTACATCTATTAAAATTTTAGATTTTATAGATAAAAAAAATGTAACAGTTATAACGAACAATATTAAAGCTGTAAATGTAGAGCTAAAAAATAATATGAATGTAATTATTACCGGTGGTGAAATAAGACATCCTAAAGAAATTTTATTAGGAGATTATGCTATAAAAACGTTACAAAATATATATGCTAAAAAATCTTTTATCGGTTGTAGTGGTGTATCTTTAGAATGTGGTATGACAACATCAAATGCCAATGAAGTCAATATTAATAAATTAATGATAGAACATACAACATTAGATACATATTTTATAGCAGATTATACTAAAATATGTAAGAATAGTAGTTTTATAACTTGTAATAGTTCAAATATAAAAAATTTAATTACAGATGATAAAGTTCCAGAAAAAATTTTAGATTTATTTAGAAAAAATGGAACTAAAATACATATTGTTAAAATTAACTATGAATAATTTTTTATTACATAGTTAGGGGGTTATTTATGGAAAAATTATTTGAATTGGGCTTATATGAAAAAGCTATGCCTAACAATCTTAATTGGGAAGAAAAATTAAAGTTTGCTAAAAGTGTTGGGTATGATTTTGTAGAAATAAGTATAGATGAAACAGATGAAAAACTTTCAAGACTTAATATGTCTAAAGAAGAACGTAAAAATTTAGTAAACTTAATGATGGATAATAATATATATATTCGCACTATGTGTTTAAGCGGACATAGAAAATATCCATTAGGTAGTAATAATAAGGAAACAGTAAAGAGAAGTTTAGATATTATGGAAAAAGCTATAATATTAGCTAACGATTTAGGTATAAGAATTATACAAATTGCAGGATATGATGTATATTATGAAGATTCTTCTATTGAAACTGTAAAAAGATTTGAAGAAAATCTAAAGAAATCAACAGAAATTGCAGCAAAATTTGGTGTTATTTTAGCTTTTGAAACTATGGAAACAGAGTTTATGAACACAGTAGAAAAGGCTATGGATTATGTAAATAAGATTAATTCACCATATTTACAAGTGTATCCAGATATAGGTAATATAACTAATGCAAGTAAACTTTATAATAAAGATGTTTTAAAAGATTTAGAGACAGGGAAAGGTCATATAGTTGGTATGCACCTTAAAGAAACTGTACCTAACAAATTTAGAGAAATACCTTTTGGAACAGGTCACGTTGATTTTGAAAAGGCAATAAATTTGACATTTAATCTAGGTGTTAGAAAGTATGTTACAGAATTATGGTGTACAAACGATAAATGGCAGCAAGAGGTAAAAGAAGCTTATAATATGATGAATGATATTTTAAAAAATATTGGTTAAAATGAGGTAAAGCCTATGAAAGTAAATAAAAAAGTTATATATAATTTAGAAAAGTGTTACTCTATAGCACCACTTTTTTATAAAAATAAAAATCATATATTAGTTGCAGCTGAAAAAGTTAATGAATGTGTCTTATTTGACACTTATGGAAATAAAGAAGAAACTATATGGAAAGAGCCAGGTGGAGTTATGACAATGGTTCAAGTTCCTAATACAGATGGTCAATTTTTAGCTACCCATAAATTTTATTCTCCTAATGATTCTAAAGAGGCTAAAATAGTTGTGGCTACTCCTATATCTGAAAATAATTGGGATATAAAAACTCTTATGGATTTACCACATATCCATAGATTTGATATATTAGAAAGAAATGGAGTACACTATTTAATAGCTTGTACTTTAAAATCAGGACATAATCATAAAGATGACTGGTCTATACCAGGTAAAGTATATGCTGGTGTTTTACCTACAAGCCTTGATGAGTTTAATGAAAATAATCAATTAAAGCTAAATGTTATAAAAGACAATATGGTAAAAAATCACGGTTATACTAAAATAGTTGAAGATAATATAAATAAAGCTATTATATCTTCTAATGAAGGTGTATTTAAGTTTACACCACCTGAAGATGTAAGTAAAGGTTGGGAAATAGAACAACTTTTAGACGTTCCAGCGTCAGATGCTGTATATATTGATATAGATGGAGATGGTGAAAAAGAAATTTTTATGATTTCACATTTTCACGGAGATGATATAATCATTTATAAAAAAATTAATAATAAATATGAACAAGTTTATCAGTATGAAAATAACTCAAAATTTTCTCACTCTATATTTGGAGGAACAGTTAGTGGACAACCAGTTGTTATAATAGGTCATAGAGAGGCCGATAGAAATCTTATATTATTTACATATGATAAAGAAAATAAATGTTTTAAATATGATTTTTTAGATAAAAATTGTGGTTCAGCTAATGTTTATAAATTTGAACAAGATGGAAAAGAGTTTTTAATATCTACTAATAGAGAAATAAATGAAGTATCTTTATATGAGATAAGTTTATAAGAGGTGGTTATTATGTTAGAAGATTTAAAGGAAAAAGTTTATAAAGCAAATTTAGAATTGCCTAAATATAATCTTGTTACTTTTACCTGGGGAAATGTTAGTGAAATAGATAGAAAAACAGGTTATGTGGTTATAAAACCTAGTGGTGTTTCTTATAGTGAGCTTAAGCCAGAGGATATGGTTGTTGTAGATTTAGATGGCAACAAAATAGAAGGTAATTTAAAACCATCATCAGATACATATACTCATATAGAGCTTTATAAAGCTTTTGAAAATATAGGAGGAGTTGTTCATACCCATTCAAAATGGGCTACTAGCTGGGCTCAAGCTGGAAGAGATATACCTTGCTATGGAACAACTCACGCAGATTATATGTATGGGGATATTCCTTGTGTTAGAGGTCTTACTAAAGAAGAAATAGAAGAAGCATATGAAAAAAATACAGGTAAAGTGATTGTTGAATATTTTAAAAATAAAGATTATATATCTATGCCAGCAGTTTTATGTAAAAATCATGGTCCTTTTACTTGGGGTAAAGATAGCTTTGAGGCTGTACATAATGCAGTAGTTTTAGAAGAAGTTGCTAAAATGGCTTTAAATACTGAAATTATCTTGCCTAGTGTTGAAAGAGCACCTTATTTTTTACAAGATAAACACTATTATAGAAAACATGGAAAAAATGCTTATTATGGACAATAATATATTTTATTAAATAAAAGAGAGTACATTACTCTCTTTTTAATTTATAAAATTATTTGTAAAGCCTATATGTTAATTAAATTTTCGTTTTATAATATATCCTATAATTAATCCTATAAAATTTAAAATTATATCATCAATATCAAAAAAGCCTATTAAAAATATAAGTTGAATAAACTCTATAAAAAATAAGATAAAAATAAAAATAAAAGTAATTTTAAAAATATTATTTTTATTAAAATATAATGATACAAAATATCCTAATGGAATAAATGGAATAATATTTCCAAGGAGATTATATATTGAAAAAATACTTGGTAAAGTTTTTAAATAAGAATTAATAGTCCTAAAAGGTATTAAGTTAATATTTACAATACCATTATTTCTATTATTCATTATATTATTATAAGTATTAATCAAATTATTAAAACTTCCATCAAATTTAAGTATGACAAATAGCAAAAATAATAAAAGATAAATAATAAAAATAATTTTTTGATTTTTTCTCATTTTGGCTCCTTTATATAAAATTTAAGTAATTTTTTATTCTAACCATTTAGATTTCCAAGTATAAATAATTATTAAAATTGTGCCTATTCCCCAGGAAATAGGATAAAATATATAAATGCTTTCTACAGTATTAAAATAAGGAAAAATAGACTGTAACCATATAATTCTAAATAGACACATAGAAACAATAAGTATTACTATTGGTGATATTGTTTTGCCTACTCCTCTTACTGTACCAGCAAGACATTGTAAAATAGCGAGTAAAAAATAGAATGGAAAAAAATTTTCATAGCTAATACACCAGCATTCATAACATTTATATCCTTTGTAAATAATCCTACAATAAAATTGGAAAATGTAAGTAATAAAATACCTGTTATACTTGTATAGATTAAACTAATAATAATAGTTATCTACATTCCTTGTTTTTATCTTTTATTTTCTATAATATTTGATATTATACCTTTGCATCTTCCACAACCAGCGCCAGCATTTGTAGTTTCTTTAACTTTTTCAAAAGTGTCAGCACCGTTTTTAACAGCATCTACAATTGTGCTTATTGATACATTTTTACATTTACAAGCATTTTGTAATAATGTTTCTACTTCTTCAAGTTCAGTATCATTTTCAATAACTATATCAGACATTGTTTTTAACTCTTCAATTGTTCTTGCTCCTTCTGCTTGAGCTTTTCTAACTTTTAAATATTTTTCTATTTCTAAAGCCATATATATTCTCCTTAATATTATTTTATATTTTTTATACAAGTATAGTATATTAAAATATTAGTATAAATGCAATAGCTATTTTGAGTATTTTTAAAAACCCTATAACAATATGGAGGACCAGATGGTGAGCTTGGTGCAGCACTTCGTTATCTTAGCCAAAGATTTACTATGATAACTCCAGAGGCTAAAGCGGTATTAAATGAC
>JAHALF010000063.1 GCA_018371275.1 Clostridiales bacterium
TTTTACTATTGGCACACTAGCATTAAGGCTATCCACATCAATAGTAGATAACCCCATTTTATCTTGTTTACTTTTCCTATCTAATAAATTCTCAAGTGTTAATTTTTTTAATTTTGACATAATATACCCCCTAAATAGTATCAATTAAGTTATAGTCTTCAAAGCTAAATGGAACTTCTTCCTCCATTTTTGCCTTAACTTCAAAGTTAAGTAACATAAACTCATTAAATGTTACATCTAATATTTCTACTCTTTCTGCTCCATATGCATTAGGGTCATCAAGTCTAGCAACTATTTTAATTTCTGGAACAATGCCCTTTTTAAAGTTTTCTCCAAGCATTTTTGTTATTGTACTATTTACTTTATTTACTGTAATAGTACCCTCACCAGTCCATCCCATATATTTTCTCCCTGTAGTTAGTCTACCAGCCATAAGGACATCCTCATATTCACCGGTTACTTTTGCCTCAAACTTAGTAACGTGTAACCATTCCTCATCATTTACCCATACAGCACCAAAAGTACCTGCTATAACATTTTGTGAACGTAATCTACTCATTTTATTTCTACCTTTCTATATATCTACATATTTACTATAAATAATAAATCTTCCATAGCATTTAAAAACTTAACATTAGCTTGTAAATATACATTTGTTCTAAATGTATTGTTTTTAACTTGAATATCGCTCCAATTTGTAGCCTCAAGTTTACCGTTTTCTATCCAAGTTTCTCTTTGTTTTTCTATATCTACAAAAGAGATATTGTTATAATTAGGGTCTAATATTTCCTCTCTTGCCAAGTCCCTAAAATAAGAATTAATAGCACTTATAAATAATACTTGATTATCATAAGAGTTTTTAAACCTGCCAAGATATACTTGCTTGAATGTATTAATAATATCTTCATATATTAAATCCATAGCCTCAACTATAGTAATATATTTCATATCTTCGGTATGCTCTTTATCATTTTTTTGTAAAGAATTTACTCCTCTAGCTATCCTTACACCGTCATCATCATTTATAAGTACAAATTTACCTTTTCCAATAGCCTCATTTATGGCGTCTGTATCTCCTATTTGCTCAACACTATTTAAGTCTGATA
>JAHALF010000064.1 GCA_018371275.1 Clostridiales bacterium
CTTAAGAGATACAGGAGAATTTAGAAGTGAAGAATTAGAGAGTAATTATCAAAAATATTTAAAAAGGAAAAAAAGAGAAAACAAAACTCCACGTGATAGGTTGGATTGGAAACAGGCACGAGAATATTATATGGAAAAATCTAGAATAGCAAGGGGTAATAAATATAATAAAACTGTGGAAAGTAGGGAACTTTATGACTATTATGAAGTACATTTGAAAAATGGTTATAGGTTAGATTCTTATAATAAAGTTACATTAAGTGATGGAACTGAAAAATGGGAGATTATTTCTAGAAAGGCAACTGATTTAGATAAAATTAAAATGGAAACATTTGAGGGTTATTTAAAAGAATTTGAAGTTACTAAAGGAGGAAAATATAAAGTAGGAACTGAAATTCGTAGTAATAAATATAAAGATAAGCTTGATGGTAAAAAACTAGAAGGAGAATATATTCTTGAAATACCTAAAACTAATGAGAACTTACCTAATATTAAAGATTTTGAAGATATAGCCAAAAAGTATAATGTAACATTGAGATTTACAGAAGAATAGTAGATAAAAGGAGAATAAAAATGGGTTTAGAACCAAAAGTAATAGAGGCATTAAAAGAAATTAATTTTGTTGAAAGATATAAAAAATTATCAGATGATTTTAATAAAAAAGAAATTCCTTTAGAAGAAAGGTTTGAAAATGTAGATATAAATATTATTAAAGAAATATTATCTAAGTTTGGAGAAAAAGTAACTTATAATAAAAGTGAAAAATTCTTTAAAGTAAAAGTTGGTAAAATTAAAAATTATTTATTCAATAATAAAATAGCCTTTTCTATTGGAATGGTAGAATTAATTTGGGAAGTAAAAGAAAATGAAACATATATTTTAGGTAACCATCTTAGAGGAATAGCTAAAGATATTTTAAGGGATAATACTATAATCAAAAGACCTTTATTTGAAACATATGAAGAATTAGAAGAAATACTTCGTATTAATTTTGAAATGTTTGATGATTTTAAAAATGTATTATTGTCATATGATGAATAATTTTATATACTATATAAAATAGAAAAACAAG
>JAHALF010000065.1 GCA_018371275.1 Clostridiales bacterium
CTTAAGAGATACAGGAGAATTTAGAAGTGAAGAATTAGAGAGTAATTATCAAAAATATTTAAAAAGGAAAAAAAGAGAAAACAAAACTCCACGTGATAGATTGGATTGGAAAGAAGTTCGTGAGTATCATATGGAAAGATCAAATATGGCAAGAGGTAATAAATTTAATAAAAGTATAATAAGTAGAGATCTTTATAAATATCATGAAGTACATTTGAAAAATGGTTATAGGTTAGATTCTTACAATAAAGTTACATTAAGTGATGGAACTGAAAAATGGGAAATTATTTCCAGAAAGGCAACTGATTTAGATAAAATTAAAATGGAAACATTTGAAGGTTATTTAAAAGAATTTGAAGTTACTAAAGGAGGAAAATATAAAGTAGGAACTGAAATTCGTAGTAATAAATATAAAAATGAGCTTGATGGTAAAAAACTAGAAGGAGAATATATTCTTGAAATACCTAAAACCAATGAGAGCTTACCTAATATTAAAGATTTTGAAGATATAGCTAAAAAGTATAATGTAACATTGAGGTTTACAGAAGAATAGTAGATAAAAGGAGAATAAAAATGGGTTTAGAACCAAAAGTAATAGAGGCATTAAAAGAAATTAAATTTGTTGAAAGATATAAAAAATTATCAGATGATTTTAATAAAAAAGAAATTCCTTTAGAAGAAAGGTTTGAAGATGTAGATATAAATATTATTAAAGAAATATTATCTAAGTTTGGAGAAAAAGTAACTTATAATAAAAGTGAAAAATTCTTTAAAGTAAAAGTTAGTAAAATTAAAAATTATACTTTTAATAATAAGATAGCTGTATATATTGGAATGGTAGAGTTAATTTGGGAAGTAAAAGACAATAAAGATTATCTTTTAGGGAATCATCATCTAACATTAGTTGAAGAAGTTCTTAAGAAAAGTATTTTAATTAAAAAACCTTTATTTGAAACATATGGAGAATTAGAAAAAATACTTCGTATTAATTTTGAAATGTTTGATGATTTTAAAAATGTATTATTGTCATATGATGAATAATTTTATATACTATATAAAATAGAAAAACAAG
>JAHALF010000066.1 GCA_018371275.1 Clostridiales bacterium
TATTTTTTTGAAAATAGTAAAACAATATGAAGAAGATGGTTACAACATTATTGAATATGATAATGGATTTAGAGAAAAAACTTTAATTTCTTCACATATAGATATAGAAAATGAAGAAATTGATAAAAATATACCAACACAACAAGAAATAATAAATGCACAAATAATAAATGAGTTAGAATACTTAAAGTGTTTAACTGAGTTAAATTCAATGAAAGGTGGTAATTTATAATGAGTACGTATGAAAGCACAAAAATATTAATACAAAGTGGTAATTATGAAAAAGAGTCAATGATGAAAAAACTTGATATATTTTTAAACCTTGACAGAATAACAATAGAACAATATGAAGAGCTTATAAAGATGATAGGCTAAAATACTACTTTTTATGGAGGTGTTTTATTGAAAATTTTAAAAAATGGTATGGAGCTAATGATAGTTACATTACAACAATATTCTGTTGATACTGATATTTTAACATTTGAGTTTGAAAAGCCTTTAGATTTTAAAATGGAAAGTAGTTTGGTACAAATTATATATGAAGTAGATAAATTAGATAATATTAAAAATAATAATATTACTATCCAAGAAAATGAAAATTCTATTTCTGTTATATGGAGGGTTAAAGAAAGTGTAACTTTAACAGCAGGAGATAAACAAGTACAAATAGTTATAAGAAATGGAAATAAAGTTTATTTATCTAAAGTTTTTATTATTAAAATTTTAGAAAGTTTAAATGTAGATAATAAAATAGTTGAGACTAATTTATCTTATCTTGAATATTGGGAAGAAAGAATAAAAGAATTAGCTGAAAGAATAGAACAATTTGAAGGGACAGACTTATCACAATATATAACAGAAACATTATTTAATGAAAGATTAGAAAACTATTTTAATAAGTTAGAAATACAAGAAAAATTAGATAAAAAAGCAGATAAGGAAGCATTAGCAAGTAAGTTAGATACTAAAATATATAATCAAGATAAATCTAGTTTTGCTTTAAATACCGAATTAAATAAAAAAGCTAATATTAATGATGTATATATAAAAAATGATACATATAATA
>JAHALF010000025.1 GCA_018371275.1 Clostridiales bacterium
GATGAAACAAATTTATTAGGGACAATAGGAGAGATAGCTGTTGGATGTATACCAGTGTTGGGACAAATAGCAGATGTAAGAGAAATAGTATATGATATAAAAAATTGGGAATGGAAATGGAGTAGTGCAGGAGATTTAGTATTAGATGTAATAGGATTTATACCAGGAGTAGGAGATTTAATAAAGGGAGTAAAAAAAGTACCATTTAAAGAAATAGGAAAAGTTATAAAAAAGGAGTAAAAGAAATACCAAATATATGGAAAAATGCAAAAAATGGTATAGATAATCTTATAAGTAAACTTAGCAAAAAAGGAAAAATAAAATAATGAATATAAATTTTATAAAAATTAGCCAAAATATATATTTAGAAATAAGTACTAATGTAGATATACATAATATAGACTATTATACAAATTTTAATGTTGAATTAATCATTGGAGACACTAAATATAACTTGTTAAATGAAAATATTTTATACATAAAAAATATTCTAGAAAAATATATCGAAAATGTTAATGATTATATTTTAGATAATAGGTTATTAAGAGAAAATTTGGGTATAGATTTAAATAATTACTATTATTTTTTAAATTATGAAATCAATAATTTCAATTTAATATTAAATGAAAATGGCAATTGGATAGGGGAAAAATATAATTGTTTTTGTAATAACAAATATGCAACTTGGATTTATAAATTTGATAATAAGATATATTTAGAAGTAACTCCATTGTTTGATTTTTTTAAATATGATGCCAATGATTTAGAGTATAAAATATTTATAAGAAAATATAAAATACTTATTATTGTTGAATTAGATTTTGAAATATTACTCGAAACATATAATAAATTAGATGCTATTTATAAAGATATAATAAATATTAAAAACATTAATAACTAGGAAATAGTAGAAAAAATGGTATTAAAACTTTAATAAGTTTAGTAAGTAAATTTAGCAAAAAAGGAATACAAGAAACAGCTGAAAATTTAACATCAACAAATATGCTAAAAGAAATAGCAGGTTCTTTTAATAAAAGTTTTTAAGATATACTAAATTTTGATAACTATAAAAATTATGAATTTAGTTTTGCAGTAATTGGAAAGATAGATGATGATGTAGGAAAATTTTCAAACTTTACTAATAGAGTTAATAATAGTGGTATTGGTGTTGAAATAAATCCTAGTATCAAAAACTAAGGTAGATATAAGAAAGCAGACTATCATGGTAAAACAGATAATAGTGTAAAAAATAAATCCCCTACTGATGGTCAAGATGAATTAGATAATTTTATAGAAATAAATAGTAATATTAAAATAAGAATAGCAATTAGTAATAATGAAATAGTTATATTAGATGAAATTATAAATGGTATAATTAATTGATATAAAAATATATTAAACGGTTGATTGGGGTGATATTTGGTGAGAAAAGGTATAGGAAATATAATAAAAAAAGCAAGTAACTCAATAGGAAAGATTGTAAAATCAGGTAAACAAGAAATAAAAAAAGTAAATAATGGAATAAAGAGTAAACCTAAAAGTATAGGAAGTAAAGCTAAAAGTTCGGTAGGAAATGTAGTAAAAGGAGTAAAAAAATTACCAAGAAATATAGTAAATAAGGCAAAAAGTACAATAGGAAAGGTTGTAAATGCAAAGAAAAATATAGGAAATCAAACAAGAGAAAAAGTAAAGGTAAAAGTTATAAAAGGATTAGAAGAAAATATATTAAAAAAATTAAAAAATCAAGTAAAAGAGACAAAAGAAAATGGATTTTTTAAAAGTGTAGTGAGAGGAAAAGTTATAAGAGGAGCAAAAAATTATTATACAAAAAGTAAAGAAGAGTTTATAAAAACATTAAATGAGAAAGGTAAGGGAAATTATGGTAATACAAAATTTAATGATTTATTAAGTAAAGAATTAGATCTTGGTAAGAAAGGAGGAAAGCTATTAAAGGATACAGGCAATTATTTAGAAAATTCATTAAATCAAATAGTAAAAGGGAGTTATGCAGGGGATGAAACAAATTTATTAGGAACATTAGGAGAGATAGCTGTTGGATGTATACCTATAGTAGGACAGGCAGCAGATGTAAGAGAAATAGTATATGATATTCAAAACTGGGAATGGAAATGGAGTAATGCAGGAGACTTAGCTTTAGACGTAATAGGATTTATACCTTTAGTAGGAGATGGAGTAAAAGCAGTAAAAAAAGTACCGTTTAAAGAAATAGGAAATAGTATAAAAAAGGGTGGAAAAGATGCAAGTAAGATTTTGAATTCTGCCAAAAAAAGTATAAATACTTATGTAGAAAAAATAACTAAAAAGGGATTAACAAAAGGAATAAAAGAAATAGAAACAGAAGGATTAGAAAATATAAAAAATTTTTCAAAAGAAGTTAAAGAAAGCTTGGAAAACTTATTAGATTCATTTAAACCACAAGAAAATTTAGCTTTTGCTGGAGGTATAAATAGTAAAAATACTGACAAATTTAGTGGTGGAGTTAAAATTGATAAAGTAGAGTCAACAAATGTAGATTTACATAATAAAAACAAAGTTAAAAATATAGATGAAAGGAATAAAGCCGAATTAAATTCCAATAATAATAACAATACTGATGTAATAATAAAAGACGGAACACATTTAGAAGAAGGAAAATTAAAACCAAATATAAAATATAAAGTAGGGGAATATGATTATATTTATGAAACAGATAGTAAAGGTAGAATATGTAAATTTGAAACAAATAATTTACACCTTACAAAAAGGGAGGAACGCTTAAAGCATGACCCAAACACACCTGGTAAAATTGAAGGTGATCATGCAGGTCATTTGGCTGGAGATAGATTTGGAGGTTCTTCAGAAATAGATAATTTAGTTTCTCAAACATCAAAAAATAATTTAAGCGATTATAAAAAACTTGAGAACAAATGGGCTAAAGCCATCAAAGAGAATAAAAAAGTTGAAGTTAATATAAGTATAGAGTATAATAAAGATGACCTTAGACCGAGTAAGTTTATCATTGATTATTATATAGATGGTAATAAAAGTAAAGTAATATTAAGAAATTAAGGAAGGAAAATAAAAAATGAAAAGAACATTTGAAGATTGTTTTAGTGAACTACAAACAGATATGGTAGATATTTGTTTAGAGTATGTTGATGATAGAGCAGATGAAATATATATTTATTGTTGTAATGAAAATGGAATGTTAACAAGTGATTATTTTTATAATATTGATGGTAATATATTAATGAAAAATAAATTAAATGATTTATCTACAAACGATATAGAATATAACATTTCAATTGAAAGACAAGGAATAATATTAGATATTTTAATTAAAGATATTGAAGAAATAGAAGCATTGTGTTTAAAGTATAAAAGAGAAATACCAACAGAAATAAAGTTAATTTATAATGTTAAAGAAAATAGTTTAAAAGCTGAATATAAATATGAAAATGTTTGGTCTGATGATCCAGAAAAATTACCACAAGATGTTGTTGAGGAATGGTTTGAAGAGATAAAATTAAAATTTAGATAGCTAATATATACTATAAGCTTAATTTTTATATATTATTATAAGTAGTTATTAAAATACTAGAAGTTATAATAGAAATTACTTGGAAATGAGGAATATAATTTAAGGTTACAAGAAGAATTAAATTATGTAGAAGATTTTAAAGAAGTGGGTTTAACTAAAAAAATTATGTAACGAGTTATACAACATAAATATAAAGTTTTATACAAATTAAATGTAAAGTATTAAAGAATTGATATGAAATGGATATACTAAAAAATATAAATAATAGATGTAATATAGTGCAAAATGAAGAATGGTTTGATTTATTAGAAATAAAGAAATTAAAAAAATTTTCTAAAATAAATGTACCAAAAGAATTTTAAAATATTATTATTGAGATGTCTGAAGTGGAGATAAGTATAGATAATGATAAATACCTTAGATTATGGAGGACAGATGGCTTTATAGAAATGAATTGTTGTTACGAAATTCAAAAATATATTCCAAACTCATTAGCTATAGGTGATAATGAAGAAGGAAGTGCTATATTATATCTTAATCATAATAATAAACTTTATTATTAAATATTAAGGATAGAAAATAGTCAATTAATTAATATTAAAGTGAGTTTACTTTGTAATCTTAAAGAAGTTTACTTAGCATATATATGTTTATGGTAATATATAGATAATAGGGATTATGTATAATACTTATTCTGTAAAATGGAGAGTTATTAGATACCTAGCAAGATTTGCACTTAATATACATATATGTAGATTAGATGTTTATGCTTATTATATAATAAGGAGATGAGAAAAATAATGGAGAAGAATATAAGAGATGGGGCAATAATATATTGTACATTAGGAACTTGCAAATCAAAATTAATAATACCAAAAGAGAAAAATGCAAGAATAAATGGAGAAGGACAAGCAGTAATATCAGATAATGTTGTTGGAGTAAATATAACAAATTTTTGTAGTTGTACAAGAAGTTCCCCTCCAATACCTTGTACTCCTTTAATAATATTAAAATGGCAATTAGCAGATAAAAAGCATAAAATAGAAGGAGAATTAGCTATACTAGATAAATGTATATTGCCGTGTTTAAATGGCGGGATAATAAAGATAGAAAAATCAGGACAAATAAAAGAATAGAGGTGAAAAAATGTTAGATGCAATTACATATTTAGAGTTAAAAACAAATATTATGAATTTACAAGAGTTAATAGATTTTGAGCTAAAATACGAAATAAATGAACATTGTTATTGTAATATAATGGGGATTTTAAAAGAGGGAGATGAAGAATTTTTTGTAAAACATATAACAGCTTTTAGCCCAATACAAGTTAGAATAGAAAAGGATGTTCCAATAACAATATTTAATGGTATAATACAAAAATCAGAAATAAGACATATAGGTAGCGTATATTATTTAACATTAAAATGTGTTTCAAATTCATTTAAACTAGATATAAAAAAGAGAAATCGTTCATTTCAAGATAAAAATATGACATATAAAAATATAATGGATAAAATAGCAAGTGAATATGAACAAAGTCAAATATTAGATTTTGCAACAGAAGGTAAAAAAATAGAAAAATTTATTTTGCAATATGAAGAAACAGATTGGGAATTTATAAAAAGGTTAGCATCAAGATTTAATGTAGGGATAATACCACTAGGGGCAGATGATGGAGCAAATATAATATTTGGTATAAAAAATGGAAAAGATATGGGTAATATAGAGGAATATAAATATACATTAGAAAAAGATATAAAAAACTACCTTATATCAAAAGAAAATTATAATGAAAGTTTATTAGAACTTGATAGTATAAGATTTAAAATTGAAACAATAGAGAATTTAGATGTTTATAGTAAAATTAAATATCAAGGTTTTGATTTGTATATAAGTAAAAAAAGGGCCTTTTTAAAAGATAGTATATTAAAATTTGAATATGAAATGTGTACTAAAAAAGGGTTAACAAGAGATAGATTTTATAATAATAAAATAATAGGGCTTTCTATAAAAGGGAAAGTGCTAAAGCCAATACAAGATAGAATAAAGTTACATTTAGAAATAGATGAAAATCAAGAAGAAAGTGCCGCTTGGGAATTTTTATATTCAACAATGTATGCAGCTGAAGGAAACAGCGGTTGGTATTGTATGCCAGAAATAGATGACACAGTATATGTATATTTCCCAACAAAAGAAGAAAGTGATGCAGTTGGAACAAGTTCATTAAGAATAGGAGATAAAGGAACAGATAAAATAAATGACCCTAAAATAAAATATTTTAGAACAATAGATGGAAAAGAAATAAAATTTTCACCAGATGAAATATTAATAACGTGTGTAAATGGAAAAGATAAAGAAACAGGAGAAGATAGGATAGTATATATAAAAATGAATCAAAATACAGGAGTAGAAATAATAAGTACAGGACCAATTTATTTAAAAAGTGAAAAAGAAATAAAAATAGAAGCAGAAGAAAAAATAGAAATAATAGCAGGAAAAGAAATAGATATGAATTGTAAAAGAAGTGAGATAAAGGTAAATTCTATGGTTGATATAATAGGGCCTGAAGTTAGAATAAATTAAAGGTGTTTATGGAAGAAAGTGGATTGTAAAGTTACTTTTAAATATTATGTTAATAACAAATAGTTAAAAATATTTTAAATAAAGTAAGTAAAATATAATATTAACATATCTAAAATATAGGGGAAAATAAATGTAGGTAACTAAAATCTATGTCTTAAATAAAGATATTGAGAAGTTAAATAAATTAATAATAAATAACAATAATAGTTGAGAATTAAAAAGGCTTGTATACCTGTAAAATATGGTTTTACAAGCTTTTTGTCTGTTTTAATATTAAAATTTATAGTGATATATGATAAACGTTTAATAAAACCGAAAAAAGATAGAGTAATATGATATTTACTATTTTAGCAAAAGTTCTAATTTATATATACTAAAATAATAGACAAATTGTTAATTAAATTATAATAAAAAATATTGACAAAATAACCCAAAATAGATAATAATATTATAAAAGGGAAATATATTACTATATATTTATAAAGAATGGGGTGTATTTTATTATGAAAGAAGAAAAATATTTAGATGAAACAATACTTGAGATTAAAAGACAAAAAGATAAAGAAGAAAATATTAACATAGAAGAGGGTGTATATATAAAAAATGAGTATGTAGAGTTTGAGGAAATAAAATTATTTGATGAAAGCATGGGTATACTTTTACCTAAAAGTTTTATAGATTTACCAGATACTATGAAAAAAATAAAATATCCATCAGAACAAAGACCACAGATAATAAAAACTAGTTTAGATACATCAGTAAATTTTGGATTTAGCTTATTACCATTACCAATAAGAAATGAACAGACAAAAGATGCAATAAAACAGTTTAAAATAGTATTAAAAAAAGTTAATCCATCTTATGTTTTTTATGATTTAAAAGAGGAAAAAATAGGGAAAAAAACAATTAGTTGGTTTGATTTCAAAAGTTATGGGGTTGATTTTCCTATGTATAACATAATGTATATAATACCAATAAGAAATAAAGTTATGCACGGAATATTTAATTGCTTATATAAAGATATAGATGAATGGAAAGATTACGCATTTCAAGTAATAAAAACAATAAAAGAAAATGAAGAAGAAAACCAAAAATAATAATTTTAATATTTAATAAGGGTGATATTTATGAGAGAACAAAATATAGTAATAAAACCATTTAAATTTACAAATTTATTAAGTATAGAAGGTAAGTTAGAAGAAAATAAACATGGAGAATTAAAGGCATCAATGTATATACAAGAAGAAGATGCTAAAGAGTATTTAGAATTAGGGCTAAAAGATTTATGGGTTGAAGTATTGTTATTGGAAGAAAATAAAGAAGAAGAAATATTATTTTGTGGACTTTTAACACAATTAAATATATATTATGAAAATACACTTTGCAAAATGGATATAGAATTAAAAACAGGAAGTTATTTAATGGATTTAGAAATACATACAAGAACATTTCAAAGTGGTGGTTTGCTGTATAAAAATTTATTAGAAGTATGTAAAGATAGATATGATGATAGTAACTTTATAATGACAGTAGGAACTGGAGAGAGCATAAATAAGTTTATATTACAATACAAAGAAACAGACTGGAGTTTTATAAAAAGATTGGCAAGTCATTTTGAAAGTGTATTATTTCCAGAGTATAAAGTAAAAGGAAGTAGGTACTATTTTGGAGTGCCAAATTATTCAAAGGAATATGAATTTATAGAAAAAACATATTCAATAAAAAAAGATTTTAAAGAATATGGAGAAAAAACAGGAAAAGGATTAAAAGGAGTTTTTGAAAAAGATTATACTTATTATATAGTAAAGTCAAGGGAAGTTTATAGACTAGCAGATATATTTAAAGTAATGGGGAATAAACTATATATAAGTAAAATAGAAACAATATTTGATGGAAGTGAATTATATCATATGTATTATATGAAATCTAAAAATGGATTTAAAGTACCAAAAGATTATAGTATAAATTTATTAGGGGCATCATTAGAAGCTAATATAACAAATGTAAAAAGTGATGTAGTACAAATTGAAGTATTGGAAGATGAAAATAAAGGAAAGTGTGGAGCAAGATGGTTTCCATACTCTACAGTATATTCAACACCAGATGGGACGGGTTGGTATTCAATGCCAGAAATAAATGATAGAGTGAGGCTATATATGCCAACAGAAGATGAAGCACAGGCATATGTAATAAGTTCAACTCATTTAGAAGTAAAAGAAGAAAATAAAAATAAAGATATAGGGGATAACAGAAGGGTAAATCCAGACTATAAATCTATAATGAATAAACAGGGAAAAGAAGTATTGTTTACACCAAATACACTATTAATAACAAACAATAAAGGAATGTCGATAGAAATAGTAGATGAAGAAGGTATAAAAATAATAAGTGATAAAGCAATAACAATAAAGGCAAAAGAGGATATAACAATAGCTAGTGCAACTAAAGAAATAGAAATATTAGCGCCAAATAATATAAATATGACTCAAGAAGACAATAATTTACGTTTAGAAAATAATTCATATACACAAGGGGCAAAAGTAGAAGTAAATTAAAGGAGGAAAGGAGAATTGAGTAGGATAGAAAAGATACTTGAAATATTAAGATTACCAATAGAAGATAAAATAAAGGGGAAAGCATTAGAAATAAATAACAAAATAGAAGAAGAAAAAGACAATATAAAAATAAAATTTTTAGAAAAAATTGAATTGTTATTAGAAAAAGTATTTAATGATAATAAAAAAGTAAGATACATATTAATATCACCATTAAATAGTTCTATAATAACAGAAAGTTATGATATCCAAATAGCAATATATACAAATGAATTTTATTTTCAAAAAGAAGAATATATAGACTATTATAAAATGCCACTAATATTTGAAAAAATAGAAGAAGAAATGAAAGATATTGAAAAAATAATAGAAAAAAATTTTACAAGAGTTGAAAAATATGAAATAAAAGAAATTAAATATAGATATATTAAAGAGCATAATATATTAATAATTCTATTTGTAAACTATCTTATAAAATATATAAGAGAGATAAACATTTTACAGGAGGTAAAGGAAGATAAACTAGATATATTATATGGGGAATATATGGATAAAAATATAAGTTTATTAAAAATATAAAGAAGGTGAATAAATGAAATATTTTTTAATAAGCAAAGATGAAATTTTTAATAGGGCACCAGATATAATAAACTGGTATGAAGATGAAAGGCTTATAAATGAGAAAAATTTAAATTTATTAGAAAATAGAAAAATATTAAAAATAAGAAATGAAGAAAATATAATATGGACAGATATAATAAGTAATCCTAATTTTTTTGTAAGTGAAAAAGTAAAGGAAGTAATAAATAAATATGATAACAAAATAAAATTTAAACAAATAATATTATTAGATATAATAGGAGCAAAAGCAGAAGTATATTATTTACCAATTTTAAAGTTTATAAAATGTTTAAGCGAGGAAAGTGAAATATTTGGAAATAAGATAAAAAAATGTGTAATAAAAAAAGAAATAATAAAGGATGAAAAAATATTTAGAATAGGAGATGTAAATAAAAGATATATAGTAGCAAGACTAGATTTAGTTGAAAGTATATTAAGAAGAGGTGCAAGAGGACTACATTTAGAAAGAGTAGAAGTTATATAAGGAGGTGTAAAAGTGGGTTGGATAGAAGAAAGTGAAGAGTATTTGAATTATACAGAAAGTGAAATGGAGGAGAATCTTTTAGAAAAAAAAGAAGAAATGGACAAGCTAATGAAAGAAGATTATATAAATAATTTGAGTGAATTAGCAAAAGAGGAAAGTAATTTATCTGAAGAAGATATGAAAAAAATGGAAGAGTACATAGAAGAGAACTATGAAGAACTTATACCAGAACAATACGTAGTAAGAGGAGCAACATTAAAATGTACATGTGGAAGCCATGAGAGGAAATTAGATATGTTAAAAGATCATGCAGTATATGTAGAAAGCTTTCCAATGGTGCATGAGTTAGATAAAGAGCTAGAAGAAAATATAAAATATTTTGGAGTATGTAGTTCAGGAAGTCCGTTATTAAATAGTGAAAGTGTAAAACTAGTAAAAATAAGCTATGATGAAGAAGGTAATGAAATAAAACAGACAGTAAAAGGAACAAAATGTCAGCCATATATAATAGGAAACTGGAGAGATACAAAGGAAAACGTAAGGATAGTAGATAATGGAGATAAAGATGGTTTTGATAAATTTAGAGATCCAGAAGATGAAAATAAAGGGTATAGGGCAGTAACAACAAAATCCTTTTTAATATGTAGACACGGAGGAATAATAGAACCATTAGATTCAGGGCAAGTAATGATTGAAAGTGAAGAAAATAATCAAGAAAATACTGAAGTAGAAGAAACACAAAACGAGAATTTGCTTGAACAAGCAATTCCATTTATTACTGGAATAGGTGTAGGAGCATTTGTTGAAAATGGTATTTCAAGAAAAAAAGGTAGGGGAAAAGGTAAAAAGTATAAGGCAAAAAGAGATGTACCCAAATTAGCGAATAAAACATATAAGAAAAATTATAGTATTGAAACTAAAAGAAAAAATAATA
>JAHALF010000010.1 GCA_018371275.1 Clostridiales bacterium
TTAAGCCTAAGTATACTACTTCAGCGTTAGAATCTTTTTAAACAGTTGTAGTTTCTGCAAGCGATGTTAATCTTGAAAATATGACTATAGAAAAGGATTTAATTATATCAGCAGGTGTTGGAGAAGGTGATGTAACTTTAACAAATGTAAATGTAAAAGGAAAAACAATAATATCTGGTGGTGGTAAACATTCTATACACGTTGAAGGTAATTCATCATTAGAAAATGTAGAAATTGCTAAAGATGGTGAACCTATTCGTATTGTTGCTAAAGATAATGCAAATATTGGAAATATTGTTTTGACAGAACAAAATGCAGATACAATAATAGAGGGTAATGTAGATAGCATCCAATCTTTTTCATCAAATAAACAACTTGAAATAAGAGGTCAAGTTAATAATTTATCATTAAATGGTGATAACAGTAGTGTTAATTTAACACAAAATGGTAAAATAGAAAACATTGATAATAAATCATCAAATAATAGTTTTAATCTTGACAAAGGCACTAACATATCAAATATAAAAGGTGACTCAAATGTAAATATTAAAGGTGAAGGAAAAGTTTCAAATATTCAAAATAACTCAAATAATGGCTCCACACAAGAAAATAGTTCATCTAATTTACCAATGAGTGGTGGATCTGGCTCCTTACCTAATAATGGTAACAATAATAACAATAATGATAATAAAGTTGAAAAACCTAAAATTGTAAGTGTTGAATCTGTTGAAAATGGTTTAGTTAGATTTAAATTAGACAAGCCATTTAATGGTACTTTAACAAAAGATAAAGTTTCTATCATATGTACTTCTGGTGGAAGTGATATGACTGTTTTAAATGTTAAAACTTCAGATAATATAACATTTGATGTTACAACAGCTTATTATAAAGATAATACATATAGTTTAGCTATTATATTTGAAGATAATACAATTACAGAAAAATCTTTTGAAGTTAGATCTCTTGCTCCTACAATTTCATCAGTAGTTGTTGAAAGAAAAACAGATGATAAAGCTAATGTTTTATACCAGTCTGATGCACCAGGTAAATTTTATTATGTTTTAAAAGAAGAGAAAAATACTAGATTAAGAAGAAGTATATCTAATAATGATGAAATTACAGAAGATTATGTTGTAAAAAATGGTACTGCTTTAAATATGAAATATGGTGGAAACGAGATTGAACTTAATGACTTGAAAAAAGATACACCTTATACAATGTATTATGTTGCTGAAGATTTAGGTGGAAACAGAACAGTCTTAAAACAACTTTCTATAACTTCTAAAGCTGAAAATTTACCAGAAAATTCAGTAGAAGTTTTAAATGCTGAAGGGTTCTATAAAAATAATGGATTTTTTAAAGAAAACCACTGGTTTGAGTTCAAATTAAGTAATAAAGTAGAGGTTAAATTAGAAGACTTTTCTATATCTTGTCCTAGAGATGGTAAACTTACATTAGGAAGATTAGAAACAACAGATAATATAAATTATAAAGTATATATGAAACCAGGATATATACCATCAAGTGATAACACTTACACTGTTCAAATTAATCTTCCAGATGGTAATACTGCTAAGAAAAGTTTCTTTGTAGACTTCTCTGAACCTTATATAACAGGAGTAAAAATTGTGCGTTCATCAGATTCTGATGCAGAAGTAACATTTAATTCAACTGAAGCAGGTACTTTATATTGGAAAGTTTTAGACCGTACAGATGTACCATCAGATACAACTCCTAAAGACCCTAATAAAATTATTAATGATGGAAATGAAGCTAACTTATACGAAGGACCTAATGTATTACCTATAAACAATTTTAATGGTACTAAAAAGCTATTTTGTTTTGTTTCAAAAGATACAAAAGGAAACATTATGCAATATTATGATTACCACGAAATACCAGATGATATAACTAAGCCAGAAATTCCAAATCCAGGTAATAAACTTGATTTTAGGATAGTAAACATTTCTCATAATTCAATGGGTACTAACCTAGAAATAGAATCTAGTGAACCTAACTTTGAGATTTGGAGGGATTATGTTGAAATTAAAAATAAAAAAACAAATCAAGTTTATACAGGGTATAAATATATAGACACTGCAAATCCTAGTAGTGGAAATCCGACAATTACTGTAAAAAATGTACCTGCTGGTGATTATGAGTTAAAACTTTCTATAAATGGAAAAACAGGTACTCAAGACTTTACTATACAATAAAATTTAATTAAAAATTTATTTTTTCTAATTTACTAATTATAATTATATTGGCTATCTGTTAATAGTTGTAGCAAATTTTTTAAATTATCAGCTATATAACAAATAGCCTTTTTATTATTTTTGTTTAATATTTAAAATTTAAAAAATAAAATTTTTTAAACTGACAAAATATGAATAAAAAAGTATTAACTCTTTTTTAAAGATACTAATAATAACAATTTATAACACTATTAGTTCTAATTGATATATTTTCTACCTTTTTTATTAATAACATGTATTAAACTATGATGTTTGTCTATAAAAAAATGATATTTTATGTTATTTTTCATTCCTATATACAAAAAAACAGCCTAAATAAATAGGGCTGCTAATTTTAAACTGTAAAATATAAACTTTTAACAAATTTGCAAGTAGTCTAAACTTGTACAAATTCACTATTTTTTAGAATTTACCTCTTTATTTAAAGTCTTCAAAAATGAATATTATAAAAATTAAAAACTATCTGGCACAAGTTTCAATTTATTAATTGACTCATGTGCCTTAACCAACGCATCATAAACCGATAATACATCATCTGATTGCCAAGTACGTAATGATTTTTCATCAATAACACCTGCACTTTCTGCTATGATTTTAGACAATTGATTTTCATCAGCAACAGCAACTACAGCTTGTACAGCAGGATTACTTTGAGCTTTTTTCAAATTAAGAATCAAACTATCAATAGATCCTTTTGATTGGACTTCAAAAACATAAATAGCCTTTCCCATATTTCCAATTTTAGCTTCCCACACCGCATCTACAACAGCACCTGTAGTAATTTTTACTTCAGAACGACTTTCAAAACCTAAAAGCTCACCAATTTTTACTAATGAATCTTTAATTTCATCATGCAAAGATTTGAAGTCAACCTCATTACCCGATTCAGCCGAAGTATCTAATGATTGTTCTTCAACCTTTTTCTCAATAAGTGGTAAAATCTCATCCCACATAAAATAATCTACATCCAAAAGATCATAATCTTTTACCCCTGATTTTTTTAATTCATTTGAAATTTCTTTTGCGTAAGAACATATCTCAAGAAACTTTCTGCCAGTATACTGATAAGTATATTTTGGTAAATTAGAAATTCCTAAATATGCAAAACATTGTATTGTATTTTTATTGAATATAACATATTTATCTGGATGTACATATGATAATAATTCACTCATTGTAGCAGTACCCATTCCTTTTACTGACTTAAAAAACAAGTCCCATCGACTATCAATTTCATTACTTCCATACAATAACTCTGAAATAAAATTTTTTAAATTTATAAATCCATTATCTTCAATCAATTTATCAATTATATATTTTTTATTTCCCCAAATTAACATCGACCAAAGTTTACTTATATACTCATAAAATTCATCTTCACTCATTGATAATATCTTATCTTTTGTAAATGATTGATAATAATCCTTACGTTCTTTTCTTTTATTAAAATTATCTTTGTAATAAGTTTCATTTATTTTTCTCTTTCTGATAAATTCAGAAATTGTAATTCGAAGTTTATCTTTATTCAAAATTATCCCCCCATAATATTTTGTATATCATCTTATATTTCTTCTGGTGGATATTTAATTTTTTCAATAATTCTTAATAAACATATACAATTTTGTCCTTATAAACTAATGTTTTCATAAATAAATTGTTTAATTTTTTCTTAAAGTTTAATCAAGTTCTTTTGTAATTGAAATAATTTCTTAAAATAGTAATTTTGAAAATTCAAATCCACTATAGTTATATGCTTATGCTAAATCAAGAATAATCAAATCGTACTTTTATATTTCTTATAAATATTTTTTGTTTCCCCAGAAGTACAAACAAAATCAACATTAAATCTATTTCTATTAAAGGAATATTGTAATTCATATAACAAAGCTAATCATCTTCTAAAAGTAATAATTTAATCATATAAAAATTTCTTTCTCCTTGTATCAACATGTTTTCTATATACTTTACTAATATCAAGATTTTTGAAATTTTAATTATAGGCAAAACCCAAAATGTATAAATTCAAGTATTCCTAAATATTCTTTCTTTGTATTAACACCACAGTCTCAACGTGGTAAGTTCTAGGAAACATATCCATAATCTCTATTTTATCTATCTCATAATTATTATCAATAAATACCTTTAAATCTTTAGATAATGAAGATGCTTTACAAGAAATATAAACTATTCTATTTGCATTAAAATTATTTATTTTCTCTATTGCCTTAGGATTTATTCCTTCCCTTGGAGGATCTAAAATTATTAAATCTGGTTTTATATTTAGATTTTCAACAACCTTATATACATCTCCTGCTATAAACTCACAATTATGAATATTATTAAGTTTACAGTTTATTTTAGCTGCTTCTACAGCTTCTTCGACTAATTCCACACCTATAACTCTTTTAGCCTCTTTAGCTACTATTTGAGCTATTGTGCCAGTTCCACAATATAAATCAAAAACAGTTTGATTGGAAACTTCCCCAACAAATTTTTTAACAATACTGTATAATTTTTCAGCTCCAGCAGAATTAGTTTGAAAAAATGAAAATAATGATATTTTAAAATCAAGGCCTAAAAGCTTTTCATAAAAATAATCATTTCCATATATAATACTTATATTATCAGCTTTTACAACATCTGCACTAGAATCATTTAATATATGCAAAAATCCTTTTATTTCTCCATCTAATTTAAGACTTAATAAATTATCTTTTAACTTAATTAGATCTGTATCAAATTGACTAGATGTTACTAATCCTATCATAATTTCTTTTGTAAAAAATGCTTGTCTAATTAATAAATGTCTAAGACTACCTGTTTTTTTCATTCTATGATAAAATGTTTCATTTGTATTCTTAAAATAATCTAAAACACGCTTTAATATTTTTCTTATATCATTAGATACTATTTTACAATCATATGCATTGGCAACTTCATAATAACTATTCCTTTTTCTCATACCTAAAGATAGTTCCCCATCTATACCAGTATCACCAAAAGAAAATTCCATTTTGTTTCTATAACAGTTTATATCTGGACTTTTATTAATTCCCAAAAAGGTAAAATTATCTATACCTGCATCTTTTAATATATTAAGAACATTATTTTTTTTAATTTCTATTTCTTTATCATAAGAAATATTTTGATAAGTGCAACCACCACATAATCCAAAAACATTACAATCTGGTTCTATTTCATAATCTGCCTTTTCTATTATTTCTAATAAACGTCCTTCATATTTTTGTTTTTTCTTTTTTATAAGAGCTCTAACTTTCTGTCCTGGTATAGTATTTTTTATATAAACTTTATTATCACTAAAATTTCCAACTCCTTTGTTAGGAAATACTATATCCTCTATATAAACTACTTCTTCTATATGTTTTTTAGCCATAAAATTCTCCTTTTATAATTAAATATTAAAAAAACTTTATTTAATAAATATTGTTTATATTATATATTTAAATCAAAATATATTCAATATAAAAATAAAATTAAATAAAGTCTTTATTATAAAATTATTTATATATAATTCCTCCA
The DNA here is from genome assembly GCA_018371275.1 of Clostridiales bacterium. Lineage (GTDB taxonomy): Bacteria > Bacillota > Clostridia > Lachnospirales > CAG-274 > Tyzzerella. Next base: position 5,796 of record JAHALF010000010.1, read on the forward strand.
CCAAGCACATACTCACCATCATAAAAAACAGCAGCTTGCCCTGGTGTAATAGCCCTTTGAGGATGTTCAAATATAGCTTCTACTATATTATCATCTATTTTTCTTATTATACAAGGAGATTGTTTTTGACTATATCTAAGCTTGCCTAATACTTCTACTTCTCCTTCTATATCTTCAACACTCATAAAATTAAAATTTTTTATTAAAACATTATATTTAAATAATCCCTCATTCTCAGTTAAAACAACTTCATTTTTATCTGCTCTAATTTCAGATACATACATAGGCTTTCCAAAAGCTATACCAAGCCCTTTTCTTTGACCTATTGTATAATTAGTTATCCCTTGATGCTTACCTAATACATTACCATTAATATCTATAAAGTTACCTTCTTTAATATTAATATTAGAATTTTCTCTAATAAATTTTGAATAATTTCCATCAGGAACAAAACATATATCTTGGCTATCTGGTTTATTAGCAACTACAAGTCCAATATCTTTAGCAATTTTTCTAACTGTATCTTTGTCATAATCACCAATTGGCATTAAAGTTTTTTCTAACTGAAATTGAGTTAAGTTGTACAAAGCATAAGTTTGGTCTTTTGCTTCTGTATTTGCTGTCTTTATAGTATATCTATTAGTTATAGGGTGTTTAACTATTCTTGCATAATGTCCAGTAGCAATATAATCTGCACCTAAAGATAAAGCCTTTTGTAAAAGACTTTCCCATTTTACATATCTATTACAAGCAATACAAGGATTAGGAGTTAGTCCTTTAGAATATTCGTCTATAAAATAGTCTATAACATTTTCTTTAAATTCTTTTTTAAAATTTAAAACATAATAAGGTATATCTATTTTTTTAGCTACACTTCTAGCATCATCTACAGCAGAAAAACCACAGCAACCACCATTATCTTCAAGACATTCTCTTTTCTCATCTTGCCATATTTGCATAGTAATACCTATAACATCATAACCTTGCTCTTTTAATAAATAAGCAGTAACAGAGCTATCAACTCCACCACTCATGCCAACTACAACTTTTTTCATAAATATCCCCTATTCTTCATTTTCAATATGATGATGGTGGTCAGAATCTTTAGGAGCTTCTAAACCTTCTATTGTTATATTGTTTTTCTTAGCATAGTCCCATAAAGCTGATTGTAAAGCTTCTTCAGCAAGACAAGAACAATGTACTTTAACAGGTGGAAGTCCATCTAATGCTTCCATAACAGATTTATTTGTTATTTTAAGAGCCTCTTCAATAGTTTTACCTATTATAAGTTCAGTTGCCATACTACTTGTAGCAACAGCTGCACCACAACCAAATGTTTTAAATTTAGCGTCTTGAACTATATTATCTTCTATTTTTAAATAAACTTTCATTATATCGCCACATTTAGCGTTTCCAACAGTACCAACCCCACTAGCATCTTCTATTTCGCCAACATTTCTAGGATTCATAAAATGGTCCATAACTTTTTCACTATATTGCATAATTTTCATCTTCCTTTCAATTTATCTAAATATATATAATTATTTATAAAACTAATATTATTTTTGGCTAGCTAAAAATTCTTCATATAAAGGAGATATTTCTCTCATTCTAGAAACAATAGGAGGTAATTTTTCTAATATATACTCTATGTCTTCTTCTGTATTATATAACCCTAAAGATAACCTAAGAGAACCATGAGCCTTTTCGTGCGGTAATCCAATAGCCAATAAAACATGAGATGGGTCTAAAGAACCAGATGTGCAAGCACTACCACTAGATGCACAAATATTATTCATATCTAAAAGTAACAGAACAGACTCTCCTTCTATAAATTCAAATGATATATTACAATTTCCAGGCATTCTATTTTCTCTAGAGCCATTTAATCTTGAATATGGTATAGTGTTTAATATTCCATCTATTAATTTATCTCTTAACTTAGTAAGCCTTTCCATCTCTGTATCAAGTTCTTCAACAGCAAGCTCTAAAGCTGTTCCCATACCTATAATACTATCTATATTCTCAGTACCAGCTCTTCTATTTCTTTCTTGAGCTCCACCATGAATTAATGGTGTAATTTTTATACCTTTTCTTATATATAAAGCACCTATTCCTTTAGGCCCATAAAATTTATGTGCAGACATAGATAATAAGTCTATATTCATTTCTTTAACATCAACAGGTATATGTCCAACAGCTTGAACAGCATCTGTATGGAAAAGTATACCTTTTTCTCTAGCTATTTGCCCTATTTCTTTAATAGGATTTATTGTTCCTATTTCATTATTAGCAAACATTATAGATATAAGTATAGTATCCTCTCTTATAGCATTTTTTAACTGATCTATACTTATATTTCCTTCTTCATCAACAGGTAAATATGTTACTTCATATCCAATAGTTTCTAAATATTGACAAACGTGTAGTATAGCATGGTGTTCTACATTAGTTGTTATTATATGTTTACCTTTTTTCTTGTAGCTTTCAGCAATTCCTTTTAATGCCCAATTGTTAGATTCAGACCCTCCACCAGTAAAATATATTTCATTTTTATCTGCATTAATAGCTTTTGCAACTTTTTCTCTATTTTCCTCTATAATAGATTTATTTTCCCTAGCTATTTTATATACACTAGAAGGGTTACCATAAGCTTTTTCTAAATTTTCTATCATAACCTTTGCAACTTCTGGTCTTATTCTAGTTGTCCCAGCATTGTCTAAATAAATTTCTTTTTTCATAAAAACCGTCTCCTATTCGTCTTTAATTAGGTCTTTTAGGCTTATAGAATGTGCTGCTTCTGCTAGCTTATCGCTTATCATTTCCCAAGCATCTCTTACTACACATTCGCTACAATCGGCATCGCCACATTTTTTCTTAGGTGGTTGATTTTCCAAGCAATCCACAAGAGCAAGACTTCCTTCTAATATTTTTAATAAATCTCCAACAGATATATCTTCTGGATTTTTATTTAAAATATATCCACCTTGAGCTCCTCTAACGCTTTTTACAACTTCAGCTTTTTTTAAAACAGCCATAAGTTGCTCAAGATAATTTTCTGGTATTCCTTGTCTTTGTGCTATACTTTTAAGGGAAATACATTTGTCATCTTTAGAGTTCATAGCTAAATCTACCATAGCCTTTATTCCATATCTACCACGTGTTGAAATTTTCATATTTGCCTCCTAAATAACATATAAAATATAACTATTATAATATCAAATTTTATAAATAAACAAGAAAAAATTTTAAGTTATAAACTGTAATATTTATATAATAAATATTACATAATTAAATTACCACTTTATTTTAATAATGTCAAGTATTTTAGTATAATTTATTTTTAGTTCTAAAATATATTTAAAAGAATATTATTTACTTAACTAATAAATTAAGGAGTGGTTTTATGAATAATAACTTAAAAAATATCCCAAAACAATTTTTAAAAAACTCATCTTTTGATAGTAATTATAACACAGAAATATACATATCTTCAACACAAAATAATAAAAAAAATACTAGTAATGATAATATTTGGTTTTTAATCATAATTTTAATATTATTTGATATTATATAATTTTTCCTATATTTTAATATAAAATACCTTTACATTTAATATTAATTTAATATTCAAAAAATTATTTAATTAAAAATTAAGATATAATAATATTTTTATTATATCTTTTTTAATATATACTGTACTTCTATTTGCCCTGCCTCTATTTTACTTTCTTTCTGAAATCCTGTTTCATAAAATCCCAAGTTTTTATAAAATTTTATAGCTTCTACATTATTTTTAAAGGTCCATAAAACTATGCTATTTATATAATTTTTGCTACAATATAATCGTAAATTACTCAATAACTGATCACCTACATTATGTATAGTATAAATAGCATCTATATAAAATGATACTATCTCTATACTAATCTTAGATGTATTTTTATAAATAATGTATCCACATATTTCATTTTTCTTAATGTTTTCTGCAATTATTATATTACCTTCTTTAAGCAATATATCTTTTAAATATTTTTCTTTTTCATAAACATTTAATTTATTAATAGTAGACTGTAACAAAAACTTAGAAAAGGCCTTTTTCCACGAAGATACATATATATTAGCTATATTTTCTAAATCACTTTCTTTTGCATCTCTAATTTTTATTTTCATAAATTTCACCTTTAAATATTTTAATAAAATAATATTTTAATTATAAAATACCCTATCTAAATTAAGATAAGGTATTTTATAATAATTGTAAAAAATTGTTTTAAAAGCCTAAATATGTATTAATAAAAAATTTACCATCTATTTAGTTTATTTAACTAATAAACCTATTTTAGTATTAAATATAAAATTAAATTTACATAAGAAAACAAAAATATTATCTTAAAATTATATATCTCCAAAAATAGTAGGTAATTTTTCTTTAAACTCATCTAATATCATATTAGCTATTTCCCTTATTTGCGGATGTGCAGATTTATCTGATCTAAGTTTAAAAAAATGTCTCCAAGCTCTTAAATTCATTGTTACAACTATTTCTGTTTTTAACGAATTAGGTAATATAGCTCTAGCCTCTTCAGGCTTTGCACCATTTTCTATAAGCATATTATAGTTTTTTTCTATAATAGCCATAGTGTCTAGCCATACTTGTTTATTTTTTATATCCTCTTCACTATCCGATGAGAAAAAGCAAGGTTCTATAAAAGTTAGCTCATTACCAAATCTATCATTACAATAATTACAATATCTAGTACTTTCTTGGGAATAACTGGCTATCCTATGCCTAACAATCTCGTGGCTAACCCCTCTATCGCAAATAATTCTTACTGTTATTTTCTCGTGTTCTATAACAGATTCGTGACCAAGTTTTAGAATATTTGTTACAAACTTTTTAGCACTTTCTTCACTTACTAAATTTTCACTTTTATAACAAGTTCTACCAGCACGTTCTATTGCTTTTAACATTTCACATTCATTTAATTCTTGTTCTATAACATAGCTAGGTTTTATAATATTCATAATTTTCTCCTTTACATTAGTTGTCTACCTTGTAATGCTCTTGAAAGGGTAACTTCGTCTACAAATTCTAAATCTCCACCAACTGGAACACCATGTGCTATACGAGATACTTTTATACCTATTGGCTTTAACAGCCTACTAACATACATAGCAGTTGCTTCCCCTTCTATATTAGGATTTGTAGCTAATATAACTTCCTTAATATTATCATCTTTAAGTCTTTCTAAAAGCTCTTTTATTTTTATATCTTGTGGTGTAATACCTGTCATTGGAGATATAGCACCATTTAAAACATGATATAGCCCTTTATATTCTCTTGTTTTTTCATAAGCTGCCATATCTCTTGGGTCTTCTACAACCATTATCATAGACTTGTCCCTTTTTTCATTAGAACAAATATGACAAGGGTCTGTATCTGTAATGTTACAACATATAGAGCAATATTTAATACTTTCCTTTGCATCTAATATACTATCTGCCAATACCTTAGCATTTTCTATAGGCATATTAATTATATAAAAAGCAAGCCTTTGTGCAGACTTGCCCCCTATGCCTGGTAATTTTGATAGTTCTTCTATAAGTTTTGTTATTTTATTACCGTAAAAATTCAAATTAAATCACCTCTAAAAAAGACCACCTGGAAGTCCCATTCCACCTGCAAACTTACCCATTTGACTAGATGCGGATTCTTCTACTTGTCTAATAGCTTCATTTACAGCTGTTAATATTAAATCTTGTAACATTTCTACATCATCTGGGTCTACTACATCTTTATCTATATCTATACTTTTAATTTCTTTTTTTCCAGTTATAACAATTTTTACTGCTCCACCACCACTTGTTATCTCAAATTCTTTTGTTTCTAACTCAGCTTGCATTTCCTCCATTTGTTTTTGCATTTTTTGTGCTTGTTTCATAAGGTTATTCATGTTCATTCCACCAGGAAAGCCTCCACCAAATCCGCCTCTTGCCATAATATATATCCTCCTTAAAAATTACTTATAATCATATTATTATTTATTTTATGTTTTAATTTTAAACTATTTTTTTACTTAAATCAACCAAAAATTTTATTTATTGAAATTTAAAACTACTCTATACTAACTATCCCTTTAGGAAATAATTTAGTTACATCATCAATATTTATATTTTCATTTTCTCTTTTATTTTCATTATTAATAACCTTTTTATATTCTATATCATACTTTTGCTTAGAAATAATTTTCACTTCATATTTTTTATTAAATAATTCAAATAAACTTTCTTCAATCATATCTTTTATATTTTCCAGTCTTCTAATAAAAGCATCATTACAAACAAGATACAAAAATTTATCTTCCAAGCTCTTTGGTATAGCTTGTTGTAAGTAAACTTTTTCAGGCTCTCTAAATTTATTTATAAGCATTTTATAATTATCTATAGCTACTTTTATATCTTCGGGAATAGCTAATTCCCTATGTTTAATCTTTTCAGGATGTTCTTTTTTTATGTTTTCTTTTTCTATATATACAGTTTTTGTGCCACTTTCTTGTATCTTCTTTTCTAAAAAACTTATTTTTTGTTTTATATCTATAATATCTTCTTCTGATACAGCAGAACAAAGTTTTATACACCCAGCTTCTAAAACAATTCTTTGATCAAAAGCATATTTTAATGTTGCTTGTATTTTAGAAAATTCATCTATAAGCTTTATTAAATACTGTTTATCTATAGTATTTGATTGATTTTTCAATTTTTCTAATTTTTCTTTAGATATATCTAATGTGTTATCTTTATCTTTATCTATACTTGATATAAGTAGATTTCTTATATGATTTATCAAATCTGATACAAATTGACTTATATCCCTACCATTTTGCACCATTTCATCTATTATAGAAATTATATCTAAATCAGAAAAATTTACTATTGCATCTATAAATCTAAAAAATATTTCATCATCAACAGCCCCTACAGTTTCTAAAACTTTATTTAATGTTATTTTTTCTCCATAATAAAATGATATACATTGATCTAATATACTAAGTGCATCTCTCATTGCTCCATCTGATATTTTAGCTATATAATATAAAGCTTCTTCTTCTATGTCAATGTTTTCATCTTCCATATATGTCTTAATAGCCTCTACCATATCAATATTAGATATTCTTTTAAAATCAAATCTTTGGCATCTTGATAGTATAGTAACTGGTATTTTATGAGGATCTGTTGTAGCTAAAATAAATATTACATAGCTAGGTGGCTCTTCTAAAGTTTTTAATAGGGCATTAAAAGCACCTATTGAGAGCATATGTACTTCATCTATTATATATACCTTATATTTTCCATCTGTTGGAGGATATTTTATTTCCTCTCTTATTTCCCTAATATCATCTACACCATTATTACTTGCTGCATCTATTTCAGATATGTTTAAATTCCTATTTTCATTAAAAGCTAAACACATACTACATTTGTCACAAGGTGAATTATTTACAGGCTCTTTACAGTTTAATAGTTTGGCAAATATTTTAGCTGTAGATGTCTTGCCTGTTCCTCTTGTCCCACAAAATAAATATGCATGGCTTATTCTATTTGACTCTATTTGATTTTTTAATGTTTTTACTATATGACTTTGCCCTATTACTTGTTCAAAATTTTTAGGTCTAAGTTTTCTATATAATGCTATATATCCCATATTTTTCTCCTTTAAACATACTTAGCAATATTTAAAACTATTCTATCTTTTTTAGTTTTACCTATAATATCCAAAACTTTTATTCTTCCTAGCCCTCTAAGAGTTATTATATCTCCTAATTTAATATTTTTAGAACCATTTGTCTCTACAACAAAATTTATAAAAGCTTTTTCTCCTTTTATATAACTTGATATTTTACCTCTGGAAATATTAAATGCTCCAGACAAAACAGCATCTAACCTAAGAGATGATATTATAATATTTTTTTCTTCCATATTAGTACATTTAACATTATAGTCTTTTAAATTTAATATTTTAGTTTTAATTTTTGTAGCTCCAACTTTTTCTAAATTTATATTTACATAATCTATTATATCATTTTTTAAAAAGCACATTGCTTTATTATCTTCTATAATGATATCTCCAACTTTTGTTCTTTCAATACCAAGACCTAATATTGAACCTAAAAAATCTCTATGCGTAAGCTCCCTGCTATATCTTTCATTATATGTTATCTCCAATAAAGATATAGGGAAATAATTTTTTTCTGGTTCTATATATTCTGGGAAAAACCCTATAATTCCTCTTTCTGCTTCTTCAAATCCACCAAAAAATAATATATTTTGTTTTAAAACTTGATTGGCTAAAATAGATTTTATTTCTAAATATTTTAATATTGGTAAAAAATCTGAAAATGTACTTTCATAATTTTTAACACAAAAATTTAACTGATCTATTATTTTAGAAAATAAAATTTTATCTTCTTTATTTTGTACATTAATTAATGCCTGTTGCTTATTAAACATAATAAACCCTTTCTTTTTTACTTAGATAATAAAATTAACTCTAGTAGTATTAACTATCTAGAGTTTTTATCTATCCTATAAGAATATTATATAATATAGTTTGTATAGCTTGCAAAATTAAAATTAAAATAATAGGTGAAAAATCAATCATCATTCCATCACCTAAAGGAGATTTTCTTAAAATTTGTCTTATAGGATATAAAAGAGGCTCAGACAAACTGTATACAATTTTTACTAAAACACTATTTCTATCAATTGGTATCCAAGATAATAAAACTCGTATTAAAATAATCCAGTCTATAATTCTTATTAAAGCTTCAAAAGAGTTAAAAATTAAAATATTCATTGTATCGCCTTCCTTTTATCTCCACATAGAATTAGGTATTTTTATACCACTTGCTTGCAATTTATCCTTAAGTTCTCCAGACATTTCTACATTAATAGGAGCAATAATCATTATTTTATCTGATATAAGCTGTATGTTACCCTCTAAAGCATAACTAGCACCACATAAAAAATCGCTTATTCTTTGAGATATTTCATATTCAACAGTTTCTAAATTTACAACTACTATATTCCTATCTTTTATTTGAGATACAACATCTGCTGCATCTTCAAGAGTAGTTGGATTAAACATACAAACACCCATTTGAACACTTGTATTTATATTTACAATATTAGACCCTGGTCTTTTTGTTGAATATCTATTAAAAGATGTTACATTACTGCTAGGTTGTCTTATAGAATCTCTTTCTAATTCTTCTTCTTCAAATTCTTCCATTTCATCATAATCGTCATCATAGTCATCTCCAAAAAACATATTTTTCATTTTGTCCATTATACTCATTTTATCTATCCTCCAAAATTTAGTAATTTCTTCTTCCAAATATACCCGTTCCTATACGTACTATATTAGCACCCTCTTCAATTGCAACCTCATAATCATTTGTCATGCCCATAGATAAGTATTTCATATTTATATTATCTTTATTTTTATGCTGTATGTCAATAAATAATTTTCTCATTTTTCCGAAATATTGTGCGTTTTGTCTTGGATTTTCAACAAAAGGTGCTACGCACATAAGTCCATTTAGTATTACATTTTTAAAATTTTGCATATTTTCTAAAATATATGGTAAATCTTGCTCCATCAATCCGTGCTTTGACTGCTCATTTGCTATATTAATTTCTAGAAGTATAGGCATCACTATATTAGAATTTAAAGCTCTTTTATTTATTTCTTCTAATAATCTAAAACTATTTACAGATTGAATAAGATTAACTTTATCTATTATATATTTTACTTTATTGGTCTGTAAATTTCCTATAAAATGCCAAGACACATTACCTACTTCGTCATATTTTTCTAAAAACTCTTGAGCCTTATTTTCACCAAATGTATTTATACCTAATTCTTTTAAAATTTTTATTCTTTCTATATCTATAGTCTTTGTAACCCCTATAATGTCTATATCATCAATTTTCCTATTTGCTTTCATACAAGCTTTTTCAATATTATTCCTAATAATATCTAAATTTTTTGATATTATATCTTTTTCTGTCATTTAGTAACCATTTCCTCTCCTTTTACAGCAGATAAATCTGGAGCATATCTATCATAAAGTTTAATCTCAGTATTTAAGCTTGGATCTAGTATTATAAATTGGTCATTTTGTACAGAACCTTCTGTATCTATATTTTTAAAACTGTATATACCAGAATTTACAACAAATATACCTTTTTTAGTAAATATTTCATTTAACTGTAATTCTTGTTTTGTCTGTTGATTTATTATTTTATCCCCTATATCTATTATTCCTGGTGATATAGAAATATATGAATATTCCCCATTATCATCTTTTCCAGATATTTGTATAGGCACACTTATAGTTTCTCCTGTTGTAGTTTTTTTAGTAACAGTATTATCTACAATATAACTTTCAGGTACTTTTAGAAGATCTTCTTCTGAAATTGCACTTAAATGTATTTTAAATCCCTCTTTTGGTTTGCTAAGCTCAAAACTAATATTACGTTTATCTATAAAATCTATCATATTTTTATTAGATTTCATTAAAACATATGTTTCCTTTTCAGATGTCTCTAGCTTTTCCACAATAACCTCTAAAGGACTTAAATTTCCATTATCATTAATATATATTTGTCTAGTTTCTCCTAATTCCCAACTAGATATATTTTCTGTTTTTATATAACTTGCTATGTAAAAATTATTATCTTTAACTATTTTAAAAACAGGTTCACTCTCTATAACATTTACCTTAAATTGATTTTCTTCTTTAGGTTGCATCAATGTTTGCTCTTTTGTTAACTTGTCCATATTCTCTAAATTAAATGTTTCCTCTAGGCCATCTACATAGTACGATACTATACCAGAATCAGTAGAAATTATATTTTCCATATTTTTATTTACTGTTTGTTCTTTAGAAGCTTTTTGACTAGATAAATCTTGAACACTCCCAGTATTTTCAGATAATAACATTTGATTTCTTATTGTAAGCTTTTTCTTAATAGAATCTTTTATTTCATAAATTTTTGACACATTATATGTAGATAATCCATTTATAGATTTATCTAATGATTTTTGTATTTGAGAATCTATTTTTTTTGCATCTTCATAAAATATTGATAGCTCATTTCTTTGCTCTTGAAGTTGCAATATTTTTTCATTAATAATAGCTATATCCTCTTCCGCTGTTTTTATCTCATCTTGATTTTTTACTGTTGCAATTAGTTCACCTTTTTTTATTCTTTCATTATCACCTTTATTAAATGTAAGTACACCATTTTTAGATGCCTTATAAACTGCTTCATCTCTTATAATAACCCCTTTAGCTTGTGTACTATCTTCTATTGAACCATATTCAATAGTTTCATAATCTATAGGCTTTTTATTTAAACTTTTTGATATTGAAACACCAAAATATGATATAATAAGTACAAATATAGTAATAGTAAATAATCTGTATAATATAGGAATGTTTCTATTTTTAGGTTTTTTCTTTGACCTATATATTTTTTTATTTTGTATGGTACTAGTATTTGTATTGTATCTATCGTACCTTTCATAATTTTTATTTGTATAAGTCCTACTACTATTGCTATTACTGTATGTATTATATCTATTTGTTTTAGGCTGACTGTTATTATTATATACTCTATTATAAGTTGGAACTTTTGGATATGCTTGTCTATTATAATTACTTATTTTATCTTGTCGTTTCTTTTCTATACTAGTTATATTCTGTTTTTTAGCAGAATTTTTTTTTGTAGATGTATTTTTAGTCTTTTTATTATTCCTATCCATAAGTCACCTCCTTATATTTTTATAATGGCTTGTAATATATTTAAAATAATATTTATATAATATATAAATAAAAAGTAAAGTAGTGATAAAGTGAAACATTTAAAAAATTTAAGCTATTACATTATACCATTGTTAGTTGCATTTTTCAATATATTAATTATAATTGTTCCCAATGTAGTAATATCTTCAGCACAAGATGGTCTATTATTATGGTTTAATAAAATAATACCTTCTATTTTACCTTTTTTAATAGGTACTAATATATTAATACATTTAGGATTTATAGACTTTTTAGGAACACTATTAGATCCTTTTATGAAAAGATTTTTTAATATATCTGGATGTGGTGCATTTGCATTAGTTTTGGGAATGTTATCAGGATATCCAGTTGGCGCAAAAATAACAGCTAGTTTAAGAGAAAATAATAAGTTATCCCAAATAGAAGCTCAAAGATTAGCTAGTTTTACTAATAATTCTGGACCCCTTTTTATAATAGGAGCTATTGGTATAGGAATGTTTAAAAATGTATATATTGGGTATTTAATATTATTTATTCATTACATATCTGCTATAACAGTAGGATTTATATTTAGATTTTATAAAAAGTCTGGAGCTATAATAATCAATAATAATGTTTCTTTTAAAGAAGCTCTATTAAAATTAAAACTAGCAAGAATAAAAAGCAATAAAACTATTGGTCAAATTTTAGGTGAAAGTGTAAAAAGTAGTTTAGAAACAATATCTATGGTAGGTGGTTTTGTAATATTATTTTCTGTTATTTCAGAACTTTTTAAAATATCTGGTGTATTTGAAAAATTAGGTAAAATAATATTTCCTACTAATTTACAACCTTTTAGTAATGGTATTTTTATGGGAATTATAGAAATAACAAATGGTATAAATATTTTATCCTCTATAGATGGTGTAAATGCTATAATTATTACTTGTGGTCTTGTATCCTTTTCTGGTTTGTCTATATTAGCACAAACATCTAGTATGATATTTAAATCAGATATAAAAATGAACATATATTTTGTATCTAAAGTATTACATAGTATTTTTTCAATTTTATACAGCATTATGTGCATACCTGTATTTAATAAATTGCTATTAAATACTACAACATCAGCTTTTAATAATTTTAATAATTCAAACCTTAAACATTCTTCTATATATTTTTTATTAAGTATACTTATATTAGTATTATTAGCTATATTTTGTAAATATTTTTTTAAGAAAAAAATGAAACTTCTAAAATAATTTTTTGACAAAATATATGTATTATTATATAATTTATTATTAGATAAAATTTATTGTAGGTGAAATATGGTAGAAATTAAAATTAATAAACTTAATGAAAATCAAAGGTTAGATAAATATCTTTTAAAATACCTTAATAAAGCCCCTAAATCATTTATTTATAAAATGCTTAGGAAAAAAAATATAAAGTTAAATGGTAAAAAAGCTGAAGGCAACGAAATTATTCTATATAATGATATTATAAATATATACTTATCTGATGAAACAATAAATAGCTTTAGAGAAGATAAAAAAATAAATAATACTAAGCAAGACTTTAAAATAATTTTTGAAGATAAAAATATTATAATATGTTATAAACCTATAAATTTAGTATCACAGCCAGATATATCAAATAAAACTAACTCTTTAAATGACCAACTTATTTATTATGTTTATAATAATGGTGATTATGATTTATCATCAGATTTTACCCCATCTATATGTAATAGATTAGATAGAAACACAAGTGGGATAATAACTTTTGGTAAAAATTTAAAAGCTTTACAATCTATAAATAAAGCCTTTAAAAATAATTTAATAGATAAATACTATTTAACAGCAGTATATGGAAATATAAATAAATCTGGTACTATTGAACTTTATCATAAAAAAGAAGGTAACAAAGCAATTTTATCTAAAAAATACATACCAGAAAGTAAAAAAATTATAACACAATATGAACCTATTATGAATAAAGATAATAAAACTTTATTAAATATAAAACTTATAACAGGTAAAACACATCAAATTAGAGCATCTTTAGAATATATAGGTTATCCTATAATAGGTGATAAAAAATATAATAATAAAAATATTAATACATTTAATCTAAAAAATCAATTTTTACATTGTTATAAAATATACTTTAAAGAACAAGATGAATTTTTAAACTACTTATCAAATAAAACTTTTATTTGTAAACATATGGATAGTTCATTTAAAAATGTACTAAATTTTTTTAACTATAATATTTAAAGGAGCCACTTATGAAAAATATTGAAATATATACAGATGGAGCTTGCTCTGGAAACCCTGGAGTTGGTGGATATGGAATTGTATTTTTATATAATGGGCATAGAAAAGAACTTTCTAAAGGTTATAAATTTACAACAAATAATAGAATGGAAACAATGGCAGTTATAAAAGCCTTAAAAATATTAAAAGAACCTTGTAATATTACTTTATATACCGATTCTAGCTATGTTGTAAATTCTATCAATAAAGGTTGGGTTTATAATTGGAAAAAAAATAATTGGATAAATTCTAGTAAAAAACCTACCCCTAATGTTGACCTTTGGGAAGAACTTTTGCCATTATTAGATATACATAAAGTTGAATTTGTATGGGTAAAAGGCCACGCTGATAATGTTGAAAATAATAGATGCGATTTTCTTGCTAGAGAAGCTATGAAAAACAATGATTTATTAGATGATATAAATTATAAAAAATAAGATAAATCAATTTTTTGAATGCTTTGTATTCAAAAACAGATATTCCTATGTAATTTTATTCGTAAAAATTAATACAAAAAACCATATATAATTTTTTCTTTAAAAATATAAGTCATAAATAAAAGGCTATGAAAAATCATAGCCTTTTTAATTGCAATTAATTATTTATTTTTTAAATTGAAAAAAGTGTTAAGACCTAAATATTCAGATACATTACCAGTATCATTAAGTTCTTCTTCAATTCTTAATAATTGGTTATATTTTGCAACCCTATCAGAACGACAAGGAGCACCTGTTTTAATTTGACCAGCATTTACTGCAACAGAGATATCTGCGATTGTAGAATCTTCTGTTTCACCAGAACGGTGAGATACAACAGCTGTCATATTATTTCTATTAGCTAATTCAATAGCCTCAAAAGTTTCAGTTAAAGTACCAATTTGGTTAACTTTAATAAGAATAGAATTTGCAACACCAAGCTCAATACCTTTTTGTAATCTTTCTGTATTAGTAACAAATAAGTCATCACCAACTAATTGGATTTTATTGCCTAATTTCTCAGTTAATAATTTCCAACCGTCCCAGTCATTTTCATCTAAACCATCTTCAATAGAGATAATTGGGTATTTAGCAACAAGTGCTTCATAGTAAGCAACCATTTCTTCAGAAGTTCTATAGATTTCTTCGCCTTTCATTTTACTTTCGCCTTCAAAGTAATATTTACCAGAAGCTTTATCATAAAGTTCAGAAGAAGCAACATCTAATGCAACTCTAATTTGTTCACCTGGTTTATAACCAGCTTTTTCTGTAGCTTCAAGAATTAAATCAATAACTTCATCAGAAGTAGCTAAATCTGGAGCAAAACCACCTTCATCACCTACAGCTGTAGAAAGACCTCTAGATTTTAATACTTTCTTTAAGTTATGATAAATTTCAGCACACATTCTTAAAGCTTCTTTGAAAGAAGTAGCACCAACAGGCATAATCATAAATTCTTGAACATCAACTGTATTATCAGCATGTTTACCACCATTTAAAATGTTCATCATAGGAACTGGTAAAGTTTTAGAATTAAATCCACCTAAATATTGATATAAAGGCATATTTAAAGCTTCTGCAGCAGCTCTAGCAACAGCCATAGATACTGCTAAAATAGCATTAGCACCTAATTTAGCTTTATTAGGAGTACCATCTAAAGCAATCATAGTTCTATCAATAGAAACTTGATCAAGAGCATTCATACCAATAATTTCTTCTGAGATAATTTCATTTACATTTTTAACTGCTGTTTCAACACCAGCACCAACATATCTATCTCCACCATCTCTAAGCTCAACTGCTTCGTGTTCACCAGTAGATGCACCAGAAGGAACAGCTGCTCTACCCATTACTAAGTTACCTACTAAATCTTCTACAATAACTTCTACTTCAACAGTAGGATTAGCTCTAGAATCTAATACCTCTCTTGCAATTACATCAACAATTTCAATATAACCTTTCATTATATAAAAATCTCCTTTCAATTTATGTTGTATAACATAATCTGTTATATTATAATAATAACTTTAAATGTAAATAATGTCAATATTTTAACACAATAATTTTTAAATAATACTATTTAATTAATAAACTTTCACCAGTCATTTCTTTTGGTTGTTCTAAATTCATCATATCTAAAAGTGTTGGAGCTATATCGGCAAGTTTGCCATCCTCTTTAAGACCTTTAGCTTTATCACAATTAATAAGAATAAATGGAACTGGATTTGTTGTATGAGCTGTAAAAGCTTCACCTGTTGAATAATCAATAAGTTGGTCACTATTACCGTGATCTGCACATATAAACATTTGAGCGTTACTTTCTACAACAGTATCTACCACTTTACCAATACACTCATCTACATATTCAATAGCTTTAACAGCAGCATCTATAACACCAGTATGACCTACCATATCAGGATTAGCATAATTTACAATAATTAAATCATATTTTCCATTTGCAATATTTTCTGTTAATTTTTCTGTAACTTCTTTAGCACTCATTTCTGGTTGTAAATCATAAGTAGCAACTTGTGGTGAAGGTATTAAAATTCTATCCTCATTTTTATAAGGTTCCTCCACACCACCATTAAAGAAAAATGTAACATGAGCATATTTTTCAGTTTCTGCAAGCCTTAATTGAGTAAGTCCCAAATTAGATATGTACTCACCAAAGGTATTGCTTAATGTTTCTTTTAAGAAAACAACTTCTTTATTTTTTATAGAAGAATCATAATCTGTGAAAGTAACAAATTTAGTGTTAAAATATCCTTTATCCCTATCAAAACCTTTAAAATCTTCATCACAAAATGCTCTTGTCATTTCTCTTGCTCTATCTGGACGATAATTAAAGAATATAACAGAATCATTTTCATTAATAGTAGCTACTGGCATATCATTTTCTGTAACAACAGTAGGAACTACAAACTCATCATTAACATCTTTTGAATAAGAATTTTCTATATAAGAGATAACATTCTCTGTACTATCACCTTTCCCCATAACCATAGCATTATAAGCGTGCTCTACTCTTTCCCAGCGATTATCTCTATCCATAGCATAGTATCTTCCACTAATAGTAGCTATTTTACCTACACCTATTTCATTTATTTTAGATTGTAATTCTTGTAAAAATCCTTTACCAGATGTAGGAGGTGTATCTCTACCATCTAAAAATGCATGGATATATACTTTTTCAATACCATTCATTTTAGCCATTTTTAATAAACCATATAAATGTTCATTATGACTATGAACACCACCACTAGATAAAAGTCCCATTAAATGTAATGCAGCATTTCTTTCTTTGCAATTTTCCATAGCACCTTTTAATACACTATTTTCAAAGAAATCTCCATCTTGTATAGATTTAGTTATTCTAGTAAGCTCTTGATAAACAATTCTACCAGCTCCCATATTTAAATGACCAACCTCAGAGTTACCCATTTGCCCATCTGGCAAACCAACAAATAACCCACTAGCATTACCTTTAACACAAGGGTATTCTTTAGTTATTCTATCAATATTAGGGGTATTTGCAAGTTTAATTGCATTACCTTCTGTTTTTTCATTTATCCCAAAGCCATCTAATATCATTAAAACAGTAGTTTTTTTACCCATATTTACCTCCTCATATTATTAATAGTTTACAACTTTTATAAAATCTTCTTTAAGACTAGCACCACCAACTAATCCACCATCAATATTAGGCATATTAAATAACTCATTAGCACTATCTCCTGTAACGCTTCCACCATATTGTATTCTAACAATATCCGCTACATCTTGACCATATACTTCTGCTACAACTTTTCTAACTTCTGCACAAACCTCTTCTGCTTGTTCTTTAGTAGCAACTTTACCAGTACCAATAGCCCAAATTGGTTCATAAGCAATAACAACTTTTTTAGCATCTTCTTTAGATATACCTGCAAAAGCTTTTTTAACTTGTACTCTAACTAATTCAATAGTAATATTAAGCTCTCTTTCTTCAAGAGTTTCACCAACACATAAAATTGGAACTATATTATGCTCTAAAGCCTTTTTTACTTTTTTATTTATTATTTCATCAGTTTCACCAAAATATGCACGTCTTTCAGAATGTCCAATTATAACATATTTAACTCCAAGTTCTTTAAGCATAGATGGTGCAATTTCTCCAGTATAAGCACCAGACTCTTCAAAATGCATATTTTGAGCACCAAGGTTAATATTTGTACCTTTAATAGCTTCAGAAACAGACATTAAATCTACAAAAGGAACACAAACAACTACATCACTTTTATCTGTATCAATACCACTTTTTAAAGTGTTAATAAGTTCAACTGCTTCATTGTGATTTTTATTCATTTTCCAGTTACCTGCAATAATTTTCTTTCTCATAATTTCCTCCATAAAATATAGGCTAAGGCTAAAAAGCCTTAGCCTATATAAAAATTTTATTTTTATATTTTAAACAATTAAATACTATTTATCATTTGCTGCAACAACACCTGGTAACTCTTTACCTTCTAAAAATTCTAAAGAAGCACCACCACCAGTTGAAATATGGCTCATTTTATCTGCAAAGCCAAGTTGATTAACTGCTGCTGCAGAATCTCCACCACCGATAATAGTTGTAGCATCAATATTTGCTAAAGCCTCTGCTACAGCAATAGTACCTTTTGCAAAGTTAGCAAATTCAAAAACACCCATAGGTCCATTCCAAACAACTGTTTTAGCATCTTTTAAAGCATTAGCAAATAACTCTCTAGTTTTTTCACCAATATCAAGACCTTGCCATCCAGCTGGTATACCACCTTCTACTGTTTTAAACTCTGTATCATTTTTAAATTCTTGTGTAACAACTGTATCAACAGGAATTAAGAAATTTACACCTTTAGCTTTAGCTTTTTCCATCATTTCTTTAGCATAGTCTACTTTATCTGCTTCTAATAAAGACTCACCTACTTCAAGACCATTAGCTTTCATAAATGTATAAGCCATACCACCACCAATTATTAACGTATCTACTTTTTCAAGTAAATTATTAATAACATTTATTTTATCAGAAACTTTAGCACCACCTAAAATAGCAACAAAAGGTCTTTCTGGATTATTTACTGCATTACCTAAGTAAGTAATTTCTTTATCCATTAAATATCCAACTGCAGATTCTGAAACAAATTTTGTAACACCAACAGTTGAACAATGTGCTCTATGAGAAGATCCAAAAGCATCATTTACATAAACATCACAAAGGCTAGCAAGCTCTTTGCTAAATTCTTCTACATTTTTAGTTTCTTCTTTTCTAAATCTAGTGTTTTCTAATAAAACAACATCACCTTCTTGCATAGCTTCAACAGCTTTTTTAGCATTTTCACCAACAACTGTATCATCTGCTGCAAAAACAACTGTTTTACCTAATTTTTCTGATAATCTAGTAGCAACAGGTGCTAAAGACGCGCTAGCAGTTGGCTCTTTTGGTTTACCTAAATGAGAGCATAAAATAACTTTTGCTCCTTCATTTATTAATTTATTTATTGTTGGAAGAGCTGCAACTATTCTATTTTCATCTGTAATAACACCATCTTGTAATGGAACATTAAAGTCACATCTTACTAATACTCTTTTTCCTTTTACTTGTAAATCATCAACGGATTTTTTATTTAACATAATAAATTCCCCTTTCAAAATACACAATGTTTTGTGCTACTAAATTTAAAATCTATATTTAAATTTATGGCTAATAATATATTAATTTACACATCAACCACATTGATAATATTATAACATATTTACCATTTTATTGCTTTACATTTTTTATACAATTTTTTATTCATTTTATTACATTTTTTTATTAATAACACACAATTAAAAATTATTTTCTTTAAAAAATAAGTCTTTTCTATTATTTTAAAGCATTAGCATTATTATATTATTTATTTTTTATAAAAACTTATACTATACTTATAAACCTTTTTTTATTATATGCGTATAATTATATAAATAAAATAAATAAATATGGAGGTAATTATTATGATAAATGAAAGAATAATGATTTTAGAAATGATTAAAGATGGTAAAATTTCTGTTGATGATGGTGTTAAGCTTTTAAACGCCTTAAATAAGAATAGTTCTTCAAATTTTAATGATTTTACAAATGATTTAAAATATAAATTTAACAATATACCTAAACCAAATACAGAAAAAATTAAAGAAGGTGCCCAAGTACTATTTAATAAAACTGAAGTATTATTTGATGACTTTACAAAATCTGTAAAAGATTTTTTTAATACAAATGAAATTAAAGAAAATGATACTCAAGAAGATAAAGTTATAAATATAAACCCTGAAGATAACCGTATAGAAGATAAAAATAAAGACAATCTTTACAATAATTAAACATTATAATACAAAAATAGCTATAAATATTTATTTATAGCTATTTTTATGCTATAATATTTTAAGTTACTTTATAATTTTACATATTTATTTATTAACCTTAAATATTATTATTAAACTTTTAATTAAGATAATAACCAAGGAGTTGATTTTTAATGGATTTATTAACTATTATATTATTATTAACTACTAATTTAATATTAAAAATTATTAGCTTTATTTATATATATTTAGACGCAAAACAAAAAAATAATGAGCCAGTACTTTGGGTTCTTATAGATATTTATGCTGGATTTATAGGAATATCTTTATATATTCTTTCTCAGTTAAAAAATGAATATGAAAATATAAATAAAATATATTTTAGGTATTTAATATTTTATATTTGTTTTTCTATTATAAGTATTACAATTATTACATCAATTTTGATAAATAGTATGATTTTATTACCAATATAAAAACCATAGCTAAACAATGCTATGGTTTTTATATTTTAATTGTTTAAAATTAATTTACAGATGCCATATGAGAAACTAAGTCAAGACATTTGTTTGAATAGCCCCACTCATTATCATACCAAGAAACTAATTTAACAAAATTATCATTTAAAGCAATACCTGCTTTAGCATCAAATACAGATGTACAGTATTCGTGAACAAAATCAGTAGAAACTACATCATCTTCTGTATATCCTAAAATACCTTTTAATTCGCCATTAGCGGCTTCTTTAACAGCAGCTTTGATTTCTTCATAAGTAGCTGGTTTTTCAAGACGGCAAGTTAAGTCTACAACAGATACATTAATAGTTGGTACTCTAAATGCCATACCAGTTAATTTACCATCTAATTCTGGAATAACTTTACCAACTGCTTTAGCAGCACCAGTAGAAGATGGGATTATGTTAGCAGCAGCAGCACGTCCACCTCTCCAGTCTTTTTTAGATGGTCCATCAACAGTTTTTTGAGTAGCAGTTGTCGCATGTACAGTTGACATTAAACCTTCAATGATACCAAACTTATCATTGATAACTTTTGATAAAGGTGCAAGACAGTTAGTTGTACAAGATGCATTAGAAACAACATTCATATCTGATTTGTAATCTTTGTGGTTTACACCCATAACGAACATAGGTGCATCTGCAGAAGGAGCAGAGATAACAACTTTTTTAGCACCACCTTTAAAGTGTGCAGAAGCTTTATCAACAGTAGTGAATACACCTGTAGATTCTACAACATATTCAACACCAGCTTCACCCCAAGCTATATCTTCTGGGTTCATACATTGGAATACAGTAATTTCTTTACCATTAACAACAAGTTTGTCACCTTTAATACAAACATCGCCATTAAATCTGCCATGAACAGAGTCATATTTAAGCATATAAACCATATATTCAAGATCAATAAATGGGTCATTTATTGCAACAACATCTAAATTGTCTCTTTCAACTGAAGCACGAAATACAAGACGACCGATACGTCCAAAACCATTAATACCTACTTTAATCATTTTAAAGTCCTCCTAATTTTAAAAATTAAGCTTAATAAAATAGTATATCCTACTTTATTAACAACTATGTTTACATTATAACACAAATTGCCAATAAGATAAATAACTTTTTAACAATTTTTTTATTTTTATCTTCTTTTGTTAACAAGTGATATAATAGATAAAGCTAAAGCACACCCACTTATCAATAATGCTATAGAACTAAAAACAATACTTGTAATTTTCATATAAAAATACCTCACTTTTTTCATATTTTTTAGTTTTTTTTACTTTTTATAATTTTTTCAATTAATAATGTTATTATAATTACTAATATAGGCATAAAAATCAATGTTAACAATATATTTTTAATAGTAAAATTTATTGTATTTGATACTTCCCCATATTCTAAAATATATCTACATAACATCCCTAAACAAGTTAAAATAAAAGTAATAAAATACATAAATAAATAATTCTTATTTACAATTAAATTAAATATAATTGCTATTAATACTATCCCATACAATTTCATACTTAATGTAAATATAATAATAGTAAGTATAACACTTATATATTTATTATTATCCATTTCTTTTTTTAATATAATTTTAGATGCTGTTATTATAAATGATATACCTATTATATTTTTAGTATATGTAGTTAGCTTAAATATAGGGAAATCAAATATTAAATATAAAAGAGTAATCATAAAAATTAAAATATATAGTATTTTATTTAATTTTTCTTTATCTTTTATCATATAATCTCCTATTTTTACACTTTTATACTAACTATTTAAAATAATTAACACCTGCTTCAAATATTTTTTGATCTTTTTCACCTATTACATTTTTATAAAGACCATTTCCTATCCTTTCTGAATGACCCATTTTACCAAAAACTCGTCCATCTGGACTTGTTATACCCTCTATAGCAAGCATAGACCCATTAGGATTAAATTTAATATCATAAGTTGGATTATTATTTTTATCTACATATTGTGTAGCTATTTGTCCATTTTCTATAAGCTGCTTTATTATTTGTTCATTTGCAACAAACCTACCTTCACCATGAGAAAATGGAATTTTATGTGTATCTCCTACATTACAATTGTAAAGCCAAGGAGATTTATTAGAAGTTATTTTTGTTGTAGCAAGACAAGATATATGTCTACCAATAGTATTAAATGTTAAAGTTGGTGAATTTTCTGTCATATCTCTTATGTCTCCGTAAGGAACAAGTCCAAGTTTTATAAGAGCTTGGAAACCATTACAAATACCTAACATTAAACCATCTCTATTATTAAGCAAATTCATTACACTATCTTTTATACGTGGATTTCTAAATATAGATGCAATAAATTTACCAGAACCATCTGGTTCATCTCCAGCACTAAATCCACCTGGTATCATAACTATTTGCGACTTGTCTATTATTTTAACCATTTGTTCAATAGATTGTTTTATTCCATCACTGTTAAGATTTTTAAATAAAAATGTTTCTACCTCTCCACCTGCTTTTTCAAAAGCACGTTTTAAATCATACTCACAATTTGTACCTGGAAATACTGGTATAAAAACTTTAGGCTTAGCTATAGATACATTGCTTTTTCTTTTCTCAGATACTTTATATTCTCTAATATCTAGTTCAATTGGCTTAAATTCATCATAATATTTTGTAGGGAATATAGGCTCTAAAGTATCAAACCAAGCTTTTTGTATTTCTTGTAAATCTATTTTTTCATTATTTATTGTTATAAATTGTTCTTTTGTAGTTTTACCTAAATTTTCATATGTAAATCCTTCAAATTCTTTTTCTATATTCACACTTTTATCAACTTCTAAAACAAAGGAACCATAACTATAATTAAATACATCTTTATCTAAAGAAACGTTAGCACCTATGTAATTACCTAAAGACATTTTGCTAATAGATGCAGAAACTCCACCAAATCCTATTGTGCTAGCAGATAAAACTTTTTTATCTTTTATAAGAGTATTTATTTTTTCATAATTTTTAGTAAGTTCTTCAAATATAGGTAAATCATAGTTATCATATTTTGTAGTAAGTTTAATAACATAGTTATCTTCTTTTTTAAATTCTGGTGATATAACATTATTAACATTAGCTATATCTAGTGCAAAAGATACTAATGTAGGTGGTACATTCATATCTTTAAAAGTACCAGACATACTGTCTTTACCACCAATAGCAGCAATACCAAGACTAAGCTGTGCGTGTAAAGCACCTATTAATGCACTAAAGGGCTTGCCCCATTTTTCTTTATCATTACCTAGTTTTTCAAAATATTCTTGGAAAGTTAATTTAATGTTTTTATAATCTCCACCAGTAGCAACTATTTTAGAAACAGATTCTACAACTGCATATATAGCAGAATGAAATGCGCTCCATTTAGCAACTTTTGGGTTGTATCCATAGCTCATGATAGTAGCTGTATTAGTTTCACCTTTTAAAACTGGTATTTTACAAACCATAGCTTCTGGAGGTGTCAATTGGTTTTCTCCACCAAATGGCATTAAAACAGTTCCTGAACCAATAGTAGAATCAAACATTTCAGAAAGCCCTTTTTGGCTACATACATTTAAGTCTTTTAAATTATTAAACCATTTTTCTTTTATATTTGTTAAATCTTCTTTTTCTTCTATTTTTTGTTGAGGACTTTTTACAAATACATCCATATTTTGAGTAACACCGTTAGTATCTAAAAAATCTCTAGATAAATTTACTATTTCTTTACCTCTCCATTTCATTTTTAAACGTCTATCATCTGTAACTTTAGCGACAACAACTGCCTCTAAATTTTCTTCATTAGCAAATTGTATAAATTTATCCACATCTTTTTCTTCTACAACAACAGCCATTCTCTCTTGAGATTCTGATATAGCAAGCTCTGTTCCATCAAGACCCTCATATTTTTTAGGAACTAAATCTAAATTTATATCAAGTCCATCTGATAATTCCCCTATTGCAACAGATACACCACCTGCTCCAAAGTCATTACATCTTTTTATAAGCTTACTTACATTTTCATTTCTAAATAATCTTTGTAGCTTTCTTTCAGTAGGCGCATTACCTTTTTGTACTTCTGCACCACAACTATTAATAGATTCTTCTGTATGCTCTTTAGATGAACCAGTAGCACCACCACATCCATCTCTTCCAGTTCTACCACCAGTTAATATAACAACATCACCTTTTTTAGGTACATTTCTTATTACATTTTCTTTTTTATTAGCTCCAATAACTGCTCCTATCTCCATTCTTTTAGCAACATAATCTTCATCATAAATTTCTGACACTAATCCTGTTGCAAGTCCTATTTGATTACCATATGAGCTATATCCGTGAGCTGCTGTTTTTGTTATTGTCCTTTGAGGTAATTTACCTGTTAATGTATTTTTTATTTCTGTTCTTGGATTTCCACTACCTGTTACTCTCATTGCCTGATAAACGTAGCTTCTTCCAGATAGAGGGTCTCTTATTGCTCCACCAAGACAAGTTGCTGCTCCACCAAATGGCTCTATTTCTGTTGGGTGATTATGTGTTTCATTTTTAAACATAACAAGCCATTCTTCATTTTTACCATCAACATCAACATCAACTACAATACTACAAGCATTAATTTCTTCAGATTCATCAAGATTTTTAAGAATTCCCTTAGATTTTAACACTTTCATACCCATAACAGCTATATCCATAAGGCAAATATCTTTTTGTTTGTCTTTATATAAAACTTTTCTTTCTTCTAAGTAAGTATTATACGCATTTTCTATTGGTTTTTTATAAAATCCATCTTCTATTTCAATGTTATTAAGTCTTGTAGCAAATGTAGTATGTCTACAATGGTCAGACCAATATGTATCTATCATTTTTATTTCTGTAATACTAGGATTTCTATTTTCTGTATTTTTAAAATAATCTCTACACAAAATCAAATCTTCTTTATTCATAGCAAGATTTAAATCTTGTCTAAACTGTTCTAGTTGTTGTTCTGTCTTTTCTGTAAATCCTTCCAATATTTCTACATCATCTGGATTTGAAAATTCCATATCTAAGTTATTTGGTTTTTCTATAATAGCCTCTCTAGAATCTACCGGATTTATAGCATAAGATTTTATCTTTTCAATTTCTTCATTAGTAAGCTTTCCCTTTAAGATAAATACTTTAGCATTTTTTACTAATGAAACATCTCCTTCTGTTATAAGGCTTATACACTGTACAGCAGAATCTGCCCTTTGGTCATATTGTCCAGGAAGATATTCAACAGCAAACATAAATTCATCATCTTTAAGGCTAATATTTTCTTCAAAAACTATATCTACTGGTGGCTCAGAAAATATTGTATTTTTTGCATATTCATATATATTTTGTTCTTTTAACTGAATATCATATCTATTTAAAATTCTAACATCTTCTAAATTTCCTATTCCTAAATTTTGAGTAAAGTCTTTTAATAATCCTTTAGCTTCTATGTTATAACCTTCTTTTTTTTCTACAAAAATTCTTTTTATATTTGCCATTGTAAAATCTCCTTTATTAATAGTAAATAATAAATTATATCATTAGTAGTTAAAATATATTTTATTTATCATTTTGTCTAAAGCCTTCTAATCTCATTTTTTTATATGCTTTAAACTCTCCCTTTTCTAAAGCATCTCTTATTTCTTCCATCATATTGTTATAAAAATATAAATTGTGTAAAACACATAATCTCATAGCTAACATTTCTTTAGCTTTAAAAAGATGTCTTATATATGCTCTACTATATGTTTTACAAGCAGGACAATTACAATCTTCTGATATTGATCTATCATCTAACTCATATTTAGCATTATTAAGATTTAGCTTGCCTTGATTAGTATATACATTTGCGTGTCTACCATTTCTAGCAGGTAAAACACAATCAAAAAAATCTACACCTCTGTCAACAGCCTCTAAAATATTTTCTGGTGTACCAACTCCCATAAGATATGTTGGCTTATTTTGTGGTAAGTATGGAACAACATCTTCAAGTATTCTATACATTTCTTGATGTGTTTCCCCAACTGCAAGCCCACCAACTGCATAACCATCTAAATTTAAATCTGATATAACCTTTGCATGTTCTATTCTAATATCCGAAAAAGTCCCCCCTTGATTTATACCAAAAAGCATTTGATTTTTATTAATAGTATCTTCTAAAGAATTAAGTTTACTCATTTCATCTATACATCTTTTAAGCCAACGAGTAGTCCTGTCAACAGAATTTTGCATATATTCTCTTGTAGCAGGATAAGGAGGACATTCATCAAAAGCCATAGCGATAGTAGATGCCAAATTAGATTGTATCTGCATACTTTCCTCTGGTCCCATAAAAATTTTTCTACCATCTATATGAGAATTAAAATATACTCCCTCTTCTTTTATCTTTCTAAGCCCTGTTAAAGAAAATACTTGAAAACCACCTGAATCTGTTAATATAGGCTTGTCCCATACCATAAATTTATGTAAACCACCTAATTTTTTTACAACTTTATCACCTGGTCTTAAATGCAGGTGATATGTATTAGACAACTCAACTTGTGTTTTTATTCCTTGTAAATCTTCTGTAGAAACAGCCCCTTTTATAGCTGCTATTGTACCAACATTCATAAAAACTGGTGTTTTTATAACACCATGAGCTGTATGAAATTCGCCAAGCTTGGCTCTTCCCTCTGTTTTTAACAATTTATACATATTAAACCTCTATCTTAATTTTGATTTTACATTTTTATACTTTTTAATTATACAATATTTTAATTATATAATAAAGTATTTATTTAATATTTTATTGATTAATTTACTTAATTAAGATATAATTTATACAATTAATACAAAATATTAAAAAAATTATTTATAATTAACTATATATAGGAGAATTTTTATGATAAATTTTATTGCAACTACAACATTTGGCATTGAGGCTATTGTTAAAAGAGAGGCTCAAAATTTAGGATTTTCTAATATTTCAGTAGAAGATGGCATAGTAAATTTTACAGGAGAACTAAAAGATATACCTAAAGCTAATATATGGTTTAGAAGTGCTGATAGAATATTAATTGTTATGTCCAAATTTAAAGCAACTACTTTTGAAGAACTTTTTCAAGGTGTAAAATCTATAAATTGGGCAGACTTTTTACCTAAAGATGCTAACTTTATTGTATCTGGTAAATCTCTAAAATCTACTTTATCAAGTGTGCCAGCTTGTCAAAAAATAACAGAAAAATCTATTGTTGAAAAATTAAAGTTAACATATAAAGGTGTAGATTATTTTTCAAAATCTGGTAACTTATATAAAATACAAGTTGCACTATTAAAAGATAATGTTACTATTACTCTTGATACAAGTGGAGTAGGGTTACATAAACGCGGATATAGAGAAAACCAACTTTCGGCTCCTTTAAAAGAAACTTTAGCTAGTGCTTTAATAGATTTAAGCTATTATAAAAAAGAACGTTTTTTTATAGATCCTACTTGTGGCTCTGGAACTATACCTATTGAAGCTGCTATGATAGCAAAAAATATTGCTCCAGGTCTTATGAGAAGTTTTGCATCTGAAAATTGGGATTTTATAGACAAGTCTCATTGGAAAGAGGCTAGAAAAGAGGCTTATAGCAAAATAGATGTAAATTGTAAACCAGAAATATATGCAAGTGATATAGATGAAAAAGCTATACAAATAGCTAAAGGTAATGCAAAAATAGCTGGTGTTGATGACTGTATTCGCTTTGAAGTTAAACCGTTAAACAAATTAGATATAAAAAATATAAAATATGGTATATGTGTTTGTAATCCACCTTATGCAGAGCGTATAGGTGTTTTAGAAGAAGTTGAACAGCTTTACAAAGATATGGGTAAAATTTTTAATAGTAATAAAACTTTTTCTACTTATATCCTTACTTCTCACGAAGGTTTTGAAAAATTATATGGTAAAAAATCTGATAAAAAAAGAAAATTATTTAATGGTAATGTAAAAGTTGAATACTATCAATTTTTTGGAGAAAGACCCCCTAAAACTAAAAAATAGGAAATAAATATTATAATATTAAAGCACATTTAGATTATAATTCTTCTATTAAAATAATTAAAAAGGCTATTTTAAAATAGCCTTTTATAGATTTAACTTTAAATCATTTAATTTTATTAAATTTTTACTTCTCATAAATTCAGATATTATAAGAGTTATTATTGCTGGTAATATAAAATGAAGTAATAAAATTTTTATAATAAGTGATGCTCCATTTTCCCCATTATACATAGCTTGCCAAGTAGATATTTGTCCTACTAAACCACTTGTACCCATACCAGCTCCTGTTGGAATATTTTCCATCTTTAAAACTACTGTACTTACTGGACCTAATATAGCACTTGTTATTATTGGTGGTAACCAAATTATTGGCTTTTTAATAATATTAGAAATTTGTATCATAGATGTACCTAATCCTTGAGCAAAAAGTCCATTTAAACCATTTTCTCTAAAGCTCATAACAGCAAAACCAACCATCTGCGCACAACAACCAACTGTGGCAGCACCACCTGCTATACCAGATAAACCTAATATAATAGCAATAGCCGCAGAGCTAACTGGTAATGTCAATAATATGCCCATAACAATAGATATTATAATACCCATTAAAAATGGTTGAAAATTTGTTGCAATTTCAATAAAATTGCTAATTATACCTATAATATATGATGCAAATGGTGCAACTATTAATCCTAGTATACAACCACTTATAATAGTTACTAATGGTGTAATTATTATATCAACAACTGTTTTTTTATGTACTAATCTTCCTAACTCTATACCAAAAATAACTGCTAAAAATGCAGTTACTGGATCTCCTGCTCCACCTAATAATATTTGGCTTTCATTAAATATTTTACCTTCAAATATTTGTGGTGCATATGAACCAAAAAAACCTGTAACAGAGGATGCATATATTATTAAATCTGAACAATTTAAAGATTTAGCAACACCTATACCAATACCTGCTCCTGTACATATAGATGCAAATGTTCCTATTTTTGAAAATATTAAACCTATATCTCCACCTATTAACAAACCTATTTGTTTTATTATAAGACCAGTTATTAATGTTGCAAAAAGCCCTAAAGCCATACCATTTAAACCTAATATAAAATACCTTTTAAATATTAGCTTTAAGAATTCTTTTATTTTCAAGATAAATCACCTCATAAATAATAAATTTTTTATAGTCAAAAACTGTAAACTAAATTAAGTTTACAGTCTTTTAATATTTATATTTTAAATATACTTAAATTATTTGCTACTATTACACTCACTATGTTTATTAGTATTGTGTTTACTAGCTTTTTTATTTGTGTTTGAGCTTATCTCATCAGCAAACTCTACTCTAGAATTAGAGTTGTTCATTTCATTTTTGTTAGCTTTTAAATTTTTACTGTTTTTCTTATCCATAAGAAATACCTCCTAAAAACAAATATATTTTATGAGTTAATATATAAACTAAGATTAGCTTATATTTCAAGTAATATATTTTTTCTTAATAAATTACCTTTTAAAATATTAGCTTACCTTACAATAAATATTATTATCATATATTTAATTTTTATACAGGTTGATTTCAGTAAAATTTATACATCTAAATCATTGTCTAAAAAATCATCTGGTTCTTCTAAAGTTATTTTACCAAGTTTACAACCTCTAAACTCATCTATTAGTATATATGCAGCTCTTTGCAAATCAACTTCTCCACCCTTTGTTTTAAAACTTCTAGCTATACCTATATTTTCTAATACTTTCTCTGACTTATCATCTTCATTAAAATCTATCTTATATCTTTCTTTTAAACTATTTGGATATATTTTCCTTAAATATTCTATAAGATTTAAAGAAAGAGTATAAGTATCTAATATATCATCATTAACTGCACCAGTAAATGCTAATTTTAATCCAACTTTTTGGTCTTCAAATTTAGGCCATAATATACCTGGTGTATCTAAAAGTTCAAAATCTTTTTTTATTTTTATCCATTGTTTACCTCTTGTAACACCTGGCTTATCTCCTGTTTTTGCTAAAGATTTACCTACGAATTTATTTATTAATGTAGATTTACCAACATTAGGTATACCAACTATCATTGCTCTAGTTGGAACGAAAAGTCGCCCTCTTTGTTTTAGCCTTTCTACTTTTTCTTTCATAAGTTCTTTAGAAATTTCTGTTATATCTTTTATACCTTTACCTGTTATGGAGTTTACTAATATAACTTTACAGTTTCTATCTTCAAAATATTTTATCCAAAGATTTGTTTTTTTATCATCTGCTAAATCAACTTTATTTAAAATAACTATTCTATGTTTATTTTTAGCAAGTTCATCTATTTCAGGGTTTTTGCTACTATATGGTATTCTTGAATCTAGTAGCTCTATAACAATGTCTACAAGACCTATGTTTTCTTGCATCATACGTCTTGTTTTTGTCATATGTCCTGGATACCATTGTATATTCATTTTATATCACCAATTCTAAATATATTTTATTTATATTTCTTAAATTATACAAAAGGAATAATAGATTTCTATTATTCCTTTTAATTATTTAAAACATATAATTATTTACTTCTTCTATTAATATCTTCTTTAACTTTAGCTGCTTTACCAACTCTATCACGAAGATAGTTAAGTTTAGCACGTCTTACAATACCATATCTAACAACTTCGATTTTTTCAATTCTTGGAGAATGTAAAGGCCAAGTTCTTTCTACACCGACACCATAAGAAATTCTTCTTACAGTAAATGTTTCGCGAGCACCACCATTTTGTCTTTTAAGAACAGTACCCTCAAACATTTGAACTCTTTCTCTTGTACCTTCAACAACTTTAGCATAAACTTTAACAGTATCTCCTACGTTAAAATCTGCAATATCTTTTTTAAGTTGTTCATTTTCAATTTCTCTAATAATATTATTCATAAGTAATCCCCTTTCAAATTAAATGTTCTTATTATCTAATCATAACAGCGGAACATTCGTATTACATATCTTGTAGATTATAACATACATTATTTACAATTTCAAGCATTTTTTATTTTTTATTTTTTATTTAATTCTTTTTCAGTTTTTAAATATAATATAAATAATATTATAAGTAGAGTGCTTAAAGCAAATACCCAAGTTAATAATAAATTAGCTGTTATACCCGCAACAATATAACCTACTAAACAGCTTATAGCAACAACTAATGTATATGGAATTTGTGTAGATACATGGCTTATATGATTACACCTAGCACCTGTTGATGATAAAATAGTAGTATCTGATATAGGACTACAATGATCCCCAAAAACAGAACCTGCTAAAACTGCTGATAAAGATATAATCGTAAGCTCTGGAGCAGTATTTTCACATACAACAGCTATAATAGGTATAAGTATACCAAAAGTACCCCAAGATGTACCCATAGAAAATGCTAAAAGACCTGCAACACAAAATGCTACAACTGGTATTAACATACCAGCTAAACTAGAACCTTCAACAAGCCCACCTACATATCCACCTGTATTTAACAAATCTCTACAAACTCCACTTATCGTCCAAGCTAATGTAAGAATTATATAAGCAGACACCATAGATTTTACACCAGTTGATATACCAGACATAAAATCTTTAAATGATAAAATTTTTCTTGGTACAAATAATAAAAATGTAATTATTAATGTAAAAAATCCACTAATAGCAAGGGCTGGTCCAGCGTTAGTATTTCCAAAGCCTTCTGCTAATGTCATACCACCATTAAAATACCCACCAATATA
This sequence comes from Clostridiales bacterium, assembly GCA_018371275.1. Taxonomy (GTDB): domain Bacteria; phylum Bacillota; class Clostridia; order Lachnospirales; family CAG-274; genus Tyzzerella. Next base: position 38,626 of record JAHALF010000010.1, read on the forward strand.
TAACATTGATAATATAGAAGATACTATTAAAACTAATATAGGTATAACTAAATCATAAACTGTACCTTTTTCAGATATAGTTATTTTACTAAGCTCATCATCTTCATCATTTTCTTCAAAATCTTCATTTGATTTACCTTCAAGTGCTAAACGCTCACATTTTGCCATTTTACCAAATTCAACTTTAGTTAAAGAAACGATAAGAACCATTATTATAGTTAAAAACGCATATAAATTATATGGTATAGTTTTAACAAAGTCTTGTATACCATTTAATCCTGCATCACTCATCTGAGATATAACAGATGCTGCCCAAGAAGAAACTGGTGCGATTATACATATAGGAGCCGCTGTTGCATCTATAATATATGCTAACTTTTCACGAGATATTTTATATTTATCTGTAACAGGTCTCATAACAGTACCTACTGTTAAACAATTAAAATAATCATCAATAAATATAATAATACCTAACATAAAAGTTGCTATTTTAGCACCTTTTCTAGACTTTATTCTTTTTACAGCCCATTCACCATAAGCTTTTGATCCACCAGCCTTTGTTATTACAACAACAATAGCACCTAATAATCCTAAGAATATTATTATAGAGCTATTTTCCGAAAGTTTTTCACCCATAAGATTCATAGTGACTTCAACAGTCCTAGCTCCAACTTGTATAATACCATCTGTATCATATATGGAATATATTAATGTTCCAGATAAAATACCAATAATAAGAGAAGATATAACTTCCTTTGTTTTAAGAGCAAGTATTATAGCTATAATAGGTGGAAGTAGTGATAAAATGCCCACCGTGTATGTTTCCATTTGAATCTCTCCTTTTATATATTTTTTATCTTAATAATTTTATCATAAAACGTCTATATATGCAATTTTTTAAATTATTAATATATTTATAAAAAATAACTATAATTTATTTAATTAGTAATTATTAACAAATATTAATATTATTAATCATTTTTTATTTATTAAAATTTACTGTAAAGATTATTATACTATTTTCAATTATATAAATATATTTTATTGTTTGCATAATTTTTTATATTATAATAAATATAAAGTAAAATTTTTATATAAGTCTAAAATAAAAAGGCTATATCTTAATTAGATATACCCTTTTTATTTTAGACTTATATATTCTTATTAATGTTTAAATTTTCTCTATAATCTTCACTAGATTTTTGTACTACTTTAGAAAGTATACTTTGATATTCTTTAAATTTACCTTGAGCTTTTTTTATTAATGACTGCTCAAATAATACTTGTTCATTATTTGGACATAATGTAGATGCTTTATATATGGCTCCTTCTGCTTTTAAAAGATTATAATCTTGTCTGTAATATTTAGCTAATTTAAGCCAGAGTAAATAATTATTTCTATTATAAAAATTGGCTTTTTCTATACATTTTATTGCCATAGGTATATTATTAATTTTTTCATATATATCGCCTTTAGCTATTAAAATGTCTACATCATTATCTTCTACAATTTCTAAACATTTTACAGCCTTATCATATGAGTTTAAACTAACATAACAGCTAGCAATCTTTAATAATATACTATTAGATTTTTCAAATAAATATGATTTAACATATGAGCTTTTTGCCTTATCATAATTTTTTTGCTTAAAATATAGTTCACCTAAATAATAATATTTATTATATAACATATCATCATCTAAATTATCTATATATTCTTTTGCATAATCAAAATCTTCTTTTTCTATTAATAATTCAATAATATTAAACAATATATCCTTATTATTAGGAGATAAATTTATAGCTTTTTTTAAATATCTTAAAGCTAAATCATATCTTTTAAGCCTTATATAACAAATCCCTATATTATTATATAGTATAGAATTTGAAACATCAAAATCTAAAGCATCTTTATAACTTTCTATAGCCTTTTCAAACATGTTTTCTTTAAAAAACCTATCGCCTTTTATTTTTTTTCGTTCAACTTGTCCTCTTTTTTCCCAGTTAAAAAGCTCTAAAGATATGTTTTCTATCTCTTCTGAAGAATAAAAATTATTAAGTGTTAAAAAATCTATACTTTTTTGATAAAAACTTTGCTGCTTTTTTATTTCAATTAATTTATTAGCTAGTTCAACATTTAGAAGATCTTTATATACCCAACTTATAAATCTATCATCAAAAAAATCTGTACTATACTCTTTAAAATTTTTATAAAAAAGATATATAGCTTCTTCTACAGAATAAATGTTTATACCATTTGTAAGCCTATATGGAGATATTTTTATATCCTCTGTCATACTAAGCTTTAAACCGATTTCCATACAAACACCTTCTTATAATCTTATTAATTCAGTTATACTTCTAGCTATATTATCTAATATATCATAAAATTTGTCATTTAAGTCATAATATTTACCATTTGGAATAGTAATTGGATCAAAAGATTTTAAGCTTTCTTTATCACGTCTTGCAACAACATAAGTTGTAACTTTAGCCTCTTGCAACATTTTACAAATAGCTTCAACACTTTTTCCACTATTAGTAGGAACGTGTGGTGGTGCATCTGTTATTAATATAAATATACTTTGACTATTAGGCTCTAAAACAGAATTTTGTAAAAGCTGAACACCAGTTTCTAAAGCATCAAGGGAAGACTCTGGTATATCACCACCATAAGTTCTTGGTATATTTTTTACTTGACGCTTAAATTTTTCCACATCATCTGTAAAGTTATAAACACTAGGTCTTTCCTTTTCATTTAAATCACCAAAACCTATAAGGCCAAGTTTAAATTTAGTTCCTCTTTCGCTTAATATATTAGAAAACTCAATGGCCCTATCTTTAACACCATTTATATAACTATCCATACTTCCTGTTGTATCTATTAAAAATGTTACATTTACATTTTCTGTGCCTGATGGAGCAATATTTTCTTTTTTAGGTGGTGCAGAAAATTTTGTTCTATCAAATTCTGTAATTTTTATTTTGCCTGTACTTATATCTTTTAAATAAACTTCAAAAAGATTATTTTCATCAATAGCATAAGTTATTTCTATTTGAGATGTACCTTTAATACCATCTAATATAGCAGTACCTATATAATTTCTATTTTCTTCATACCCTTGTTCCCATTGATAAACATCAACAGAAACTGAACTAGCGCCATTAATGTTAGAAAATTTAGAATCTGAAAACTTACTTGGGATAGGACTTCCCATAGGTATAATAGGTATAAGTCCCCTTTCCATTGTATCTATATTTATTATAGCCTCTGTTCCAAAAATTTGTCTTGTTATTTGACCTACTTTAACATTTCTATTAGGTAAATGAATAAGATAATTGTAAATAGCAGCACCCATAGCAACACTTTTAGCTGGATCTGTTGCTCTATAAGGTTCTTTCACAAATCCTGCAACCATTCTTTTAACCATAGGTATAAGAGTAGAACCACCTACTAATATAACTTTTGATATTTCATCTGGCTCCTTATTTGCTCTTTTTAAAGCTTCTTCTAAAATTTCTCTACTTCTTTCTACATATTTTCTAATAAGAGCTTCAAACTCTTCTCTTGTTATATCAATAGATAAATTTTTAGGCACTCCATCACTAATAATAAGTGGATTTATCTTTACAGATGCTTTGCCTGTTCCTGACAATTTTTTCTTAGTTTGTTCTGCCTCTTGCTTTAATTTTTGCATAACAGTTTTTCTTCCTAAATTATCAAGAGTATCTATATCTATTCCACTATCTTCTTTAAATTTTTCTTTCATAAATCTTATAAGCTCTGCATCAAAATCATCGCCACCAAGATTCATATCTCCAACATCTGCAAGTTCTTGAAAAATTTCTTCACCATTTTCATCTATACTAACTTTTAAAACACAAGCATCAAATGTACCACCACCAAAATCATAAACAAGCAAAGTTTGTGCATATCCCTGTTTATAACCATATTCAATAGCAGCTGCTAAAGGTTCTGATAAAAGGTAAACATTTTTAAACCCTGCTAATATTCCTGCCTGTTTTGTAGCAAATATTTGTCTATCATTAAAATATGCTGGATGAGTAATAACAACTTCGTCAAAAATTTCACCTGATTGCTCCTCAGCAGATTTTTTTAGCTTTTTTAATATTTCAGCACTAACTTGTTCTGGTGTCTTTTCTATTTCATTTATAAATATTTTCTCATCTGTACCTATCTTCCTTTTTACAGATATAACTGTACTTTCTGGATATATAATAGACGCAAGCTTAGCTTCCTCTCCTACTACTATTTCCTCACCTTCTAAAGTTGGATAGTTTACAACAGAAGGTAAAACCTCATCTGTACCATCTATTTTTACTACTTCTATACTGTCGTCTTTATCTCTATATATGGTAGCAACAGAATTTGTTGTACCTAAATCTATTCCTAAATATCCCATTTTTAGCCCTCCAAAACTGTTTTGTTAAATCTGCTAGGGTCAAAGCTTTCGCTATATCCAGAAGGTTCATACTCTGTGTTATATCCCATATCTGTAACAGAGCCTTTAACAAGTCCACCTTCTTCTTCTACTTGCAATGTTATATTAAGTCTTGTTTTACCACTAGGTCTTTCTGGCAAATCTTTTATTAAAACTTCCCCTATAAGTTTACATTTTTCTATATTATCCTCTTTATTTATTCTCTCCATAATTTTTAAGCTAAAGCTAGTCATATCTTCTTTCTCTTTACCTGAAAGAGTAAATATTTGATCCTTTTTAGCAAGAGCATAAGGTGTACCTCTTCTAATCATTGTATAAAAAGATTTTACACCATTATTTTCTATTTCTAAACCTATATCGTGAGGCACTGTAACCTCAAACTCAATAGACATTTTTTCACTTTCTATATCTGGAGATGATAAAAGTCCCATTTTCATAGCTGCATAATATGTTGCACCTAAAGATATATCTAAAGCCGGACGCTCTGATGTATAAATTTTACTTTCATTATTAAATATACCTATAAGCATATCTTTAACCCAAGGCATTTGAGAAGATCCTCCTTCTAATAATACCCTATCTATATCATCAGCATTTAATGCCCCCGTATAAACCTCTCTTAAAGCTTTTAAAACAAGTTTTCTAGTTTCCTCTATAAAAGGATTTATAATTTCTTCTAAATCATCTCTTGTCATTTGCTCTACAAAAGGTGGTATACAAAATGTAAAAGGTATTCTAAATGCTTTTACACCAGAAAGGCGCTCTTTAGACTCTCTAGCACGGCAGATAAGCTCTACCATATTTTCTGGGCTTAAATCTTCTTTTTTTTGATTAGCCTTTTCTTCTATAAAATCATAACACTTATTTAATATATATTCATCTACATTATCTCCACCGTGATAAGCTTTTCCACCTTCACTTATAACTTGTAATTTTATATGATTTTCATCTTTTTCTAAAACATTAAATAATGTTATATCTAATGTCCCACCACCAAAGTCAAAAACCATTATTTTTTCGTCTTGACTTAACTGATGTCTAAAATTATATGCAAGAGCAGCTGCCTTAGGTTCTTCTATAAGACAAATAAGCTTATCTGATATTCCTGCTATTTCACAAGCTTTCATAGTTGCTTTTTTTGCTGCATCATCAAAATCATAAGGAACAGATACAACAAGACCTGCTATTTCTGCTTTAGGATTTAAACTTTTACAATGTTCTATAAGTTCTGTTAATATTTTTGCTGATATTTCTTCTGGTAAATAAGACTTACCATCTAGCTCAACTGTTTCATTAGTTCCCATTTTTCTTTTTATAGAACGTATAGTAGTTTCTGGGTATATTTTCATAGAACGAAAAGCCTCTTCTCCTATAACCCATTCTCCCTCTCCTTCATCATCCTTTCTATATTGAACAACAGAAGGCATAGGTATTTTACCAAAACCATTACTTATATCTATTGGTTCTGGTTTTTCATTTATCATATCCCAGTAACTTATTATAGAGTTAGTAGTCCCAAGATCTATACCTAATATATAATAATCTTCAGACAAACTTTTACTCTCTTCTATCTGCTTTTTATATTCTGTCCACTTCAATATATATCACCTCTTTTTCTTTAGTTTTGTATATTTATAATAAATTGTTGTTTAAAACCAGTTTTAGGATATATTTCTCCAAATCCAAAGTCTTCTATGTTAAAAATCAGCTCTTTATAATTTTTAAATTCTGCATACATTAAAAATCTTATAGTTTTTATATCTCTATTTACAAACTCATCATAATTATTTAAATCTATTTTTATTTTTTCTAACGTTTTAAACTTCTTATTCTCTTCTAAATATACTTCTATATCTATAATTTTATCTTTATTTAGCAGAAATATCTTTTTGTCAAATTTTTGCCATATAAAATTTCCTTTATATACAAAGGGCTCAAATCTTGTTTTGTCAAAATCATTAACAAATATACCTATATTATTTTTTATTTGTTCTAAATCTTCTATATACATTTTAGTTTTAGGTAATATTCCAATTTCTTGACACGCTATTATACAAGCACCATCTGATATGAACCTTTTTGCTTTACCTTTAAAGTTTTTTTCTATATTAAATCTAGATTTTATAAACTTGTGTATAAAATCTATTTCTATACCTCCACCTGTTAATATAATATTTTTTATTTCACTCTCTTTAATATGTATATTATCAAATAAGCTATTAAAAAATATATTTATTTCATTTTCAAAAAAAGATATTATATCAAACAATTCTTGCTTTAATATAACTTTTTGAAAAGGTGGATAAAAAAAGTTATAATATAATTTTATATCTGATAAAGTTTGCCTTTGAAAAATAATGTCAAACTGTTGGTACACGAAAGAATCTATATTATTTTTTTCATATTCTGTTAAATCTATTTTACCTGTTTCTTCTAAAAATTTTTTAGTTATTAAATTTTTAGTTATATTAAATAATCTTTGTTGTCCAATATTATCATTAAAAATTGTTTTTAAACACTTTATTTTTCCATCTTCTTCTATTTGATATATAGATGCTCTAATTTGTCTGTTGCTATAATCAATAATTAATACTTTATCTCCTATAACATCATTTTCATAAAAATAACTTTTTAAAATACATTCCTTATCATTTGCTATTTTTAATAATAAATGTTCTATACCTGCTAACTTAAATGCCTCTTTTATATCATCACTACTAGTATAAGATGAAGTTGATAAAACAATACCTTCTATATTAGCGTTAGGGTTAATATTTTTTATATTTTCAATTAAAAATAATATAAATTTACTAAGAACTAAAGTCAAACTTATTCTTTTTCCTTTGACAGTATACATTATACCTTTACCAAGGTTTTCTATTATATTTTCTATTATAATATCATTACCAAAACCTTTGTTTAATATAGCATACTCTCCAAAAACCCAATCTTCTGTATCTATATTATAAGAAACAACTGTTGGAACACTAACTTTACCATATCCACCACTAATATCAACAACATCAATACCCATCTGATTAAAATCAAAATAAGATACTGTTGATGTTAAATTTCCTAAATCTATGCCTATAATAAAATTATTTTCATTAATCATAAAACCCCTACTTTGCTGCTATAATAGTAGCTCTTTTTATAACACCTTCATCTTTTTTCTTGTATCCATAATTTATAACCTTTATTATTTGCCCTTTAATAAACTCTTCATTTTTTTCTGCTAATAAAACCTCATGCTCTTTTGCATTAAACATATCATGAGGATTTGGCTTTATTATTATAATATTATTATTTATTAAACATTTTTCTATATTATTTCCTACATCATCTATATATTTTGTAAAATCTATTATTTTTTCATCTTTACTTTCCTTAAGCCTTACAACAGAATAATACATTATTTCTTGAAATGTACTTATTTCAAATAATATAGTATTTTTTATAAAGTCATCTATCTTTTTTATGTAAGGATTAACTATATTTTCTGCCTTAGATAGCATATCCTTAATATTCAAATATTGTTTTATTTCTTTTATATTAAAATTAGTTTTTAATATGCTATATATTGTTTCAAAGTCATATTCTATATTATAACTTTTAAGATCTTTCAATGAATTATCCATATTTTTATATAACTCATCTTTATTTAAAAATACTTCTGTCTCCTTTTCTTTTATATTACAAACTTTAATTATAATACTTTCATTTATACCATCTATAATGTTATACAAATTACTCTTTTTATAAATATCCTTGTTAGTTTCTATATAGTTGCTTATCATACTAAACATATCTGTAATTTCTTTTGATAAATTTAATGATTTTTCTATATTATTTTTAACTAATTTTAATTTTTCTTGTTCATTTAAAATAATATCTTGTTTTAAATTTAATAAATATTGCTCAAATACTTCAAATGCCCTCTGCTTAAACTGTTCTTCTGGGTCCTCAACATTTTCAAATATACAAAAAATAGTTTCTTCTATTTTCTTATTATCTACATCAAATTTTATATTTATATTAGTATCTATAGATTTAATTTTTGTATTAAGTTCTTCAAAACTTTTGCACGTCTGTTGGTATGTTTCTATTAAAGGCTTTAACAAAATTTCTATATGATTTTTTTCATTATTATCTTTACACAAATCTTCTAAAGCCTTAATCTGAAGCTTTATTATAGAAGATAGTATTTCTCTTTCTTCTTCTAAAACATCATTAAAATACTTTATTTTTTTTCTATTTTCTATATCATTTATAGCATTAAAGCAATCTATTAAATTCTTCTTATAACTAACTATTATATTATCTATAATATCTTTAATAAAACACTCTTTTATCCTATTAATATTTATATTATTAAAGCTATTATTAACTATGCTATCTATATTTTTATAAATATTATCTATATATTTAGCTGTTATTGTTTTCTTTTCTGTATAAATAGGGTTTATATCTATATCTTTATCATCGCAAAAGAAACTAACTTGACTTTTAAAAACAGAAGTTATACCTGATAAATTTTTTAATACTTCTTTATTAAATTTAAAGTCTATATTTTCTACTTTATTTAAAAAAATTATATAGTTATCAATAATAGTCTTATATATATTAAAAATGTCTTCATCAAACAAAGCTAAACTTTCATCATTAGATATGTGATTTATAAAGCTAGACAAAATAAGCCTTTTTAGCTGTTTGTTATTAGAGCTAAATTTTTCCTTAAGCATTGTTATATATTCTTTTTCAAAATAACTTTGCTCCATAAAAATCTTTTCAAGCTCAGTTTCTACGGCAAATTTGCACATAAGCTCCCCCCTTCATACAATATTTTACTAGCCTAATAAAGCTCATCAACTGATAATTCTGTAACAATTCCGTCATCACTCATACTTTTTGCTGTAACTTTAAGCATATTATCAGGGCTTATGCTAAATATTACTTTAACTTTTTCTTGTCCCTTAGGTCCTTGAGGAATACCTCTTAAAGAAGTTCCAGCTAATCTTTTCATACCTTCATTAGTAACTAAAGTATTCCCTTTTTCATCATCTGGTATAGTGTTTTCATATACAACAATAGCCATACTACTAACATTATCAAAATTTGTTATGAGAGGCTCTGATGCTTCTATAACAAGGCTATCTTTTGGTATGTCCATACCTGCTTTTACAATTTCCATAAAACGTCTACCTGCTATTTCTAGTCCTATTGGATGAATAGTTTTTTCGTGAACAACAGGACCTTTTACAGTTGGCATCATAATCATATTACAATAATGGGCAGCTCCTTGAGATATACTAAGAGCTGGACTTATTTTAGATTTAAAAGGTTCTTTATTAAATTTTTCTTTTATTTTTTCACTTACAATAGGCATAGATGAACTACCACCTACTAAAAATATTTCATCTATTTCTTCAGCACTTATTTTAGCTTTTTCTAAAGACTTATCAACACACAATATAGTTTCATTTATCATATCTATAACAGATTTACCTTCAAATTTTTTGAATATATCATCACTATCATTAAGTTTGTTTACCCTTTTATGGTTTAAAAAATCATCTTTTGTTATTTCCATATTAATATTAACAATTTTAGGCTCTTGTATAAATGGAGCTAAAACTATTTTTGTAGATTTTGCTTGAGAAAGCCTTTCTTTAGCTTGATTTGCCATTTGAGCTAAACGTACTAATGCAACCTTTTTTTGCCTTTTAGATACACCATCATCTACATTTTCATCAAATAAATCTATTTGGTTATCTGTAAGTTTTTTAAATTCTTCATAAATCATATCTATTAATATTTTATCAACGTCATTTCCACCTAAATTATTGTCTCCATAAGTACTTAAAATAGATATATTAGGTTCTTCATTTTCATCTAATTTTATTTCTAATATACAAGCATCAAATGTACCACCACCAAAGTCATACACTAATACTTTCTTATCTTTTCTTTCATTAACAGCATAACTTATAGCTGCAGCTGCTGGCTCTAATCTTAAATATATGCTATCTTCATCAAATCCTGCTAATACAGCTGCTTGTTTTGTCATTTTCTTTTGCTTATCTGTAGAGTTTGCTGGAACTGTTATTACACAACCTGAAAATTCACCAGATATATTAAGCTTTTCTCTAGCATACTCATCTGCCATTCTTTTAAGATAACCCATTATCTCTCCAGCTATTTGTTCTGGACTAAAGCTAAACTCTTTTTCATCTACATTTATTGTAATATTTTCATCTGTTCCTAAAAATCTTTTTATTGATAAAATTGTGCTTTGAGGATATATCATAGCAGCCTCTTTAGCTTGCACACCAAATATTTTAGATAATTTATTTTCATCTTCTATATCTGTTTCAAACTGTATAGCCGTTGGGAAAATGTTACTCCCATCAATAGGTATTGTCTGAACATCCCCATTTTTAAAATCAAATATACTAACAACAGAATTTGTTGTACCAAAATCTATACCTAAAAATAATCCTCTTTCTAAATCAAGTCCTAATGTTGCCATATTATTTCCTCCTTAGTTTTTATAGTATTTTTCCTTTTAAGCTATAATCCTTTTCTATAAGTTTTTCTATAACCTTATGCGCATCATTATACTTACCTTCATAAGTATATATAAAAGCGTTATTTATTTTAAAATATTCATCATCTATATCAAATATTGTATTTATAGTATTTGTTGTGAAAAATCTTTTTGTAGATATATTACCATTTTCCATATTTTCTACAAAATAATATTCTATATCCTCTCCATAAAAAATAGGCAATGTAACTATATAAATACCAAATTTAAAATACTTCATTTTTACATACAAAAATTTATCTTGATTAATATTTTTATAGTATAAATAAATGTCTTTATTAGGTGAAGCCTTATAAATAAAAGGTTTATTTTTATATAAATACGAAAACTTTTTAAATTTGTCTTTATTATTTTCAAATATTTTAAATCCCAGTTGTTCTATTTCCATATTTTCTATAATTTTTTCAAATACATTATATTTATCCTTTAAATTATAATCTCCTTTTAAATATATATGACCTAACGCATATCCTATTATACTATTTTTAGTTTCATTAAAAATATATTCCATAATATATAAAATATCATCACTAAATATATAATTTCCATTAAAAGCTTCATACATACAATAATTCAAAAAATATTCTATGGCTTTATTATCTATATCCTCACTATATAACCTTATAAATATTTTTTCACTATACTTATTTATACTGTGTGTATATACTGTTAATTTTAATATATGCTCATCTAACTCTTTTTTTATAATACCCATATTTTCTAAGTTTTTTCTAAGCTCAATCCATTCATTAATACCACATTTATAATTTTTTAATACTATATGTAAAAAAATATCATCAAACATTGAATTTAATAAAAGTTTATAAGCAAATATAGCTATATCTTTACCATAATCATTTTCCTCACTAATAGCCTTTATAACATAAAATAATGTGTCATAACTTAAAATATTAGATTTTTTCTTAATAATTTCTAAAGATTTATCATACTCTTTACAAAATATATATGATTTTATAATATTATCTACATATCTATCATTAATATATTTTTCTAAAACTTTACTATAATAATCATTTGCTGTTTTATAATTTTTGTTATGAAAGCTAATATTACCAAGAGTTAATAATATTTGCATTTTAAGTGAAACTGATATATCCTCTATTTCTAAAACATTTTCTAAAAGCTCTATTTTACTATTATCTAAATTATCTATTTTTAAATAATATTTAGCCGTATTTATTAATGTAAATTTATCCCTATATCCTGCTTTACAAAATCTATAAAAATATTTTCCATTAACTCCTTCTACAAGTTTATTAATTTTTATTTCACAGTTTAATATTTCTTTTTTATCCTCAGAAAAAATATAGTAGTAAAAATCTTTAGAGCTAGAACTTATAACTACTGTATTATTTTTTATATTATATTCTTTAACATTATCTATATTATAATCTTTTATAATTATTATTTTTGCATTGTTATCTTCTATATAAACTTCATATAAGTAATTATTAGGATATAATGTGTCCATTATCTTTTTTTCTTCTATATTACCATCTAATGTACAATCTAACATATATTTATATATTGTATAGTAATATCTACCTATGTAACCCTTTTCTAAAAAGTATCTAGAATACTTTAATATTTTATCTTTATACTCTGTCACCAACTCATTATATTTTTTGTTGCTTAAAATAATATAATATATAAATGAAATTATTTCTAAATCTATATTAGGCTCTCTTAAAAATTGTTTTATAGGATAAAGCCCTATGTCTTCCATATTATTTTTATAACAAGCTTTTATATAACTATTATTTAATCCAGGTAAAGATATTTGTCTATTTATAGCTTCTTTAAAAAATAAATAACTAATTTTTGTATGTATATTATTATAAAGGTATGTTTCACAAATTTTTAAAAGTATAAAATCTAAACTATATTCTTTATATATTTTTTGATTAAACATATTGTCATTAAAATCAAATATTATGCTATTTTCATATCTAAATATAGATTTTTCTATATTTATACTCTTATATAAAGACCATTTTATATAATTTTTAAATGTATACTTTTCAAAACTTATAAAACTTGATTTTTTTTCAAATAAATTATATAAAATTATATTCTTCCAAAAACTATTATTTTCTATATTTTCAATATTTAATAAAATATCCCTTTCAATAGTATCTGTTATTATTTTTAAAAAAGCTATATATATTTTAGCCTCATTATTATCTATACCCTGTAGAGATTTTATATACTTATTAGTACCTCTTATGGAAGATTTTTTAGATCTTATTAATCCTTGTAAAAACAAATAAAAACTATATCTATTTATATCATTATTCTTTAAATATTTTTTATATTTTGATATATTATTGTTAAAGTATTCTATTTTTTCTTTATCTTCTATATTTATACTAAAGAAAAATATAGCAAGTAAAATATCAAAATCTGACTTATTTTTATTTAAATATTCTGCACAACAGTTATAAGCTTTATTTAAATATTCTATTTTGTCCATAGTCAAAAAGCCTAAATAATATCTATTTAAAAGCAGTATAAGTCTTTTTTTAGTTTTTCTATTATCATATTGTTTTTCTACATTATTAATGCTTTTTTCTATAAACTTCATTTTTATCTCCTATATTAAATTATTGCCTATATATATTTTTTTTTCCATTTTATATATATCATCATCTAAAATAGCCTTTATAAGTATTTCACTCTCTATATTAGGTCTTTTAGTAAAGTCCATTTGAGCTTTTAAAAATCCTGTCATCTTTACATTAAAACCTATCTCTGTATATTTAGATACAAGATATTTTTTACCTTCAAAAAATATAAATGTATCTTTAGGAACAATTTCTATAATTATATCCTTTTCAGTGTTATTTAATATTTTTAATACCCCGCTATCTGTTGTTGTAAAATACTCTTTTTCAAGTAATATTTCTACTGGTTTTTTCTTGCTAAGTTCTATTATAACACTTTCATTTGTTTTATTAAATACAATTTTTCTACGCTCAAAAAAATTATTAATTTTATTTTTTAAAATTCTAAATTCTAGGTTATAATTACCATCTTCATCAAAGTCCTTGTTTGTAATTTTATTTTTAAGTATTTTAATAAAATCTATATCATCTTCTAAAACAATATCCTCTTCAAAATAGCCTGATCCAATAAGTTTTATTGGTATTATGCCTATAATATCTGATTCTGTATTTGTTGTAAAATATTTATATTTAAAAATTTTTTGTGATAATTTTATATATGATTTTTCCTTCATCTTAGATAAAACAAAAAAATTATCAATTGCTCGTTGCTTATTAGAATCTTTTAATATTTCTTCTACAACATCTATATGCTTATAATTTATATTTTTTAACCATATCATAAATTCATAAGAATAAAAAATTCTTATAGCTTCTATATAATTTTTTAAATAGTATCCATAAAATTCTTTTATCGTATATATTTTTTCTTTTATACATTGTAAATAATCAAAACTAGATATAGTTATATAAACAGGTATATAAACTTGTCCACCATTAGATATTATTACTACTTCACTTTTTATAAACTCACCACTAGAATATACAGATGGAACTATATTATATTCTATTTTTACATCATTACCTAAAAAATTTTCTTTATCTAACAAAAGACAATCTGTATTAGACACAATATCTCCAGATAGTATGCCTCCACCTATATTTTTAATATTTATAACTCCGCTGTTTTTTTCATTCATATTTATAGCTATTTTATCTATATCTATTTGTATATTTGGCAAAGGATACTCTAAAAATTCTTTTAAATTCATATTTGTACCTTCTTTTATATTATTATAATTTCAATATTTTACTAATTTTATTATAAATGATTTTTTCAAATCTATCAACTTTTTATATAAATAATTGTTGAAATAAATAAGTTTTTAATTTAATATATATATATTAATAAAATTTTAAAGGAGGAGATTTATGCTTAATCATGGTGGAGATTTAGATACTATAGAACAAATGTACAATATTTCAAAAGAAAAAATTATAGATTTTAGTGCAAATATAAATCCTTTAGGGATATCTAACAAAATAGAAAATGCTATAAAAAACAATATTAGTGTTATAACTACATATCCAGATAAAGATTATATTTCTTTAAAAAAATCTATATCAAATTATTGTGGTTGTAATGAAGATAATATTATTGTAGGAAATGGTGCTACGGAAATTATATCATTATTTATAAAAAACTTATCACCAAAAAATGCTATAATTATATCCCCTTCTTATTTTGAATATGAAAGAGAACTAAAAAACAATAACTGCAATATAAAATTTTTTGATTTAAAAGAAGAAGAAGATTTCATATTAAATATAAATAATCTTTTAAATAAAATAGATAATACTATAGATTTAATTGTATTATGTAATCCAAATAATCCGACTGGAACGGCTATAAATAATGAACAAATTAAACTTATATTAAATAAATGTAAGTTTTTAATGATAGATGAAACATATGCAGAATTTTCTAGTAAATCAGAAAATATATGTGCATCATCTCTTGTAAATGAATATGACAATCTTTTTATTATAAGAGGAACTTCAAAATTTTTTGCAGTACCTGGAATAAGGCTTGGATATGGGCTTTGTAAAAATAAAAATATTTTAGATAAAATAAACAAATTTAAAGACCCTTGGAGTGTTAATTCTATTGCAAACTTAATTGGCATAAATATGTTTAATGATGAAGAATATATAAAAAAAACAAAAGAATTAATATTAAATCAAAAACAATTCATTTTTGAAGAACTTTCTAAAATAAAAAATTTAAAGTTTTATAAAACTAATTCTAACTTTATATTATGTAAAATTTTAAATAATAAAACTACATCTTCAAAACTTTTTGAAAATTTAATAAAAGAAAATATATTAATACGAGATGCTAAAAATTTTGTTTTTTTAGATGACAGCTTTTTTAGGTTTTGCATATTATCTAAAGAAAACAATAAATTGTTAATAGAAAAAATTAAAAATATTTTATTATAAGAGGTACTATATGCTAAATAATATTGAAAAAATTGATGTTTTAGATTTAACTAAAGAAGAAGCTTTACAAGAAGCAAAACGGTGTTTAAATTGTAAAAACCCTCTTTGTGTTAATGGTTGTCCTATTCAAAATAATATTCCACAATTTATTAAAGCTGTTGTAGATTATGATATAAAGCTAGCTTATAATATTTTATCTGAAAAAACAAATCTTCCTTCAATATGTGGAAAAGTTTGTCCACACGAGAAACAATGTGAAGGAAGTTGTATATTATCTAAGAAAAAAACACCTGTAAAAATTGGTAAAATAGAAAATTTTATAGCAAACTATGCTTATGAAAATAACTTTATAGATACTAACAAAAATAATTCTAATTTAGGTAATGTTGCTATTATCGGTTCTGGTCCTTCTGGACTTAGCTGTGCATACATACTTGCTAAAGAAGGATTTAATGTAGATATTTATGAAATGGAAGAAAAAGCCGGTGGTATTTTATCTTATGGAATACCTTCATTTAGATTATCGCCTAGTACTGTTAATAGAGAAATAGAAAAATTAAAAAAACTAGGTATAAAATTTATTCTAAATAGCAAATTAGGTAAAGATTTTACATTAAAAACATTAAAAACCAAAGGATATGATGCCATATATATCTCTACTGGTTCAAATATGCCAAAATCTATAAATGTTAAAGGTGAAGAATTTGAAGGTGTTATACATGCTAATCATTTCTTAACTGAATATGCCAAAAATAATGTATTAATAAACAAAACAGACACTGTTTTAGTTATTGGTGGTGGTAACGTTGCTATGGATGCCTGTAGAACAGCCAAAATTATAACAGATAACACAATAGTTGTTTATAGAAGAACGCAAAAAGAAATGCCCGCATCTTACGAAGAATATGAACAAGCTGTTAAAGACAATATATCTTTTATGTGGAGATGTAGCCCTTTGGAATTTATAGGTAAAAATAATAAACTTACTGGATTAAAAGTAAAAAATTTAGATACTGAAGAAGAATTTATTATACCTTGTTCTATTGTTTTAACAGCTATCGGCTCTAAACCTATTATAGAGGATAGTTTAATAGAATTAGACGATTGGGGCTGTATAAAAATATCAGATACACCTTTTGGTATGACTAATATAGATGGTATTTTTGCTGGTGGAGATGTTGTTAATGGTCCGGATACAGTTGTTGTTGCTATGCGTGAAGGTAGAAAAACTGCATATAGTATAAAAGATTATATTTTATCAAAAAAGTAAATGTATAAATTTATATATTTTACAAACAATATCTCTATAAAAGGAGGTATTATTATGGCTAAAGCTGGAATGAAAAGACCTGGTAAAAATAATCAACCAAAAACAGAAAGTAACAAAAAATATAATTCAAATAAAAATACAGTAGAACCTGTGCCGGAAATACAAAATAAATCTAAATAAATTTTTAATATAAATTGTAAATAAAATAAGGGCTATGTAGCCCTTATTTTATTGTGATTGTAAATGTTTTTTTACAATCTCGCTTATTGTTTTATTGTCTGCTCGACCTTTCGTCCTATCAGAAACTAATGCCATCACTTTACCCATATCTTTCATTGAGCTAGCACTAGTTTCTTTAATTGCATATAAAACGATTTCGTTGATTTCTTCAACACTTAACTGTTTGGGAAGGTAAGATTTTAAAATCGTGAGTTTTTGGTTTAATTCATCAATTAAATCTTGTCTGCCACTTTTTTCAAAGTCAGGAAGCACATCATTGCATTTTTTTATTTCTTTTATAATAACTTCAATAATACCGTCATCTTCAAGTTCAATTTTTTGGTCTTTCTCGATTTGAAGAACACCAGCACGAACCATCTGAATGGTATCTTTAAGGATATTATCCTTTTGCTTCATAGCCTCCTTCAAATCAGCAAAAAGCTGTTCTTTTAATGACATACACATCATCCCTTTTATTATTAGTTAAATTTACGTTTTCTAGCTGCTTCAGACTTTTTCTTACGTTTAACGCTTGGTTTATCATAAGCTTCTCTTTTACGAACTTCGCCCATAATACCAGCTTTAGCACAGCTTCTTTTAAATCTACGAAGAGCGCTATCTAAAGATTCATTTTCTTTAACTCTAACTTCTGACATTTGAATTCCCTCCCTCCAGTTACATTGTTATATGCAACGTGCACTACAAAATTATACACAATTTTTAGCAAATAGTCAACTACATTATAATATTTTTTTATTTTAAATGTAAAGAAAAAATACTTGACACATTATTAATTTAGGTATATAATATTTTGTTGTAAAGTATACTACCTTTACAGAAAGGTGGTCTTATGGATAAAATATTATTTCTTACAATGTTATACGATTTTTATAGTGAGCTTTTAACTAATAAACAAAAAGAGATTTTTGAGCTATATTATCTTAATGATTTATCTCTTTATGAAATTAGTTCAGAATATAATATTAGCCGTCAAGCTGTTTTAGATAGTATTAAGCGAACGGAAAAATCTTTATTACATTATGAAGAAAAGCTTTCCTTAATTGAAAAGTATTTAAACCAAAGAAAAATTATTGATAAAACAATTAATAATATAGAAAATATAATATCTAATAATAGCTTAAATAAAAACAGTATAGAATTACTTTATAATATAAAGAAATCTTTAAGCTCTTTGTTAGATTAAGGAGGCTAATAATGGCTTTTGAAAACTTATCTTCAAAATTACAAGATGTTTTTAAAAATCTTACTGGTAAAGGTAAACTTTCTGAAAAAGATGTAAAAGTTGCTCTTAGAGAAGTAAAGCTTGCCCTTTTAGAAGCAGATGTTAACTTTAAAATAGTTAAAGAATTTATATCTAACGTTACAGAAAAAGCTATAGGTACAGATGTTTTAGAAGGTTTAAATCCAGGACAACAAGTTATAAAAGTTGTTAAAGATGAGCTTATAGACTTACTTGGTACAACACAAAGCATATTAACATACTCTTCTAAATCCCCTACTATTTATATGATGGTTGGCTTACAAGGTGCTGGTAAAACTACTACTACTGGTAAATTAGCCGGTCTTTTAAGAAAGCAAGGTAAACAACCTCTTTTAGTAGCCTGTGATATATATAGACCTGCTGCTATAAAACAATTAGAAGTTGTAGGAAAAACATATAATATACCTGTTTTTTCCATGGGACAGCAAAATCCTGTTGATATTGCTAAAGCTTCTATAGAATATGCTAAAGAAAATGGTAATGATATTGTTATTATAGATACAGCTGGTAGGCTTCATATTAATGAAGAACTTATGGAAGAACTAGAAAATATAAAAAAAGAAGTGCGTCCACAAGAAATATTACTTGTTATAGATGCTATGACTGGTCAGGATGCTGTTAATGTTGCATCATCTTTTGATGAAAAATTAGGAATAGATGGTACTATAATAACTAAATTAGATGGTGACACTCGTGGTGGGGCTGCTCTATCTGTTAGAGCTGTTACTAAAAAGCCTATAAAATATGTTGGTATGGGTGAAAAATTAGAAGACCTTGAGCCTTTCCACCCTGATAGAATGGTATCTCGTATACTTGGTATGGGTGATGTTTTAACATTAATAGAAAAAGCTCAACAAGTTTATGATGAAAAAGAAGTTTTAGAGCTTGAAAAGAAAATGCGTACTTTAGATTTTGATTTAAATGATTTTTTAAATCAAATGCAACAAGTTAAAAAAATGGGTTCTATAAAAGACATTTTAAATATGATGCCTTTACCTGGTATGAACAAAATAAATTTAGATGATGTCAACATAAATGATAAAACTATATCTCATATAGAAGCTATTATTAGCTCTATGACTAATGAAGAAAGAAAAAAACCAAACATTATTAATGGCTCAAGAAAAAAACGTATAGCAAATGGCTCTGGTAGAAGCGTTCAAGAAGTTAATAAACTTCTTAAAGACTTTGAAAATTCTAAAAATGCCATGAAAATGATGAATGGTATGATGAAAGGAAAAAAAGGGAAATTTAATCTTCCTTTTTTCAAATAAATAATTAATAAATTTTAGGAGGAACAAAAAATGGTAAAAATTAGATTAAAAAGATTAGGAGCAAAAAAAGCACCTTTTTATAGAATAGTTGTTGCTGATTCTAGAACACCTAGAGGTGGTAAAGCTATTGCTGAATTAGGTTACTATGACCCTACTAAAGAACCAGCTATTTTAAAAGTTGATGTTGAAGATGCTAAAAAATGGATTGGTAATGGTGCTCAACCTACTGATACTGTTCGTGCTTTATTAAAAAAATCTGGAGTTATTGAATAGTAAATTATAGAAAGGTAACATTTATGAAAGAACTCTTAAATGTAATTGTAGAAAACCTTGTAGATAATAAAGAAGCTATAAAAATAAGCGAACGTCAAGAAAATGATGTTATTATATTAGAGCTAACTGTTTCTCATGATGATGTTGGTAAAGTTATTGGTAAACAAGGAAAAATAGCTAAAGCTATTAGAACTGTTATAAAATCTGCTGCATCTCATGAAGATAAAAAAGTTGTAGTAAAAATACTATAAAACAAAAAACTCAAAATATTATATTTTGAGTTTTTTATAATTATTTTTTTTCTTTTGGATTAAATATTAAAGCCATGATAAAAGCAAAAACTATTGCACAAGTTATACCACCTGCTGTTGCCTTTAACCCTCCTGTAAATACACCTATAATTCCTATTTCGTCTACTTCTCTCATAACACCTTTTGCCAAAGCATATCCAAAGCCTGGTAAAGGGACTGTTGCACCTGCACCTGCAAAATCTACAAGTATTTCGTATATTCCAAAACCTTGTAATATACAACCAGATACAACAAATAAAACAAGTATTCTTGCTGATGTAAGTTTTGTTTTATCAATTAATATTTGCCCCAAAACACATATTAAACCACCTACTATAAAAGCTTTTAAATAATCCATTTTTATTCTCCTATTATTGTATTTATATATATATTTTTTCAATAATAAAATCTTTTATACATAATATTTACAAAAAAAGACTATCTTTGTTTAGATAGTCTTTTTTGTTAGTTAATTTACATTGGATTATTTTTCATATGGTTCATAAGTTCATCAACTGTTGTAAATGCAATACCTGTAACAGAATCTGCACAACCATAATATATACATATTCTTCCTGTATCTGCATCTGTTAATGTTGCACAAGGGAATGTAACATTTGGTACATCTCCTACACATTCATATAATTCTTCTGGTCCTAAAATGTAATCTTTAGAACGAAGTTTTACTTTCCAAGGCTCATCTATATCTAAAAGTGCACAACCCATACGATAAACAAAACCATTACAAGTATTTATAACACCATGATAAATAAGTAACCAACCTTCATCTGTTTCAATAGGAGTTGGTCCTGGTCCTATTTTTGTTATCTGCCATGCACTTGTATCTCCTGGTACTGTGCCCATAACATATCTATGTTTACCCCAATATGTTAAATCTGGGCTTTGACTAAAGAATATATCACCAAAAGGAGTATGCCCTGTATCACTTGGTCTACTTACCATTGCATAATTACCATTTATTTTTCTTGGGAATAAAACACCATTTCTATTATATGGTAAAAAGGCATTTTCTAATTGATGAAATGTTTTAAAATCAAATGTATATGCTATACCAATTGTCGGCCCATGATATCCGTTACACCAAGTTATATAATATCTGTCTTCAATAAAACAAACACGTGGGTCATATCTATATTCTCTTTTTAAGATTTCTTCGTCTTCACCCTCAAATTTAATAGGTTGGTGATTTATTTCCCAGTTAATACCATCTTTACTAAATCCAGCAAATATATCCATACTAATAGATTTACTATCACATCTAAATACACCAGCAAAACCATCTCCAAATGGTACTACTGCACTATTAAATATACTATTAGATGTTGGTATAGCACGTCTACCAATTATAGGGTTTTGAGTGTATCTCCATACTGGCATTGTGTAACCTTCTGGCTTATCTTGCCAAGGTATATTTTTTAATGAATTTCCAATTATTTTTGTCATAAGTATTTTTCTCTCCTTAACTATTTAATGTTTTTAAAAGCATTTCACCAATACCTACATTGTATCCTGCACAGCCATAAATAACTTTTTCATTATTATTAAATACAATAGCTAATGGTAGCTTTTTATCTGTAATGTCTAGGTCATTATAAATTTTATCTATATTGTAACCATCTTTTTCTATAAATATATTAAGATTTGGAACAACCTTTAAAGTTCTTGTTAAAGTTGGGTCACTTAAATCTTTAATATCTCTTAATATTAATATAGTATTTACATTTTCATCATTATATTTATCACTAGATTCTCTTATTTCATTTAAGAGGTGTTCTGTTGGTTCCATACCAACGTGCAACCAAGCAACAATACCTTTTTTATTATTAAGTGCTTGTAAAAGAGTTGTTTTATTATCATCTGTATCAAAAATAGTTCTATCTTCTATATCTATCTCTTTACCTGTATGTTTAATTTGTGGTAAATGTAATTCTATTTCAGATGTTTTATTTTCTAAAACTTTAACAAATAATACTTTAACCATATTAGTTTCATCAGGACGTCTATTAGCTAAAACTATACGGTAATTTCCAACTTCTACATTATATTCTACTTTATCATCTTCCCAACTTATGTTATCTAAATCTAAAGTTGTATAATGTCCATTTTCTAACTTACCTAAAGTATAATTTTTATAATATTCATAAGTAGTATCATCACCTTTTTTAAGAACCAACATACCTTTTTTTACATCTTTTTTAGGCTCTTTATAAATGTGCACCCACTCACCATTATTATAATATACTACTTTACCATCAGCTTTATCCATTTTAGCAGCTATACCCAAACTTCTTAATATGGCAACTGTAACAATAGCTTTAGAAACTTTATTTACAAGTTTAGATTTTAAAGCACCTACTGGAGATGTAGTTAAATTTGTATATTCACTTATACCATATTGAGTAATATTAGATTCTACAAATTTGGCTACTTCTAATGGATTATTAGTAATTTCATTTTTTATATCATCTGATAAAATATTTGGTATATCCTTTTTATATAAAGTAATATTTTCATTCCAAACACGAGGATTTAAAAGATTTTCTACAAAAATTTCTTTTTCATATTTATCTTTATATTTAATACTTTCTTCTATATTTTCCATTAATATAGTATATGTTATATCAGATAAATCTTTTTCTCTTAAAGCTTTTAAAAGTAATACTTTATACTCTAAAATATCTTTTGTAGTTTCGTCTTCTAAGAATTTTTCTATTTCTTTATAATTTCCTCTAGCTAAAGGCATAATTTTTTCAATATCTTCTTGCATACAATCAAATTTTAAACTATATTTTTTAGCTGTTTCTTCATTATAAAATGTAGATTCAAATTTTCTTCTAATATTTAAAGCATCTTCATTTCTTCTAGACTGTTCTTTTTCTTGTTCTTCTGTAAGTTTTTCTTCTTCATCAACTCCACCCTTAGCTGGTGTCATTTCGAGTTCAAAACTTTCAGTTTCTTCTTTAATACTATCAAATGTTAAAGTTAAATTTTTAACTTCGTTTACATCTATTTTTTTATAAATATAACTTTCATCATTGTATACAAAAACAAATAGATCTCCTAATCCTGTTACAAAAGTAACCTCTCCATTATCATCTGTTACAAGTGTAGCTATTGGAAAGAATTCACAGTAATTTACTACTTCAAAACCAACATTAATATTTTTAAGTGGATTATTATCTTTATCAACTATTTTAACTTTTATTTCTTTAGTTTTAGCATAGTGATGTAAAACATTTATTTCAGTAACCATATCTGTTTGTTTAGTTATTATTTCATTACCTACTGTATCACAAAATACTCTATTGTGAATAAGAGGTGCTTTAGATGCTGGTAATCTAAACCAACCTGTATTTAATCTAATTTCTGGTTCACAAGCACCTAAAAAGTGCCATTTGCCATCTGCCAATACTTCAACCCAGGCGTGATTATCATCACAATGAGCCCAACGAGGAGCATAACATTGTCTTGATGGTAAACAAACACTTCTAAGAGCAGCTACTAAAAATGTAGATTCTTCACCGCATCTGCCATAAGCATTTCTAACAACTGTTAAAGGAGATGCTGTTCTATTATCAGTAGCTTTATATGTAGCTTTAGAAAAAGCCCAATAATTTACCTCTATAATAGCATCATACATTGATAAGTCTTTAATTTTAGGATAGAGCTCATCAAAAAATATTTCACAAAAATATTCTATATTTTCATTATTTATTCTATATTGTAAAACATAGTTTAAAAAATCTATATTACTAATAGATTTACCCCATGGCATTAAATTACGTACTTTTAAAGAATGTCTTACAAACTTTAAAAATAACTGTGGAGAATAATCTGCCATATCTGTAAGGGGCATATAAGCATAAAGATATTTTAAACAAAAACTTTCATCTTCATTACAATCTTTTAAAACTTCTAATATTTCATTTTTTATAGTTTCACACTTATTACAAGCATTTTCAAATTTTAATTTAATTTTTTCTTGTTCTAATGAAGTAAGCATATAACCCTCCTACT
Organism: Clostridiales bacterium; assembly: GCA_018371275.1. Lineage (GTDB taxonomy): Bacteria > Bacillota > Clostridia > Lachnospirales > CAG-274 > Tyzzerella. The sequence goes on from JAHALF010000010.1 coordinate 63,369, forward strand.
ATAAATCGTATATTTCTGTTCTACCATCTGCTTGTATAGAAATTTCTCTCTTTTTATCTTGACTAAGCACTCTCATTTCAAATGTATGCTTTGTAACCTCAATAATAGGCTCAATATCTATCTTTTCACCATTTAATAGTTCTTCCAAATCTGTTGTAAAATATCCTTTTGTATCATATAAAGCATGTTGTTTATAATACAATTTTCTAAGCTCCCATTTTAAAAGCTCATCATTTGGTATATCACATTTTTCTCCATTTTCAGTAAAGAATAAAAATCCCCAAAGCTCTGGATAATGGATATTAATAAGACCTGTTGGTGCCCATACCCAGTTATCTTCTGGATAAGGAGAATTTGTTTCTGGATTTATTTGTTTTTTATATTCTCCATTATCTTTATCTACTCTCCAATGTACCCTTGAAAAGTTTAATCTATAATATTCCCCTACTTTTGGATTTCTACTTTCTTTAGCTGTCTCTTTTAAAGCCGCAAATGGCATAACAACTTCTACTGACCATTTTTTATTATCTGCATTAGGATTATTAAGCTCTCCATCTATATAAACAGCAGTTTGCATACCGTGTATATCGTATCCATTTACTGGTTTACCTCCAAAATCTCTATAAGGTTTTGTTAATAATAAATCCCAAACAGTGTTTTTAGCATTCATTTCAAATTCATAATATTGGTGAGTATCAGAATCTGGGTCTATAAAAATTTCGAAGTCATTATCTTGAAAAATAACACAATCTCTTTCTTCTAATGTACCCCAAATTTCATCACCTTCTAAAACAGCACCAAAATATAGATTTTCATCATCCCAAAGCATTTTTGCTCTTGTTTTAAAACGCGGAGTTTCTCTTTTATCTCCCTCTATATCAACAAAATAATCTGTAAAATCTGCATCTTCCCAAAATGGTTTATCTAAATTACCATCAAGTTCAAATTTTTTTGTTGCTCTTTTACAATAATATACTGGTGGATTAAAATCAATATCTGGTGTAGGTATTCTAAAATTAGCCATTTTATCCCCTCCTAAAAATTAGTTGTGTGTTACAACAGCACCACTACCACCATACATTTCAAGCTCACCTTCAAGCTCAACTTTTAAAACTGTAACATGTTCGTGGCAATCTTCTGCTGTCATTTCAATCCAAGTAGTTCCTGGAATATTAAACCAAGGCACACCACCATGGATAATATGGTTAAGCTTTTTGCCAGAGTGCATAACTGTTATATCTTTAATTTTGTTACATAAACCTTTTAAGCAAACATTTTCTTCTGGTTTATCATAAACAAATAAGTATAGAGTCTTTTTATCTTTAGATATTGTGCTACCACCTAAGAAATATCTATGCATAATACCCTCATCTGTATCAAAAATAGCTTCCCTATGTGGTTCTATCCATTCTCCAAGTCCAAGTAATATAGCCTCTTGTCTTTCATCTATAGTTCCATCTGGTTTTGGACCTATGTCTAAAAGCATATTGCCACCCATATGAATACAATCACAAAACATTCTAATAATTTGATTAAGTGTTTTATATTTATTATCAGATGGTCTGTATCCCCATGAGCTATTTATAGTTGTACAAAATTCCCAAGCACCCTCCGGTCTAGTAATAGGAATACCTTGTTCTGGAGTTTTATAATCACCATATTCTTTAAATCTTGAATTTATAATTAAATCCTCATTAAACGATTTTAAATAATCTTTAAGCTCTGGAAGTCCCCATTGTTTAGCACTTCTTTCCCAGTCACCATCAAACCATAATAAATCTACTTTGCCATAGTTACCTAAAACTTCGCCCATTTGATTTCTATTAAATTCAACAAATCTTGCCCAAGCCTCTTCATCTTGTTTACCATCTGTTGGAGCTGTATATTTATTAACTGATGATAAATCTTCTGGTACAATACCATTTTCATAAACAGTAGCATAGTCTGGGTGGGACCAATCTATTAAAGAATAATACATACCAACACGAATATCATTTTTTCTTAAAGCATCTGCATATTGTTTAACAATATCTTTTTTATATGGAGATTTTTTTACTGTGCTTAAATCACTATATTTTGTATCAAATAATGCTACTCCATCATGATGTTTTGTTGTTAAAACAGCATATCTAGCTCCAGATTTTTTAATTAATTCTCCCCATTTATCTGCATCAAATTTTTCACAAGTAAATCCATCTAACTGTTTCATATAATCTTCATGAGATATTGTGTTATGATAGAAAGACCAACTTTCTGAAACATCTCCTACTGCATAAATTCCATAATGAATAAATATACCTAACTTTGCATTTGTAAACCATTCTGGCACTTGTGTCATAATTAACTACACCCCTTTATTAATTAATTCATAAATTGTTCTAACTGTAACACCAGATGCACCTTTTGAAGAATATTCGTAAACAACTGGCCATTGGATAGCTGTTGCTGCAATATCAAGGTGTATCCAAGGTATATCATCTACAAATTCTTTTAAGAACATACTAGCTGTTATTGTACCTGCTGAGCCTGTATTTTTTATATCTGCTACATCACTATCTATATAAGAACGATATCTTTCATCTAAAGGCATTCTCCAAAAATCTTCTCCTGTCTCTTTAGCCGTTTCCATAAATTTTTCATAAAATTCATCATTATTAGAAAAAATAGGAGTAAATAGACTACCAAATGTTGAACCAGCAAGTCCTGTTAAAGTTGCCATATCTATAACTTTAGACACTTTTTGTTTATCTATAATATAATGTAGAGCATCTGCTAAAGTTAATCTACCCTCAGCATCTGTATTTAAAACTTCAATAGTTTTACCTTTCATTGATTTTACAACATCTCCAGGTTTATAGCTATTTCCATCTACAACATTTTCGCAAGTAGCAACTACTGCTTTAACATTAACTTTACATTTATTTTTTGCTAAACTACTCATTATAGCTATTACATAAGCTGCTCCACTCATATCAGATTTCATATATTTAAGGCCTTCGTGGCTTTTTATAGAGTAACCACCTGTATCACAAGTAAGCCCTTTGCCTACAAGACCAATAAAATCTTTATCCCCACCATTATTATACTCCATAACAATAAGACGTGGTCTATTATTTGTACCTTTACTTACAGTTAAAAATGCTTCCATACCAAGTTCTTTAATTTTATCTTCTTCTAAAACTTCAATTTTAAATCCACTTTCATTAGCTATTTCTACTGCTCTTTTAGCTAATTCTTCTGGGTATAAATTGTTAGTAGGTTCTACTATCATATCTCTAGCATTATTTATAGCTTTAGCTATATTAGAAACCTCATTTAATATATCATTTTTATTAGATATACTAAATCCATCTATGTATACATTTTTTTCTTTTTCTTCATCTTTATCAGATTTATATTTTTTAAAATCATAATCTGTAAGTAATAATCCCTCTACCATAGCTTTTAAAAATACTTCTTCTTCTAAATTTGCAAAATTTATTTTTTCTATAAGAATATTTTTAAATTTAAGTTCATCTATTTTTTTTAATAGTTTAGCACAATTATTTCTTAATAAATTATTAGTAAGCTTTTCTTTATCTCCAAGACCAAAATATAGTATATGTGGTTTATTTTCATCTAGAGAAGGTATAAAGAAAAGTTCTCCTTCTTTACCTTCAAATAAATCTTGTATAACTTTATCTTTTTCATAATAAGTAGATACTATAACTTCTGGTTTATCAAAATTTTCTAAATAAAAATTCATATTTATCTCCTTAAATTAACTTAAAACTTTTCTTAAATAAGTAGTTAATGTAAAAGTATCATCTAAACAATATTCCCAATACATAAGACCACAAAGTCCATTTTCTTTAACATAATCCGCTTTAGCTTTAATAGAATCTTCATCATCATAGCTTATAAATGTATTACCATTAAATAAATATGGTGCTTTTGCATCATCATCCCAATATCTAGTATAACCATTTTTATTTATGTATTCTTTAACTAACTCACCATAACCTGGTCCATATCCACCAGTAGAATCTGCCATTTGCATATGCCCATTATCAACATTAGGTACGCCTGTCCACATTCTAGAATAAAAAGCGACACCCATAATAATTTTTTCTTTTGGTACACCAGCTTCTATAAATTTACTAATAGTATTATGTGCACTAACAGAATTTAAGTCTGTTGGACTTGTATAAAGGTTTGTATGATGTCCTGTTTGTTTAGAGAATCCTCCTCTTAAATCATATGTCATAATTTGAACTATATCTAAATATTTAGATGCCTTGTCCATTTCTGTACATCTTAAGAAATATTCATCTCCACCAGTAGCTACCATAAGTAAACATTTTTTATTTTCAACTTTATCAAGCTCATTTCTTAAAGCTTCTAAAAGTAATGTAAAGTTTACTTTATCATCTGGAGATGCATCTATACCTGCTATACTAATACAAGGATATTCCCAGTCTATATCTATACCATCTAAATCATATTGTTTAAGAATATCTACTGCAGTTTTTGCAAATCTTTCTCTACCTTCTTTTGTAGATGCTGCTGTAGAAAAACCTCCAGCGCTCCACCCGCCTACTGATAAGCATATTTTAAGCTCTGGATTTATTTCTTTAGCCCATTTCATATATTTAGGTGCTTCTTGTGGTTCCCAAACTACATCACCATTTTTAACATGTCCAAATGCAATATTTATAATGCTTAAAGCTTTAACATCTTCTTCTTTTAATAAATTAAAATCCTTTGTACCAACATATCCTATTACCGTTTTCATATAAAATCTCCTCTTAATGTAAGTATTTATTTAATTTAGCCACCTCATATATCAGAAGTGGCCATTTAGTTTTAAACTACCAAATCATTTTACTAGCAGTCATACATCTTTGTGCCCTATTATAATGTACTATTTCTCCCATACCATCTTCTCTATAATGAGTAGCTGGCAATCTATTTTCCTCTAATTCTTCTATTTTTTCTATTTTACCATCTAAATAAGATTGTAATATAAATTTTGTTGTATAAAGACGGCTTATAATTCCACCAAATCTTTGGTCTAAAACTTCAAATCCATAGCTTTTATTTGTAATACACCATTCTTTTAATCTTGCATATTTTAATTTTTCTAAAAGAAGTATTAAAGGTTCAATTTGATTAGTAATTATATTTTTCAAATTATCTTTATCTCTATTGTTATAAGCTTTATATAAATTTAAACCCAAATTCCATTTAAGACTTAATACTTCACCAAATACACCATAAAACTCATTTGTAGCCTTTAAAGCTTCATCTTTATCATCTTTAGCCTTATTATAAAAGTAAGTTGATAAATCTTTATATATAGATGTTAAATCATCTTTTACAACTTCTGTATGATTTACAAATTTACTACATAATGGATCTTCATACAATGTATATTTAGAAGGTGTAACTGTTGCTGATTTATCTTCAACGCTTGGGAATATATCAAATTCTTGAGGTTTCATAAAGTTTTCATAATCCATACCTGTTATATACAATAAATTTTCTTTAAATTCTTCTAAATTTATATCTTTATTATATTGGTGTTCACCAAATAACACACAACCAAAAATAATTGTTGTAACCGGAGATTCACAACCATCATCTGCCCAAGCTGTTGTCATAACTTCTCTAATACCTTTGTTTTTACAAGCTGTTAAAGAAGCATTTGTAGCAGCTAATGTTTTACCGTGGTGAGATGCATACCCTATCCATCTCCAAGAGCCACCTGCAAACATAATATCTTTATTAGTTATTTTTCCTCTTTTTTCAAAATTTTGTTCGTAATGCTCTATAGAATTATTATAATAATCCCAATACATTAAATCTATACCATCTGGTATTTTATAATCATTACTTTCTGTTTTAGAATAACCGCTAAAAAACATATCATCCCAAATAATTGGTCTAACATTATGTTTTTTACAAATATTTAACATATTTTCTAAATGTTCTCTCATTATTTCTGTTTTTGGTTTTAACCCATTTTTATCAGCATAAGCCCCTCTACCAAGGTTATATGCTTCGTCCATACCTATATGTATTCTTCTACTTCTAAATGTATTAGATAAATAACATATCATTCTATCAAGTAAATCTTTAACATCATCACTTCCTACATTTAAAACATCATCTATGTCTGCATATTTGCTTGCTATATGTTCCCACATAAAAAATTGATTTAAATGTGCTAGTGTTTGTATACAAGGTATAAGCTCTATACCAAACATATAGGCATAGTCATCTATTTCTTTAAGCTCTTCTGTTGTATAAGCTCCCCTTAAATATCCAAAATATTCTTCACTGTCTAATTTATAAGTATCTTCCATATAAAGCATAAAAACATTTTGTCCAATAACAGCTAGTTGTTCTATCATTTTCTTAGCATAAGAAACATTTAAAACACCATTTCTTGAACAATCTATCATTAAACCATTAAAGTTAAACCAAATATCTGTTGATATATTAAATGTTTTTTTACCTTTTTTTTCATTTTTATCTACAATCATAATTGCTCTAAAAAAGGCTGGCATATCTTTATATACTATATCTATGCTATCTTCAGTTGCATTTATTTTTAAAATATTTTCATCTGTTTTAGTAGCTATAATAGTCCTACCAGCATCATCTAATTTAAAATTATAACGATTAGCCAAAATTTTAAGTGGTTCTATTAGTTTAGTATCTAAATTTTTAATATTGTACATTTATATGCACCTCTTCCTTATACTAAATTTTTTAATTTTAAAGATAATATAAACTAGCTATCTATATGATATTTATAAAAGCTTAATAAATAACCTTAATATAAATAAAATTAATTTATCCATCTTTAATTATTATAATATAATAATTATCATAGTTTGTAAAGTATTATATATAAAACAATTAACTAAAAATATAATATCTTTAAAAGCTATTTTTATATAAATTTACCTTGTTAAATTATAGTAATTTTTTATATATTTTATATTTTAATTCGACATTTAATTGTTATTTACTCTATATTTAATTATTTTTTAGGTAAAGTTTAGCTAAATTTTAAATAAGATTGCTTATTAAAGATAACATATTTAAAAATTTCTCTCTTTCTTCTTTAGGCATATTTAAAGATATAGTTTTTATAAGAGCATCGCTTTCCTCTTTTGACAAACTAGTCCCCTTTGGCATATTTCTATAAAAATTCATTATTTGTAACATCATTTCGTTTGTGCTTTTCCCATTTAAATTAGATATTAACACTTTAAAATCATCTAGAACTTTCCTATCTATAGCTTTAAAAGCCTCTTGTTCAAAAAGCTTATTGTAATCCATTATCTACACTCCTTTTATAATTTTTAGACATTATATCCTTAATTTCAATAACTTTTACTACTAAATCTGCCATATATTTGTTTTTTTCATTTAAATTACTTTTTATATATAAAATAGCCTCTTTTTTTAAATCTAAAATTTTATCCTCATCTATAGATTCATATGTTTTTTTATAACTGTTTATTAATTGATTTACTTCCAAATAATTTATAATTTTATATATATTTTCATTATCTTCTACAATAAGTGGTAATAACTCTTTTATATAATTAGTGTTTTTATAATTCTTCATTAACAAACTATCTTCTTTTTTATCTTCTTTCTGTGTATTTTTTAGTGTATTTAAAATTAAGCTTATATTATTAAAATCTATATTGTTTTCTGATTTCATATATAACCTCCTTATATATTTATATAAAATATGCAAAAAGAAGAAAAATAAGTACATATTATTAAAATATATAAATATTTTTCTTCTTTAATAAGTTAGTCTATAATATTATCTAATACATTTATAAGATTTAATGGTAAAACTTCATTGTCTACTAAACTATCAAATATATTTTCAGCATAATTTAAATCTTTTGTAAAATCTAAAAACTCTTTTACTATAATGTCATTTGTCTCTAAATCTGTTGACTTTACTTTAAACCCATAAACTATCGCATCTAAAATTTTACTTTCTATAAGTTCATATTCTACATTTATAATTTTACTATCACAATTAATATTAATATTTTTAAAATTTTTAATCATATAAATCACCCCTTATGTAATAATTATATATATTATTTTAATTTTTTAAATATACAATTAGTACTTTTAAATTTTATTGTTAATTCTTAAAGTATTTTTTTATTCATATCTTATATATTTATTATTTATATTTTAAATATATATTGTAATAACTCATATTTTTTATATACTATCAGTATATATTTTTTGTATAGTTTTTTATATTTAGAAATAAATTGGAAAAAATTTTTATTTATAAATTTTTTTAATTTTTTTACCTTATAACAATAACCATTAAAATTTTTAAGAAGATTATATATGTATATAAAATTTTTAAAATATAATTTTGTTATTGCAAACTATCAAAGTCGAACACAGCTGCTTTTGTATAATTTAAAACTTTTGCTTCAAAAAAATCTGTTTTTGTATTATTTATTTTTGAAAAACTTTCTATCCAAGACATAGGATTTTGCGTTATATCATTATATAATGGCTCTAGTCCTATTGCCCTTAATCTTAAATTTGATAAATATTTTATATATCTATCTATTAAATCATTATTTAATCCTAAAATTTCATTGTTAGTCACGTATTGCCCCCAATATATTTCGTGTTCAACACCTGTCTTCATCATTTGTCTAAGTTCTTCTTCTAAATCTTTTGTAAATATATTTGGATTTTCTGTTTTAATTTCTTTTATTATATTTTGGAATAAAACAAGATGTGTTATTTCATCCCTATTTATATATTTAAAAATTGTACTTGTTGCAGTCATTTTACCTTGCCTAGCTAAAGTATAGAAAAAACTAAAACCAGAATAAAAATATATCCCTTCTAATATATAATTTGCCATAATTGCTTTTATAAAGTTTTCTTGTGTAGAATTTTGATTAAAATTCTCATATATACTAGCTATAAATTTATTTCTATTTAAAAGATGTTCATCTTCTCTCCACATATCATATATTTTATCTCTAGTTATAGGATTTGTAACTGTATCTAATATGTAAGAATAGCTTTGAGCGTGTATTTCTTCTTGAAAAGCTTGTATATTTAATAAAGAAGATACCTCAGATGCTGTTACATACCTTGATAAGTTAGGCAAATTTTCACTTTGTATAGAGTCTAAAAAATTTAAAAAAGATATTATTTTATCAAAAGCATTTCTTTCTCCATCTGTAAGATATGGAAATTGTTTTACATCTTCATTTAATGCTATTTCCTCTGGTATCCAAAAATTATTGAGCATTGTCCTATACATATTAGTTGCCCAATCATATTTTATTCTGTTCCACTCTCTAAGGTTTGTAGTATTTCCATTTATTATGCTAGATGTACCCCTATTACCTTCTGCATTAAATATTTTTTTCTTTATCATAATTTAACCTCCATATTAACTAGAACAACTTGTACATTCATCCATTTCTAAAGATTGATTTCTTATATAATAAATAGTTTTTATACCCATTTTCCAACAGTTTATATACATATCAAATATATCTTTAGCACTAAGCTCTGGTGTTATATATAAATTAAATGATTGAGCTTGGTCTATATGTCTTTGTCTAATAGAACAAGCTTTTATGCTCCAATCCTGCTTTATATAATGTGCCTCTTTATATAGCCAAAAGTTGTCATCATTCAAATTTGGTGCTGTTTTTGGCACATACATACCTTTCTTTTCTTCTACAAAAAACTTTTTAAATATTGGGTCTATTCCTGCTGTTGTATTAGCTATATTTGATGTACTCCCTGTTGGTGCAACTGCCATTATATATCCATTTCTTATACCATATTTTTTTACATCTTCTTTTAGCTGCTCCCATCTTTTGGAATTATAATTTCTTTTATCAAAATATTCTCCTGTTTGCCATTCTGAACCTTCAAATGATTCGTAAGCCCCTTTTTCTTTAGCTAGTTCCATAGATGCTTTTATAGCATTATAAGCTATCTCTTCAAACAAAACATCTGCCTCTTTAAGATGTTCTTCGCTTTCCCATACTATCTTATTATTAACTAAATAATGATGGTAGCCACTTGTACCTAACCCTATTGCTCTATATTTATCACTTGTAACTTTAGCATCTAATACTGGTAACTTATTAAGTGTGATAACATTATCAAGCATTCTTATTTGAAGTGGTATACAATCTTTTAATTCTTCTTTTGAAACTCTTCCAAGATTAACAGAGTTTAAGTTACAAGTAACCATATCACCTGACTTTATTTTTGTTGTAACAATATCATCTTGTTGTTTTTCTTCTATTAAAATGCTCTCGCTTGTATTTTGAGCTATTTCATGGCAAAGATTAGAAGAATATATTATTCCCTTATGCTTATTAGGATTAGCTTTATTTACTGTATCTCTAAAAAATATAAAAGGTGTTCCTGTTTCTACTGCACTTTTTAATATTTTTTTCATTATATCAAGACAAGGCGTTATTATTTTATCTATATTAGGGTTATTTTCACATTCTATATATCTTTTTGTAAACTCCTCATTATCATAATCATCAAAATAATCTTCTAAATAATATCCCATTTCCTTATTTACTTGATATGGGTCAAATAGAGACCAGTTTTCTCTTTTTTCTAGCCTTTTCATAAATAAATCTGGAATACTAAGAGCTGGAAATATATCGTGAGCTTTTCTTCTATCATCACCATTATTTGTCTTTAAATCTAAAAAGTCATATAAATCTTTGTGCCATATATCTAAAGTTATAGATGCACTTCCTTTTCTTCTACCTAACTGATCAACTGCTATAGCTGTATCATTATATAATCTTATCCAAGGTATAACACCACCAGATGAATTTTTATTACCTCTTATATCACTATTTAAGGCACGAACTTTACCCATATATATACCTAAAGCCCCACCGTGTTTAGAAACCTGTGCAAACTTTTGATTTACATCATATATAGACCATAAATTATCTCCAACTGTAGATATAAAACAACTACTAAGTTGGTAAAAAGGAGTACCTGCATTAGCAAGTGTTGGTGTTGCAACAGTCATCTTTAGCATACTCATAATATCATAAAACTTTTTGGCATAGTAAATTTTTTTATCCTTTTCTGGTATAGCTATATGCATAGCGATAATTAAAAACCTTTCCTGAGGTAACTCTAAAATTTCATTATTTAGACCTTTTACTAAATATCTTTTAGACAATAAATTTAAACCATCATAATTAAATAGTTTATCTCTATCACTTTTTATGTATTCTCCTAATTCTATTATTTCATCTTCTGTATAATGCTCTAATAAATAATCTCCATATAAATTTTTAGAAACAAGCATTTTTACTAGTTGTAAAAAATTTCCATAACCAAAATGGCTATATTTTCTATTTATAGCTGCCTCTTTATATAAATCGTATATTAATAATCTAGAAGCTACATATTGCCAATTTATACTTATTTTTTTAACTAAATTTCCATATCCATCATCTTCTGTATATATAACTTTTTCGATAGCCGTTTGTATTAGTGTTTTTTGTATTTCCTTTGTTGTCATACCATCTCTAAATTGTAGCTTTGCATCTAGCTCTAACTCTTCTGGAGAACAGCCTTCTACACCATCGCAAGCAAATGCAATAACTTTTTTAGTTTTTTCAACACTTAATTTTTCAAAGCTTCCATCTCTCTTTTTAATATTTATTTCCATAAATACAATATTCCTTTCTTGATTAATAAGACAATTTATATAGTAGCACATATAGGATATTTTTTCAATATTTAACCTTGTATATAGTATTTTTTGTTCATTTTAACAATTTTATATAAATTTTTTCTAAAACAATTTATAATTAATATTATTGATTTTTATATTATTTAATACATCAATATAATTTATTCTTTTTTTATTTATTTTTATATATTTTTTATGGTATAATTAACTATCTATTATAAAATAAGAAAGGATATATTAATGTTAGGAATTATAACAGAATACAACCCATTCCATAATGGTCATAAGCTACACATAGAAAAATCTAAAGAAAAAACCAATAGTAAATATTGTATAGTTGTTATGAGTGGTAATTTTTCACAAAGAGGAGAACCTACTATATTTGATAAATATTTAAGAACAAAAATGGCACTTTTAAATGGAGCAGATATTGTGTTAGAATTACCTCTAATCTTTGCAACCGCCTCTGCTGAACTTTTTTCATTAGGTGCCATTGATATTTTAGACAAAACAGGAATAGTAACCGACATTTGTTTTGGTAGTGAAGAAGGAAGCTTAGAAAAATTTTTAGAAGTTTCTAATATTCTATCTAATGAAACATTAGAATTTAAACAACATCTATACAAATTTTTAGATAATGGATTATCTTTTCCTAGGGCTAGGTTAAATGCACTAGAAAAAACTTTAAACAAACCTTTAGGCTTTTTAAATGAACCAAATAATATTTTATCTATAGAATATTTAAAAGCTATAAATAAATTAAATAGTACCATTATAGCAAAAACTATAAAAAGAGAAAAAGTACATTTTAACTCTAATAATATAAATGGAAACATAGCATCTGCAACAGCTATAAGACAAGCATTCTTTAAAAATAATATTGATAGTATAAAAAATGTTATACCTAATAATTGTTTTAAATTGATACAAAATATTTCACAAAATAATATACCTATTATTGATAATTATACTAGTATTTTAAAATATCTTTTAAAAGTATCTAATATAGAAAATATTAAACAAATTGCAGATGTAACAGAAGGTATAGAAAATAAAATACTAGATAATACTAATGTTGATTCTATAACAGAATTAATAAATAATGTAAAATCTAAAAGATACACTTATACTAAGCTTCAACGTACTATTTTACATATTCTTTTAAATATAACAAAAGATGATCAACAATATTTAAAAGAAAATTTAAACCCTTATATAAGAGTATTAGGATTTAAAAAATCATCTTCTCATTTACTAAAAGAATTAACAATAAATGCTAAAGTTCCAGTAATAACAAACTTAAAAAATGCTAAAAAACAAATAGATAAAAATGCTATGTATTATTTGAATAAAGAAGTTATGTCCACTGATATATATTATTTGTCAAAAAATAAAAATGAAGAATATAGACAACCTTTAGTTATTATATAATTTCTGTAAAAAATAAAAAGGAGATAATTTTAATTATCTCCTAGAAATGTATGCGAAAGGATTCGAACCCTCGGCCTTCTGATCCGTAGTCAGACGCTCTATCCAACTGAGCTACGCATACATAAAAGTATGCCCGAGACCGGAATCGAACCGGTACGGGATTTAACTCCCGCAGGATTTTAAGTCCTGTGCGTCTGCCAGTTCCGCCACTCGGGCACATTATGTGCCTTATTTAAAGACAGTGGGTGGTGGAGGATTCGAACCTCCGAAAGATTAACTAACAGATTTACAGTCTGCCCCCTTTGGCCACTCGGGAAACCACCCATAATATTTATGCTTATATATACTAATTAAATTTAGCAATAATTAAACACTCAAAACTAAATAATCAAGTGAATTTCTCCCCATCTTCCTTAGAAAGGAGGTGATCCAGCCGCACCTTCCGATACGGCTACCTTGTTACGACTTCACCCCAGTCACTGGCTTCACCTTCGACTGCTCCTCCCAT
>JAHALF010000067.1 GCA_018371275.1 Clostridiales bacterium
AAATAACCAAAGTGAAACAGTATACACTTTTCTTATTGTACAATTTTAAGTAATTAAATAGAAATAGCATTTTAATACAGCATAACTTCCAAGAGGGAATATTTAAAGGAAATATTGCCAAATAACATAGGACAAGCTATGAATATACGCCGTTTGACAATGTATTGTTGGAGAAAAGCATACAATAAGTTTTACTTATGATAAGGATAACAACAGTAATCGTACTATATATGGAAAAATATACCAATTAAGGAAAAAAATGTACTAATAAAGGAAAACTTTGGTGTAAAAAAATTTTTTATGATATTATAATTTTATAATAAATAATAAAAAAGAATATATATATAAACATGTAATTATATTTTTAAACAAATATTAGTTATAATATTAAATTTAATAATTACATTAAATTATTTTAGTAATAAAATTAATATTTATAATAAAAGAAATTTTTGATTTCTTTATTATATAATAGAATAATGTTAATACTTGGAAAAATTAAAAATTTAAATATACATTTTTTACTTTAAAGGAGGAATATTTTATGAAAAAGTTTCAAAATAAGTTATTGATAGGAGTTATAAGTGCTATTACTTTGTTGTCATCTGTAACAAGTGTAGGTGCAAATACTATAGTTGATAATGTAGCTAAAAGTAATTTAGAGGAGGAAAGATTAACTAAACTTTTAAAAGAAGACGCAAATCAGTTTTTATTAAATATAGGTATGAAACAAGAAGAAATAGATAAAATAGATCCAGATATAAGAGAATTTATTGTTCAAGATTTAAAGCAAAATATTAAAAGTTCCGATTTAGAGTTTGTTGAAACAAAAAAAGTCTTATTAAACGAAATAGAATCAAGGGAAAACTTAACAGGTATTGATTTTTATGTTTCATATTTTAAATCAGGTGATATAATTTATATTTATTACTCCATTTTGACTTATTTCTAAGTAATTTAAATATACTTTTGTATCTATTAATTGTGCTGATTTAGGTATCTTTTTATTTATATA
>JAHALF010000026.1 GCA_018371275.1 Clostridiales bacterium
TTAGTAAACATACTATAATTAATTGGGAAAGAGGTAGAACGAAACCTAAGAAACATATACTTATAGCTTTATCATCTATTTATGGAATAGATATTGATAATTTGAAAGGATAATAAACGATGTTATACACAAGAGGAATTATTAAAGATATAATTAAAAGTATGAAAGATGAACTTAATAAAACAAGTTTTATTATTATACTAAATGATAGAAATGAAATAGCGAGAGAGGGACATTTTATATCATTAAATAAAAAATATATAAAAATAATAAGTAAAGAATATGGTATACATAAAATAGCTATAGAAGATATAAACAATATATCATCAGTTGTTACAGAATAATAAATAAAAAAGTGGCTTAGATAAGCCACACAAAAAAACAAACTTAATTAATTATACAACATATTTTACAAAAAGAAAAGAGGTAAAATTATGAAACAGACAATTTATGAAATAATGGGCGATTATCGTACACTTTATGAAATGGCGTTAGATGAAGAAATGTCAAAAGAGTTTGAAAAGATGTTACAAGATACTAAAGAGAGTATAGACTTTTCATTAGAAGATAAAGCATATAGCTATGCTAAAGTGTGTAAAAATTTAGCATACAATAGGTCATTATTAGAGGGTCAAGAGAGGTTTTTAAAAGAAGAGCTTGAAAGAATACAAAATAAAATTAAATCAAGTAAGAGCAATGAAAAGCGTGTAAAAGATACGTTGTTAGAGGCAATGCAAATTGCAAAGATACCTAAATTTAAAAATAATGAATTTACTATATATCAAAGTAAAAGTGTCACTGTTGAAGTTTTAGATTGTAAAAAAGCACTGGAACAAAATTTAGCTGTTACTGAAATTAAACTAAATAAAGATAAAATAAAAAGAAAATTACAAGATGGGGAAGATCTAGATTTTGCAGTATTAAAAGAAAGTAAATTTTTAGTTATTAAATAGGAGGGATTGTTATTGGCAAAAATAATTGGTATTATGGGCGAAAGTGGTAGTGGTAAAACTACAAGTATGCGTAACTTAGACCCTACAACAACATTATATATTGATTGTGATAAAAAGGGGCTAAGTTGGAGGGGTTGGAAAGAACAGTATAATATTGAAAAATTTAATTACATAAAGACAGATGATACAGAAGTAATTTTAAAGACATTAAATCAAATTAATAAGGGTAAAGCAAAGGTTAAAGATGGTACAGAATTAGATTTACACCATATAAAAACAGTTATCGTAGACACTATTAATGGTATTATGATAGCTGATGAAATGAGGAGATGTAAAGAAAAGGGTTATGATAAGTGGCAAGATTTGGCGAAAGCGGTATATGACATTATAGACATATCATTAACTCTTAGAGATGATTTGACAATAATATTTATAGCACATTCTCAAACAGAAAGAGACGAAAGCGGTAACGTATTTACTAGAATTAAGACTAATGGTAAAAAGTTAGAAAAAGTGTCTCTTGAAAGCAAAATGACAACAGTTTTGCACGCAGTTGTAAAAGATGGTCAATATATATTTGAAACAAAGGCAAACAACTCTACTTGCAAAACACCTATGGGTGCTTTTGAATTAGATGAAATAGAAAATGACATAAAAATAGTATTAGAAGCATTAAAAGAATTTTAGGAGGAATAAATAATGAAAATACAAGGAATAAAAGGGTATACACAGGAAAGGGCATTAATAATTGGAGAAAATAATAGACTAGAGGCAGGTAACTATATATGTAAAATATTAGGTGTTAAATGTACAGATGATAAAAATGGTAATCCTATGTTAGTTATACAGTATGATATAGCAGAGGGAGAATATAAAGACTATTACCAAAATCTACATAAATCTAAAATAGAAACTAATAAAGAGGCAAAATATCAAGGTACAAAATATCAAGGTATGACTGGTAAATCTCTTAAGATTTATAAAGGGATATTAACATCTCTTGAAAAATCAAACAATATAAAATTAGATGGCGAAAATGGATTTGATAGTGAAGAATTAAAAGGAAAGGTATTTTTAGGTAGATTTGGAGAAGAGGAGTATTTAGGAGATGATAATCAAATAAAAACATCTACTAAGTTAAGATATATAACATCTACAGACAAAAAAGATTTACCCATTTTAGATAAAAAAGCTTTAAAAGATATACCTAAACAACAGGCTAATGATAGTTTTTATAGTGTAGAAACTAATGTAGAAGATGATATGTTGCCGTTTTAATAACTGTTAAGGGGGTAGGTTTTACCTATCCCTTATTTTTAAGAGGAGGTGATAAACATTAATACAAGTTTTAATCAATTTGAATATTATAAAGACTTAATAAGAAATGAACAGCCACTTAAAAGACAATTTGTTTTTATAGTAAGTGATGAAGAAATAAGGTTACTAATATATGCCTTAGGGTATTCAAGTATATTTTTAGATAAGGATGAGAGTATTAATAATTTTATTAACTTTACAGTAAAAAATTCATTGTTTGTAGATAATGGCATAAATGAAAATGGAGATGTAAAAGCAGACGCAAGTTATATAAGTAATTTTATATATTTACCTTGTCTTAATAAATATAGCAATGAAAAAATAATAAATACTTTTAGACAAAATTATATTAAGGTAGATAAAGAGGCTTGGAAAGTATTTACTAAAAAAGGTAAAAATTTGGAATATTACAAAAGCAATTTAGATGATTTAGAAAGTCTTTTAGAAGATTATACAAGTAAATTTGTAAAAGTTAATAATCATAACTTTGATATGGAAAAAGGAAAAATAAGTACTAAAAAACTTGATATGGAAATGTTAGCAGATTATTTAGTTGATAAATATAAAATAATAAAAATAGAAGATACATTATATTATTATTGCAATAATGAAAAGTATTATATAATGCTGAATGATGAAAAATTTACTGAAATAATAATGCAGGAAGTTTACAATACTACAAAAAATAAACGAAAAGAATATTATCCTTATATAAAAAAAAATGCACATAAAAAAGAACATACAGGGAATAATTACTTAGTCTTTAAAAATGGTATTTTAGATATAAAGGAAGAGCAATTATTACCTTTTAATGAAGAAATAATTGTTACTAATAAGATACAATTTAACTATACTAATGAAAAAACAGAAGAAACACAGGAAAAAGCTGAAAAATTATTGAGTACTTGGGCAAATAATAATGATGATATAATTCAGTTGATTTATGAAATTATAGGATATACATTATATAGGACAAACCCTTTAGGAAAAACTTTTTTTCTACAAGGTAGTGGAGGTAATGGTAAAAGTACATTTTTTGATTTTTTAACTTTTTTATTTGGCAATAAAAATGTATTACATAGAGAATTAGAAGATTTTGATAAGGAATATAATGCAATTTCATTAAATGGAAAGATGCTTACTATATGTGATGATATAGACAATAGGTATATTTCAAAGGTTGGAGTATTTAAAAAAATTGTTACAGGTGAGTATATAACTGGTAGGGCATTATATGAAAGTACACAGGAGTTTAGATATATGGGCAAGTTACTACTTTCAGGCAATGAAGTCCCACGATTTAATGATACATCAAATGGATTAGGTAGGCGTCTTGTAATACTACCTTTTAAGGCAGATTTAAGAGGAAAACCTAATATAAACTTTAGAGATGAATTTTTTACAAAAGAAATAGCAGAATACATATTATATAAATCTTTTAAATATCTGAAAAAAGTATTGTCAAGTGGTGGATTTACTAAACCAGAAGATGTTACTATTGCTCTTAAAGAATACCACAGATACAACAATCCAGTAATTGAATTTATAGAAGAAAATAAAGAAATAATAAATACAAAGGCTTGTAGTTTTGTTTATAGTAATTATAAAAATTTTTGTGATGAAATAGGGGCTAAGTCTTTAGGTCGTAATGCTTTTTATAAAAAGATGGAAGAACAAGGATATAAAAAGACAAAAGTAAGAGTAGAGGATATGGTTAATTGGCAGTTTTGTGTATTTTAATGTTCCAGTTTATGTTCCATTTTGTTCTAGTTTATGTTCCAATTATTTTTTATTGATTTAGGCTTATTTACTATATGTTCCATTTTGTTCCACTTTTTTTTATAAAAATAAAAAAATAAATAAGATATATATAATAAAAAGTTATAACAATAGAAGAAAAAATGGAACAAACTAGAACACGGAACATAATATTTTTTTAGAAAGGTAAAAAAATGAAAAATAACAAAATAATAGGCAATGAGTTTGAAAAAGAATTTGCCCTATATTTACAGGAGAGAGGAATGTTTGTATATAATTTGCCTAACAAATATACAGGACAACCTTTTGATATAATAGCAGTTAAAAATAATGTATTTTATGCTTTTGAGTGTAAGCATTGTAATAATAATTATTTTAGACTTAATAGGGTAGAAGATAATCAAATACAAGTATTAAGAAAATTGAATAAAGCTAGTACAAGTAATTATTATTTTGTTTTTAAGTTTGATGATTGTATTAGGTTTTGTCATGTAGATTATATAGAAAATTGTATAAAAATATCAAGAAAAAATATAAAAAAAGAAGAATTAAAGGAGATAGAGGTATTATTAAATGAAATCAAAGCATTGGAGATGATATTATAGAAATTATAGTAAGCAATCAAATAACATTTAAAAATTGTATAAATGATATAAAAGAATATTGTAAGAAAAATTTTATTATAGATAATCCAGAATATACAACATTGAAAAGACTTGGTAAATGGACAGGGAATACTCCCAAATATTTATATATGTACAGTGAAAATTGTAATGACTTAATAATACCTATCGGATTATTTTCTAAAATAAAAAATAAATTTGATTTATCAATATATAAAAAGCAAGTAAGCTTAGCAGATGATAAAAAGTTTAATTTTAAAAGTGATATAAATTTATATGACTATCAACAAGTAGCAGTATATGAAATGATTAAAAAAGGTTATGGAATATTACTTGCACCTACTGGAAGTGGTAAAACTCAAATAGGTATTGCTTTAGCTTGTAAGCTAGGGTATAAAACATTATGGATAACACATACAAAAGACTTATTAAAGCAGTCTTATGATAGGGCTAAACAATATATAGATGATAAATATTTAGGAACTATTACAGATGGCAAAATAAATATAAAAGATGGGATTACTTTTGCTACTGTACAAACATTGAGTGAACAGGATTTACATAGTTTAAAATATGAATTTAACACAGTGATAGTTGATGAGTGCCATAGACTAGCAGGAACACCAACAAAGTTGAAACAATTTAGTAAAATTGTAAATAACTTAGCAGCTAGACATAAATTTGGATTAACAGCCACATTACATAGAAGTGATAAACTAGAACAAACTACAATGTCTTATTTAGGTAATATTGCTTATGAGGTAAAAAGGGAATATGTAAAAGATAAAATAATAAATCCTAAAATAATTAAAGTTGGCACAGGAATAGAGCTAACAGATGAATGTTTATTAACTGATGGAACAATAGATAACAATAAATTATTAACTTATTTATCACAAAATACAGATAGAAATTTGCTTATAAGTAAGTATATATTAAATAATAAAGATAATTATAATTTAATATTAAGCCATAGAATAGAACAATTAGAAAATATATATATTACTCTTCCAGAGGGAGAAAAAGAAAAATCAGTAATATTAAGCTCTAAATTAAATAAAAAAAGTCGTGAAAAAGCTATTAATGATATGCAGAAAGGATTAAAAAGATATATGTTTGCTACATATTCATTAGCTAAAGAGGGACTAGATATACAAAGGTTGGACAGGCTTTATTTAGTATCATCTTCTAAAGATAAAGCAGTAGTACAGCAAAGTATAGGTAGAGTTATGAGAATATTTGAAAATAAAAAAACACCTATAGTATATGACTTTGTAGATGACTATATAAAAGCTAATAAAGATTTTATTAAACGTAAAGGATTTTATAAAAATTGTGGTTGTGGTGTAAGTGGATAATTTAGAAGAAATTAAAAAAAGGATAGAAAGGGCAGAAAAGTTACCAGCAGAAATTAGAGAACAATTTTTATTTGACTATTTAAAATTGAAAGTTTTAGAATTTAAAGAATATAAATCAGATTATATTTTATGGAATGTGTTTTGTAAATTAATATGTTTTGCAGAAGATAAAAACATTATATCTAAGGATAATATAATAAAATTTATAGAACAATTTGAAGAAGAGTATAAAGCTAAAAAAGAGTTTAATCTTGATTTATTAATACAGTTTATTAGTTATATTTTGGATAAGTAATGGAGGTAATATGTCAGATAAGTACAAAGATACAAAAAAGTATTTAAACAGAGCATATAAGTGTACAAGGAAAAAAGAAATGTTAGAAAGGGAATATAAACAAAAGCAGAGAGAAGTTGGTAATATAAGTGTTTGTTATGATGAAATAAAAACTAATAATATTAATTCCAAAGTGGAAGATAAGGCGTTAGAATTAATTAGATTAAAAAATTATGTAGATTTACATAATATTGAAATAGATAGGCTTAGAAAAGAGATAGAGAGTGTTATAGACAAGGTTGATGATGATACTCTAAAGACTTTATTAAGGCTTAGGTATTTAGAGTTTAAGAAGTGGAAAGATGTATCTTATATTTTAGGCTATAGTGATAAATATATATTTAAACCATACAATAAAGCCTTAACAGAAGTTGACAAATATATAAATGCATAATATAATAATTATATAAGATATGGTTATTTCTAAAATAACACAAAAAGCATAGGAGGGGAATTCCTATGCTTTTCTTAATGTAATAGGCTATTTGTTGTCACTATTATTCCTGTTATCTAGCCATTTACATATGTAGTATGTAATTACATTTGCAACAACAGAAATAAGTATAGATATGATTATTTCCAAAAATAACACCTCCTAACTGTTGCCATATTAGGAAGTGACAACAGTTAGATTATATCAAAATAAAAATTAAATTTCAATATTTTTAAAAGATGATACCCTATGATACCTTTTAATGTGATATTATGTTATTGTACAAAAGTGGGTTATTTAAAAATTATTAAAATTGTATTTTATCTTTAATTTTAAAAGCTAGATTTATTCTAGCTTTTTTTATGTAAAAAAATTATAAATATAGGGGAGTAATTCATATGAGAAATGATTTGAAAGAAACAAAAAAGATGTTAAAAGAATATTATAATACTAAGAAAAAAGTATTTTATCTAAATGAAAGAATATTAAATTATAAGCATTTGAGAGAAGATGATAAATCTTGTGAAGAAGTTTTGAGTGCTGAAAAAGAAATGTTAGAAGAATACAAAAAGAAAATTAAAGAATACGTTTTTATAGAGAGTATATTAGAAATAGAATTTCCAGAGAAAAGAAAGATCCTTGATTCTAGATACTTGTATGGTAAGACTTGGCAATACGTTGCTTTGAATAATTATGTATCTTTAAGGCACTGCTTTAATGTGGTGAATGAGGTTCTAGAAAAGATACAGGAGAGTTATCGAGAATTATATGGAGAAAGTATATGATATACAAACGTTGTACTAGATGTGGGACTAGATTAGAATATAACACAATATGTAGTTGTAAGGCTAAGTATAAAACTAATAGTGATAGCTATAAAGATGATAAAGAAAAGAGATTTTATAAATCAAAGGTTTGGCAAGATACAACAAATATTATTAAAAATAAGTTTAATTATTTAGATATATATAGCTATTATGTTTTAGGACGGGTTGAAAAAGGAGAAGTTGTGCATCACATAGTAGCTTTAGATGAAGACTTTAGCAAAAGGTTGTCTTTATCTAATTTAATATATTTGACAGAGAAAAATCATAGGAATATACACAATTTAATGAAAAAAGGTCCTAAAGAAAAAGAAGATGTACAACAATTATTGTTTCACCTTATTAAAAGGTTTAATATAGATTTTAAGTAGGGGAGGGGGTGTTAATAAAATATCG
>JAHALF010000011.1 GCA_018371275.1 Clostridiales bacterium
CGCCGCCAGCGTTCATCCTGAGCCAGGATCAAACTCTCATTTTAAATCCTTGTCCAGATTAACTCTGACTTTACTTTTTTAGTGTTTGTTCACTTTTTTAATTTTCGGGTCGTTTAATTCACTTTTTTGATTATTTAGTTTTCAATGTTCAATCTTATCATTAATTTCTTGCCGTTTATTTAGCGACTAGATTATAATATCATAATTTTTTCACCTTGTCAACAACTTTTTTAATTTTTTTATTTTAAGTTGTTTAGTTAAAACGGAGAAGGTGGGATTTGAACCCACGCACCGCTATTAACGATCTACTCCCTTTCCAGGGGAGCCCCTTCAGCCACTTGGGTACTTCTCCCCAAAGCTAAACCAAGACAAAAAAATAACGGAGGATCAGGGATTCGAACCCTGGCGCCGCTCTCACGACCTGCCGGTTTTCAAGACCGGACCCTTCAACCACTTGGGTAATCCTCCATATTTAATATTTATATCCTTGTGAAACTTTCTTTCCCTCAAGGACAATATTTATTATATAAGACTTTAAAAGAAATGTCAACACTTTTTTTTATTTTTTTGAAAAAATATTTCTTAATTTTTTCTTTCCTATATAATACATTATTTTTTAATAATAAAAAATATATAATTTATATTAGTAGACAATAAATTTCTTAAATGATATAATTATTTTTATATAAAATTTTTAATAAATATTTTAAAAGGAGGCATTTTAATTGAATATAGAAAAAACTGTTATAGACAACTTTTGCACTTTAATTAAATATGATACAACATCAGACCCACATTCTTCTTCATATCCCTCTACACAGTCTCAAAAAGATTTTGCTAAAGTATTAGCTAAAAAATGTGAAGATATAGGTCTTGAAAATGTAAAAATAGATGAAAACGGCTATGTAATAGCTACATTAAAATCTACAACAGATAAAAATGTACCTAAAATAGGTTTTATAGCACATATGGACACAAGCCCAGATTATTGTGGTAAAAATATAAATCCTAATATTATAGAAAATTATGATGGAAAAGATATTATATTAAAAAATATAGTTCTTTCCCCAACAGAATTTCCTTCTTTAAATAAATATATTGGCAAAAAACTTATAACTACAGATGGTACTACACTTCTTGGTGGAGATGATAAAGCTGGAGTAGCAGAGATACTAACAGCTTTTGAGTATTTAAAAAATAACCCTCAAATTGAGCATGGAGAAATCAAACTTGCTTTCACTCCAGATGAAGAAGTTGGCAATGGCGTAACGTATTTTAATGTTGAAGATTTTAATTGTGACTTTGCCTATACAATAGATGGTGGTAGTGCTGGAGATATAAACTATGAGAATTTTAATGCTGCAAATGCAACCATTAATATAGTGGGAAAAAATGTTCACCCAGGACAAGCAACTAATATTATGATAAATTCTGCTATGATAGCAAATGAACTATTATCTATGTTACCAGATGAAACACCTACAAATACAAAAGGTTATGAAGGCTTTTATCATCTTACAGATATAAAAGGTAACGTTGAAAAAACTACACTAAATTTTATAATACGTGCATTTGATAAAGATGAATTTAATAATAAAAAACAAACTATAATAAACATAGTTAATACATTAAATGAAAAATATAATAATTTATTAGAGTTAAATTTAGATGATAGCTATTTTAATATGTATGATATATTAAAAGATAATATGGAAATAGTAGAAAAAGCTAGAAAAGCTATATCAAAAACAGGATTAACACCTTATACAAAACCTATAAGAGGTGGTACAGATGGCGCAAGATTATCTTTTATGAATTTACCTTGTCCTAATATTTTTACTGGTGGACATAACTTTCATGGTCCTTATGAATATGTTTGTGTAGATTCTATGGTAAAAGCAGTAGAGGTAATAATAAATATTGCTACGGATATTTAATTTTTTTAATACTACCCCTTGCGTTTATTTTATTTATATGATACAATATTTAAAATTTTATAATATAAATATGATGATAAAGGATAAAGCTTTATTTGGTTACAACTAAGAGAGTTAGTCGGTTGGTGAAAGGCTAATAGCACAAATAAAAGAACCTACACCTTTTGAATATTTAAGGGTTGCTCCTTTATAGGCTTTTGAGGTAATGTTTTACATTATAAATTAAGGTGGTAACACGGGTATTCTCGTCCTTTGGGCTTGGATATCCGTTTTTTCATTTCAATACTATTTTAATTAAGAAAGGGTGTTTATATGTCTAGTCAAAATGTGTATGATATTTTAAAAGAAAGAGGATTTATAGAGCAATCTACAAACGAAGAAGAAGTAAGAAAAATTTTAGGAGAAGAAAGTGTTACTTTTTATATAGGCTTTGACCCAACAGCAGATAGTTTAACAGCAGGTCATTTTTTAACAGTTATGGCAATGAGTCATCTGCAAAAAGCAGGTCATAGACCTATTGCCCTTGTTGGTGGTGGAACTGGTATGGTTGGTGACCCTTCTCATAGAACAGATATGCGTCAAATGATGACAATTGATACAATAGAGCATAATGTAAACTGCTTTAAACAACAGTTATCTCGTTTTATAGAATTTGGAGAAGATAAGGCAATTATAATTAATAATGCCGACTGGCTTAGAAGTTTAAAATATATAGATTTTATTAGAGATGTTGGTGTGCATTTTTCTGTAAATCGTATGCTTACTGCTGAATGTTTTAAAAGCAGAATGGAAAAAGGATTATCATTTTTTGAATTTAACTATATGCTTATGCAAAGTTATGACTTTTTAGAACTTAACAGAAGATATGGCTGTAAACTTCAATTAGGTGGTAGTGACCAATGGTCTAATATTATAGGTGGTGTTGAGCTTATAAGACGTATGGACCAAAAAGATGCTTATGGTCTTACATTTAAGCTTTTAACAACAAGTGAAGGTATAAAAATGGGTAAAACTCAAAAAGGAGCTGTTTGGCTTGACCCTAAAAAAACTACTCCTTATGAATTTTATCAATATTGGAGAAATGTAGCCGATAGTGATGTAGAAAAATGTTTAAGCCTTTTAACATTTTTACCTATGGACGAAATTAAAAAACTTGGCTCTTTAGAAGGCAGTGAAATAAACAAAGCTAAAGAAATATTAGCATATGAAGTTACAAATATTGTACACGGAGAAGAAGAGGCAAAAAAAGCTATGGAAGCCTCTAAAGCATTATTTGCAGGCGGTGCATCTGGTGGTTCTATCCCTACTACAAATATGGATAAAGATACTTTCGAAAATGGTATTAATATATTAGATGCTTTAGTTACATTAAAACTTGCACCTTCTAAAAGTGAAGCTAGAAGACTCGTTACACAAGGTGGTATTAAAGTAAATGATGTTAAAATAGATAGTATTGAACATAAAATAACTCTTAATTATTTTACAGAAAACAAATTATTAATACAAAAGGGCAAAAAAGTATTCCATCAAATAGAACTTAACTAATACATTATATATTCATACACCATTACTTTTTTACATATATTCTATTAAAAAGGTAATGGTGATTTTTATGGCTCGTATAGAAGATTTAAGGCAAAAAGAAGTTATAAATATAAAAGATGGCGCAAGACTTGGCTTTGTTTCTGATGTAGATATTAATATAAAAACTGGTTGTGTTACAAAAATAATTGTAGCAGGACCTTGCAAAATTTTTGGATTTTTTGGAAAAGAAACTGAATATGTTATAAGCTGGTGTGACATAAAAAAAATTGGTGATGAAATTATTTTAGTAGATGTTGATGTAGACTGTGTATTAAGAAATGTAAATTAAAAATATAGGAGGCAAAAATGATAACAAAAGATAACATTTTGTATAAACTACAAGAATTTATAAATATAGATGATTTTATAAAAGCTATTATAAGCAATCCAATTAAAAAAAGTGAAGATTTGCCTAAAAAAATTGATATTAAAAAAATTATGTTAAAAAACAAACTTTGTTTTCAATTTATTTATTATATAGATAAAAAGGTAATGCACGAAAACATAGAAGATAGCTCATTAATACTAGAAAAAATAATAAATCTTATGAGTGAAAATTTTAAACAATGTGATATATTAGCTAATAATAGTCTTACTTTATTAATGAATAAAAAAGGTGATTTTAAAATAACAGGTATTAAAAAAACTGTAACCATTGATAATACACCACAATCACATAATAAAGCCAAAAACTATATACTAAAAGAAGGTGAATATATAGACTGGCTATATAAATTAGGCGTAATTGATAAAAATGGTATAGTAATAAGCCACAAACAAAAAAAGTTTAGACAAATAAATAAATTTTTAGAAATGTTAAAAGATATAGAAGAAAATCTCCCTAATAATGCAAAAATAATAGATATGGGTTGTGGAAAAAGTTATCTTACTTTTGCAATGTATCATTATTTTAATATTATAAAAGAAAAAAATGTAACTATAAATGGTTATGATTTAAAAAAAGATGTAGTAGAACATTGTAATAAACTAGCAAAAGAATTTAATTTTAAAAATCTACAATTTTTTAATGAAGATATTCAAAATATTGATAAATCCGAAAATATAAATATGATAATTTCTTTACACGCTTGCGATACTGCAACAGACTATGCTATATATTTTGGTGTAAAACTAAATTGTGACGTTATATTAAGTGTTCCTTGTTGCCAACATGAATTATTTAAACAAATAAAAAATAATGAACTTTCTTCTATGCTTAGCTATGGCATTTTAAAAGAACGATTTTCATCTCTTTTAACAGATAATTTAAGAGCAGATGCCTTAAAATTATGTGGGTATAAAACTAATATTATAGAGTTTATAGATATGGAACATACACCAAAAAATATAATGATAAAAGCTATTAAAAACAAAAATTCTGCAAAAAATGACAATAACATTGAAAATTTTCAAAAATTAATTTATAATTTCAATATAAATCCTACTATATATAAACTACTTAAAGACTATTTTAAATAAAAGGGGGAAATAATATGTTATTATCTACATTACAGACAGTACCAAATAAACAATTTGAGGTTTTAGGCTTAGTGGAAGGTAGCACAGTACAATCTAAACATATAGGTAGAGATCTTGGCGCATCTTTTAAAACTATCGTTGGTGGTGAGCTTAAAGGTTACACAGAAATGTTAGAAGAAGCTAGAAAACAGGCAACAGACCGTATTATACAACAAGCTTTTGCTCTTGGTGCAGATGCTATTATTGGCATACACTATTCTTCTAGTGCTGTTATGCAAGGCGCTTCAGAAATATTATGCTATGGAACAGCTGTAAAATTTATTTAATAAAATAAAAAATACCCTATAAAATCAAGGGTATTTTTTTAATGATTATTTAAAACCTTAATTTACGTTTACCCAAATAGGATTTGCATAAAAACTAAGATTAGTATAATTATAATCATTTATTTGATCGTGTCTAAATTGTGTACTTAAAGCAACCTCTCTTTCGTGTGTTATTGGGTCACCATTTTCGTCTACTAAATTAGAAGAAGTACCACGCACTCTAAAATACATATTTGAGTCTACATTTGTCTTATAAGTTAAGTTATAATATCCTTCACTATCCACTTTTAATTTACTAATGTCAAAAGTTTCTACTATTTTAGCATCTGTATTTTGTAATGAACTATAATTAGACTCGTCTACCTTTCCTGTAACGTGTCCCATAATTAAATCAACATGGTCTAATTTAGGAGTATTAGTAGCTTTTAATCCTGTATTACTATTATAAATAGTTTTATAATTATTATTATTTGGTACTTTAAATCTTATATTTACTTCTACTTCTGAATTTTTATCAACATTTAATTGTTCACCCATAGTTGCCAAATTTTCATCTTTTTTCACATTAAACTGTAAATCAGAAATTAATTCACCATTGACAGAGTAACTATTTCCAGAACGCATACCATCTACAACATCTCTAAAATCATAAACTCCATCTTCACCAGTTTCTACCCAAGTATAATTTCTTGAAAACTCACTTGGCCAATAACCACTTCCATATTCCTTATTACTACTAATTTTAAAATGGAAGTCTGAATTTGCAAAGTTATAAAAACGTCGTCCTTCACTAAGTAATGCGTCCCAAACACCACCTGTTACAGAAATCATTTCATCAGCACCTGCTCTAATATCTTCTTGTGGTAATTCACAAGAGCCTTCACCAGCCATTTGATTTCCTGGCATACCTTCAAATCCAAAAACAATATTTGCATCGATATCATTTAACCTACGTAAGTGTTCTATTGAAACTTCACCTAAGTCCACAACATCATCTCCATTATTATGCCTAGATGGGTGATTTGGCAATACAAAGCTTTTTGGGTAATTTTTTGATAACCATTTTACAGCCTCATATGTGTCATTTACACTATTTTTATCATTTATTCTCTCACCATATAATGATTTTTCATCTTGTTTAAAAACTTCGTCCTTTGTATCATAACTAAATAGCCACTCAAATTGATGGACTCCTTCATAAGGAATATCTTTGCTTTTTTCATCAATAATAGCAACACTAGCGTGGTCTAGCCCCATCATATCCCATTCAAACCCTGAATATATTATTTTATTTTCGTATTTCCCTTGACTTTTAAGCTTTTCTATTTCTTTTTGTTGTTCTAAAATAGCTTCCCATCTTGCTGTTAGTTTATCTTCTCCATAAACACTTCTCGGAGAATTTCTCAAATGGTCTGCAAACATAACATAGTCAAAAGTTTTTCCATATTTAATATTTTCTGTTTTTGACTCTTTAGGCAAAATATCCATATTTTGTCTAAAAGCAACATTTAATATATTTTGGATATTCATAAAATCTTCAGATGCATCATTTGATTGAATTGTATGAATATGATACTCTCCACTCATCCATTTACCACTATTTGCATTAGTAATAGTTAAACTGCTTGCTATACTAGATAAAATCACTGAAGTCATAATAATACTTCTTTTAAATTTTGAAAAATTTTTTAATAAGTTAAATTTCATTAGTTTTACTCCTCTTATAATACAATTGATTTTACTTAAAATAAAAATCTATTATATTATAAGTTTATTTAACCTTATTTTATATCATATAGTTGTAAAATTAATGTAAAATTATTGTTAATGGCTATTTATCAATCATTATATTTAATATTTCAATATCCGTTTGTTTCATACCATCTTTCCCAAGACGACCTACTGCATTTATAGTTTTCTCTACATCATCTTTTAATATACCAGTATTAGGGTTATATGCTTGACCTGCCATAGCTAAATGATGTCCCATTAAAGCCCCATCTAAACTAGATGCTATTTTTGCACCACAAGCTGGTTTTGCACCATCACATACAATACCAGAAACATTAGCCAAAGTATTAGTAATAGTATCTTCTATTTGTTTTAAAGTTCCACCTGATAAATAAGTTATTGCAGCACCACTAGCACAAGCAGCAGATACAACACCACAAAATGCAGATAATCTACCTATTAAAGTTTTTTGGTGTATAGCCAAAAGATTAGATAAAACTAAAGCCCTATAAAGTTTATCTTTTTCTATATTTTTTTCTTGTGCATATACAATAATAGGCACAGAAACTGTCATTCCTTGATTACCACTTCCAGAATTAGTAACAACTGGCATAGGACTACCACTCATTCTTGCTTCAGATGCAGCAGCAGCGTGAGCTTTTATTTTTATAGCAATATCATCACTATAAGAATCTAATAAAACTTTACCTATTCCAAGCCCATAAGTTCCTTTCAAACCCTCTTTAGCAATAGCAAGATTTTTCTCTATTTGACTATCCAAAAGATATTTAATTTCATCTGTATTAACTGTATTCGCAAAATCATAAATATCTTTTACATTTAAAACACTTCTATCAACAAAAACACCAAGATATTTATCTTTGCTTTCTTCTTGCTCAAATAAAACTTCCTTATTTTTAACTATTTTAGTTATATTAGTATGAGCCTCTTTTATTTCAACACTAGCACTATCATTTCCACAATATACTTCCATAATAATGTGTAAACTAATAGGTGTGTCTAGTAGACAAACTGTACAATAATCTGTATTAACAAGATTTGCTATTTCATCTAAATACTTTGGGTCTACAACACTAATAGCCTCTAATTCTTTTGTTGCATCTCCTGCTAATATACCTGTTATAGCACTAGCTCCTATACCTATAAGGCCATTTGTATTGGGAACTGTAACACATTTTGCATTTTTGATAATATTACCACTACATTTTATAATAACTCTATCTGGCTTTTTACCTAAAATTTCTCTAGCTTTAGCTCCTGCATACGCTATGGCAATTGGTTCGGTACACCCCATAGCAACTACAAGCTCTTCTTTTAATATTTGAATATAGTTATCATATAACTTTTTTTCCATCTTATATCTCCCTCTATTTAGCAACATTACCTGCCCTATTTAAAACGTCCCAAGTTCTAGCAAAAGGTGGCGAATAACAAAAATCCATCATACCTAATTGTTCTGTTGTAAGCTTTGCATAAATTGCAACAGCAAGAGCATTTGTTCTTTGCACAGCATCTTTTTTGCCAACAACTTGTGCCCCCAAAATAACTTTTGTATCTCCATTATATATAAGTTTAATAGCTATATTTTCTTGTCCCGGATAGTAATCTGTTTGATTTTTATCTGTAATAAATACTGTTTTATAGTTTATACCTAAGTTAGTAGCTTCACTTTCTGTAAGACCTGTTCTACCTGCCTCCATACCTAAAACTTTAATGCAAGCAGAACCTAAAGAACCTTCATACTCTAATCCTTTACCACCAAGATTTTCTCCAACAACACGTCCAAATTTATTAGCTACAGTTGCTAATGGTATATAAGCTGGTTCTGGTTTTAAAAGATGTGTAACTGTTGCACAGTCCCCAGCGCTATATATATCTTCAATAGATGTTTTCCCCTCTTTATCTACAATAATAGCACCATTTTTAAGCATTTCTATACCTGTATCTTTTAAAAATGCTGTGTTAGGCTTAACACCTGTTGCTAATATAACTAAATCAGCATCTACCTCTTCACTTTCTGTAACGACTTTTGTTACTTTACTATCCCCTTTAAGCTCAACTACTTTACTATCTAAAAATAAGTTTACACCTTTATTTTTAAGTTCTTCTTCTAATAAGTCTGTAACTTCTTTATCAAATACCTCTTTTAAAATTCTATCTTCTAACTGAAAAACGGATACTTCCTTACCATATTCTTTTGCAGCCTCTACTGCCTCTAACCCTATAAACCCAGCACCTATTATAGCTACTTTTTTAACATCTTTATCTTTCATTTTTTCTTTTAATATTCTACCATCTTCCAAAGATTTTAAAGTATGGACATTTTTAATATTAAAATTTTTAATAGGAGGTATTATAGCAGATGCACCAGTAGCTATCATTAATTTATCATAACTATCTTCAAATGTTTCATCTGTTTTTAAATTTTTAACCATTATTTTTTTATTAGTTACATCTATTGATAAAACTTCGTGTTCTACACTTATATCTATACCTGTTTCTTTAAATTTTTCTGGCTTTCTTGCAATCATTTGGTTTTCGTTATCAAAAAAGCCACCTACAAAATATGGCAGTCCACAAGCACCAAAAGATACAATAGGTGTTTTTTCATAAACCTTTATTTCTGCATCTTTATCAAGTCTTCTAAATTTTGCTGCAGCACTCATACCCGCAGCTATACCACCAATAATAATTATTTTCATTATATTCACTCCTTAATTTTGTAATCTTTTTTAGCACCTTTATCAATGACAAAGGTGCTAAATATATAAAATTATTTACTCATATCTTTAAAATGTTCCATATTTAATTGTCCTAAACTTTTATCAACAATAAGAGCATTTGTCATAGAACCTGTAACATTAAGAAATGTTCTACCCATATCAATTATAGGGTCTATAGCTAATATAGGACTAATAGTTGGGAATAAACTTGCCATTCCAACACCTGATAAAGCAACCGATGCTGCCATAGTGGCAGTACCTGGTATACCAGCTATACCAAAAGAACCTATAACTATAACAACTAATGCCATAACAATAAATGTGATATCCATAGGAGTGCCAGTAACATTACATACAAAAACTAAAAGTAAAGCTGGGAACACCCCTGCACAACCTTGCATACCAGCAGTAGTTCCAAAACCACCTACAAAACTTGCTGTACCATCGTTAACACCCATTTTATCAACTAATGTTTCGATAGTTAAAGGTAAACAACCAACACTAGAACGTGATGTAAATGCTAATACCATAACAGCTAAACCTTTTTTAAGGTATATAACTGGGTTAATACCAAATAAAGATATTGCTATAAGCTGGATAATAAACATAATTATAACAGATACATATAAAGCAATTATAAATATACCAACTTCTTTAATGCTTTCAATACCCCTTTGAGCTATTGTATTAGCTAAAAGAGCAATAACTGCATAAGGCATCCATTTAATAATAGTCATAGCTATACTCATAATAATTTTTTGTAAAGCATTAATTAAATCAATAAATGGTTTAACAACATCCATATATTTCTTTGTCATACGTTTAGCACCAATACCAAAGAAAGCAGATATTATAACAAGTGCAATAATATTAACATCAACCATAGCTTTAGCAGGATTAGAAGGTATTAATCCTCTTAAAGTATCAACAATTGTTTTTACCTCTTTAATTTCAGCACTACCTTGCTCTACTGTCATAGTGCTACCAACTTTAAATAACATACCAACGCCTAATCCTACTATAACAGATATAGAGACCATTATAACTGTTACTGTCAAAGTTTTTTTAGTAAGAGCACCTATATCAGCTCCCTCTTTCATATTAACAATAACGTGAATAATAGAAACCATAATAAGAGGTATAACAAGCATTCTTATTAAATCAATAAAACCATTACCAAATAAGCTATACCATTTAGTTGTTTCTACAACAAAAGTTATTTCCATAGGATCTTTTGCAAATCCTGATACAGCTTGTATAACAACACCAAGAACCAAACCTATAAATGTCGCTATAATCATTCTAGTGGAAAACGCTATTTTTCTCTTTTCAACGATTTTCATACCAAAGAAAAGGGCAAATAAAACTAATATGAATATAATAGTTTTAATGTCACTAATCATTAAAAACTCTTTAAAAAATACAGAATCCATATTTTTTCTCCTTCCTTATCTACATTTTTCTACATTTTATCATTTTTTTTAAAATTTGTCAACGTAACAATGTTCATTCTAGCTTATTAATCAATGCCTATTTATTAAATTTAATTATTTATTGTTAAATTTATATATTATATTATATATATACGTTTTATTATTATATATTATCACTATTTCGTTTCATATTTTTTTAGTAGGATATAATATAATACATAATTTTTAAATATTAGTCTTGTTTCTACAAAAAAAATATATTATAATGAAAAAAATTAAAAAAATAAATGAAAAGGTGGAGGAAAAATGAACTGGTATAAAAATATTAGTGTCAAATCAAAATTTGGAATAATGTTAACTGTTACAGGATTATTAGTTATCATTTTAGGACTTTTTTCAGCTGGTGAATTAGACAAAGCTAATAGAGGTATTAAAAGTGAAGTATCATCTAATCGAGATATAACAGTTAGTATTATGGAATCTATTCAAGATGTTATAAATATAAGATTTACTGCATTTCAAATAGAATTTTCACATCTTAACCAAGGTAACTATGATGGTGCTAGAGATGAACTTACAAAATCATATGAAATTGCTAAACAATCAT
This sequence comes from Clostridiales bacterium, assembly GCA_018371275.1. Classification (GTDB taxonomy): domain Bacteria; phylum Bacillota; class Clostridia; order Lachnospirales; family CAG-274; genus Tyzzerella. The sequence continues at coordinate 11,842 of JAHALF010000011.1, forward strand.
TAAATGATTATATTGAAATTGTAACAGAATTTTCTCAAGTTTCAGAAAAAGACAGAAATGAATTATTATCAAATGCTAACAAAACGTTAGAACTGTTAAAAAAATATTATGAAGGTAATATAGTTTATGTTGATTTATTAGAACAAGGTAGAAATGATGAAGCTACTGAACAAGATAATTCTACTACTCCTATTGCTGAAGAATTATTTAATGTAGCATATAATTTACCAAGTATAGCATTTTCTAATTTGATATCAGACTTAGATAAAAATTCTCAAGATATGAGCTTTAGAGCTAGAAGTATATTAGTTATAACTTTAATAGTTGTAATCATATTATCTATATTCGCATTTACATTAGCTAGGTCTATAAGAAAACCAATTGAAAAAATTAAAAATGCTGCCCATCAAGTTTTAGCTGGAGATTTAAATGTAGACATTAGGACTAATAACAAAGATGAACTTGGAGATCTTTCAAATACAATAGCTAATATGTCTGGTACTATACAATGTATCATAGATGACATTAATGCTCTTTCTGAGCAATTAGAATTAGGAAATACTAGTTATAGAATAAATACAGATAAATATAATGGAGCTTTTAAAGACGCAACAGAAGCTATTAATAATGCTACTAATGGTTTAGTGCAAGATGCTTTATATGTTGCTGGAAATATTAAAGAAATAGAAGGTGGTAGCTTTAATAATGAAATTAAAGAGCTTGCTGGTGATAAAGCTGTTTCTACTCATGCTCTTAAAAATATTCAATTAACATTAAAAGCTGTATCTAATGAAATAAATAGTCTTGTAAATGCCGCTATAAACGGTGATTTAGAATATAGAATAGATAGCAAAAATTATAGTGGCCAATGGAAAGAAACAATTAATGGATTAAATACATTTGTTGAAAGTGTTGTTATTCCTATAAAGGAAACTCAAAATGCACTTAATCAATTTTCTACTGGTAATTTTAATCATAGAATAACAAATGAATATAAAGGTGAATTTAATAATATTAAACAAACTGTAAATTACACAGCTGAAACTATTGGTTCTTATATAGCAGAAATATCAAATATACTTAATGAAATGGCAAATAAAAACTTTGATGTTTCTATAGATAGAGAATATTTGGGTGATTTTAAAACTATCCAAAAATCTGTTAATTTGATAGTTAAAAACCTTAATATGCTTACAAAAGATATTATATGTTCTGCTGAACAAGTATCTGCTGGTTCTAGACAAATATCTGAATCTAGTATATCTTTAGCAGAAGGTGCTACTGAACAAGCAGAAGCTGTTGAAAAATTAAATCACATCATTAAATCTATGTCTAAACAAACAGCTGAAAATACAGAAGGATCTAATAAAGCTAATGAACTTGCTATGGAAACAAGAGAAAATGCAACTAAAGGCAGTGACCAAATGAACAATATGCTTGTTGCAATGGAAGAAATTAACACTGCATCTAGCAGTATATCTAACATAATAAAAGTTATAGATGATATTGCATTCCAAACAAACATTCTTGCCCTTAATGCTGCTGTTGAGGCCGCTCGTGCTGGTGAACACGGTAAAGGTTTCGCAGTTGTTGCCGAAGAGGTTAGAAGCCTTGCATCTAGAAGCCAACAAGCCGCTAGAGAAACAACTGAACTTATAGAAAGCTCTGTTAATAAAGTTGCAGAAGGTTCTAAGATAGCTAATCAAACTGCTGATGCCCTTCTTGCTATTGTTGGACAAATAGAAACTATTTCAAACCTTATAGGTACTTGTGCTAACTCTTCTTTAGAACAAGAAAGATCTATAAATGAAGTTGCAACAGCTATATCTCAAATAGCAAATGTTACACAAAACAATACTGCTACAAGCGAAGAATCTGCTGCTGCTGCTGAAGAACTTGCAAGCCAAGCAGAAGTATTCTATGCATCTGTTGCTGATTTTAAATTAAAAAATGATTCCAATTCTAACTCATATGATGCAGTAGTTAAACAAAAGGACACTGAAAAACCTAGATCACAATCTAAATCAGTTAATAAGACTAATGATGTACAAAAAACTGATAATACTAAACAAAAAAATGTACACAACATAGATTTATCCTCTGATGATATGATTATATTAGATGATACCTCTGACATTATTATTAATGAATCTTTAGATTTTGGAAAATATTAAAATAATAATTTTTAACGAATTAAAAGTCAATACTATATAGTGTTGACTTTTAATTAATATATAAAATATTGGAGGGTAATTATGATTTTTGAATATGACTTAGAAACTAAAAAAGAAGGATTTTATAACATTACATCTTATGTTAAAGAGGCCGTTTCAAAATCTGGTATAAATAGTGGTTTGTGTATTATATATTGTCCACACACTACATCTGCTATTACAATAAATGAAAATACAGACAAAGATGTGGAAAATGATATTTTATTAGGACTTGAAGATAGCTTTCATAACAGAGATGGTTTTAAACATTTTGAAGGAAATTCTAATGCTCATTTAAAATCTAGTGTTATTGGTGTTAGTGAAACAGTTATTATAAATAATAATTCTCTTGTTTTAGGTAGATGGCAAGGTATATATTTTTGTGAATTTGATGGTCCTAGAAAAAGACAATTTTATGTTAAAATTATTTAATAATTAATTATATTTACATTTTATATATATAATGCTATAATTATGTAAATACTTTTTTAGGAGGTTTAATATGATGGATAAATCTCAAGAAGATAAAATCAATAGCCAAAATGTTACAAAAAGCCAAAAAATAAAAAAAGAATTAATAGACATTATTAAAACTATTATAATTGCTATTATAGTTGCATTTGTTATAACTCATTTTATAATTGTAAATGCTGTTGTCCCTACTGGTTCTATGAAAAATACTATTATGCCAAATGATAGATTAGTAGCATTTAGATTATCATATCTTTTTTCTGATCCAGAAAGATATGATATAATAGTATTTAAAGCACCAGATGATGAAAGTACACTATATGTAAAAAGAATAATAGGGTTACCAGGAGAAAAAGTAAATATTATAGATGGTAAAGTATTTATAAATGATCAAGAAGTACCTTTAGAAGATGATTATATTATGGAAGATATGCTTGGTAGCTTTGGTCCTTACACAGTTCCACAAGGGAGCTATTTTATGTTAGGAGATAATAGAAATGATTCTCAAGATTCTAGATATTGGGAAAATACATTTTTACCAAAAGAAAATATTTTAGGTAAAGTTTTATTTAAATATTATCCAAAAATTGAATCATTATGGAATAAATAAACGGAGGAAAAAATATGAAACAAGCAACAAAAGATATGAGAATAAGTGAAGTATTAGAATTAGATAATGGTGTATTTCCTATTATGATGAATTCTGGTATGCATTGTTTAGGCTGTCCATCTTCTCAACTTGAAACATTAGAAGAAGCTTGTGAAGTACATGGTTTAGATTGTAATGAACTTTTAAACAATATAAATCAATATTTAAAAACAAAATAAAAATACCACCTTATAGGTGGTATTTTTTTAAACTATTTTATACAGTATTTATCAACTAAAATTTCAAAGTCTTTAGTATCTTTAAATTTTTTAAAGTCTATATTTTTATTATCTAAATTTTCATATACTTCTTTCAAAAAAATTGGTATATATTTAGCTAAAATATCACATAATGGGTTACCTAATCTTGTATTTTGTTCTTCAAAACTACCATCTATACTAAATTCATAAACATCAACTATTTCACCATCTACCATTTTTCTCTTACCCATAAGGCCAATCATAGCTACTTGATGTCTACCACAAGAATTTGGGCAACCAGATATATGAATTTTAGGTAATAAATCTCTATTAAGATTGTTATCTTTAAAATAAGATATTATATTATTTAACAACCTTTGACTTTCTGCTAAGCCTATTTGACAAATAGGAACACCTATACAACTTAAGCTTTGTGATAACTTAGTTGTTTGGTTAAAATCTTTACATATATCTAAAATCTCTCTAACTTCTTTAGCATTAAGATTATTTATATAAAGGCTTTCTTCCATAGTTGCTATTAACTTAATATAATCTTTACTATTAGAATTTTTAATAAAATTAATTATATTATTGAAATCTTTTGATAATATAATTCCTCCAATAGGTTTTATAATAAAAGTGTATCTCCCTTTTTGTTTTTGTGCTATAATATTATTATTTTCCTCTATTTCACCCTCATTACCATCTGGTATAGTTATTTCTTTAGGTTCTTCTATATCTAAATTTTTTTCTTTAGATTTTTGTATATAACTATTATATAAATCTAAAAATTCTTTATCTCCTTTTTCTTGTAATATATATCTTATTCTAGCTTTGTTTCTATTCTCATAGTTTCCATTTTCTTTAAATAGCTCTACTAAAGCATCTACATAATATAAGATTTTTGTAGGTTCTATCAAATAAGGTAATTCAAGTCCAACCATAGGATTTTTACCAAGACCACCGGCTACAAATACTTTAAAATATTTTTTACCATCTTTTATAGTAGCCAAAAAGCCTAAATCTGTTAAAGTAGCATTAGATAAATTACTTTTACCATTAGAAAAACCTACTTTAATTTTCCTAGGTAAATTATAAGTATCCATTCTTTTTAAAAAATAATCTGATGTATAATGTGCATAAGGTGTAACATCAAACGCCTCATCTTTTTCTACACTAGAAAGCGGAGATGATGTTACATTTCTTGGAAAATTACCCCCACAACCATATCCTATTAAATCATTTTCTACACACTTTTTAAAAATACTTAAAGCTGTATCTAAAGATAATCTATGAAGCTGTACAGCCTGTCTTGTTGTAAGATGTATTTCATTAATACTATATTTTTTAATAAACTCTTGCAAAAGATTAATAGAATTATCTGTAAATATACCTGAAGGTATCTTAACACGAATCATAAAAGATTCTCCACCACGTTCAGCATATATACCGAACTTACCAGATAATTTTTTAAATTCGTGCATAGTTATTTCTTTTTTTAAAAACTTTTCTCCTTGTTTCCTTAAAATATCTAATTGTTCATATAAAAAGTCCTTTAATTCCAAAATAATAGCCCCCTTTTATTTTTTTTAATTGTATCATTATTAATTTAAAAGTCAACCTATAATTTAATAGTAATGATAACCATAAATTTAAATTTTATTATGATAATTTATAAAAATATATTGACAAATTTATATAATGTATATAAAATCATATTATTAAATGCTATGAAAAAGAGGAGTAAATATTAACAGGCAAAAGAGAGAGTTACTCATAGGCTGTAAGGTAACTTTGCATATGTAATATTGAAGGTAGCTTTGGAGCAGATAGTCTAAAAAGTATTATATTATTAATACATAGTAAGTCTATACGGTTAGCTTTCGTTAAAAGCTTTGAGTGCTTGCAATTTTTGCTTGAAATAAGGTGGTACCACGATGCTTTCGTCCTTTGTTGATGATGGCTTTTTTTGTTTTATAAATATATAACTAAATATTTATAATTAAAAGTAGGTGATATTATTAAAATATTGGCTTTAACACTTATATTATTAGGTATAGTAATATTATTAAAATATTTATTTAAAAATAATAAATCTAATAAAATTGATACATCTTTATTAGATAATATAGAATGTGATGAAAACAATAAAACAAAAAAACATGATGATATTTCAGAAGTATTTTCTGATAAAGGTAGCATTTTTTTAATGATAGGTTTATTTTTATTTTTTATAGCAATTATAATATATATATCTTTAGGAGGTTTTATTAAATGAAAAAAGAACTAGAAAAAAACTATAACCCTTCCATTGAAGAAAGGATTTACAAAAATTGGTTAGATAAAAAATATTTCCACGCAAAAGTAGATAAAAATAAAAAGCCTTATACAATAGTTATACCCCCTCCAAACATTACTGGTCATCTTCATATGGGACATGCCTTAGACAATACTTTACAGGATATACTTATAAGATGGAAAAGAATGCAAGGATATTCAGCTCTCTGGTTACCAGGTACTGATCACGCTAGTATATCAACAGAAGTAAAAATAATAGATAAATTAGCTAAAGAGGGCATAACAAAAGAAGACTTAGGTAGGGAAAAATTTTTAGAAAGAGCTTGGCAATGGAAAGAAGAATATGGTGGAACAATAGTTAATCAGCTTAAAAAGCTTGGTAACTCTTGTGACTGGGACAGAGAAAGATTTACAATGGATGAAGGCTTATCAAAAGCTGTAACAGAAGTATTTATACGTCTATATGAAAAAGGCTATATTTATAAAGGTGAAAAACTTATAAACTGGTGTCCTAATTGCCAAACAACTATATCTGATGCAGAGGTAGATCACGAAGATAAAAATGGATTTTTCTGGCATATTAAATACCCTATTAAAGATACAGATAAATTTTTACAATTTGCAACAACTCGTCCTGAAACTATGCTAGGAGATACTGCAATAGCTGTAAATCCTAACGATGATAGATATAAACAATTTATAGGAAAAACTTGTATAGTTCCATTTGTTAATAGAGAAATACCTATTATAGCAGATGATTATGTAGATATGGAATTTGGTACTGGTGTTGTTAAAATAACTCCTGCTCACGACCCTAATGACTTTGAAGTTGGTCAACGCCATAATTTACCTAAAATAAATATTTTAAATGATGATGGTACTATAAATGAAAATGGTGCACAGTTTAATGGTTTATATAGATACGATGCTAGAAAAGAGATTATAAAAGAACTTGATAAACTTGGACTTTTTGTTAAAGAAGAACCTATTAACCATTCTGTTGGTGTACACGAACGTTGTTCCCATGTTGTAGAACCTCTTATTAAAAGTCAATGGTTTGTAAAAATGGAAGACCTTGCAAAACCTGCTTTAAAAGCATATTATGATAATGAGCTTCGTTTTATACCTGATAGATTTGGTAAAATATATACTCATTGGCTTGAAAATATAAAAGATTGGTGTATATCACGTCAACTTTGGTGGGGACATAGAATACCTGCTTATTATTGTGAAAAATGTGGACATATAGAAGTAGCTAAAGAAATGCCTAATAATTGTTCTAAATGTAATAATAACATATTAATACAAGATGAAGATACATTAGATACTTGGTTTAGCTCTGCCCTATGGCCATTTTCTACTCTTGGTTGGCCAGAAAAAACTGAAGATTTAGAATATTTTTATCCTACAAATGTATTAGTTACTGGACATGATATCATTTTCTTCTGGGTTGTACGTATGGTATTTTCTGGGATAGAACAAATGAATGAATTGCCTTTTAAAGATGTTTTAATCCACGGACTTGTTAGAGATTCTGAAGGTGTAAAAATGAGTAAATCTTTAGGAAATGGTATAGATCCATTAGAAGTTATAGAAAAATATGGTGCAGATGCATTAAGACTTATGCTTACATCTGGTAACTCTGCTGGAAATGATTTAAGATTTTATTGGGAAAAAATAGAAGCTAATAGAAACTTTTTAAATAAAATATGGAACGCTACACGTTTTATATTAATGAATATAGAAGATGAAAAATTAGATAATATTTCTTTAGATACACTAACTGATGCAGATAAATGGATTTTATCTAAATGTAATACACTTGCAAAAGAAGTAACTCAAAATTTAGAAAGCTATGATTTAGGCGTTGCTTTATCTAAAATATATGATTTCATATGGGACGAATACTGTGATTGGTATATAGAGATGGTTAAACCTCGTCTTTATGATAAAGAAGACAAAACAAGAAAAGCTGCCCTATACACATTAAAAAGTGTTCTTATAAATTCTCTAAAAATGTTACATCCATTTGCACCTTTTGTAACAGAAGAAATATTTACATCTATACAAGATGAAGAAGAAACTATTATGTTATCTAAATGGCCAGAATTTGAAAAAAACTTAAATTTTATAAAAGAAGAAGAAAAAATTGAGCTTATAAAAACTGCTGTAAAAGGTATAAGAAATATACGTTCAGAAATGAATGTTCCTAATAGTAAAAAAGCTCAAATTATTATTTCATCTAGCAATGATTTAGTTAACGATACTTTTAATACTAGTAAAATATTCTTTAAAACATTAGCCTTTGCCAGCGACATAACAATAGAAGAACATAAAAATGCTCCTGAAGGTGCTGTATCTGTTGTTATTCCAAATGGTATTATATATATGCCTTTTGATGAACTTGTAGACATAGAAAAAGAATTAGATAGACTTAAAAAAGAAGAGGAAAAACTTATAAAAGAGGTAGAGCGTGTTGAAAAGAAACTTTCTAATCAAGGATTTGTAGCTAAAGCTCCAGAAAAAGTTATATTAGAAGAAAAAGAAAAAATGGCAAAATATAAAGATATGTTAGATAAAGTTAGAGAACAAATCAACACTATAAAAAAATAATGTACTATTTTTGAAAGGCTATATAAATGAGAAAAACTATTTTATTTATTGCAATGAGTCTTGATGGGTATATTTCAAATGAGTATGGTAAAGTAGATTGGATAAATGGACAAAATCAAAATGCTGAAAACATTGATACTTATTCAACATTTATAAAAGATATTGATACTGTGATTATGGGTTGGAATACTTACAATCAAATTGTAACAGAACTATCTCCAGAAAAATGGGTTTATTCTGACTTAATAAGCTATGTTATAACACATAGGGAATTATCTTCAACAAATAATATAATTTTTACAAAGTCAAATCCATCTGTTATTATAGAAAAATTAAAGAAGAAACAAGGAAAAAATATTTGGATTTGTGGTGGAGCAAATATAGTCCAACAATTAATGCAAGATGATTTAATTGATGAATATCATATTTCTATTATTCCAACAATTTTAGGTAGTGGAATACGTCTTTTTGACAAAACTTTAAGTGAAATAAAATTAGAATTGATTAACACACAATCTTATAATGGAATAATAGAATTAATTTATAAACATAGGAAAATTTAAAATTTTAGGATAACAAAAATGAGTAAACACTTTAAATTATAATTATGTTTTAATATAATTTACTTTTTATCTCCCAATTATAAAAATTATAACATATTAATTTAAAATTAATATGTTATAATTTTTACAAATATATTTATATTTATTAATTAATATTTACTAATCTTACAACTATCAATTTTTTATAAATATTAATTATAATGTATTAAAAAACACAATATTTACTTATTAATGTATAATAATTACATAAAATATAGTTTTTTTATTATATATAAGTGTAATTTTATTAATTTTATGATATAATATTCATATTATAAATAAAAGGAGATGATAATAAATGACTGATTTTATGGAAAAATTTGCCAAAATATTAGGTACTATGGGTGATTTTTTATATACTTGGATATTGGTAGCACTTCTTATTATTACAGGGTTATATTTTAGCATTAGGACCAGATTTGTCCAAATAAGATTACTACCAGAATCTTTAAAAGTTATTGTAGAAAAAAAATCTAATCCGGGGATATCCTCATTTCAAGCTCTGATGATTTCCACAGCCTCTCGTGTTGGCACTGGTAATATTGTAGGTGTTGCTCTTGCCATAGGAACAGGTGGTCCTGGTGCAGTTTTTTGGATGTGGGCTCTTGCAATTATAGGTAGTGCATCTGCTTTTATAGAAAGTACTTTAGCTCAAATATATAAAACAAAAGATGAAAACGGATTTAGAGGTGGCCCAGCATATTATATACAAACAGCTTTAAAAAGTAGACCACTTGGTATTTTATTTAGCATACTTTTAATAGCTTGTTTTGCTTTTGGATTTAATGCTTTACAAGCTTTCAATATAGGAGATTCTTTAAAATATTACTTCCCTAATTATTCTGATAGTATAATCCCAACTGTTCTTGGTCTTACTCTAGCAATATTAACTGGTATAACTATATATGGTGGTGTTAAAAGAATAGGGTTTATAACATCTGTTATAGTTCCTATTATGGCTTTAATATACATATGTTTAGGATTGTTTATAACAATAAAAAATATTAACCTTCTACCTGGTGTTTTTAAAAATATTTTTGTAGAAGCATTTAATTTTAAAGCTATATTTGGTGGTGGCGTTGGTGCTTTTACTAGCTCTTGTGTTATGCAAGGTATAAAAAGAGGACTTTTTTCTAATGAAGCTGGTATGGGTTCTGCTCCTAATGCTGCAGCAACAGCTGATGTATCTCACCCAGTAAAACAAGGGCTTGTTCAAATGTTTTCTGTATTTATAGATACAATATTTATATGTTCTACAACAGCTATGATCTTATTATGTTCTGGTGTTTCAGAAGGAACAGGAATACAATACGTTCAAAATGCTGTAAATGCAAATGTTGGAAAACTTGGTATACATTTCATATCAATAGCTATATTTTTATTTGCATTTAGCTCATTAATAGGTAATTATTGCTATGCAGAGGCAAATGTAAAATTCATTAAAGACAATAAAACTGTATTAAACATATTTAGATTATGTTGTCTTATTATGATTTTCTTTGGTACTCAAATGAGTTTAGATGCTGCTTGGAATTTAGCTGATTTACTAATGGGATTTATGGCAATAGTAAATATTATAGCTATAGTCAGTTTAGGTAATATAGCTATAAAATGTCTTAAAAATTATACAGATCAGAAAAAACAAGGTAAAGAACCAGTATTTAAAGCTAAAGATATTGGTTTAGATAATACAGAATATTGGAAATAAATATAAATAGATAAATCTACAAATTAGTAATATTTGTAGGTTTATTTATTTTGTCAATTATTTGTAAAATAACAATATTATAAATAACTTTTTACAAATAATTATTGAAAATAACTATAATTAAGTTTATAATATTTTATAAATAAAACTTTTAGAAAAAGGAGAATATATATGAATAATAGATATAAACTAAATTGTGAGCTTGCTCAAATGTTAAAAGGTGGGGTTATAATGGACGTAACAACTCCTGAACAAGCAAAAATAGCAGAAGAAGCCGGAGCTTGTGCTGTTATGGCTCTTGAAAAAATACCAGCAGATATAAGAGCTTGTGGTGGTGTTGCTAGAATGAGCGACCCTAAAATGATAAAAGAAATACAACAAGCTGTTACTATCCCAGTTATGGCAAAAGTCAGAATAGGACATTTTGTAGAGGCATCTTTATTAGAAGCTATAGAAATAGATTATATAGATGAAAGCGAAGTTTTAACTCCTGCAGATGACTGCTATCATATAGATAAAACTAAATATAAAGTCCCTTTTGTATGTGGTGCCAAAGATTTAGGAGAAGCACTTAGAAGAATATCAGAAGGTGCATCTATGATAAGAACAAAAGGTGAACCTGGCACAGGTGATATTGTACAAGCTGTTAGACATATGAGAATGATAAATTCTGAAATTAGACGTATACAATCATTAAGAGAAGATGAGCTTTTTGATAATGCAAAAAAATTAGGCGTACCATATGAATTATTATTATCTGTATATCAAAATGGTAAATTACCTGTTGTAAACTTTGCAGCTGGTGGTATTGCAACTCCTGCAGATGCAGCATTAATGATGAATTTAGGTGCTGAAGGTGTTTTTGTAGGTTCTGGTATATTTAAGTCCGGGGATCCTGTTAAAAGAGCTACATCTATCGTAAAAGCAGTTACAAACTATCAAGATTATAAACTTATAGCAGAACTTTCTGAAGATTTAGGAGAAGCTATGGTTGGTATAAATGAATCTGAAATAGAGCTTTTAATGGCAGAAAGAGGCAAATAATGAGAATAGCTGTTTTATGCTTACAAGGTGCTTTTATTGAACATATTAACATATTAAAAAAACTAGGTATAGAAACATTAGAAATTAGACAAAAAAAGGATATAGAACAAAGCTTTGATGGTATAATATTACCTGGTGGAGAAAGTACCACTATGGGCAAGTTATTAAAAGAACTTGATATATTTAATCCCCTTTTAGAAAAAATTAAAAATAATATGCCTGTTTTTGGAACTTGTGCAGGGCTTTTATTACTTGCAAAAGAAATAGATAATGACCACAGAAAACATTTAGCTACACTTAATATTGTAGCTAAAAGAAATGCATATGGACGACAATTAGGAAGCTTTAATACTGTATCAAAATTTAATAATAAAGAAATACCTATGACTTTTATTAGAGCTCCTTATGTAGAAAAAGCAAATAATGATGTAGAAATATTATCTATTGTAGATAATAAAATAGTTGCTGTTAGACAAAATAATCAACTTGCTACAGCTTTTCATCCAGAACTTACAGATTGTTATGATGTACACAAATATTTTATAAATATGGTTAAAAATAATATTAATAAATAAGGTTTTTATAAGGAGGGGGATAAATAATTATGTTTAAAAATATTAAATTAAAAAATAAATTCTTAATTATGATACTTACAACTGTTTTATTAGTTGGTTTTATTGGTATGTTTTCAACAGATGGTCTACATCAATCTAAAAAAGCTATTAAATCTGAATTGAGCATAAATAAAACTAATGTGGAAAAAAGTATGAATTCTATAAAAAATATAATTCAATTAAGATTTATAACTTTTAAAGTTAATAAAAACTTAAATCCTAATTATACACCAGCTCAATATGAAGAAGCTAGAAAAACTGTTAATGATGCATACATTAATGCAAGAAAACCATTAGAAATTGCATTAGAAAATTTAGATCCTAAAACTTCAAGTGATTTACTAGTAATAATTGAGGATTGTGTTAATAAAGTAGATAATTTTTATAATGAATTTATGTTACTTTTAAATTATCATGAGCAAGGTAAATATGAATATGTAACTCAAACTGATCAAAGAGCTGCAAAACTAGGCGATGAGCTTTTTGAAGCAGCTTATAATATACCAAATGTAAACTTTTCTCAAATGGTTTCAAATTTAGATGTTACATTAAATGCCATGACTACTAGAACATTAACTTTAATCATTTTAACAATTATTTGTATTTTATTTAGCTTAATATTTGGTATAAATTTATCCAACACTATAAGAAAACCAATAGAAAAACTTAAAGATGCCGCTTATAGAGTATTAAAAGGGGATTTAGACCTTGATATCCGTACAAATAATAGAGATGAAATTGGAGAACTTTCTAATTCAATTGCTAATATGTCTGATACTATACAATATATTATAGATGATATTAATAATCTTTCTGAAAAATTAGAAGAGGGAAATACTAGTTATAGAATAAATATAGATAAATATGATGGAGCATTTAAAAATGCTACAGAAGCTATTAATATAGCTACAAATGATTTAGTTAAAGATAATCTATATGTAGCTAATATTATAAAAGAGATAGAACAAGGTATTTTTAATAATGAAATAAAAGAACTTCCTGGTGATAAAGCTATTTCTACACAAGCATTAAAAAATATACAGTTGACTTTAAGAGCAATTTCAAAAGAAATAAATGGTCTTATAAATGCTGCTATCAATGGAGATTTAGAATATAAAATCTGTAATAAAAATTATAGCGGAGAATGGAAAGCTACAATAGATGGATTAAACACTTTTGTTGAAGGTATTGTTTCTCCTATTAAAGAAACTCAAAATGCTATATATCAATTTTCTTTAGGTAATTTTGAACATAGGATAACAAATGAATATAAAGGTGAATTTGATAAAATCAAACAAACTGTAAATTATACTGCTGACACAATTGATTCATACATATCAGAAATAACAAATATACTAAACGAAATGGCTCATAAAAACTTTGATGTTTCAATAGATAGAGAATATTTAGGAGATTTTAAAGCTATTCAAAAATCTGTAAATTTAATTGTTAATAATCTTAACTCTCTTACTAAAGATATTATATCTTCTGCAGAAAAAGTATCTGATGGATCTAGAAAAATATCAAAATCTAGTATATCTTTAGCAGAAGGTGCTGCACAACAATCAGAATCTGTTGGCAAACTTAATAAAATTATAAAACTTATATCCAAACAAACATTAGAAAATGCTAAAAATTCTAATAAAGCAAATATACTTGCTATACAAACAAGAGAAAATGCTTCTAAAGGTAGCGAACAAATGAATGATATGCTTATTGCTATGGAGGCTATAAATACAGCATCTAGCAGTATATCAAACATAATAAAAGTAATAGACGATATTGCATTCCAAACAAATATACTTGCCCTTAATGCTGCTGTAGAAGCTGCTCGTGCTGGTGAACATGGTAAAGGATTTGCTGTTGTTGCAGAAGAAGTTAGAAGCCTTGCTAGTAGAAGCCAACAAGCTGCTAGAGAAACAACAGAGCTTATACAAAGTTCTGTTTTAAAAGTAGAAGAAGGCTCTAAAATGGCAAATCAAACATCTGAAGCCCTTTTATCTATTGTTAGACAAATAGAAGATATATATAGTCTTATCGAATCTTGTGCAAACGCTTCTAATGAACAAGAAAAATCTATATCTCAAATAATGGAAGGTATAGAACAAATATCTAATGTTACCCAAGTAAATACTTCTACAAGCGAAGAATCTGCGGCTGCATCTGAAGAGCTTGCAAGTCAAGCAGAAATATTTTACGCATCTGTTTCTGACTTTAAACTTAAAAATAGTAATAATTCTTTAAATATAAAAGTATCTAAAGATATAGTAACAAAAAAACAAAAAAAAGATGAAAAACATAAAGGTAATAACATAGATTTAAATTCTAATGATATGATTATTTTAGATGATAATTCAGATATTATTATTGATGAAAACTTAGATTTTGGCAAATATTAATAAATATATAAAAAGGCTATGGAAAATTCCATAGCCTTTTTTAATAGCATTAAGCTGGGTTAGGTGAATCCACTGGACAAACACTTGAGCAAGTACCACAGTCAATGCAAATATCTGGATCAATTACATATTTAGTATCTCCTTCAGAAATTGCGTTAACAGGGCATTCTGCTGCACAAGCACCACAGCTGATACAATCATCATTAATAAAATATGCCATAATTAAAACCTCCTATTTTTATTTAATAATCTTAAATTATAAATTAAAGCTAAAACGTATAAACTAACAAATTTATACACGTAAAATCATAAATCTACATAAGATTTTACCTTTTCATTTTATAACAAATATTATATTTTATCAAGTATATTTTTAATATAATCTTTATTATTTTTTATAGGACATATTAACAATTGTTATAATATTTTTATTTCTAAAATATAAATGTATGCTATAAATATTATAATAATTAACTATATTTATAAATAATATAAATTAAATCTCCTTAATCTTTATATATGATTAAATTGTTTAACTTAGACGCTATTTTAATAAAAGTTTTAATAAAAATCTAGCTAACAACCTTTATTCTAGAAAGAGTAAATAACAATCGTCCAAGTGAATAGGAATGAACAGTAATATATTCATCAGCTGAAATATTCCCACCCCAACATAAAATTTCCATATTTCCACTTACACCATTAATAAAAATACCTGAAGATATAAACCCATTTTTTAAATAAAATCGCTTTCTTGCTATACGTTGATGACTATTATTAGCATTTTCATCAAGACGTTCAATAAGCAATATTATTTTTCTATTTTGATAGTAGTCAAAAATCTTTTGAAGAATTTTACTTCCTGTTCCACTACTTCTTATTTTGCTAGATACTGCCAAATAATCAACCATAACTATATCATTATATGGAGTAATAGCAATAAATCCTAACAACAAATTGTTTTGTTTAGCAACAAAAATTTCTGATTTACCTTTTCTTACAGAGTTTTTTAACATATAAAACGGCTTTCTTTCTTGTTTTGGAAAAGCTTCTACATATATATCTTTTATATCTTTCCACTCTCTTTCCGATACTTTTGTCAGCTCCATTTGTTTAACCTCCATATTAAATTTAAATTTATTATAAAAACCTATACTTATAACTTTATTTTAATAATAAACCCTACACTAAATGTAAAGTCAATATATTTTATAAAATTTAAATTAAAAATTTTTTAATTGTAGCTTTTAATTTATACATATATAATTTAATTGATATATATTTTTTTATGATGTATAATGAAAATATAAAAATCTTTAGGAGGTGCATTATGTTAGATAAAAATATTGCAAATGAAATTTTGACAGAAGCAACATCAAAAGGAGCAGACTTTGCAGAGATATTTATAGAAAATAAAGATAGTGCTAGTATATCTCTTATAAATGGAAAAGTTGATAGTGCCTTATCTGGTTTAGACTTTGGTATTGGGCTTAGGGTTTTTTACAATGGAAAAACTATATATGCTTATACTAATGATTTAACTAGAGAAAGCCTATTAAAGATGGCTAAAGAAGTTGCTAAAGCAACAAAAGGTGATAAACAAATAACTATTTTAGACTTTGATAAAAAAGATTATAAACAAATAGGCATACATAAAGCTAAAGTTTTACCTACAACTATTAAGAAAACTAAAATAGTTGATATGTTAAAAGAAGCTAGCGATAGTGCCTTTAAATATGATAACCTTATAACAGAAACTATATCTACATATACTCACTCTATACAAGATGTATGTATTATAAATACAAAAGGTATCTTTGTAGAAGATAGACGTGTAAGAACAAGATTTTCCATAGATTCAATAGCCTCTAATGAAATGGAAAAACAAACAGGTAGTATGCGTCCAGGGGCTTTGATGGGATTTGAATTTTATGACACGATAGATGTAAAAGATATGGCAAGAGAAGCTAGTCGTTCTGCTGTTACTATGTTAAAAGCTAGTCCTTGTCCTAGTGGTAAAATGCCTGTTATTATAGACAATGGATTTGGTGGAGTTATATTCCATGAGGCTTGTGGTCACGGATTAGAAGCTATAAAGATTGCTCGCGGGGATAGTGTATATGCTGGCAAAATTGGCGAAAAAGTAGCAAGTGATAAAGTAACTGCTATAGATGATGGCACTATAATTAACAAATGGGGCTCTATCAATATAGATGATGAAGGAACAGAAACACAAAAGACTGTTCTTATAGAAAATGGTATATTAAAAAGCTATCTTGTAGATAACTTTTATGGAGAAAAAATAGGTATGAAATCTACTGGTTCTTGTAGAAGAGAATCTTACAAATATGCTCCAGTGCCTAGAATGAGAAATACTTATATTGCAAATGGAAATGATAAAAAAGATGATATTATAAAAAACACTGAAAAAGGTATATATGCAAAATATATGGGTGGTGGCTCTGTAAACCCTGCAACAGGAGAATTTAATTTTGCTGTACAAGAGGCATATCTTATAGAAAATGGTAAAATAACAACACCAGTAAGAGGAGCAACATTAATAGGTAAAGGTGAAGAAGTATTAAAAGATATAGATATGGTATCTGATACATTAAGCCACGCAGAAGGTGTATGTGGAGCATCTAGTGGTTCTGTACCTACTTGTGTTGGTCAACCTATGATTAGAGTGTCTAAAATAACTGTTGGTGGAAGGAGCTAAAAATATGGATATAAAAGTTTTTAAAGATAAATTATTTGAAAAAGCTCTCAAAAATGGCTTTTCTGATTGTGAAATATACTATTATTCTGGTAAAAGTATAAAAATAAGTGTCTTAAAAGGTGAAATAGAAAAATTTGATAATGCTACAAGTGGAGGATTGTCATTTAGAGGTTTTTATAATGGTAAAATTGGCTACTCTTATACAGAACAAATATCTGAAAATATTATAGATAGTCTTATACAATATGCAAAAGAAAATGCTGAAATAATAAATGATGAAGAAAAAGAAGAAATATATATAGGAGATAAAAACTATACACCAGTAAAAACTTTTTATGATAATCTTGAAGATGTAGAAGTAGATACATTAATAGAAAAAGCTTTAAATATAGAAAAAGCTGCTCTTAATTATGACAATAGAATAATTAGCTGTAACTATTGTATAGTTGGAAAATCATCTAGCCAAATATACATATCTAATACAAAAGGTCTAGAACTTAACAAAAAAGATAATTATGTAATGGCTTTTGCTGGAGCTTTAGCAAAAGAAAACGATAGTATAAAATCTGGTATGGAAATAATAGCTGGATTTGATATTAATAATATAGATCCTAATTATATTGGTGAAACTGCTAGTAAAAAAGCTCTATCTTGTTTAGGTGCTACATCTTTACCATCTAAAAAATATAACATTATTTTTGAAAATGAATGTTTCACAGATTTATTATCTTGCTTTTTAACTAATTTTTGTGCTGAAAGTATTCAAAAAGGCTTTTCTTTACTAAAAGGTAAACTTAATAAAAAAATAGCAAGTGATAATATTACTATATTAGATGAACCTTTAATGGAAAATGGATATAACTCTAATAGCTTTGACTCTGAAGGTGTTGCTTGCTATAATAAAACAATTGTAGAAAATGGTGTGTTAAAAACATACCTTTATAATTTAAAAACAGCTAAAAAAGATGGTGTAAAATCTACTGGTAATGGGTTTAAAAGTGGTTATAAAGGCAAAATTGGTATCTCCCCTACAAACTTTTATATAAAAAATGGGAATAAACCTTTAGATAATCTTTTTGAAAATGTAAAAGATGGAGTTTATATAACAGAAATGTCTGGGCTACATGCTGGCGTTAATAATATATCTGGTGATTTTTCTGTACTAGCTAGTGGATATTTAATAGAAAATGGCAAAAAATCTAAAGCAGTTGAACAAATAACTATTGCTGGTAACTTTTATAATATGATGTTAAATGTTAAAGATATAGCAAATGATTTAAAATTTGCCCTAAATGGTATAGGTTCCCCTAGTATATTTGTAGGAGAGCTTAGTGTATCTGGTGAATAATCTTTTTAACATTAAGTATCAAAAATTTTTATATAAAATTATTTAAAAAATGTATTGACTTTTAAAAATAATATGCTATAATTAATAATAGTTATTAGTTAATAGTTAATAACATTTGTTTTTAGCTTATATTTAATTATTATTTAAGGAGGAATTTATTATGAAAAAATTTGTTTGTACTATTTGTGGTTATGTTCATGAAGGTAATGAAGCTCCAGAGTCTTGCCCTACTTGTAAAGCTCCTGCTTCTAAATTTAAAGAACAAGCTGCTGGCGAATTATCTTGGGCTTGTGAACACGTTGTAGGTGTTGCTCAAGGTTGTCCAGAAGAAATCATGGAAGGTCTTAAAATGAACTTTGAAGGCGAATGCTGTGAAGTTGGTATGTACCTTGCTATGTCAAGAGTAGCTCATAGAGAAGGTTATCCAGAAATTGGTATGTACTATCAACAAGCTGCTTTTGAAGAAGCAGAACATGCTGCTAAATTTGCTGAATTAATTGGTGAAGTTGTAACAGATTCTACTAAGAAAAACTTAGAGCTTCGTGTTGCAGCAGAAAACGGTGCTACTGCTGGTAAATTTGAACTTGCTAAAAAAGCTAAAGAATATAACCTTGATGCTATCCATGATACAGTTCATGAAATGGCTAAAGATGAAGCTAGACATGGTAAAGCTTTCGAAGGCTTATTAAACAGATATTTCAATAAATAATTAACATATAAAATAAATTTTAATTAAAAAGGCTACTTTAAGTAGCCTTTTTATATTTTACTAATACAATGCCAAATGCCAGATGAAATAATATCAGCCATATTCATAACAACAGATAACCTTGTGTTTTGCAAAACGGATATTTCTAATATACCTGTATGATTTACAATACCTGTTATAAAAGCATCTCCAACTGATGGTAAATTTTTCTTTGCGCCTGCTCCAGGTATTATACTACCCTCTCCTATATTTATATAATTTATATATTTTTTAGCTCCTAATGATGCATCTATTGCTATTAAAAATGGGTCTTTATGATTTATATATATTTCTTTTATAGTTTCCTTTAAATTTTTTGCATTAACTGTGTTTTCCAATGTTCCATATATAAATACATTACTACTTAAAGGCAATTTAGATAACTTATAGCCAACTAAAGGTCCTAAACTATCTCCAGTTGCCCTATCTGATCCTATACATAAAAATATAAATGTTTTAAAATTGTCTTTATATTTATACAGTATATTAAATAAAATTTCTTTAAATTCTAATAATGCAAACTCCGAGTTTGAGTTTATATAATTACTTAAGTTCTCTTTGTTTCTTAAAATACTGTTCAATTTTAACTCTCCTTAAATTTTTGTAAAAATTTAATTAAAAATTTAATTTTTATATAATAATAATATATATTTTTTTCAAAAAGTATCAAAATATACACATCAATAAAATATTTTCGTATAAAAATAACATCTATTTTTTGTCAATATGTAATAAAAAATAGCTATAATTGTAAATGTTTATTAATAGTTGTAAAAAATTACTCATTTATAGGGATAAAATTTTCTTGACTATTTACAATTTTTTCCATAAAATGTAAATAGTATGTGATAATATTTTCATAAATTAACAAAACTTATAATTATATGTCTAAGGAGAGTTTTTTATGAAACAAAATAACAATATTATTGGCTTACCAAAAAATATAAAGCAGATGGGTAACATTGATGATGATTTAAAAATTTATATGGAAGATTATGTTTTTACATATCTACAGCAGTACTCAAAACATTCCAACGGAGAAGAGAGAATAGCGGTCTTAATAGGAGATAGTTACACTATTGATGGTAACAATGTATTATTTATTAATGGTGCCATTAAAGGAGAACATACTATAATTGAAGATGGTATGGTAAAATTAACAAAAAAATCTTTTGATTATATTAATGAGCAAATAGATAAATACTTTAAAAATTCTAATATTATTGGTTGGTTTTATTCTCAACCAGGTTTTTCAGATTATATAAATGATGGTTATATAAATTATCATAGAGAAAATTTTAGTAAAGAAAATCAAGTATTTTTTTTAAGTGATCCTTTGGAAAATATAGGTGGATTTTACAGATTATATAATAATGATTTTAAAGCCATTAATGGTTTTATAATATACTATGAAAAAAATGAAGCGATGAGTGAGTATATGTTAAATAATAAAACTACAAATAACCGAATAGATGAAGATAATTTTAAAGCTAAAGACGAAAGGCTTATAAATATGAGTAGAAGAAAAACTAGTATTAATAAAAATATTCACTCTTTAAATGAATATAAAAAGATGTCTAATATTTTTGGCTCTTTAAGTGCTGTTTTATTTCTAATTTGTTTTATAATGGGCGCTGGTCTTATACAGAGTGATGATAAAATAGCTGAGCTTGAAAAAAGATTAGTTAAGTTAGATGATAGCTATAGATATATTTTAAGTCAAATTAAAGATGACAATGTACAAAGTGTTTTTGCTCAAAATAGTTCTAAATATAGTGAACCATCATCAGAGCAAACATCTTCTTTATCGACAGCTAATACACATACAACACAACAAACAACAGTTTTAACAACTGAAACTTCTACTGTTTCTACTACAAAAATTACTGATAAAACTTCAGAAACAACAAGCAAGAGCACAAGTAAAAGTCAACAAAATCTAAAAAAATATGAAGTAAAAGAAGGTGATAGCTTAGAGCTAATAAGCAAAAAATTCTATGGTGATAGAAGTAAAATAGAAGAAATAATGAGTATAAACGGTTTAGATAACCCAAATACAATTTACGTTGGTAAAACATTATTACTTCCTTAAAGATATTAAAATTATAAAGGATTTTGGGGGGATTAGATTTTGTATTCTTATAAAGATACATTAACAAAAGATATAACAATAGCTCTAGCACATGAGGTAAAAAGTCCTATATCACTTATAAAGGCAAATATAGAATTTTTAGAATTAGAAAATGTACTAGATAATCATAAGAAGAATGTTAGTTTGATAAAAAGTGAGCTTAATAAAATATCTGAAATAGTGTCTGATTTTATGGTCTTTTGTAGTCAAAGCTATGAAATGAATTTAATTAAAATAAACCTATCAGATATAATAAAAAATTATATAGAAAAATTTAATGTATATAACAACATCACATTTAATTTAAATTGTTTTAATAATACAGAGGATGTAACTATAATAGCAGGATATTCTAAAGTATCTATTATACTGTCAAACATATATAAAAATTGTATAGAATCTATTAATAATAAACAAGGATATATAGAAACTAATGTATATATAAAAGATAATAATATTATTGTAGATATTATAGATAATGGTAATGGTATAGATGATGATATATTTAAAAAAGTTCATGAACCATTTTTTACAAATAAGTCTAATGGAAGTGGCTTAGGGATACCTATTTGTATAAATGCAATGAAAAGTATTAATGGCGATTTTGAAATATTTAATAACGAAGGTTGTGGCTGTACAACTAGACTTACATTTAAAAATCAAATATAAATATATAACTAATTTATACTTCTATATTTATATAAATTTGAAAATTATTTAAAGTTAATTTATAATTAAACTAATTTTATATAAATAAAAGTGAGGTATAAATTATGAAAAATATAGAAATAGAAAGAAAATTTTTAGTGAAGTATATACCAGATTTAAAAGGCTGTAAATCTTATTATATAAAACAAGGCTACATATCTACACAACCTGTTTTAAGAATTAGACAAAAAAATGAAAAATATATATTCACTTTTAAAGGAAAGGGTGATATAAAAAGAGAAGAAATAGAAAAAGAAATAACTAAAGAAGAATTTGATAATTTATGGTTAAAAATACAAGGACAGCCTATTATAAAGACTAGATATATTATACCATTACAAGATGGTCTAATAGCAGAATTAGACATTTATGATGGCAATTTAAAAGGATTTAAAAATGTAGAAGTAGAGTTTGATAGCATTAAAGATGCTGATAATTTTACACCACCAGACTGGTTTGGTGAGGATATTACTAAAAATGTAAAGTATACTAATGCTTATTTATCAAAAGTATCAAGCTCTACTAATAAATGATTTTTGCTTACTTAGGAGGTTATTATAATGAATCAAGATAAAATACGTGTTTTATTAGCAGATGATAATAAGGATTTTTGTGATATATTAAAAAACTATTTAAATAAACAACCTAATATTGATGTTATAGACGTTGCTTTTGATGGATCAGAAGCCTATGATAAAATCTTAACATTAAAACCTGATGTAGTTTTGCTAGATGAAGTTATGCCTCATCTTGATGGTATAGGTGTATTAGAAAAACTACAAAACGTTAAAGATATTAAAACTATGTGTATTATGCTAACAGCTGTAACACAAGAACAAGTTATGCAAAAGGCGTTTTCTCTTGGTGCTAAACATTACATAGCTAAACCTTTTGATATGGAACTTTTAGTATCTCGTATAAATCAATTAAAAGAAAATAATATATCTAATAACAATAATAATAAGATTGGTCCAAACTATACTGAATTAGACTTAGAAACACGTGTTACAAATATATTGCATGAAATAGGTGTACCTGCTCATATTAGAGGATACCACTATATGCGTGAAGCTATAATAATGGCTATTGGTGATATAGATGTCTTGAACTATATAACAAAAGAACTATATCCATCTATAGCTAAAAAATGTAATACTACACCTAGCAGAGTAGAAAGAGCCATAAGACACGCTATAGAAGTAGCTTGGAGCAGAGGTAGAATAGATGCAATAGATAACCTATTTGGATATACTATAAATAATCATAAAGGTAAACCTACAAATAGTGAATTTATAGCTCTTATAGCTGATAGACTAAGATTAGAATTAAAAGCAAGTTAAAATTTTGGCTAAAGACAAAAGTCTTTAGCCTTTTTAGTTATATTAATCAATAGCTTTTATATAAAATTGATATGCTGGAAAATTACCAGTAGGGTTATTAATTGAAATTCCACCATTCATTAACATATCACCTGTATAAACAATTTTATCATTATTATAATTTTCAATACAATATTTTTTATCTTTTGAAAGCCCTTTTAATTTTATTATTAAATTTAATTTATTAGGTTTAACCCTTGTCACAACAACACTAACAAGAGTCTCCTTTAAATCTTTAGAAACAAATTGCCAAGCAGTATAGTTGTTATAATTTGGACTACTTAATCTATAATATAATCCATTATGTACTAATGGTTGATACTTTTTATAACAAATTATTTGCTCTTTTACTATTTCTTTTTCTGAATTAGATAATAAACTTAAATCCATTTCATATCCAAAAGAACCTGACATTGCAACAATTCCTCTTGTATTTATAGGTGTATCCCTACCTGTTTGATGATTAGGAATAGCAGACACGTGGGATCCAACTGTTGAAATTGGATAAATAAATGATGTACCATATTGTATTTCTAATCTTTCAATAGCATCTGTATTATCACTACACCAAATTTGTGGGAAATAATATAACATACCTATATCATATCTTCCACCACCACCACTGCAACCTTCCATTAAAATATTTGGATATTTTTTTAATAATTTTTCTAATAATTTATAAACTCCTAAAATATACCTATGATAAAATTCGCCTTGTCTTTCTTTTTCAATTGATAGACTAAAAGCATCTGATATACTTCTGTTCATATCCCACTTTATATATTCTACATTAGCATTATCTATTATATTTGACATAGCATCAAAAATATATTCTACAACATCATCTCTAGACATATCTAATACTAGCTGACTTCTTGATTTACTAGGTGGTCTATTTGGTATTTTTATAGCCCAATCTGGATTTTTTTCATATAAATCACTTTCTTCTGAAATCATTTCTGGCTCAAACCATAAACCAAACTTCATTCCTAAATTATTTATGTTTTTAATTACATTATCTAACCCATTTTTAAATTTATTTTTATTTACATACCAGTCCCCAAGGCTACAACTATCATTATCTCTTTTTCCAAACCAGCCATCATCTAAAACAAACATATCTAATCCTAAAGCTGATGCCTCTTTTGCTATGTTTAATATTTTTTCATCATCAAAATCAAAATAAGTAGCCTCCCAGTTATTTATTAAAATAGGACGACTTTTTAATTTATATTCACCACGGCAAATATTATTTCTTATTATATTATGAAAATTATGTGTTAATTTAGATATACCTTTATTACTAAATGTCATTATAACTTGTGGTGTTTCAAAAATTTCATTTTCTTTTAAATGATATTCAAAATTTTCTGGATTTATCCCCATATTAACTCTTAATTGGTCAACTTGGTCTTTTTCAATTTCTATTAAAAAATTTCCACTATATACTAATGACATACCATAGCAATTACCATAATCTTCGTTTGTATCCTTATCACATAAAATTATAGATGGGTTTTGTTGATGACTAGAAGTACCCCTTTTACTACTAAAAGAAGTTATTCCATAAGGAATTGAAACTCTTTCAAACATTCTCTCCATTGCGTGTCTACCGTGAAAGTGAATAACATCAAAATCGTAGTTATTTAAAAAGTCTAAACAACTAGACATTATTTTATTTAATTTTATATTAGATTTACTACTATTTTTAAATGTTGCAGACCTTGCAATAATGTCTTTATTATAAATAACTGTATAGTTTAAAGTTAGTTCTAGATTTGATATAAAGTCTTTTAAATATATTTCTAAAGTTTTAGGATTATCTCCATCTTCATAAATATGTGGCATTCCATCTATTTCTTTAACACCATTTTTTATTTTATATCCTATAAACTTTGGAGAGAATACTCTAGCTCCATTGCCATCTGTTAAATTTATACTACTTATTCTATAATCTCCAATACCACAGCCTGAATATTCTTGTGGTAAAATTTCTAAAGAAAAGTTTCTATCCTCTGACTCTGCTGGATTTACAGAAAAAACTATAGAACCATCTTTAACCAAATAATCCATTGAACCTTCACAAATTTTATTTCCATAATAAATATGTGATAAAAAATTATACTTATCAATTTTTATTTGATATGTAGAGTTTTCAGTTTGTATTGTAAAAATTTTATCTATTTCATTAAAATATATCATACTATATTTCTCCTTTAGGCTTTTATTATATATTATAATATATAAAATTAATTTAATTAAAATAAATTATCATATATAGTATTAAACAATGTAGATGTATTGTCTGAACTATGTACCCAATAAAATACACCTTTTAAATTATTTTCTTTAGCATAATCAACTTTTAACTTTGTTGATACTGTATCGTCATAAGAAATAAATGTATTACCATTAAATAAATATGGTGCTTTTGCATCTTCATCAAAATACTTTTTAAAATTACTATCTTTTTCATAAATATTTAAAATATCGTGAAAATTAGGCCCATAAACATTATTTTGTCTAGATTTTTGATATAAACCATTGTTTTTATTTTCTACATCTGTCCACATATGAGAATAAAAAGCGACACCTATAAGTATTTTATCTTTAGGTATACCTATACTAGTTAATAAATTTATATGATAATCTGCACTTTGTGTTTGTGGTGCATTTTCTTGTTTAGAATTAAATAAATGTGTGTGATGCCCTGTTATATTTGTATTAGTATTAGAATCATATGTCATAAGGTTTATAAAATCTAAATATTTATGGCTTGTTTCTATTTCTGTTCTATCAATGTACCACTTGCCACAACCAGCAGCAGTTGTAAGCCAAAAGTACTTATTACATTGTTTTTGTAATAAGTCTAGTTGTTCTCTATAAGCTTTAAAAAGTAATGTATGTTGGTATTTTTCTTCTATTATACCTGTATCTCCAGGAAATTCCCAATCACAGTCAATACCATCTAAATCATATTTTTTTACAATATCTATTGTAGAAGCTACTAGTCTATCTAATCCCTCTTTAGTTTTTGTAGCTTCCCCGTGTCCCCTGTTACCTCCACCACCAGTAGATACTAATATATTTAAGTTTTTATTTATATTTTTTATTCTTTTTAATTCATTAACCTCACTGTCTGTAAAATCCATAACAGTTAAACCATCTTCAACTGGTGCAAAAGCTATATTTAAGTGTGTTAATTTTTTAGCTTGTTCATCTGTTACTGTATCAAGTTTGTTTCTTTGTACATACCCTACAAAATAATAATCCATATTAATACCTCCAAAAAATATAACTACTTTTTAATAGTATATCATATTATTTTACCAAAAAAATGTATTATATTGTTTAATTAATGTATTATATTAATAAAAGTATTTTAGTTATGAAATTATTTTTTTGTGTTATTTATATATTTTTTTAACATTTCATCTTTAGACACTTTTAATGTTTTGACCTTATTTTTACTAGATAAAGCTATATTATTATTTACTAGTTGCTTATTTTTTTCCTCTTGTAATCTTATATTAATATCCATATCTGCTATTTTTTGTATTTTATTTTGTATTTGTCTTATATCTTCTTTAAATATATTTTTATTTCGATTAAGAGCTCCCTTAAAGCTTTCAAATATGTTTAAAAACATTTCATCTATGCTAATAAGCTCATTTATAAGAGATTGCTTTTCATTTATAGACATATTAATAAAGCTGTCTATTCCCTCCTGTTCTTTAAAAACTATACCCTGACTTTTTGTAACGTTTAAAATTATACTTAATATTTCTATTTTTCTATCTAAAAGATAGTTTAAATTATTTATTTTATTATATATTTCTTCTAGTTCTTTCAAAAAAACACCTCTTAAAAATAATATATTGTTATTTTATCACACAAATTTTCCCTTTACAAATTTATTTTTTAAGGTTATAATTAAAACAATAATATAATGATAAATGCTTTGATAAGGACAGTAAGTATATATTCTTAGTTTAGCGAGCTAGAGATGGTGAAAGTCTAGCCAAATAGATTTATACTGAAAATCACCTTTTAGCAGTAAACCGAACAGTTTTTATACATTTAGTAGGCTTTAACGTATCCCTACGTTACAGGGTTTGAGTGGATAGTTTTTCTATCAAATCAGGTGGTACCGCGTTTATTACGTCCTGTCTTTTTGACAGGGCTTTTTTATATTATTAGTATTTTAAACTAAAATAACCTTAAAAGATAAAATATAAATTTTAGGAGGTAATTTATGTACGATAAAGTTTTAACTAATCTAGATTTTGTTGAAAGAGAAAAAGAAATTTTAAGCTTTTGGAAAGATAATAAAATCTTTGAAAAAAGTATTGAAAGCAGAAAAGATGGCGAAGTTTTTACATTTTTTGATGGTCCTCCAACTGCTAATGGTAAGCCTCATATAGGACACATTTTAACAAGAGTTGTAAAAGATATTATCCCTCGTTATAAAACTATGAAAGGGTATAAAGTTTTAAGAAAAGCTGGTTGGGATACTCACGGATTACCAGTTGAACTTGAAATTGAAAAAAAACTTGGTATAAGTGGTAAACCTCAAATAGAAGAATATGGCGTTGAACCTTTTATTAAACAATGTAAAGATAGTGTTTTTACTTATGAAAGCTTATGGAGAACAATGAGTGATAGAGTTGGTTTTTGGGCAGATATGGATAATCCTTACGTTACTTATCACAACTCTTATATCGAATCTGTTTGGTGGGCCTTAAAACAAATATGGGATAAAGGTTTATTATATAAAGGACATAAAATTGTACCTTATTGCCCTCGTTGTGGTACTTCTTTATCAAGTCACGAAGTTGCACAAGGATATAAAGACGTTAAAGATAAATCTGCATATGCTAAATTTTTAGTAAAAGGTACAACTAATGAATTTTTACTTGCTTGGACGACAACTCCTTGGACTTTACCTTCAAACGTTGCACTTACTGTTAATGCCGATGAATGTTATGTAAAAGTAGCTTTAAATGATGAAAAATATATTTTAGCAGAAGCTTTAGTATCTAAAGTATTTGGAGAAGAAGAAACACCAGAAGTTATACAAAAATGCAAAGGTATAGAGCTTAAAGGGTTAGAATATGAGCCACTTTTTGACTACGCTAAAGATATAGTAAAAGACCAAAAAGCATACTATGTTGTATGTGATTCTTACGTTACTCTCACAGATGGTACTGGTATAGTACATTGTGCACCTGCATTTGGTGAAGATGATGCTCGTGTGGGTAAAGATAACAACCTTCCTTTTGTTCAACTTGTTAATGAAGAAGGTAAATTTTTAAAAGAAGTTACAGACTGGGCTGGTGTATTTGTTAAAGATGCTGATGAAGATATTATTAAAAAATTAAAACAAGAAAATAAACTTTTAAAGGCAGAAAATTATGAACACAGTTATCCATTTTGTTGGAGATGTGATACACCTTTATTATACTACGCTAGAGATACTTGGTTTATCGCTATGACAAAAGTTCGTGATATGCTTGTTAAAAATAATAATACAGTAAATTGGATGCCTGATAATATTAAACAAGGTCGATTTGGTAACTTCTTAGAAAATGTTATAGATTGGGGCTTATCTAGAGAACGTTATTGGGGTACACCTCTTCCTATATGGGAATGTAGCTGTGGACACAAAGAGGCTATTGGTAGCATAGAACAATTAAAATCTATGTCTTCAGATTGTCCAGAAGATATAGAGCTTCATAAGCCTTATATAGACAATGTACATTTAAACTGTCCTAAATGTAGCCAAAAAATGACACGTGTAACAGAAGTTATAGACTGTTGGTTTGACTCTGGTTGTATGCCTTTTGCTCAATGGCACTATCCATTTGAAAATGAAGAAATATTTAAACAAAACTTCCCAGCAGACTTTATATCTGAGGCAATAGACCAAACTAGAGGTTGGTTCTATACCCTTATGGCTATATCTACTTTACTATTTGATAAGTCTCCATATAAAAATGTTATTGTTTTAGGACACGTTCAAGATAAAGATGGTAAAAAAATGAGCAAACATACAGGAAATGTAGTTGACCCTTGGACTATACTAGACAAACAAGGTGCAGATGCTGTTAGATGGTATTTTTATACTAATAGCTCCCCTTGGTTACCAAATAGATTTTATGAAGAAGCTGTAAATGAAGGACAAAGAAAATTTATGGGTACATTATGGAACACTTATGCTTTCTTTGTTTTATATGCTAATATAGATAACTTTGACCCTAATAACTATACTTTAGAATATGATAAATTACCACCTATGGATAAATGGATTTTATCAAAACTTAATTCTTTAGTTAAATTTATAGATGATGGATTAGAAAACTATAAACTTACAGAAACATCAAGAGCTATGTCTGAATTTGTAGATGAACTTAGCAACTGGTATGTAAGACGTTCAAGAGAACGTTTCTGGGGCAAAGATATGCCACAAGATAAAGTTAATGCTTATATGACTTTATATACAGTTTTAGTTACTCTTACAAAACTTTCTGCTCCATTTACACCTTTTATAGCAGAAAGTATTTACCAAAATCTTGTTTGTAAAGTATCTAAAAATGAACCAGAAAGTGTTCATCTTTGTGATTTTCCAACATATGACGAAAAACTCATTGATAAAAAATTAGAAGAAGATATGGATACAGTTTTATCAATAGTTGTAGCTGGACGTTCTGGTAGAAATACAGCTAATATAAAAAATAGACAACCAATAGGCAATATGTTTGTTAAATCTAATAATACTTTAGATAATATGTTTATAGATATTATTAAAGAGGAACTTAACATTAAAAATGTAGAATTTAAAGATGATGTGTCTGCATTTACAAGTTATAGCTTTAAACCTCAGCTTAGAACACTTGGTAAAAAATATGGTAAGCTTGTTCCTGCAATAGGTAATTACCTAAAAGAAAATGATGGTATTAAACTTATGAATGAGCTTAAAGAAAATGGACTTATCAAATTTACAATAGATAATGAAAATATTGAGCTTAGCCAAGATGATGTTTTAATAGAAACAGCTCAAATGGAAGGATATGTAGCTGAAAGCGATAAAAATATTACTATTGTATTAGATACAAATCTTACAGAAGAGCTTTTAGAAGAAGGCTTTGTTAGAGAAATTATAAGTAAAGTTCAAACAATGAGAAAAGAAGCCGAATTTGAAGTATTAGATAAAATTACTGTATATCATAATGGTAATGATAACATAGCTAATATTATATGCAAAAATATAGAGCAAATAAAAGAAGATGTTTTAGCAACAGATATTATAAATGGCTCTAACAATGGATATTCTAAAGAATGGAATATTAATGGGGAAAAAGTTACTTTAACTGTTGTAAAAAATTAAATATTTAGATAAAATATAAAAAGTAGGGTTACCCTACTTTTTATATTTTATTAAGTAAAATTGTATGAGTGTTTCTTTAATTAATTTTATAAATAAAAAATAATAACAATACCTATCTTAGCCATAAAGTATCTAAAAAATTAATGTGAAATGGAGATTATAACTATGCTTAAATCTATTTATAAAAAATTATTTAATAAAGAAATAATATTATATTTAATATTTGGTGTACTAACAACATTAGTAGATGCTATCATATTTTATATAGCTAACTATACATTAAATATACACTATGTTATATCTACTTGTTTAGCTTGGATTTTTGCTGTTTTATTTGCATATATAACTAATAAAATATTTGTTTTTTCTAGTACACAAAATAAACAAAATATATTTAAAGAAATGTTTTCTTTCTTTTCTCTTAGGCTGGTATCTTTACTTTTATCTATTGTTTTTATGGTTATAATGGTAAATATAATGAATATAAATGAGTTTTTATCTAAAATATTAGTAAATGTTTTAGTAGTTATAGCAAACTACTTTTTTAGTAAAATTTTTATTTTTAAATCTTAATTTTTCCTTTAAAAATTATCAATATATGGTATAATATATTAGATTTAATACAAAACATTTAACGTGAGGTAACTATATGATAAAAAAATTTATTAATAATAATTATTATATCCTTTTAGCAACAGCTATATGTTCTGTTATTATGCTTATAACTTATGTGTTTTGTGGATTTTTTCCTTTTGGAGAAAATAGCATATTAAAAGTAGATTTATACCATCAATATGCACCATTTCACCAAGAATTAAGGCATAAATTGCTAACAGGTGACAGTCTTTTTTACTCTTGGCAAGGCGGTCTTGGTAAAGAATTTTTAAGCCAAATAGCATATTATACAGCTAGTCCTATTAGTATTTTTATACTATTTTTCCCTAGCCAGTATATATCTGAGGCTATTTTATTTTTTGTTTTTATAAAAATTATTTTATGTTCATTTTGTTTTGGGTATTATTTAAAAAATACTTTTAATAAAAATAATATACTTATATCTATATTTGCAATAATGTACGCTTTTATGGCATTTATAACTAGCTTTTATTGGAACATAATGTGGCTAGATTCTATATATTTATTCCCACTTGTTGCTCTTGGTATAGATAGGCTTGTAAAATATGGTGCTTATAAAACTTATCTTATTAGCCTTATATTTTGTATTGTTGTAAACTTTTATATAGCATTTTTAGTTTGTATATTTGCAACATTATATTTTTTAATAAAAGTTTTTTCAGAATATAGTATAATATCTGAATTTAAAATTATATTAAATAGACTTATAAAATTTGCTGTTTTATCTCTACTAGCTGGTGGTACAACTATGATTTTAGCTATACCTACTGTTGTTGCACTTGGTAGAACACAAACATCTGATGCAAAATTTCCTTCTTTTGAAATGTATCAAAATGTTTACCAAATAATAACAGCTCATTTTTCTGGTGCAAGACCTGTTGTTTTAGCTAGAAATGAAGATTTACCTAATCTTTATAGTGGTGTTTTAACTATGGTTTTAATACCTACTTATTTCTTTAACAAAGAAATAAAAATAAAAGAACGTATATCTTTTGCTATACTTATATTATTTATGTTAGCTTGTTCTGTTTTTAAACAGCTAGATTTTATTATACATGGTCTTCACTTCCCAGCCAATTTACCTCATAGATATACATTTATATACTCTTTTATAATATTAACACTTGCTTATAAATCTTTAGTAAATGTAAAAGGTATAAAACCTTTAGTTATGTTTATTACTATACCTTTTTATATTTTGTATATGATTTTAAGTGAATATTTTTTAATAAATGTAATAGATGATATATCTAGTGTTTTATCTATTGGTGATATTATAACTAACATTTTATTATTAATAATATATATGCTTATCATCTTATATTATAAAGCTACTTATAATATAAAAAATATATCTAGAATAAAAAATAATAAAGTTTCAATTGTTTTTTCTATTATATTTGCATTAGTAGCTATTGGATTATTTATAGGTGGATTAGTATATAATATTAAAAATATTACAGCAGATGGTAAAACAATTAGTATGGGCTTTTATATTTTAACTATTATATCTATATTAATAATTTTATTATGTAGTTTCATATTAAAATATTGTATATCAAAATCTAATTTTAAATATTTTTTAACTGCTACTTTATCAATATTGTTATTTATGATTTCCGGAGAAAGCTTATTTAACTGCTTAAATGGATTTAATCACAGTGGTACAACAGATAGGGAAAACTATATAAAATATATAGATGCAACAGATGATATACTACAATATATAAAAGAAAATGATAAAAGTGAAAATAAGTTTTTTAGGCAAGAATTTGCTAGATTTACTGCTATAAATGAATCTACAATGTATCATTACAATGGTTTTTCACAATTTTCTTCTCTAGCTTATGGAGATACTTCAAAATTATTAGAAAATTTAGGTATAGCTGCAACTAGTAACTCTTATAGATATTATGACCCTACTCCGCTTTTAGACTCAATGTTTAACATTAAATATATTATGTCTAAAGACAATCCAATAATAAATAAAAATTATGACTTATTAAATCAATTTGATAATGTATATTTATATGAAAATAGAACACCTTTATCTGTTGGATTTATGGTAAATAACAATATAAAAGAATGGGAAACAAATCAAGATACACCTTTTATAACACAAAATGAATTTGTGTATAACGCAACAAACATAACAGATAAACTTTTAACAGAATTTCCTGTTGAACACTTTAGAGCAGATAATGTGGATATAGAACAAAAAGATACATCTCAATCTTATTCATACACATTACACGATGAAACAAACCTTGATTTGATACCTACTGTTTATGCAAGAGCATATATACCAAAGACAGAAAGAACATTTTTATATGTAGAATCTACTAACTCTAAAAGATTTAAATATACAATAAATGGACAAACATCTGATAGAGAAATATCTACTGGTAGAAGCCTTATAGACCTTGGTGTTTTACAAGCTGGTGATTTTGTAGATATAGAATTCTCTCTTGATAGAAAAGGTGCTTATGAAACTACTTATTCTAAAACTGGTAGCCTTAGAGTATATGCTGCATCTTTTGATAGTAATCTTTTTGAAGAAATATATAATGACTTATCTGATGAAATGTTGACTGTTACAGATTATGATAGCACTTCCTTAAACGGTACTATAAATGCTAAAGAAGATGGCATTATGTTTACATCTATTCCTTATGATGAAGGATTTAGTGCTTTTGTAGATGGAATAGAAACAGAGCTTATACCTGTTGGTAATGATGGTCTTATAGCTATATCTGTTCCAGAAGGTGAACATCAAATTTCCTTTAAATATCACGTTAAAGGCTTTAATTTAGGGGCAGTATTAACTATTATATCTTTAATTGGTATTATAGGTTATGCTTTTCTTGATAAAAAACAAAAAATTTAAAAATAAAATACTTACTTATAAAATTTTATAAGTAAGTATTTTATTTTATTTAAAGTATATTTTATATAATGTTAGTCCACAAGCAGATGCTGTTTTACCAGCTTTTTGCCTATCTTTAGAAGCTATAATATCTTTTACATATTCTGGTTGTTTTTTATTATGCCCTATATCTATTAATGTACCTACTATTATCCTAACCATATTATACAAAAACCCATTACCTGTTATTTCTATTGTAATTATATTATCTTGCTTATTTATTGTTAAATCATATATTGTCCTTATTGTTGTTTTTGCCATACTTCCAGTTGCACAAAAAGCCTTAAAATCTTGCTCACCTAAAAAATATTTTGTAGCTAACTTCATCTTTTCTACATCTAAAGGTCTATGCACAAATTCTGTATAGTTTCTTAATAAAGGATTTAAAAATGGTGCATTATATATTTTATATTGGTATGTTTTTTTATAAACACTATTTTGAGGGTGAAAATTTTCATCTACGTATACAGCATTTGTTACTACTATTTCTTTATTATGTAAAAAAGAATTTATCGCAATAGGCAACCTATCTATTGGTATATTAGTTTTATGTTTTAATAATGCAAGCTGACATAAAGCGTGTACTCCTGTATCTGTCCTACTTGCCCCTCTTATACTTACACTCTCTTTAAAAAGATTAGATAAAACCTTTTCCAACTCTCCTTGTATAGTTTTTACATTATCTTGTTTTTGCCAACCAAAATAGTTTGTACCATCATAAGAAAGTGTTAATAAAATATTTTTATTTTCCATATTATACCTCAACAGTAAATCTTATTAAAACAATAATTGCTAAATAAATAATTAAACATAAAATAGCTATATAATCATTTTTACACATTTTTAAAACTTTTAACCTTGTTCTATTTATATCCCCACGATAGCACCTAGCCTCCATAGCCATAGCCAAATCGTCTGCTCTTTTAAAAGAAGATATAAAAAGTGGTATTAATATAGGTATAAAGCTTTTAACTTTTTTTATAATATTTCCTGATTCAAAGTCTACACCTCTAGACATTTGAGCTTTTTTTATTTTCTCTAACTCTTCTAATATTGTTGGTATAAATCTAAGAGCAATAGTTATAATCATAGCTATTTCGTGGGAAGGAAATTTTATTTTTTTAAGTGGCGCTAAAAGAGCCTCTAGACCATCTGCAAAGTCTAATGTGTTAGTAGTAAATGTAAGCATAAAAGACGATACTATTAATATACCTAACCTAAAAATCATTCTAGCAGAATATAAAAGTCCACCTGTTGTTATTTTTATAAAAGACACCTCTATAAGCACTTTACCTGTTTGGTTAAAAAATACATTAGTTATTAAAGTAAATAACAATAAAAACATAATTCCTCTAAAACTTCTAAAAATTACTTTTGATGGTATTTTTGATAAATATATTACTATTAATAAAAATATTAAAGATACAAAATTTCCTACAAAAGTTTTAGATATAAAAATAAACATTAAAAAGCATAAAGTTATTATAATTTTTACCCTAGCATCTAGTTTATGTATAACTGAGCCAGTAGGATAAAATTGTCCTAAAGAACTGTTCATATTTTAGTTATCCTTTCAAAAATTCTTATAAAATTAGTAAGTTATTCACAACTTATCAACATATACACAAAATTATAAAAAGCTAGTATTTTCAAATATTTGTTGATAATATGTTTAAATACTTTGTATTTTTTCACACACTTATCAACATTTATTTAAAACATTATCTAATACTTTTACACATTCATCTATTGTGTAAATACTTGTATCAAAACTATAACCATTTTCATTTAAAATGTGAAATAGCTTACTACACTTTGGTATATCAAGCCCTATACTTTCTAACATTTTACCATTTTCAAAAACTTTAGCTACAAAATCGTTTAAAACTATATTTCCTTTATTTAAAACAATAACTTTATCACAAGTTTTAGATACATCATCCATACTATGTGATACTAAAACTATTGTAGTATTAAACTTTTGTTGCATACTTTTTATTTGAGATAACATTTCTTCTCTACCATAAGGGTCTAACCCTGCTGTTAACTCATCAAAAACTAAAACATCTGGTTTCATAGCAAGTATACCTGCTATTGCAACCCTTCTTTTTTCTCCACCAGATAACTCAAAAGGAGATTTATTGTAGTATCTTTCATCTATAAATACTGTATCTAAAGCCTCTTTTACCCTTTTATCTATTTCATCTTTAGATAGTCCCATATTAGTAGGTGCAAAGGCTACATCTTTATAAACTGTATCTTCAAATAA
Source organism: Clostridiales bacterium (assembly GCA_018371275.1). Taxonomy (GTDB): domain Bacteria; phylum Bacillota; class Clostridia; order Lachnospirales; family CAG-274; genus Tyzzerella. The sequence continues at coordinate 48,904 of JAHALF010000011.1, forward strand.
CTGATATTCTGGATACTGAAATACTATCCCCACTTTTTGTCTTATATTTTTTAAAGGACTTTTATTAATATATATTTCTTCCCTATTTATATAAACATTACCTAATGTTGGCTTAATAAGAGCATTAAAAATTTGTATAAGAGTAGATTTACCAGAACCAGTATGACCTATTATACCTAAAAAATCTCCTTTATTTATAGTAAGATTTATATTATCTAAAGCCAATTTTTCAAAAACTGTACTTTCTGAATAAATATGCCTTATGTTTTGTAATTTTATTACTTCATCAGCTTTATTGTCTTTTATATCCCCTATATGCTCATAAGTATTATGTTTAAAGCCTATGTTAATGAGCTTTTTAGCTAAAGCCTCAATTGATAATATATCCATTGGTATATTATGCCCTTTATTATTAAGATTATATATAATTTCCATAGATTCTGGAACATCTAACTTTAGATGTCTTATTTTTTCTACATTTTTAAAAACGTTTAAAGGTAAATCATCTAAAGCTATTTTTCCTTTTTCCATAACAATAAGCCTATCGGCTTCTATTACCTCTTCCATATAATGAGTTATTAAAACTATTGTTATTCCCTTCTCTTTGTTAAGTTTTTTAATAGTGTTTATAACTTCTTTTCTGCCTTGTGGGTCTAACATAGCAGTAGGCTCATCTAAAACTATACATTTAGGCTCCATAGCAAGTATCCCTGCTATTGCTATACGTTGCTTTTGTCCGCCAGATAAACTAGATGTTTGACTATATCTAAAATCTTCCATATTAACAGCTTTTAAAGCAAAATCTATACGATTTTTAATTTCTTCTCGTTTAATACCAAGATTTTCTGGACCAAAGGCTACATCATCTTCTACAATACTTGCTACAAGCTGATTATCGGGATTTTGAAAAACTGTCCCTATCATTTTTCTTATATCCCATATATGTCTTTCATCTTTAGTAGACAATCCTTCTACTAATACTTCGCCATCACTTCCTTTTAATATACCACTTAGATGCTTTGCTAAAGTAGATTTACCAGAGCCATTATGCCCCAGTATAGCAACAAAGCTACCCTGCTCTATATCAAGGCTAACATTATCTATTGCATTATAGCTTATATTTTCTCCTGTTTCTTCGTTGTAAGAAACGTAATTAAAAGATAGGTTTTTAATCTGTAAAAACTTCATAAATAACCCTCCTATTTCTATATATTTTACTATAACATTATAGCATATAAACTATAAAAAACAAGGACTTATTAAATTTCTATCAAAAAAATAGGATTTATTAAAAATACTTGATATAATAAATATCCTATGTTAAAATTTATCTTGTATTATATATTTATGTAATATTTAGAGAGGTAAACTTATGAATAAAAAACCAGACAAAAGCAGTAAAAATAAAGGTAGAAAAAAAAGAAAAAGAAAGGTTAAAAAATTTCCTATAATTATTTTGTTCTTATTTCTAATTATAGGTATATCTATTAGTTTAGTGTCTTATAACTATTACTCTTTATATCAAAAAGGTGGTATAAAGCCTAATAAAAATTCTTTAGGGCAAGATGTTAATATATCAATAAAAATGGGTACTACAACAAAGCAAATAAGTGAAGCTCTTAAAGAAGCTAATATTGTAGACAACAGTTTATTTTTTTATTTAAAGGCAAAAAATGATGGTGTTTATCAAAATTTTCAAGCTGGAGATTTTGTATTAAATACCAGTATGGACTATAATCAAATAATAGAAACTTTACAAAAAACACAACAATCTAAACAACTAAAATTATTAGTAAAAGAAGGTCAAACACAAGAAGATATAGCTAATACTCTCGATGAACAGGGTATTGTATCTTATGATGAATTTATGAATGCTTGTAATACTCTTAATTTTGATTATGACTTTTTAAAAGATTTGCCAAAAGATACAGCTAGAACAAGTAAACTAGAAGGTTATCTATATCCTGACACTTATTACTTATCTGAAAATGAAACTGCCGAAAGTATAATAAATAAACTTTTATCAAGATTTGATGAGCTTTATACAGATGATATGGTAAAAAAAGCTGAAAATATGGGGCTTACAACAGATGAAGTTATTACTATTGCATCTATTATAGAGCGTGAGGTAAAATATAAACCAGAAAAAAATATAGTTGCATCAGTTGTTTATAATAGACTTAAACAAAATATAAAATTACAAATGGACGCAACTGTATTATATGCTAAAAAAGAACATAGTGATAGAACTTTAATATCTGATACTAAAATAGAATCTCCTTATAACACATATTATATAAATGGGTTACCTGTAGGGCCTATATCTAATCCTAGTATAGATACAATAGAGGCAGTTTTAAATCCTGCTAACACTGACTATTTATACTATGTTGTAAAGGATACTAACACTGGAGAACATTTTTTCACATCAGACTATAATGAGTTTTTAAAAGCTAAAGATGAGTATGTTAAAAAATTTAATTAAAGGAGAAATATTATGGCTTTAATAGATGAAAATTTAGATATTTATCTTAATAATCTTATGCCTAAATTAGATGGAGAACTTGGAAAGCTTCAACAAAAATCTTATGAAGAAGGTGTACCTATCATACCTAATGATGTTGTTAGACTTATATCTGTTTTATTATCTATAAAAAAACCTAAAAAAATATTAGAAATAGGCTGTGCTGTTGGGTTTTCGTCAAGCTTTATGTCCAGCTTTTTACAAGATGGTGGCAAAATTACAACAATAGAAAGATACCCTGTTATGATAGAAAAAGCTAAAGCTAATATTAAATCTCTAGGGTTAGATAATAAAATAGAGCTTATAGAGGGCGATGCCAATGAAGTTTTAAAAACTTTAAATGATGAATATGATGTTATATTTATGGATGCAGGAAAAGGTCAATATATTAACATATTACCAGATGTTTATCGTCTTTTAAAAATTGGTGGAATTATTATAGCAGATGATATTTTACAAAGCGGAGATGTAGCTAAACAAAAGGAAGAAATAGTTAAAAGGCAAAGAACTATACATTATAGATTAAATGACTTTTTGTGGGAAATAACCCACAATGATGGACTTAACACCTCTATTTTAACAATAGGAGACGGTGTTGCTATTTGTTATAAAACTAAAAATATAGAAGGGTTGATTATAAATGAACAAAAAGAAAGTTGAGCTTTTAGCTCCTGCTGGAGATTTAGAAAGGCTTAAAGTAGCAATATTATATGGTGCAGATGCCGTATATTTAGGCGGTAATGCTTTTGGGCTTCGTGCAAAAGCTAAAAATTTTTCAATAGAAGAAATGGAAGAAGGTGTAAAATTTGCTCATAGTCATAACGCTAAAGTATATGTAACTTGTAATATTTTTGCACACAATTCTGACATTAACAATGAAAAACTTATAAAATATTTAAAAGAACTTGAAAAAATAAATGTAGATGGTGTTATAGTTGCAGACCCTGGAGTATTTTCCATAGTTAAAGAAACGGTACCTAATATGGAAGTACATATAAGCACACAAGCCAATACTACTAACTACCAAACAGCTAAATTTTGGAAAAGCCTTGGTGCTACAAGAGTAGTTATGGCACGCGAAATGTCTTTTAAAGAAATAAAAGCATTAGCTGACAATGTGGAAGATATAGAAATAGAAGCATTTGTACATGGAGCTATGTGTATGGCTTATTCTGGTAGATGCTTACTTAGCAACTATTTTACAAACAGAGATGCAAATCGTGGAGCTTGTGCTCAATCTTGTAGATGGAAATATAAGATTGTAGAAGAAACAAGACCTGGAGAATATTATCCAATAGAAGAAGATGAAAGAGGCACTTACATTTTCAACTCTAAAGATTTATGTATGATACAATATATACCAGAGCTTATAGAAAGTGGCGTATATAGCTTTAAAATAGAAGGACGTGTTAAAACATCTTATTATGTTGGTTCTGTCATAAAATCATATAGAGAGGCAATAGATGATTATTTAACAGACCCTGCTTTATATGAAAGTAAAAAAGAATATTATCTTGATGAAGTTAAAAAATCTAGCTATCGTGGTTATACAACTGGATTTTTCCTTGGAAAACCAGACGAAGATGCTCAAGTATACACATCTAACTCTTATGTTAGAACTTATGATTTTATAGGACTTGTTAAAGAATATGACAAAGAAACTGGATTTGCTATTATAGAACAAAGAAATAAATTTGTTGTAGGTGAAGAAATAGAGTTTTTAACTACTAATGGAAAAAACTTTAGCCAAAAGGTTGTAGAAATGTATGATACAGAGGGCAATAGATTAGAAGAAGCTCCTCACCCTCAACAAATTATTAAATTAAAAGTAGATAACCCTGTATCTCCTTTTGATATGATGAGAAAAGAAAGCGATAATCCTGTTTTACCAGAAGATATCTAAAGCTTAAATGTCCCACCTAATTTTTAGGTGGGTTATTTTTAAAATATATGTTAGCTTATGCTAATTTTATAAAGGAGATTTTTATGTGGATTTTTATGGCAATTTTATCAGCATTTTTTGCTGGTCTTACCTCTATTTTAGCTAAATGTGGAATAAATAAAACAGATTCCGATGTTGCAACATTTTTAAGAACTATCATTATTTTAATTTTTTCTTGGATTATGGTATTTATAGTTGGCTCTTTTAATACAATTTCATCTATTGATGCAAAATCTTTTATTTTTCTTATATTATCTGGCCTATCTACTGGCGCATCTTGGATTTGTTATTTTAAAGCACTATCTATTGGAGATATAAATAAAGTAGTAGCAATTGATAAGTCTAGTATAATTTTAACTGTATTATTTGCTATTATTATACTTAAAGAAACTAATAACTTAATTTTTAAAATTATATTCACTGTTTTAATTGGTATAGGTACTTTTATGATGATAGAAAAAAAAGAACAAAAAAAAACTAATGTTAAAGAAACTTTTATAATTTATGCCTTCTTAGCAGCTATTTTTTCAGCTTTAACCTCTATACTTGCAAAAATTGGAATATATAATGTAGAGTCTAATTTAGGAACAGCAATAAGAACTTTTTTTGTTCTCTTAATGGCTTTTATTATTGTGATATCTAAAGGAAAACTTAGTCAAGTAAAAACTATTAATAAACGAGAATTTATATTTATTTGTCTATCTGGAATAGCAACTGGTGCATCTTGGCTTTGTTATTATTATGCTATACAAAAAGGTATTGTTAGTGTTGTTGTTCCCATTGATAAATTAAGTATATTAGTTTCTATTAGTTTATCCTATATAATTTTTAAAGAAAATTTAACTAAAAAATCTTTATTAGGTTTATCATTAATAGTAATAGGCACATTGCTAATGACTTTGTATAGCTAATCTTAATTATATATAAAAAAGTGCTAAAAAATCATTTTTTAACACTTTTTTATTACAAATTATTTTTTAATTTAGATATTATTTAAAAAGAGTTTTAAATCTATCCATAGCCTCAATAGTAGCCTCTCTACTACCAAAAGATGAAAGTCTAAAGTATCCATCACCATTTTTACCAAAACCAACACCTGGAGTACCTACTACTGCTATTTCATTTAACATTTTATCAAAAAAGTCCCAAGAACCCATATTATCTGGACATTCAAACCAAATATAAGGAGAATTTACACCACCATAATAGTTAATTCCACATTCCTCCATAGTATCTGCTATTATTCTTGCATTTTCTTTATAGTAGTCTATAGTTTCTTTAGACATTTTCATACCTTCCTCTGTAAATACAGATGCAGCGCCTTTTTGAATAATATAAGGAACACCATTAAATTTTGTAGTTTGACGTCTATTCCACATTTGATTAAGACTCATATCACTGCCTTTAGAGCTTTTTATAACAATATCTTTAGGAATAATAGTATAACCACATCTAGTACCTGTAAAACCTGCTGTTTTAGATAAAGAACAAAACTCTATAGCACATTTTCTAGCACCTTCTATTTCAAATATACTTGTAGGTAAGCTATCATCGGATATAAAACATTCATAAGCTGCATCAAATAATATAATAGAATTGTTTTCTAAAGCATAATCTACCCACATTTTTAACTGTTCTCTATTATAACAGGCACCTGTTGGATTGTTAGGTGAACAAATATATATTAAATCTGCTTTTTTAGTATTATCTGGTAAAGGTAAAAATCCATTATCTTTATTAGCATCTATATATACAATTTCTCTATTATTCATAATATTTGTATCAACATAAACTGGATATACAGGGTCTGGTATCATAACAACATTATCAACAGAAAAAAGGTCTGTTATATTACCAGTATCCGATTTAGCACCATCTGATACAAATATTTCTGTTGCATCTAAAGGTACACCTTTTCTACAATAGTAATCTTTTATAGCATTTCTTAAAAAGTCATACCCTTGCTCTGGACCATATCCTTTAAATGTTTTTTCATCGGCCATTTCATCTACTGCTATATGTAAGTTTTCTATAACAGCTTTGTTAAGAGGTTTTGTAACATCACCTATACCAAGACGAATAACTTTTTTATCTGGATTTTCTTCTGTAAATTTAGCCACTCTTTTAGCTATATCTGAAAAAAGATAGCTTTCTTTTAAGTTTAAATAATTTTCATTTAATTTTACCATTAATATCACTCCTTAATGTTTTTATTATAAATATAAATTTATATTATAAATTAATTTTTTATAATTATAACATAAATTATAATTTTTACAAGTTATTTTATGCTAACATTTTAACTAAGCTTAAATATAATTCCTGATATTGCTCCAATTCCTATATATAAAATTGGATGTTTTTTATATTTTATTATAAGAAATAATATAATTAAAAATATAATAATCTTTTTTATATCAATACCAAAAGAAAACATTGCTGTATTAAATATAGTTATAAATGATACCCCTATAAGTCCTGTAACTACTGGTCTTATAATATCAAAAGTATTTATTACATATTGGCTATTTTTAAATTTTGTTAAAAAATTTGATATTATTATTATAATTAAATATGATGGCAAAACAAGAGCAAATGTAGCAACTAATGCACCTGAAATACTAGCTATATGAAAGCCAACATATGTTGCCATATTAACACCAATAGGCCCTGGTGTAGATTCGGATATTGCAAGCATATTTGTAAGCTCAGATACACTATACCAACCTTTTGTATCTACTATCTTATTTAAAAATGGTAATGTTGCAAGCCCACCACCAACTGAAAAAAGCCCTATTTTAAAAAATTCTACAAAAAGCTCTATATATATCATTTTTTATCCTCCCTAACCTCTTTATATTTTGTAAAAAATATACTAAAAATAACACAAGCAAAAATAATATATACAGGTGATATTTTTAAAACAAAATTTAGTATAAAAGCTAAAATACACAATAAAAATGCTATCTTATTTTTTACATTTTTCTTAAATAAACTAATAAAAGCATCTAATACTAACCCTGCAACAGCTATCTTTATACCAGCAAAAACATACATTACCCACTTTATATATAAAAAATTTTTAATAAAGCCTGCTATAATAATAATTATTATAAGTGAAGGACATACGATACCAAAAGTGGAAAATATTGCACCTATTTTACCTTTTATCTTATATCCTATAAATGTTGCTGTATTTATAGCTATTATACCTGGTGTGCATTGCCCTATAGAGTAATAATCCATAAGCTCTTCTTCTGTTGTCCATTTTTTATTATCTACTAACTCTCTTTGTAACATAGGTAACATAGCTATACCTCCTCCAAAGGTTAAAGAACCTATTTTGAAAAATACAATAAAAAGCTCTAATAATATTTTCATAATACCCTCCCACATTATTTTCTAAATTATTAATATAACCTTAAATATTATATAATATTTAAGGATTTTTTACTATAAAAAATTTTATTAAATATATAATTATTTATAAAATATAAAATAATAGTTTTTAAAAATAGCTTTTTGTGTTATAATATATACGATTTTATACAATTAGTATGAGGGTGAAAAAATGAAAAATATAGATATTGTTGTGCCTTGTTACAATGAAAGCCAAGTTTTAAATATATTTTATAATGCTGTAGAAGAAATAATACTTACTATGCCAAACTATCAATTTAACTATATATTTGTTGATGATGGTAGTTATGATGATACTCTTTATATATTAAAAAATTTATCCAAAAAAGATACAAAAGTAAAATATATATCCTTTTCAAGAAACTTTGGTAAAGAAGCTGCTATGTATGCAGGCCTTAAACAATCTAGTGGTGATATGGTATTAATAATGGATTCTGATATGCAAAATCCACCTACTATGATACCAAAAATGGTAAGCTATATAGAACAAGGATATGACTGTTGCGGTGGATATCGCTCTGATAGAACAGGAGATGGCAAACTTAGAACATTTTTTACTAACAATTTTTATAAAATAACTAACAAAATATCTGAAGTTAATATGCCAAATGGTGCTGGAGATTTTAGACTTATGACTAGAAAAATGGTTAATGCTATACTAGCACTTAGCGAAGTGCAACGTTTTTCAAAAGGCATATTTAGCTGGGTTGGATTTAATACAAAATGGATAAGCTTTGAAAATGTAGAGCGTGCTGGTGGTGTTAGCAAATGGAACTTTTTTAAACTATTTTCTTATGCAATAGATGGAATAACTGCCTTTTCTACATTTCCTTTAAAAATAGCATCTATATTAGGATTTTTTATTTCTTGTTTTTCTTTTATATACTTAATATATATAATCTTAAAAACTTTAATATTAGGTATAGATGTACCTGGGTATGCTTCTATTATAACAATTAACCTTTTTATAGGTGGTATAATAATATTATCTTGTGGTGTACTTGGAGAATATATTGGTAAAATATATTTAGAAGTTAAAAAAAGGCCTATTTATATAATGGCAGAAACAAACATAAATAAAAAAGATGAAAAATAATAAAAAGTTGTGCATATGCACAACTTTTTATTATTTTTTAGAAAATATTCTTTTGTATGATATAAATACCCACAATAAAATTATTATAATAATTAGTATTATTATATTTGTAATGCTAAAGTATCCTCTATTATTTTTGGGTTCTTCTTCAAACATAATTATTTCTTCTTCACCATTTTCATTAGATACAACCCCAATGATTTGTTCTTCTTTATAACCGTTATTATCTGTTACCATTTCTACTACATCATCTACTACATTATAGACTAAATAGTATTTTACAAATGGATTATCTAGTATAGAACGTCTATAAGTATTTGGATAATAATATTTTTTTGTTGTTGTAGGATTTATTCCTTTACTTTCAAATACTTCTTCTACATCACTTACTTTTATATTTTTATTTCCTACTTTTTGATTTTTTAAACTTTTACTTTCTTTAGGAGAATAATTTTTACTAGTATTAACATCTAAGCTACTTCTACCATTAGATGATTTGTCATTTTTTGAACTTGATGAGCTTTCATTTTTACTACTTGTTCCTGAGCTACTACTTTTACTGCTCGAACTTTTACTACCTGTTCCTGAGCTACTACTTTTACTACTCGAACTTTTGCTATTTGTTCCTGAGTTACTACTTTTACTACTTGTTCCTGAGCTACTACTTTTACTACTCGAACTTTTGCTACTTATTCCTGAGCTACTACTTCTACTGCTTGAGCTTTTACTACTTATCCCTGAGCTACTACTTCTACTGCTTGAACTTTTACTACTAGACCTTGAACTGCTACTTCTACTACTTGAGCTTCTGCTACTAGAACTTCTACTTTTCCCCTCAACTTCATAATAAAAGTTACCTACAAATATAAAAAATACTAATGGAATAATCTTTAATAGTTTTTTTAAATTCTTCATATATAACTCTCCCAATTATTTATTTAATTTTGGTGTATCATTTTTGTCTTAAGCTCTTCTAACTTTCTTATATTTTGTAACCTTTCTTGCTTATTTTGTTCATCTATCTGTTTTACCTCTTCTATACCTGTTATTATAGTATTATAAGTTTTCTCCAATGTTTCTATACTAATAACAGGACTAGAGGCAGATTTTTTAACATTTTTAGTATTATCAACTGTTTGTTGAACTGTTTTTTCAAATAATTGTTTTGTAAAATCTTCTGCTTGAGATATAGCTTGATTTTGTATAGCCTGTCTTCTAAGCGTAATAGCATTTATTACACTTACTTTAAATATAGGTAAAGTTGTTATAAAAGCAGAATCTATTTTTATATTTAAATTAGAATTTGTAGCAACCATCATATTTATCATAGGTATAATTTGCATAGCTACATTTTGAGATACGCTTAAATCTAATATCCTTTGAGTAAGTAAATCTTGTGCTAAGCTTATTTGACTTTCTAAAGCCATTCTATCTTGGTCACTTATTGTAACATCTGTTGACAATTTAATTTTCTCTTGTTCTACTCTTTCTAATGCCATTTCCCCAGCCACTATATAATATTCAAGCTCACTCATATAATTCCTTGTAGCATCAAATTGAGCCTGTAACATTTTATTAGATGTGGCTATATCTGAGCTATACTTATTTAATAATGTTCCTACACCTTCTATTTGCTTACTTAAAGAATTATACTTTTCATAAATATCTTCTTTAACACTATTAAACTTTTCTTTTATCTTATCTAAAAAACTCTTTTTTTCTTTGATTTCATAGTCTTTTATTTCTTGTAAATCAAAAGATTTCATAATATTAGTAAGCTTTACTAACATTTCTCCTACTTCTTCTGTTTTTACCCTTTTTATATCTTCTAAAATCCTATCATTTATTTTAGATAAATTTTCACTAGGTTCATATCCATACTTTGTTATTTCCGTTGGATTTGTCAAATCTATACTATTAGATAAACTAATAACTTGTGGTAATTGTTTTAATTGCTCTTTTCTTTCATCTAATGGTTTTATTTCTTGTGTATTAATTGGTTGTATTTCGTCCATAATAACACCCCTTTATAATTATTTATTTTTTAACGTATTTAACATTTTATACTTAAGACTATTTAAAGTCTTTGTTATCCCTGTATCTTTATACGTTAATAACATATTATTGTCCTCATCATATTTGTCTAAACTTATAATATTTATCATATATTCTGGTAAATAGTTTTCTATATTAAATATACCTTTTGTACTCATAAAAATAATATCTATACCAAGTTTTGCTAAAGTAACCATAAAATAAATTAAATGTTTATTTGATATATTAAAATTATCTATAACAACAATTCTAGGCACTTGACCAGAACAATCTCTAGCATTTAATATATGTTTAAACTTACTATCCATTGATATTAAATTTGTTAATAATATTTTATAATCATCTAAATTTAAGTTTAAACTATCCTTTATTTCTAAAGATGTATCAACTATATTTTGCTGTAAAACTAAAGGTAAATCATCATTTTTATAAATATCTAAATCAAATAGTTTGTCAAAATATAGAGTTATAGCATTATTATCACTATTAGTGCTATAACAATTATTTATATCAAAATCTAAATTTTCTTTATTTACACATTTTATAATAAAATCTGCTGGTTGTTTTAATAAAATATCTAAATCATTTTCATTAATAATTTCATCTATAAAATTATGATATTCCTCTAAATATTTATGTCTACCATTTATTAAAGTACAAAAGCAAGGTATTATAACTTTTTGTTCATCTTTTACTAATTTAAAACCATCTCTTAAAGATGCTGGCTCTTTTATAATAGGTATTATATCAAAACGTGAAGCATTTATATGTACTCCAACCGATTTAAACTTTGATAGTTGCTCTTTAGAATAAAAGCCATCATCTAAATAATCATTTACTATTTTATCATTATGTATTTTACAATCTGTAGATTTAGAGCTTATTAAAACACCATTATCTATTGCATCAAATATTGAACCATTATATTCAAATCTACCTTCATATATAGTATATCCTTCTTTTTTTCTCCAATAATCAATATTTAACTTTTCTAAATCAAAAACAATAACATTAGCACCCATAATATTTACTAAGTCTAAAAATAATAAGTCTTCTCTATAAAAGTCACCATATGCTACTATTAAAGGTCTTTCTTTAAATGTTATTTCATTTTTTATAATATATTCTTTTACAGTATTAATAATAAGTTGTTTTTCTTCTTTAGTTATATTTTCTTTAAGCTCTAGTATATTATATGCTACTTGTATTCTTTTTTCTATATCATCATTACCTTTTATTAATGAATAATCTTCATCTGTTAGCTCAAAAGTGTTTTCTAATATAACATATTCTTTTTCTTTTTCTACTACATTTTTAATAAATGTATGTAGTGTATCTCTTATAGTATTTTCATTATCAACATTAACACCATAAAATACTACAAATGAATTATTACTATTATCTGTTATAGTATCTAGTGTACTTTCATATAATCTACTAAATTCCATAATATCACTCCTATATATAAATATTATAGTTTTTATTAAAAATCTATAATTAATTAATTATAATACACATTATATATATTGTCAATGAATGTATGTTTTTTAACTAATCTAGTATATATATATTATATATTTGTTGTAATAAATTTTATATTGTTGTATATTATTGACAATTTTTTATATAAATGATAATATTAAGCTGTAATATTATTAAAGGAGGTCTTATTAATTATGAAAAAATTTGTAAGCAAAAAATCAATGAAAAGCTTATCTTTAGCATTATCATTGTCATTAGTAATGTCTTCTTCCCAAATTATTAATATTTTTGGCTCAGAACAAGACAGCATAGTTATATATCATACAAATGATATGCATGGTTCTGTACAAAACTTAGCTAATGTAAAAACTTTAAAAGACAATACTAAAAACTCTTTATTGTTAGATGCTGGTGACTGTACGCAAGGTAGCTCTTTAGCAACATATACTCAAGGAGAGGCTATAATAGATATTATGAATGCTACTGGATATGATGCTATCACTCTTGGCAACCATGAATTTGACTTTGGCTCACAAAAAGCTGTGGAAAATATGAAAAAAGCTAAATTTACGCCTCTTGCAGCAAATGTTTTAGATGCTAAAGGCAACCTAATATTAAATGGCATAAATGGAAATGGTGCTAATGTTATAGAAGAAGTTAATGGTAAAAAAATAGGTATTTTTGGTTTGACAACTGAAGAAACTTACTATAAAACTAACCCTAAAAACTTAAATGGTACTCAATTTAAAGATGTTGTAGAAGTAGCAAAAAAACAAGTAGAGCTTTTAAAATCTGAAAATGTTGATGCTATTATAGCTATTACTCATATTGGAGATGATAAATCTAGCTCTCCTACTAGTTTAGACTTGGCTAAAGAAGTAGATGGTATAGATTTAATTATAGATGGTCATAGCCATACTATTATTCAAGAAAAAGTAAATGATACTACAATTGTTCAAACTGGAACAGCTTTAAAAAATCTTGGTAAAGTTACATTAAACTTTAATAATAACGATGTTGATATAAAAACAGAATTATTAGATATGGAAACAGTTGTTAAGGAAAACCCTGCTAATGAGGAAGTTTCTAAAATATATAATAATTATAATGATGAAGTAACTAAAAAATTACAAAAAGTTATAGGTAATACAAAAACTGACCTTTATGCTTTTGATAAAGAAGGAACAAGGCTTTGTCGTATAGAAGAAACACCTATGGGTGATTTAATAGCTGATGCTATGGTTTATAGCACTAAAAATTTACTATCAAATACAGAATATAAAAATTACCCTGTTGTTTCATTACAAAATGGTGGCGGAGTTCGTGCTAACATAGATGCTGGTGATATAACATTAGAAGATGTATTTAATGTTTTACCTTTTGGTAATATTATATCTGTAAAAGTTGTTACACCTAATATTTTATATAATGCATTAGAAAATGGTGTTTGCAAAATGGAGATAGATGCTAATGGTAACATAAGTGGTCTTGATGGTAGATTTCCACAAATTAGTGGTATGAGAATAGAAATAGACCTTAATAAAACTGCTTTTGACCCTGAAAATCCAGATGCTGGTACTGGTGAAAGAGTTAGTGCTATATATTTAGTAGATGAAAACGGTAAAGAAACTTTACTTGATAGAAAAGATAATAAAACAGAAATAGCTTTAGCATCTAATGACTTTGTTATTGCTGGTGGTGATGGATATACTGCCCTTAGTAACTTAAATCATATTGCAGAAGGTGAAGTTTTAGATGTTGTTTTAGCTGACTATATTACATATTTAACAGAACAAAATAGCGGTAGCTTTACATACGAAATGCCTGGTAACCGTACTCAAGTTATAACTAATAAAGAAGATATTAAAAAAGATAATAATAAAATAAAACCTATATCTTTAGATAATTTCTTATACTTAAAAGAAGACAAAGAAGTAACTTTATATAGTGATGTACCAGAAATTGAACCTCCTTATTGGGCTAATGAAAGTATTTATTATTTTAAAGCTTTAGACATATTTGAAAATAGTGACAATTTTTATCCTAACAATACAGTTACTTATGGTGAATTTAAAACAATATTACAAAAACTTTTAGGTTTAGATTCTAACAATTTAGAAGAATATGGTATTACTTCTAATAATGCTAATAAAAAATACAATGATACAGAAATTTTAAAAAGAGAAGATATTGCTCTTATGATTGGTAATGTTATAAAAGCTTATAATGTAGAATTAGAAAGTAAATCAATTACTATAAATGATAATATATCTCCATTTGCTAAAGATAATTTCCAACTATTAGCAGAAGTTGCTATATTAAAAGGTGATGGTAAAAGCTTTAATCCACAAAAACCTGTTACAAAAGCAGAACTTGCTGTTATTCTTTATAATTTAACTAATCTTTATATAGAATAATATATAAAATCAAAATAAAAGGTGTAGAAAATCTACACCTTTTATTTTATATAATTTTAAATATAAAAAAAGATATGGCAACCCATATCTCAAAATACAGGGGTGGAAGGAATCGAACCCTCGCTAAAGGTTTTGGAGACCTCTGTCATACCATTTGACCACACCCCTAAATTATAATTAATTTTTTATTTAAATATAGAAAAAAAATATTATCTTTAGAATTAACTAATCATATAATATTTTAAATAATTCTTATATTTACATTAAAATAATAACAAACACTAGCCATAAAAGCTTTTCCCGATTTAAACCTTATCTTTGGACAAGCACTCGACCTTTAGTACCTAT
>JAHALF010000012.1 GCA_018371275.1 Clostridiales bacterium
GTTAGACTTGTCTATAGGGAATATGTCAGCGTATGGGATAGGATTAGATGAGATAATGGACGCATTTGGTCTTGAGAAAAAAGTTGATTTGAATGCTAAGTCTTCTCAGGTTGGTGCTATTAGTGGAACTGAAACAACAAAGGTAACATCAGGTACAATAGCAGATATAAATGGTGCTACTAACGATGAAAAGTTAACAACAGCAACCGTTAAGATAAAGGCTTTAGTTAATGGCGTTGAAAAAGATCTTACATATGATATTGATCTATCAAGTTCAGCTGTAACAGCAGCTAATCAAAAATTTGATAAAACACAGGTTCAACAAGCTATTGCTAAGGGATTAAGTGAAAATTCTGAGTTTGTAAAAGATTTCAAAGTATCTACAAGTGGCGCTGATAAATTAGTTATTGAAGCAAATTCTCCAGGTGGTGAAATTGTAATTGGAACTGGTGCTGCTGGTGCTGCTGGTGCTGCTACTGATATTATAATTACTTATGGTCAAACAGATAAAGGGAAGGATGTAAATGGTGGTAATCCAGTTAACCTTGGTTCAACTCAAAATACAGATAGAGTTGTTGGAAACCATGGAACAATAAATGTTGATGGGTTAAAAGATGGAGAGACAGTAACAATAGGTGGTAAGACATTTACAAAAGTAGCTGATGCTAATGCTGCAAAAAATACTTATGGTGGCTTTAGTACAATAGATGAACTTCAAAATTTACTTGCTGATGAAAATATTAGTACAGCTAAAACAAATAATGATAAATCTCTTATTCTTAACTTTGTAGATTCAAATAATAGTAGATTAGCAGGAACATACTCTGTAAACCAAAAACAAGTATCAGACAAAGGTAAAGAATATTCTAACCTATTAGAAAACATTGATGAATCTTTGAAACATGTCACAGAACAAAGAGCTAAACTTGGGGCTAACCAAAACAGACTTGAATATACAATTAAAAACTTAGACTTATCTAGTGAAAACTTAAGTGCTGCTAGATCTCGTATAGAAGACACAGATATGGCTAAGGAAATGATGAACTTAACACAAGCTAATGTTCTTCAACAAGCTGCTACATCTATTCTTGCTCAAGCTAACCAAGCTCCTAATAACATTACTCAATTATTAGGATAATAAATAATATATAAAATAAGAGCTAATTTTTTAGCTCTTATTTTTTTAGATTGTTTTATACACTTTTTTGTCTTTAATTTATTATATTCTAAAATTACTTACCATTTTTAGTACCATTTAAAAATAAAATATTATATTTATAAAATTAATAATATCATATTTTAATAACAAACAAGTTTTTATTAAAACTAATGATAAACAACCTATTTTATTAAATTTGACCTATTACTTCTTTGCGTATTTTAATATATTCTTGTAATCCTAATTTTTCTAGTTGTTTACAATAATCATTCCACTCTTTATTAACATCAGCTTGACCACTAATCCAAGCCGCTGTCTTTTGATTAATATAATCTGTTATAGATTTAGAGTACTCTGCAAATTTAGCAGAATATTCTGATGGTACCCAAAAATCTTCTATTACACCATCTACAAAATATGGTTCGTAAAGCTCATCTGTATCTTTCTTTTCATCATAAAGATCCGGTGTTTCCTTATCTAGTTTTAAATCTGGTGGAATATTAGTTGGCAATGCTTGACAAAATATATTATCAAAACTATATTTATCATTATCTTCATCTGATAATTTTGATTTATCATATAATTTGTAATGATTTTCACCTATTTTCTCACAAGTTTTTCCAAAAGGTCCATTTTTTGCTTGGAATGAATTATCTACTTCATAAAGATTATCCCACCATCTAACAATAATTTCTGGATTTTTAGCTTTATCTGTAATAACTGCTTGACTTTTTAATGTCTGTATTCCAGTAGTAAATGCAAGCCATTTAGGATCATCACACTGTGGACTTTTTAAAACTGGTAATGGCTTAAAATCTGGCACTTCATTTAAAGGTATTTTTTTAAAGTCAGCACTCCAATAAGCTATAGATACACCATATAAATCTTGCTCACCTTTTCCTTTCCAAGTAGCTAAATCTTGTGTAAATAATTCTTTATCAAGTAATCCCTCTGAATTTAAACTTGCCATATATTCTATAAATTGTTTGTATTCTTCTCTATTTGCTCCAAACTCAAGCCTACCATCTATCATAGTAAATCCTGATGAATCTATTGGCAATCCAAACCAACCAGCAAGAAGTCCTAAATGCTTATTATTAGGATCTGCTGAAAATGGAATTTCATCATTAGGATTTCCATTTCCATTTGCATCTTCAGTTTTAAATTTATGTAAAACTTCTCTTAATTCTTCTGTATTAGTAGGCATTTTTAGCCCTAAGTTATCTAACCATTTTTGATTAATATATGGGTTAAAATGTACCTTTGGAGATTTTGAAACAAATGGTATAGCATAAATATGACCATCTGGAGCAGTCATCGTTTCTCTAACTCCTGGCATTTCTAAGACTTCCATAATATTAGGGGCATACTTTTCAAAATAATCTTCTAATGGTATAAATATACCCATATTAACACCATATGTTAAAATGTCTGTTGGAGATATACACCAACCACCAATAACATCCGTATAATCTCCAGAGCTTAAAGCCAACCCATATTTTTCTTTCGCTATTTCATAAGGATACTGTTGTACATCCACTTTAATATTTGTCTGTTCCTCCAACATAGGCCATACAAATTGATTATCTAAAGGCGTTCTATTATCTACAAATAAAGAAAATTGATAACTGTCTTTATCTACTATTGGTAACCCCTCTTTATTCATTTGAGGACTATTTTTTACACTATCATTTTTTAAAACTTTTTTATCAACACTAGATACTTTAGAGCTATTCATACTACAACCACTTAATATAGTTTGTGTAATAAACAATACAGATAAAAAAATCGTAACATTTTTAATAAATTTCTTTTTCATAATAAAACTCCTCCTTTTTTATTTTTTAATCCCTAAAACAAATTATACATAATGTATATTATATATATAACATTTTATTCAAAAATTGTCAATATTAATATCATCCAAATTTACTCAAATTATATTTTTGTGAATTTAAACATAAAATAATTTTTTTCGTTTATTTTTTTATAAATTTTTAAGTTATTTAAATTAAATATATCTTATTTTTTAGTTAATAGTATTTTTTAAATTAACTTAATTTTTAAATTGAAATATTTAC
The DNA here is from genome assembly GCA_018371275.1 of Clostridiales bacterium. Taxonomy (GTDB): domain Bacteria; phylum Bacillota; class Clostridia; order Lachnospirales; family CAG-274; genus Tyzzerella. The sequence continues at coordinate 3,241 of JAHALF010000012.1, forward strand.
AATTATGTTTAATACTATACTCTTTCTACTAATATATTTTTTGTTACATCTTCTCTAAGAGCTATCATAGTCCCCTTTACAAAGTATGCCACAGGTTCATTTAATGGACTTTTTAATACACACTTTACAAGACTACCATCTATAAATCCAAGCTCTTGTAATCTTCTTTTTATATTTTCTTCTAAAAATATTTTTCTTATATAACAGCTTTTACCAAGTTCTAAATCATTTAACATTATTTTATTCATAATAAATTCTCCTCTTAATATATTTAGTTTAAGGAAACTTTTATGTATTATATTAAAAAACTTTTTAAATGTTACAAAAAGGAGCTGATTTTATTTTTAAAACACAAAAAGCCTATGATTTAGAAAGAACAAACACTATAACTTTTGCTATGGAAGATTATATAGAAATGATTTACAGAACAAACAAAGAAAATATTAAAATAACAGAACTTGCAAAATTATTAAACATTAAATCATCCTCTGTATCTAAAATGATAGAAAAATTAAAAGACTTAAATTTGGTGGAAAAAGAAAAATATGGAGAAATAAATTTAACATATGATGGTAAAAATTTAGGTAATTATCTATTAAAAAGACATAATATACTATGTAAATTTTTTAATAAAATAAATAATAAAAATAACTTATATTTAGTAGAACAAATTGAACACTTTTTTGATAAAGAAACAATAGAAAGTATAGAAAAATTTTTAAAAAGAATGGAGGAAAAAAATGATTAACCTTAAAAACTTAAATAATAAATATGTACATAATTTTTCTTTTAAAAAGATAATAATATTTATAATATTGTTTTTAAGCCTTATTTTTTCTTTTAACTATATTTATAACAACACCTTACCTTGCTATAATGATACATCTAATAATGGTATAAAATTACCTATAATTATGTACCATCACATATCTAAAAGCGAAAGTAGATTAAATGACTTTACTATTAAACCTGAACAATTTGAAAAAGATATGTTATATTTAAAAGAAAAAGGTTATGAAACTATAAGTGTTAAACAACTTTTAGACTATGTAAATAATAATGAACCGTTACCAGATAAGCCTGTTATGATAACTTTTGATGATGGCCACGAAAGTTTTAATGAGTATATTTACCCTATATTAAAAAAATATGATTTAAAAGCAGTTCTATCTGTTGTTGGCTCATATACAGATACTTATACTGAAAACGAAGACCACAATATAAACTATTCATATTTAACATGGAAACAAATAAATGAATTAGCCGATAGCGGAATAGTAGAAATAGGAAATCACACATATGACTTACATACTATTGACAAAGGTCGTAAAGGTTGTAGTAAAAATCCTGGAGAAGATGTGGAACAATATAGAAACTTCTTAACTAAAGATGTATTAAAATTACAAGATAAAATAACAAACTATACTGGTTCTAATTTAAAAATATTTACATACCCTTTTGGGAGATTTAGTAAAGAAACTAAAGAAATAATAAAAGATTTAGATTTTTCCGTTATTTTTAATTGTGCTCAAGTTGTAAATATAATAGATAGAAATAATCCAGATATTCTCTATAACTTAGGTAGGTTTAACCGTCCTAATGGCATAAACTCGGAACAATTTTTTAAAAATATTATAGAATAAAATGCAATTTTTATTGCATTTTATTCTATAAATTATATTAAAGCATATTATTATCTCTCTTAAAGTTAAATTTTTCTTCTGAAATAGACTTAACTACATAATTAACATTATAGCTATTATTTTCAAAAGTTACTTCACAAAGATTATATTTATCTTGTAAATAGTCATTTGTTTCTCCATCATCATAATAATATAATGTTTTAGCATTATCACCATATATTTTAAATGTTACTTCATTAGGTCTATTTTTAGTATTTTTATATTCTTGCTCGTAAACTGGTATTATAGAACCCTCTTTTACAAATAATAAAACTTCGTCTAATTCACATTGTAAATTATATGTTTTTTCACCTTTAAATTTTTCATTAGTAAAATAGTTGTACCAATTACCTTTTGGCAAATATACAACCTTTTTCCTCTCTCCTTCATATACAACAGGAGCTACTAACATAGCATTACCAAACATAAATTGCTCTTTTAGGTCTAAAACATTTATATCATCTTGAAACTCCATAACCATTGGTCTAAAAATAGGAAAACCTAGTTTATGTGCTTGATAGTATAAATTATAAAGATAAGGCATAAGTTCATATCTAAGTTTTATACATTTTTTAGCTATATCCTCTGCCCTTTTTCCAAAAGCCCAAGGTTCTTGTCTTCTAGTATACATATTAGAATGATTTCTAAGTATTGGTAAAAATGTGCCTAGTTGATTCCACCTTATAAATAATTCCTCTGTACTATCTAAACCAAAACCAGATACGTCATTACCTACAAAAGCAAAGCCACTAATACCAAGATTACAATTCATAGTAATAGACATTCTAAGCTGTTGCCAAAGGCTCATATTATCTCCTGTCCAAACAGAAGAATATCTTTGCCCACCAGCATAAGTAGCTCTAGTCATAGAAAAACCTCTTTTGTTAGGATATAATTCTTGTTGTGCTTCACAAGAAGCTCTACTCATTTCAAAACCATATCTATTATGGAATTCCTTATGTTCAATAATACCATAGTCACTGTTATGTAAACAATTTTCTAACATAGTTTTATACTCATTATTAAATACACAAGGCTCATTCATATCATTCCATATACCATCTATATTATATTTTGTTATAAATTGTTTAAGTTCCTCTTTCCACCATTTTCTACATTGCTCATTAGAAAAATCTGGAAATGCACTATCGTTAGGCCAAACAGCTCCAATAAAAACTTTACCATCTAAAGTTTTTGTAAAATAATCTCCAGCTAATCCTCTGTTATATACACTATAATTTTCATCTACTTTTACACCAGGGTCTAATATTGTAATAGTTTTTATGCCTTTTTCCTTAAAATTATGTATAGCCTCACCTATACCATCAAATTCTGGAGATTTAAAAGTCATTACCCTAAACCCATCCATATAGTCTATATCTAAATAAACTACATCTATTGGTATATCTTTTTGTTCAAATGTATCCAGTAACTCTCCTACTTCTTGTTTAGAAAAATAACTAAATCTACATTGTTGATATCCTAAGCTCCATAAAGGTGGCATATCCATTCTACCTGTTAATAGTGTATATCTTCTTACCACATCTTTTATATTTTTACCAAATATAAAATAATATTGGATTTGCCCCCCATTTGCTCCAAAAAATATCCTATCTCTATAACTTTTTCCCATATCAAAATAGCTTCTAAAACTATTATCAAAAAATATCCCATACGTATGATTTTTCTTAACGGCCACATAAAAAGGTATTGTTTTATAGTACATTACAGAATTATCATCTGTTTCTGGGTCATCTGTATTATAATTTTCCATATAACAACCTTTTTTATTAAGTTCTCCACCTTTTTCTCCAAAACCATAATATGCAATTGCATCATTTTCTTTTGTTATAAATATATGCCCATTTTCATCTACAAAGCTTGGCTGAAAATCTCTACAAATAATATTTTTATCTAAATCTAAAAATGTTATTTCTGTTGTATATTTATCTACATAAATATATCCCTCTTTACATTTTATAATAATATTACCCTCTTCTAAATTTACATTTATATCTTTATAAATATCATTATAGCAAACTGCACCTGTTGGCTTTGCTTCTTCATATATATCAGATATGAAAACTTTAACTATTCCATCTCCATAAAAATTTAATGTAATCATACGATTAGTAAAGTTTAGATATAATTTATTTTCATCTATTTTATATTCTTTAAACTTAACTGGATTACCCATATAACTTTTAAACTGTTGGTTTAGTATTTCACGATATTTTAATTGTTCCATATAAAAATCCCCCTTTAATCTTAATAATTAATGAAATTAATAAATACACATTAAGATAAAATATTTTATCCTAATGTGTATTTTAAATAAAATTTCTGATAATTATTTTAATTTAATTTTAAATGTTTTAATTTCATAAGGTTTAATTTCAAATGAAAATTCTTTGTTACTTACATTTATTTCTTCAATGTTATTTTCCATAAGGTCACATTCATAAGCTTTTTCAATTTCTTTAAAGAAACTTAATGTAGCATTTGTTCTCTTATTATGGTATTCATATAATCTTACAATTAAATCTTGGCTATCTTCAGCTTTTTTAATAACCTCTATCATAACATTTTCTTTATTTACATTTACAAAACTAAGCTCTTTATTTAAGCTACCATTATGAGCATCTTCTACAATAGTAAATAATGGATTATTTAAGTTATAAGCTTGCATAGCTGTATTTGCCTCTCTCCAATCGCCCATATGTGGATAAATAGAATAAGTGTAATAATGCATCTCTTTATCTGCATCTGGATTAGGGTCACAAGTAGATTTTATAAGTGTTAATCTCATATCCCCCTCTATAATATCGTGTCCATATTTAGATTCATTTAACATAGACACACCAAATCCTTCTTCAGATAAATCTGCCCATTTATGCCCACAAACTTCAAATCTAGCTATGTCCCAAGTTGTGTTGTTGTGTGTAGGTCTTTTTACATTACCATATTGTATTTCATAAGTAGCTTCACTTGTATTAATATCTATAGGGAAACATACCTTTAATAATACATCTTTTTCTTTCCAATCCACAACATTTTCAAAATCTACTCTTTCAATATCTTTATAAATATGCATATACTGAGTAATTGTAGAAGTTAAAAATTGTCTTACTATTTTTAAAGTAGCCCTAACAGGACCATTTTCTATAACTTCTGCACTTTGTAAATCATCTACTAACCACATTTTTTCTTTGTAGAAAATATCAATATCCCAGTTATCAAAGCACATAGGCTTATCTTCAAAAGCTTGAAGCTCATTACCTAACCTACCTTCTTTTAATAATTCCCTATTAGATTGTTTGTGTACAAAAGATGTAATATTTGCTTTTTCATCAAGACTAATTTTAAAGAAGTCATTTTCTATATTAGATTTAGTACAATCTAATACATCTTTTGAGCTTTCTTCATCTACAACTTTAAATGCTTTGTAACCATTAGCTGGTATATTTTTAGCAAAGAAAATAACTTTATCATCTCTTGTTATTTGACAATCAATTTTATTATTATCTTCATCTAATACAGATATATTTTTAAATCCTTCTGGCATATCAAATGTAGCAACATCACTTCTTGTAAATCCTAATGTATTATTTACAATAACACTTTTACTATCTAAATTAATTTTAGAGGCAAGAGCTTTAATATTATTTTGTAAAATATTATTACCCTTATCTAAAAGCTCTTTATATTCTACCTCTGTAACATCATATACTTCTTTTATAGACGAACCTGGTATAATATCGTGGAATTGGTTTAATAAAATAGTTTCCCAAGAATTATTTATTTCTTGTTGTGGATATTCTTCACCAAAAAGCATATTTAAAGAGCTTAATTTTTCTAAAGCTGTGTAAAGATTTTCGCATTTTCTGTTATCTCTTTTATTTCTTGCCATAGAAGTGTAAGTTCCTCTATGATATTCAAGGTAAAGTTCTCCATTCCATTTTTTAAGCTTTTTACTATCTTTAACTTTACTTTCTAATCTTTTAAAATAATCTAAAGATGTACCCATTTTTACCTTTGGTGCTCCTGGAATACCTTTTGCAAATCTTCTTGCATTTTCAAGCATTTCTAAAGTGGCTCCACCACCACCATCTCCCCAACCAAAAGATATTAATACATCATCATTAATATTTTTATTTTGGTATCTTCTCCAAGCACCCATAACAGCATCTGCTTGTATATGTCCATTATAAGTAGTATTAAATGATGTTTTAGGCTCTCCTGGATTTGTAGCTGTAATAAAATGAGTAAATATTTCTGTACCATCAATACCTTTCCACATAAATGTATCATTAGGTATTTTATTAAATTGGTTCCAAGAAATTTTTGTAGTCATAAAGTAGTTAATACCAGATTTTTTAAGAATTTGAGGTAATGCTGCTGAATAACCAAAAACATCTGGTAACCATAAAATTTCATTATCTACATTAAATTCTTCTTTAAAAAATCTTTTACCATGTAAAATTTGTCTTACTAAAGACTCACCAGAAGTAACATTACAATCTGCTTCAAGCCACATAGCCCCTTCTGTTTCCCAAACGCCTTCTTTAACTTTTTCTTTAACTCTTTCATATACCTTTGGGTGGTCTTCTTTTAAAAATTTATATAACTGTGGTTGAGAAGACATAAACACATATTCTGGATATTCTTCCATAAGTTTTAACACAGTGGAAAAACTTCTTGCAACTTTTTCTCTTGTTTGAGCAACAGTCCAAAGCCAAGCAACGTCTATATGTGTATGTCCTACACAAGTAGCTATACAATCTTCGTGTCCACAAAGCTCTCCATAAAATTTTTCATTTAAAAATTCATTAGCCTTTTTAACACTTTCGTGATATAACTCACTCTTTGGTTGTCTAAGGTCTACTAAATTACAAGCTTCTGTTAAAACTGTAATCATATCTATTCTTCTCTTATCATTTGCATCTAGTTCTTTACATACATCAGCTGGCACCTTCATATTAAAATATAATTCTCTAGATGCCATATCTATAACAACAAGTTTACCATGTAATGTAGCTAATTTATCTGCTAACATACCTGCATAAGCGTGTAAATCTATTTCATATTTAGTACCTGCAACAGCATTATGAGAAAGTATAACTTCTTTATGGTTCATATCTAATCCTTGAATATGCTCACCATTTACATATAATATAAATTGTGGATTAGTTGCGTCCCAACCCTCATTAAATGTATGAAAATTTAAAGCAATAGTCTTCCCTTCAAATTCTTTAGGAACTTCAACACTACATTTAAACCAACCGTGTTTATCTCTTCCTCCCCATAAATCACCTGTTTTAAATTCTCTAAATTCATTTTCATTAACTGTTTTAATATTATCTATATTGTGATAGTTACCATCAATATATTTATAATTTTCTAAAGGTATTTCTTGATTGTAAACATTTTTAGCTATATGTTCACAAGTTTTATTAATTCTTTCTAATAAATAATACATAATTTTTCTCCTTTGTCTTATTATCTTTTAACATAATCAACAGTTAAACCATTTATAAAGATATATTTCATAAAATGGATATTAAATTATAACTGATAATGTAGTTACATAACTATTGTCATTTTTAAGTTTTAGATAAAATACCCTTATAGCTTGTACAATATATACTCACTATATTTTAACAAAAAATTCATATAAATTCATAACTATTTATTTTAAGTTATTTTTAAATATTAAAGGATATTACTATTAATAATAATTTTTATAAATTATATATAAGCAAATTATATTATACACTTTATTTACATATTTTACAATATATTTAATAATTTTTTGATTAGTCAAAATAATAAAAATTATCCTATTTGAAAATTTTAATTTTATTTAATTTATTATAATTATTTTTTATATTATTTTAAAATATTAGTCTTTACAGTCTTTTATAATTAAATTATAATGTTTATATAACTATATAAGATACTTTATTTTAGGAGTGTGAATTATATGAAATACATAGGTGTAGACCTAGGTGGTACAAATATAGTTGTTGGGCTTGTAGATAGCGAAGGTAACATTATAAAATCTTACACTAGACCTACTTTAACTACTAGAAAAACTGAAGAAATATTTGATGATATTATTGATATGTGTCAAATATTAATAGAAGAGTTTAGTCTAGATAAAAATTCTTTAAAAGGTATAGGTATGGGTATACCTGGAGAAGTTGATGGTAAAAAAGGTATTATAAACTATTCTAATAACATACCTATGAAAGATTTTAATGTTAGTTCTTATATGCAAGGTTTATGCAAAAAAGTAAATATGGATATACCATTTTTCTTTGCTAATGATGCTGACTGTGCTGCTCTTGGTGAGCTAGTTGCTGGTGCTGGTAAAGGACATAGCGATTTAATTATTCTTACTTTAGGCACTGGTGTTGGTGGTGGCATAATCATTAACAATAAAATCTATTCTGGGTTTTACGCTGGTGGAGCTGAGCTTGGACATCAAACGATTGTTCACAATGGTGAAGCTTGTACTTGTGGCAACAAAGGTTGTTTAGAGGCTTATGCTTCTGCTTCTGCTCTTATTAGAGATGCTAAAAAAGCTGCTAAAGAAAATCCATCATCTCTCTTAAACACTTTAACAGATAATAATCTTGAAAATATGACTGCAAAAGTTGTTTTTGATGCTAAAGACCAAAATGATAATGTTGCTATAAAATTAGTCGATGATTATATAGAATATTTATCTGTTGGTGTTGCTAATCTTATTAATATATTTAAACCAGAAGTATTACTTCTTAGTGGTGGAATATCTAAACAAGAAGAAAAGTTAACAACACCTTTAAAAGAAAAAGTTTTACCAAAAGTTTTTGGTAATGATTTAAAAACTATTATAGATATAGCAACTCTTGGTAATGATGCTGGACTAATAGGAGCAGCTATGCTTTCAAGATAATATAATAAAAATATAAAATATTTACTTAGGAGAATTACTTATGAAAAAACAATTACCGCAATCAATGGAAAACTTATTAAAAGACGTTTATGAAAAATTAGGCAATGATGAAAAATTAAAAACTATGTTTGAAAATTGCTATACAAATACATTAGATACTACTGTTAAAAAAATGGATGATGGTACTACTTATGTAATAACTGGCGATATACCTGCTATGTGGTTAAGAGATTCTGTATGCCAATTAAGACCATACTATTTTTTAGCTGAAAAAGATGAAGAAATTGCTAATCTTATCGAAGGTTTAGTAAAACGTCAAATGAAATATATATTATTAGACCCTTATGCTAATGCTTTTAATGAAGCCGACAATGGTAGCTGCTGGGAAAAAGATATTACAGAAATGTCTGGTTGGATTTGGGAAAGAAAGTATGAAATAGATTCTCTTTGTTTCCCTCTCCAAATGTCTTATCTTCTTTGGAAAAATACTGGTAAAACATCTCACTTTGATGATACATTTAAAGAAGCTGCTTATAAAATTATTGAAGTTTGGAGAACAGAACAAGCCCACGAAGAAAAATCTCCATATTCTTTTATTAGAAAAGATTGTTACTATACAGACACCCTTTCTAGAGATGGTAAAGGCTCTTTAGTTAAATCTAATATTGGTTTAACTTGGTCTGGATTTAGACCTAGTGATGATGCTTGTCAATATGGTTATTTAATACCTTCCAATATGTTTGCAGTTGTAGTGTTAAAATACTTAAATGAAATTTCCTTAGAAGTACTTAAAGATGAAAAACTAGCAGAAGAAAGTATTAAACTTGCTAAAGAAATAGAAGATGCTATCGAAACTTATGGTGTTATAGAACATTATAAATATGGTAGAATGTATGCTTATGAAGTAGATGGTTTTGGTCAATATAACCTTATGGATGATGCTAATTTACCTAGCTTACTTTCTATCCCATACATTGGATATAGAGATGAAAATGACCAAACTTATAAAAATACAAGAGATTTCATCTTAGGTAATGGTAACCCTTACTATTATGAAGGTGAAAAAGCTAAAGGCATTGGTAGCCCTCACACTCCTATCAACTATATTTGGCATATTTCCTTAGCTATGCAAGGTTTAACAAGCAGTGATAAGGAATACAAAAAACAAATTATTGATTTAATGAAAGCTACTGATGGTAATACAAACTTAATGCACGAAGGCTTTAATGTAAATAATCCTGAAGAATTTACTAGAGAATGGTTCTCTTGGGCTAATGCAATGTTCTGTGAATTAGTTTTAGATTACTGTGGATATACAGTTAAAAGAAAATAATAAATAAATTTATGTTTAAAAATACATCTTAAATTATTTTATTTAAGATGTATTTTTATAAAATATAAATATTAGGGGGTAATAATATGAAAGAAATAGTTATTATATCAAAAACTAATATTGGTATAAAACCTAATCATTTTGGATTTGATGGAACAATAAATCCATTAAAAAAATCTTTATCAAAAAAATTAAAAGAAAATTTAAACGAATACTTTAATAAAAATAATATGGATTATATTGCAATAGTAGAAAACTATGAACCACTAGAAAAACTTATAAAATCAAGTGCTTATAAAATTTTAATATCACCTTATATAAAAGATAATATTAATTTAAGTAAAATAGATGAAAATTTATATTATATTTTAAGTGAAGAAGAATTTTTAAATAGTCATATTGATAATATTGTAAATTATTTAGAACATTAATTTACTTAATAAAACATTATAATTAAAATTTGTATAAAAATAAGAGTATAGATAATCTATACCCTTTTTATTTATTATAAATCATCATCTAAAAGCTCAAAATCTAATGCTTCCTCTTCTCCAAAGTCTGCTTTAAACTCTGTATCTTCCATAGCAATTTCTGCCTCTTTATCATCTATTGGTTTTACTTCTGTATTGGCTATGCTTCCCTTTATCTCATCTAATTCTGGCATTTCATAATGTTTTCTAACAGCATTTTCTATTGTTCTTAATAAATGCTCATTTTCTAAAAGAAACTTTTTAGCATTTTCTCTACCCTGACCTAATCTTGTTTCTTCATAAGAATACCAAGCTCCACCTTTTGTAACAATACCAAGCTCTGCACCAAGATCTAAAACATCTCCAACGTGTGATATACCTTCACCATAAATAATATCAAATTCTGCCATTTTAAAAGGAGGTGCTATCTTATTTTTAGCAATTTTTGCTTTAGTTCTAGCCCCTATAAGCTCTGTACCATTTTTAATAGGGTCGCCTTTTCTTATATCTATCCTAACACTTGAATAAAACTTTAATGCACGTCCACCTGTTGTAGTTTCTGGACTACCATAAGTAGTACCTATTTTTTCCCTAAGCTGGTTAATAAATATTACTATACATTTGCTTTTAGCAGTAATGGCTGTAAGTTTTCTAAGAGCTTGGCTCATTAATCTAGCCTGAACACCCATATGAGAATCTCCCATTAATCCATCTATTTCAGATTTTGGAACTAATGCTGCAACAGAGTCTACTATAATAATATCTATAGCACCGGAACGAACCATAGTTTCTGTAATATCAAGAGCTTGTTCTCCATCATCTGGTTGAGATATATAAAGATCATCTATATTAACCCCTATTTTTTGAGCATAAACTGGGTCTAGTGCATGTTCTGCATCTACAAACCCTGCTATACCACCAGCTTTTTGAACTTCGGCTACCATATGTAGTGCCACAGTGGTTTTACCACTAGACTCTGGACCAAATATTTCTATAATTCTACCCTTTGGCACACCACCTGCTCCAAGAGCAACATCTAAGCTTAAAGACCCTGTTGGTATAACTTCAACAGTCTTATTATTAGTCTCACCAAGCTTCATAACTGCACCTTTTCCAAATTGCTTTTCTATTTGAGCAATGGCATCTTTTAATGCAGTTTCTCTACCTTTAGCTATATTATCCATAACACTATCTTTAGATTTTTTATCAGCCATTTTAAATCTCCTTTAAATTTTACATTAATCTTAATAAATTAGTAAAACAAATATTTACTGTTTTTTCTCTTATCTTTTGTCTATTACCTTTTAACATAAGCTTTCTACAAATAGTCTCTTTACCCTCCATAGATATAGCTATATATACAAGTCCTACAGGCTTTTCTTCTGTACCACCAGCAGGACCAGCTATACCTGTTGTAGATATACCTATTGTTGTATTAGATTTTTTCCTAATACCTTCTGCCATTTGTATAGCCACTTGTTCACTAACAGCACCATATTTTCCTAAATCTTCTTTACAAACATCAAGCTCATATATTTTACTTTCATTAGAATAACATATTACACCATTTAAAAATACACTAGACGCAGATGGAACATTTATCATAGTAGAGGCTAAAAGCCCTCCTGTACAAGATTCTGCTGTAGATATTGTCATATTATTTTTTATAAGCTTACCTACTATAACATCTTGTAATGTGTCATCATCTTCCCCATATATATAACCTTTAAAAATATCATATAATTTATCTATTGTAGGCTTTAAAATTTCTTTAGCCTCTTCTCTAGTTTTTCCACTAGCTGTTATCCTAAATCTCATTTCATTATTATTGGCATATGGTGCTATAGTAGGATTTTTAGAAGAAAGCATTAAATCTCTTATTATTTCAGAAGCATTGCTTTCTCCTATACCACATAAGTTAAGATTTTTAGATACTAATACCTTATTTGTATATTTTTCTAATACAGGCTTAACTTGTTTATCAAACATAGGAATACACTCTTTTGGTGGTCCTGGCAATATAACTGCTATTTTATCATTTTCTTCTATAATACAACCAGATGCTGTACCATTTTCATTTAACAAAACAATTGCCCCTTCTGGTATATCTGCTTGTTTTAAATTTGATAAAGGCATATCCTCATTTAAATAATATGATTTTAAATTTTCCAAGCTTTCTTTATGTCTAACTAACTTTTTATTAAAATATTTTGCAAAAGTTTCTTTTGTTAAATCATCATCTGTAGGACCAAGTCCGCCTGTTGATATTATTATATCCGCCCTTTTATAAGCTATATCAATGGCATCTAATAATCTTTTCTCATTATCACCAATAGACGTTTTATAAAAAACATCTACCCCAATATTAGCTAATTGACTTGCTATATATTTAGCATTAGTATCTAATATTTCACCTAATAAAATTTCTGTGCCTACAGAAAAAATTTCTGCTTTCATAAGACCACCTCTTTTATGTTAAATATAAATATATTTTAACCTTTTAACATTTTTTTAAACTCTTCTAAAGCAATAGGCTTACTAAAATAATAACCTTGTAAATAATCTATACCAATTTCACCAAGTATATTAAATTGCTCTTTTGTTTCGACACCTTCTATGACAACTTCCATATTTAATAAATGTGATAATTGTTTTATTTCATTAATAATATCAAAATCTAATTTTTCATTATTACCTAAAAAGCTCTTATCTATTTTTAAAATATCTAGCTTATAGTTTCTTAAATAATTAAATGATGAATACCCTGTTCCGAAATCATCTAAAGCTATTTTAATACCTAAATCTCTTAACACCTTTATATTTGGCACTACAAATTGCCTATCATCTAAAAGAACACTTTCTGTTATTTCAAAACATAATAAATTATAACTTATATTATATTTATTAACAATATTTATTACATTATCTACAAAATCTTTTAACATTAGTTGTAAAGGTGATATATTTACACTTATTTGTATATTAGAGTTTTCAATTTTTAATTCCTTAATATCCTTACAGACTCTTTCAATAGTCCAATATCCAACTTTTATTATTTGCCTTGTTTCTTCTAAATAATTAATAAATTTATCTGGTGGTATAAATCCAAGCCTTTTATTATCCCAACGTATTAATGCTTCTGCCTTTAATATTTTGCAATTTTTATCTATTATTGGTTGATAATTCAAATAAAACTCATCATTTTTTAAAGCTTCTTTTAATTCTTTTTTTACTTCTTCGCTATATAATAATTTTTCATACATACCCTCATTAAAAAATGAAATTTTTCTATTAACAAAACTTTTTTTATTAATATACATCATAAAGTCACTTTTCTTAACTAATTCTTCAAAAGTTTTTCCATCTTTAGAGTATATAGCAACACCTGCCGAAAACCCTATTTCTATTGTTAATTCCTCATTTATTTTTATAGGATTTAAAAATACTTTTATAATCTTTTCATTATAAAACTGTATTAATTCTTTATTAGTAGTATAATCTTCATAAACAATAATAAATTCATCACCTGAATACCTAGTAATGGTACCCTTTTCTGATACCAAGTCTTTCATTATATTACTAAATTTAATTAAGTATTCATCACCTATATTGTGCCCAAAAACATCATTTATATATTTAAATTTATTAAGGTCTATAAATATAAGTGCAAATTGTTTATCAATCTCTATTAAATCATTACAAATATTTTCTAACATTTTTCTATTAGGTAATTTAGTTAATTCATCGTAATATATTAACTCTTGTATTTTATCATCAAAAGATTTATTAAGTGTATCTGCTAACATTTCTAACTGTCTAAACTCATTTTTGTCCTCTACAAAATAGCTATTATTATTTAGTTTTTCTAATATAGACTTAAGCTTAGATATAGACATTAATGCTGATTTAAAAGAAATTCTAATAGCTACAAATAATAAAATACCTATAGTAAACCCTACAAATAATAATACTCTTCTCATTTCTTGTAATGAAGTTTTTGTTGTAGAAGCATTTACTAATGAAGATTTGTCAAACTTAAAAACTAAATATTCCCCATTATCTAATATTTCTTCATTTATATATATATTATAGGTATCTTTATCATCTTTTAAATCAGAAAAATTTGTTCCCTTTGGATATATTTCTGTCTTTAAAACACCCGTATAAAATGAACTGTCTATATAATTTAATAAATCATCTATATATATATCTAATACAGCTGCTCCTATTGGTGAAAAATACTTACTTACATCTTTATCATCATATATTAAAGAAACTATAGCTATAGTTTCTTTCTCTGTTATATAGTCTATATGTCCATCTGTAATAATTGATGAATCATTATGTGTCTTAAAAAACTTTTCATCATACCAAGATCTTGTAGCTATATCAAAATTTTCTATCTCACCAACTTTAGAAAATAAATGTTTATTTTCTAAATCAACTATATTTATAGAATCTACAAAGCTAATTGTACTAAGTATCTTTTCTATACTTTTAATTTCACTTGCTACTCTTTGTTTTTCTAAAGAGGTATCTTCTGAATTTTTATTTCCATTTTTTAAATAGTCAACTATTATTTCATTTTTTGTTAAATATTCATTAGCAGATTTTAATAACGATATGTCACTCTTCACTTTTGAAGATATTTGTTCATAATAAACATCACAAACTAATTTCATATTAGCATCTAGTATGTATTGTACCATTATATTACAAAAAAAATAGAATATAAATGTAAAGGTTACGGAAACTAAGGCAAGCCTTAAATACGTTTTATTAAAAACATTCATAAATATTTATATTTTCCTTCCCATAATTGTATATAATATATAATGTATACTAATCTTTTAAAACACTTATATTTTTAGTAATATATTCTATTAAAGAATATATTGTTAAAAATACTGATATAATTATTAAAATATAACTTGTATATATAAAAATAATATTATTAATATTTAATAATAAAAATATTATCATAAACATTTGAAAAATTGTTTTTAATTTTCCAGAATTACCAGCAGCTATAACTACATTTTTTTCCATAGCAATAGTTCTAAAACCTGTCATAAAAAACTCTCTTGCTATTATTAATATAACAACCCACGCTTTTAAAGGTACTATAGCATCTTCCATAGATATTAAAGCTATCATAGTTGATGTAACTAATAATTTATCTGCAAGAGGGTCCATAAACTTTCCAAAATTTGTTATAAGATTATACTTTCTTGCTATGTGTCCATCTAAAGCATCAGTTGCTGATGCTACTATAAATATTAATGTTGCTATATAACGTCTTATTTGTATGTCAAGTGGTATAAAATCAAATAATATAAATACTAATAAAAAAGGAATTAGTATTATTCTAAAAATAGTAAGTTTATTAGGTAAATTCATTTTCTTACCCCCTAAGTCCTAGTTATATTTGTATTTCTCCTATAAGGTCATATTCATAAGCATCTGTAATTTCTATATTATAAAAATCTCCTGCTATAAGCTCCATATCTTCTGGTGCTTTAAAAAATACAAAACCGTCTATTTCATAGCAATCTCTATAACTTCTACCACAATAAACATTATCTTCACCTTCTATTTTACCTTCCACAATAACCTCTAATGTTTTACCAATAAATCTTCTACATATATCAGAAGAAATATCCTTTTGTAACAACATAAGTTTTTCTTTTCTTTCTTCTTTTATATTTTCATCTACTTGATTATCCATATTATAAGCTGGTGTTCCTTCTTCTCTAGAATATGTAAATATACCAAGTCTATCAAATTTCATTTTTTCTGTAAAAGTATAAAGGTTATTAAATGCTTCTTCTGTTTCATTAGGAAATCCTACTATAAATGTAGTCCTTATACATATATCTGGCATTTTTTCTCTTAATTTTGATATAGTATTTTCTAATTTATCCCTTGTACTTCTTCTTCCCATAAGCTTTAATATTTTATCATCTGCATGTTGTATAGGCATATCTATGTATTTACATACTTTATCATTACTTGCCATTTCTTCTATAAGATCATCATCTATATGCTCTGGATAACAATACAAAATTCTTATCCATTTTATATCTTCTATTTGTGATAATTTTCTTAAAAGTTCTGGTAATTTTTTTTCACCATATATATCTGTACCGTATAAAGAAGAATCTTGAGCAACAAGTATAATTTCTTTAACATCTTGACTAGCTAAAAACTTAGCCTCTTCTATAAGGCTTTCCATAGTACGGCTTCTAAATTTACCTCTTATAGATGGTATAGTACAATATGTACATCTCTTATCACAACCTTCTGCTATTTTAAGGTAAGCAAACCCACCTGTTGTGGTAACTACCCTTTTAAGGGAGTTTCTTTCATCTAAAGCCTTATTATTATCTGTTATAAGCTGTACTCTTTTATGACCTTTTAATATCTCTTTTATAACTTTTCCTATACTTTCAAAATCTCCAGTACCTACTACTGCATCTACTTCTGGCAAAGATTCAAATACTTCTTCTTTATATCTTTGAGCCATACATCCTGTAACTATTATTCCTTTACAGTTACCTGTTTGTTTATAATCTGCAACTCTTAGTATATTTTCTATACCTTCCTCACTTGCATCAATTTTAAATCCACAACTATTTATTATTATTATATCTGCTTGTTCTTCTTGTTGTGTTACAACATACCCCTCTTCTTTTATAAGACCAAGCATTATTTCACTATCCATAAGGTTTTTATCACAACCTAAGGATACAAAAGCTATTTTAACTTTATTATCCAATTTAATTCTCCTCTATATTTATATTATTTTGTATTTTATATGCTATTAAACAATTTTTCATAAGCATAGTAATAGTCATAGGACCAACACCACCAGGTACTGGTGTAATAAGACTAGCTTTATCTATACAGCTAAAATCTATGTCTCCACATAACTTATCTTCAAGTCTATTCATACCTACATCTATAAGCACAACGCCATCTTTTATCATATTAGGCTTTAAAAAGTTAGCAACACCAATAGCAACAATAATAATATCTGCTTGTTTTGTTAAATATTCCAAATTTTTTGTTTTTGTATGTGCTGTTGTAACTGTTGCATCTTCATTTAAAAGCATCATAGATATAGGTTTACCTACAATGTTACTTCTACCTATAACAAGAACATTTTTACCTTTTATCTCTACATTATATCTCTTTAAAAGTTCTATACAACCAGAAGGTGTACAAGATTTTAATGTAGCATTATTAGTAGATAACATACCTATATTATATGGATGAAATCCATCTACATCTTTTAAAGGACTTATTTTTAAAAGTATATTTTTCTCATTTATATGTTTTGGTAAAGGCAATTGTACTAATATACCATTTACATTAATATCATTATTTAATTTTTCTATTAAATCTAAAATCTCGTTTTCTGAAATATTATCCTTTAAAAAATATGTATCTGTTTTTATCCCAACATAATCACAAGCCTTATTTTTATTTTTTACATATATATGGCTTGCTTCATCATCACCTACTATAATAACAGCAAGACAAGGCTTTTTACCTTGCAATTTTTCTATATCTTTTTTTATTTCATCTTTAATAATTTTAGCTATTTCTGTGCCATTAATTATATTACTCATATTATACCTTTCTAGTCTTTTTATTTTTAATAGCCTAATTTATTATATAATTAATAATATTCTTTGTCAAATAAAATAAAACCATTTTTGTAGTGATTAAAATCAAAAAATTTTTTTAAATTTAGACACTTTTTAAATATGTATAAATTTTTTACAGGTATAAATAACTGTATAAATACAAAATATATTAAAAGGTGTAAACTAAACTTAGTTAATATTTATAGTAGCTTAAAAAGTCTAATAATAAATTATAGAAAAGAGGTTTTATATATGAGATTAAATAAAAATCAAATAGCAAAATTAATAGGTTTTACTGGTATGGCTGTTGTAACAGGAACTATTGCTAAAAAAGCTTATGATAAAAATAAACCAAACAAAACATTAAATTTACCTTTGGACACAAATAGAGAAGTTTATTTTGTAGGTGGTGGTATCGGCTCTTTAGCTGGTGCTGCTTATCTTATAAGAGATTGTAAAATGTCAGGTAAAAACATTCATATATTAGAAGGACTTCCTATACTTGGTGGTAGTAATGATGGTAGTGGGAATATAGAAAATGGATTTTTATGCCGTGGTGGTAGAATGTTAAATGAAGAAACATATGAAAACTTTTGGGAGCTTTTTTCTACTATACCATCATTAGAACAAGATGGTATTAGCGTTACAGAAGAAATTTTAAATTTTGATAAACATCACCCTACTTGTGCTCAAGCAAGACTAGTTGACAAAGATGGACATATATTAAATGTAAAATCTATGGGCTTTAATAATAGTGATAGATTAGCTCTTGCAAAACTTATGAAAACATCAGAAAAAAGTTTAGACAGCCTCACAATAGAAGATTGGTTTAAAGATACACCTCACTTTTTTGAAACAAACTTTTGGTATATGTGGCAAACTACATTTGCTTTCCAAAAATGGTCTAGCCTATTTGAATTTAAAAGATATATGGACAGAATGATATTTGAATTTTCAAGGATAGAAACATTAGAAGGTGTTACTAGAACTAGGTTTAATCAATACGAATCTGTAATACTTCCTTTAAAAAAATATTTAAAAGATAAAGGGGTAGATTTTAGAACAAATCAAACAGTTGTTGATATAGATTTTGAAGATGGAGAAAAAACTATTGCAAAAACTCTTTATATAAAAGAAGGCGATAATGAAAAACAAATTAATTTAACAGAAAAAGACCTTTGTATAATAACAAATGGCTGTATGACAGATAATGCTACTCTTGGGGATTTTAACACTGCTCCAAAATATGAACCTAAAAATCCTATATCTGGTGAGCTTTGGAAAAAGATAGCTAAAAAAAGAGAAGGCTTTGGCAATCCAGAACCATTTTTTGATAATCCAGAAGAAACTAACTGGGAAAGCTTTACTGTTACCATGAAAGGAAATAAACTTTTAAAAATGATAGAAAACTTCTCTGGCAATATACCTGGTAGTGGAGCTTTAATGACTTTTAAAGATTCAAACTGGCTTATGAGCATAGTTGTTGCAGCTCAGCCTCACTTTAAAAAACAGCCTATGGATACTACTATCTTTTGGGGCTATGGACTATATACAGACAAAATAGGTAATTATATTAAGAAGCCTATGAGGGAATGTACTGGTAAAGAAATATTAGAAGAACTTTTATATCATCTACACTTTTTAAATGAAAAAGATGCAATATTAGAAAGTATTGTAAACGTTATACCTTGTATGATGCCTTATATAGATTCCCAATTCCAACCAAGAAAAATGTCAGATAGACCTAGTGTAGTTCCTAAAAATTCTGTAAATGTCGCTTTTGTTAGCCAATTTGTAGAAATACCAGAAGATATGGTATTTACAGAAGAATATTCTGTAAGAGCAGCAAGAATAGCTATATATAAACTTATGGGATATAAAGGTAAAAAAATATGTCCAGTAACACCTTATAAAAAAGACCCTGTTGTTATAAAAAATGCTATAAAAACATCTTTTAGATAATATTTTTGTTATACTAATATTATTAGTGTTATACTAATATTAACTAAAATATTTTTGGAGGTGTTTTATGAATAAAACTATATATTTTGGTGGAGATATAATAACATTAGAAGATAAGCTTTATACTGAAGCTGTATTAGTAGAAAATGGAATTATAAAAGATTTAGGTTTGTTTGATACCCTTGTAAAAAATAATAAAGATGCAAAGCTTATTAACTTAAATGGTGCTACTATGTTACCTGCCTTTTTAGATGCCCATAGTCATTTATCTAGTTTAGGCCTAACAACAGAATTTGCAAAATTACAAGATGCCAAAAGCTTTGTTGATATAAAAAATATAATATTAAAATTTGTTAAAGACAATAATGTACCTAAAGACAAATGGATTATAGGTTTTGGATATGACCATAATAATTTAAAAGAAAAATCTCATCCTGATAAATTTATATTAGATAGTATAAATTTAGAAAATCCTATTTTGATAACTCACACATCTGGGCATATGGGAGTAGTAAATCAAAAAGGCCTTGATTTATTTAATATAGATAAAAACACTAAAGACCAACCTGGAGGTAAAATAGGACGTATTGAAAACACTAACGAACCTAATGGATATTTAGAGGAAAATGCTTTTATTTCAAAATGCACAAATGTTTATAAATCAACACCAGAAAATATAAAAAAAATTATAAATAAAGCTCAAAATATTTACGCAAGTTATGGTATAACTACGGCTCAAGAAGGACTTTTAACACCAAAAGAGCTTAATATGCTACAATGTGGAGATAATATAATAGATATAATAGGCTATGTAGATATAAAAAATTATCCAGATTTATTAAAAAATGAAAAATCTTATTTTAATCAATATAATAGTGGAATAAAGCTTTTAGGATATAAAGCTTTTTTAGATGGCAGCCCTCAAGGTAAAACTGCTTGGCTTACAAAACCATATGAAAATGAAAAAGAATATAAAGGTTATCCTGTATATGAAGATAATGAAGTAATTGATTTCTTTAAAAAGGCTCTTATAGAAAATGTTCAAATATTAGTTCATTGTAATGGTGACGCTGCTTGTGAGCAATTTATAAGATGTTACAAAAAAGCAAAAGAAGAAACCAAATGTAAAAATAATATTAGACCTGTTATGATACATTCTCAATTACTTAGAAAAGACTTACTCCCTCTTATAAAAGAACTTAATATAATACCATCTTACTTTGTAGCTCATACTTTTTATTGGGGTGATACCCATATAAAAAATTTAGGTAAAAGAGCCTATAGCATAAGCCCATTAAAATCTTCTAGTGAGATTAATATAATTTACACATTACACCAAGATACACCTGTTATTATGCCAAATATGTTAGAAACCATATGGTGTGCTACAAATCGTGTTACAAAAAGTGGTGTATCTATCGGAAAAGATGAAATAATAAAACCTCTCGATGCTATTAAAGCTGTAACTATTAATGCTAGTTATCAATATTTTGAAGAAAATATAAAAGGCTCTATAAAAATAGGTAAACAAGCAAATTTTGTAATTTTATCACAAAACCCACTAAAAATACCTACAAGCGAAATTAAAAATATAGAGATTTTAAAAACAATAAAATTAGATAAAGTTATATTTGAAAAATAAATATTAAATGTCAAAATAAAGACTGTTACATTAGCAGTCTTTATTTTTTAATCCTTCTACCACATATGCTTTTATATTATCTACTAAACTTTTTAACCTTTTAGTAATTTCTTCTTCATCATCTTTCATACCATTTCTTATCCAATCTAATATAATACCACACATACCGTGAGAAAAATATGTAGCAAAAAAATCTATATTTTTTATATCTAATGTATTTTCTATATCAATCTTATTAATGCCTTTTAAAAATAATTTTTTTACAACATTAAAAAAATATGACTTAAAATAGTTTTCATCACATTTTACAACGCAAACATAAAAATGTTTTTGTTTTTTTAAAACTTTTAATCCTTCTAAAAGCTTTATATCCCAATTATAAAGTGTAGTTTCATTACTTATATGCAATAAATCATTATTATATATCCATTTTATAAGCTCAAATTTGTCTTCAAAATGGTAATAAAATGTTTGTCTATTTAATCCGCTTTTTTTAGTAATATCAAGTACAGTTATTTTGTTAAATGGTTTTTCATATAATAGCTTTTTCAAGCTTTCTGATAAAATATTTTTTGTAATAGTAGAAGCAGTCATAACAAACCTCCTTTAAAAAATAGTATATTATAAATACAATTTTTTGTAAAGTAACCTTGAAAAATACAGTATATAAATATATAATATATATTAATATCGTTTTTATATTTAAGCAGTTTAAGGAGATATAGATATGTCTATTTATGAAAATTTTGCAGAAGTATATGATACTTTTATGGAAAATATACCTTATGAAGAATGGCTTATATATATAGAAGAAATATGGGCCAAATTTAATATAAAGCCAAAGCTAATAGCAGACCTTGGTTGCGGAACTGGTAATATAACTATACCTTTAGCAAAAAAAGGATATGAGCTAATAGGTATAGACAATTCTTTTCAAATGCTTGCAAAAGCTAGAGAAAAATCTATAAAAGAAAATCTAAATATACTATATTTAGAACAAGATATGCGAGAATTTGAACTTTATGGCACAGTAGATTGTATAATTAGTATATGTGATAGTATAAACTATATATTAGAAGAAGATGAACTATTACAAGTTTTTAAATGGGTAAATAACTATTTAGAACCTAAAGGACTTTTCATTTTTGATATAAACACCATATATAAATTTGAAAATATTTTATCCGATAATAGTTTTTCTCAAACTACTGAAAATTCTGCATATACACTAGAAAATTATTTTGATAATGAAGAAATGATAAATGAGTTTTACACAAACTTTTTTATTGAAGATGAAAAAACAAACCTTTATCATAGATTTGAAGAAATACATTATGAAAAAGCTTATTCTATTAAAAAAATTAAAGAGCTTATAAAAAAATCTGGTCTTGAGCTTTTAGCTGTTTATGATGAACTTACTTTTAATGAGCCAAAAGAAGATAGCCAAAGAGTATTTTTTATAGCTTGTGAAAATGGAAAATAATTTAATATAAAGGAGATAAAAATGGATTATATTTTAAGAGCAACTGCTGGAGAAGGAAGTGTTAGAGTATTTATAGCGAATACAAAAGAAACTGTACAACAAGCATTTTTACATCACAAAACATCACCTGTTATGTCTGCTGCTTTAGGTAGAGCATTAACTGCTGTTTCTATTATGGGAAGTATGTTAAAATCTGATGATGACCTTGTTACAATAAAAATAAAAGGAGATGGCCCAGGCAAAGGCTTAATAGTTACTGGAGATAGCAAAGCAAGAGTTAAAGGCTATCCTTTTAATCCTATGGTAGATATACCCTTAAAGCCTAATGGCAAATTAGATGTGCAAAATGCTTTAGGAGAAGGTAGTCTTACTGTTATAAAAGATATGGGACTTAAAGAACCATATGTAGGCCAAATTCCCCTTGTATCTGGAGAAATAGCAGAAGATTTAACTTATTATTTTGCAAAGTCAGAACAAACTCCTTCTGCTGTTAGTCTTGGTGTTTTAGTAGATAGAGATTATTCTATAAAACAAGCTGGTGGCTTTATAATACAAGTTATGCCAAATGCTGATGAAAACATAATAAATAGCTTAGAAACTAAACTTGCAACTATAAAACCTTTTACTACTCTTTTAGAAGAAGGTAACACAATAGAAGATATACTAAATATACTTTTAGGAGATTTTAGTGTTAATATATTAGATAAAATACCTGTAAAATTTTATTGTAATTGTTCAAAAGAGCGTGTTGAAAAAGCTTTAATAAGTATAGGAAAAGACGAATTAGAAACTATAATAAAAGAAGATAAAAAAGCTACATTACATTGTCATTTTTGTAATAAAGATTATGACTTCAATGAAAATGATTTAAAAACTCTTTTAAATGAATGTATAAAATAATAAAAGGATATATCTAAGTGATATATCCTTTTATTATAAATTTTTATTTATGAATTTTTATTTGCTTTTTTTCTAAGATTAGAATCTAATATTTTTTTCCTTATTCTAAGATTTTCTGGTGTGACCTCTACAAGTTCATCATCTGTAATAAATTCTATACACTTTTCTAAACTCATATTTATAGGTGGCGTTAGTTTTAAAGCATCATCTGCACCAGAAGAACGTGTGTTAGTAAGTTGCTTTCTTTTACAAACATTTACTTCCATATCCCCACTTCTAGCATTTCTTCCAACAACCATACCAGAATATACCTTTGTAGCAGGTCCTATAAATAAATCTCCACGTTCTTGAGCATTATAAAGACCATAAGTAACAGCTTCTCCAGATTCAAAGGCTACTAAAGAACCTTGTGGACGGCTAACTATCTCTCCTTTATATGGTTCATAGTCATTAAATATTGTATTTAATATTCCATTACCTTTAGTATCTGTTAAAAATTCACTTCTATATCCTATAAGTCCTCTAGCTGGTATGTTAAATTCTATTCTAGTGTAACCACCTTTAGATGGTACCATATTTGTCATTTCACCTTTTCTTGTACCAAGCTTTTCTATAACATTACCTACAAACTCTTCTGGTACATCTATTGTAGCTATTTCCATAGGCTCATAACGTTTTCCATCTATTTCTTTAAATAAAACCTCTGGACGTGATACTTGGAACTCATATCCTTCTCTACGCATAGTTTCTATTAATATAGATAAATGAAGCTCTCCACGTCCACTTACCTTAAATGAATCTGCACTTTCTGTTTCTTCTACTCTAAGGCTTACATCTGTATTTAATTCTTTTTGTAATCTATCTCTTAAATGTCTACTTGTAACAAATTTTCCTTCCATACCTGCAAAAGGACTATCATTTACAGAAAAAGTCATAGCTATTGTAGGCTCTGAAATTTTATTAACTTCGATAGGTTGTGGATTTTCTATACAAGCAATAGTATCGCCTATTTGTATATCTGGTATACCACTAACAGCTACAATAGAGCCTACTGTAGATGATTTTACCTCCACCCTTTCAAGTCCTTCATATTCATAAAGCTTATTTATTTTTACTTTATAATTTTTTTCTGGGTCATTAAAATTTACTACACAAGCATCTTGATTTACTCTTATAGTACCATTTTCTACCTTACCAATACCTATCCTACCTACATATTCGTTATAATCAATAGTAGTAACAAGCATTTGTACACCTGCTTCCATATCTCCTTCAGGTGCTGGTATATAATCTACTATTGTATCAAAAAGACATTTCATATCTTCTGCTTCCATAGCTTTATCTGCTTCCATAGATGCTTTACCAGCTTTTGCCGATGCAAAAACAAATGGTGCATCAAGCTGGTCATCTGTTGCGTCAAGCTCTATAAAAAGTTCTAATATTTCATCTATAACCTCGTCTGGTCTTGCCTCTGGCTTATCTATTTTATTAACACAAACAACAACTGGTAATTTTAAAGATAAAGCATTTTTTAAAACAAATTTTGTTTGTGGCATAGCCCCTTCATACGCATCTACCACTAACACAACACCATCTACCATTTTTAAAACACGTTCAACTTCTCCACCAAAATCTGCATGTCCTGGTGTATCTACAATATTTATCTTTTTATCTTCATAATATACTGATGTGTTTTTAGAAAGGATAGTAATGCCTCTTTCCCTTTCTATATCTCCAGAATCCATTACTCTTTCTCTAATTACTTGATTAGACCTAAAAGTACCACTTTGTTTTAAAAGCTCATCAACAAGTGTAGTTTTACCATGGTCTACGTGAGCAATAATAGCAATATTTCTTACATCTTCTCGTTTATTCACAATTTTTTCCTACTCTCTAATAAATTTATTCAAATTATTTTAACATAAAAGGCTTATATTTTCAAGATAACTACTAAAAATTATTAATTGTTACATAAAAAAAGCTAGGTGTCCCTAGCTTAAAAATAGCGGAAGAGGGATTTGAACCCCCGACACCACGGGTATGAACCGTGTGCTCTAGCCAACTGAGCTATTCCGCCTTATTTATTAATAAAGTGGGAACAACAGGGCTCGAACCTGTGACCCCCTGCTTGTAAGGCAGGTGCTCTCCCAGCTGAGCTATGCTCCCACAATATCGTTAATGGGAACAACAGGGCTCGAACCTGTGACCCCTTGCTTGTAAGGCAAGTGCTCTCCCAGCTGAGCTATGCTCCCATATCTAACGACAAAATATATTATAACAACATATTAATACAATGTCAAGCATTTTATAAAAATATTTTTATATTTATAAAACACTTGACATTAACAAAAATAAATATTATTATATATTTAGCTAATTAGTTAAATATATAATAAAGGTGGTGCCTATGAGTAAAATTTTTAAAGCACTTAGTGATGAAACAAGACGAGAAATCTTAAAACTTTTAAGCAAAAAAGACCTTACAGCTGGTGAAATATCCGAAAACTTTAATATGTCTAAACCATCTATATCTAAACATCTTGACATATTAAAAGATGCAAAGCTTATATCTTATGAAAAAAAGGGGCAATTTATTATTTATTCTATTAATACCTCTGTTTTACAAGATGCTTTAAGCAAATTTTTAGACTTTTTTAATTAATTTTTATTTTATAAGGAGGATTTATTTATGGATAAAACTAAAAATATTATATGGATATGTACAAGTATTATTTTAATCTCTAATTTTGCTATAAATAATACAATATTAAAATTATTATGTACTATTATTCCTATTATTTTAGCATTTATAATTATATATAAAAATGCACCTAAAATTGTTAATTTATCTGATGAAAACATAAAAATAAAAACTGTAAGAAATGTTATTATAATGATTTTATTATTTTTATTTTCTCTCATTTTTATTAT
Organism: Clostridiales bacterium; assembly: GCA_018371275.1. GTDB lineage: Bacteria > Bacillota > Clostridia > Lachnospirales > CAG-274 > Tyzzerella. The sequence goes on from JAHALF010000012.1 coordinate 30,236, forward strand.
TTGTTTTGAAGAAATTCCAAATAAATTAATTGAAAATATAAGTTTAACAATAATTACTATTTTCTTTATATATTTTGGAAATATATGCCCTAAAATACCTCGTAATAGATATTTAGGATTTAGATTACCTTGGGTTATTAATGATGAAGAAACTTGGAGATATACCCATAAACTTGTAGGTTATTTATCTTTTCCTGCATCAATTATTATGTTTTTACTTGGTTTTTATTATAATTTAAAAATAGGTATACTTTTAGGAGTTTTTATAATGATTATAATACCTGGTATCTTATCTTATAGATTTTACAAAAATTTATATAAACTTTAAAATAAAAGTCTATGTTAAACATAGACTTTTATTTTATTAAAATTACTTGTTTTGTACTTTAAAAAAATTATTAGCAACATTTATATCTTTAGCTATTTGTTCTTTAAGTTCATCTATCCCACTAAATTTTTTAACACTTCTTACCCAATCATAAAAATCTACTTCTATATCTTTATTATATATGTTTTCATTAAAATCAAATATATATGTTTCTATAGTTCTATAAACATTATTTACAGTCGGATTTTTTCCAATATTAGTAATACTATCATATACTTTATTACCATATCTAGTTTTAGTTATATACACTCCATCTGGTGGTAATAGCTTATTTTTTGGTGGTATAATGTTAGCAGTAGGAAATCCAATAGTTCTTCCAAGCCTATTTCCCTCTACAACCTTACCAAAGACATAATAAGGTTTATTAAGCAATAAATTAGCCTTTTTTATATTTCTATTAAGTAAGCAATCTCTAATAATAGAACTACTTACCCTCTCACCATCTATAATTATATTAGCTATTTTTATAACCTTTATTCCTTTTTCTTCACCTATTTTTTTTAATATATCCACATTACCTGCTCTATTTTTACCAAAACAATAATCTTCTCCTACAATAAGGATTTTACAATTTAGATTTTCTATTAACATATCAACAAAATCTTGTGGTTCAATATTAGAAAATTCTTTAGTAAAAGGATATTTTATAAAATAATCTATATTTTCTTTTTTCATTTCTATATCTTTTTCTTCTTCAGAAAAAATGTAAAAAAATGGCGATGTATTTTTTATAATTTCTAATGGATGTGGGCTAAAAGTTATAACAACAGATTTTAATCCTTCCTCTATTGCATATTTTTTAGTAGTAGTAATAAGCTTTTTATGACCTATATGTATACCATCAAAATTACCTATAGTAACAACTGTTTCTAATTTATTGTCATTATCAAAAATATTAAAATTATCTATTATATTCATTTTTCACCTCTATAACAACATAGTTAAAGGCTTTATACAGTCTAGTAAAACAGTATATATACCAATAAGATTATTATCTTCATCATATACAATTACTTTTTCATTTTGTTGCAAATCTTCTTTATTTTTTAAATAGCTAAAGCTTATTTTATTACCATTATATAAAAATTTATTTGCCTTATTTAAAACACTAATCTTTTTATATCCTGATAGAACTATATCCATAGGCAACAAGATATCATTTAATTTATTATATTGTAAAAATCTATCTATATCATCTAATTTTATAGCATTATCTATGTAAAAATTACCTGTTCTAGTCCTTAAAAGATAACTCATATACGCACCGCAACCAAGAGCTTTCCCTATATCATTACATAATGTCCTTATATAAGTACCCTTTGAGCAAAGAACCTTTATTTCAAAATTTTCATTGTCTATAAAGTTAGTTATTTCTATATTATATATAGTTATTTTTCTTTGTTTTCTTTCTATTTCTTTACCTTCTCTAGCTAGTTCATAAAGCTTTTTACCACCTATTTTTATAGCAGAATACATAGGAGGCGTTTGCATTATCTCCCCTTTAAAACAATTAACTACCTTTATTATATTATCCCTACTACAATTAACCTTTTTTTCTTCTATAACTTCTCCTGAACCATCTTGTGTAGTTGTTGTTTTCCCAAGAGATACAATAGCTTTATACTCTTTTATAGAAGATGCTATATATTCTGATAGTTTAGTTGCCTTACCAACACATATAGGTAATACACCCATAGCATCTGGATCTAATGTACCTGTATGCCCTGTTTTAATTTTTCCTAGTTTTTTTCTCACAATATTTACAACATCGTGTGAAGTAAACCCCTTTTCTTTATATATATTTATAACACCAGATATATTTTCCATTTTTATCATCTTTCTTTATAAATTATACATTCTTATTTGTTCTAAGATAGCATCTTTAGCTTGCTCTAATGTCATATCTGTAATAGTTGCACCAGATGCTAATATATGACCACCACCACCAAATTTACCTGCTATTTTATTTACATCAATAGTTTTAGATCTAAAGCTTGCTTTTATAGATTTATTTACCTTTTCATATAAAAATACTGAAACGTTTATGTTTTTTGTATCTAATAAATATTGCACTATACCACCTGTATTTTTATCTGTACAATTTAGTTCCTCTATTTCTTTGTTAGATAAAGTAGATATAATAACATCATTTTCTATATATATATTTTGTATACTTTTTGCTAAAAGCTTACTATTTTCAAATGTGTGCATAGTTAACACATTAGAATGAATTTTCGTACTATCTACACCTAATTGTATAAGATCTCCTGCTATTTCATGTGTTCTTTTACTAGTACAATTATGTTTAAATCCCCCTGTATCAAAAACTATACCTGTATAAATAGAAGTTGCTATTTCTAAATCTAATGCTCCTATATGATTTACTATTTCAAATATAATTTCTGAAGTAGATGAGGAATTAACATTTACTATATTTAATTTACCAAAATTATTATTGCTTATATGGTGATCTATATTGACAGTATATTTAGCTCTTTCAAAAATACTTTTAACAACACCTAATCTTTCTATATCTCCACAGTCTAATGATATAAATAAATCTACATCTTGCAAATTATTATAATCTTCTTTATAAACTATGTCATTCTCTTCTATATATTCAAAGCTACTTGTATAATCTTCTAACAATACAATAGGATTTTTACCTATTTTTTTTAAAGCCATGCCAAGGGCTAGAGAAGCAGATATAGCATCTGGATCTGGAGATGTATGCCCTGCTAAAACTATACTATTGCTATGTTCTACTAACTGAATAAATGGCTCTATATTTTCATAAATATTATTCACTTTTGTTTACCTCATCTATCAATTTTGATATTCTTATACTATACTCAAGGGAATTATCAAGTTCAAATTTAAACTGTGGCGTATTTCTTAAATTTATTCTCATTGCAACTTGTTTTCTAATAAAACCACTAGCATTTTTTAAACCTTCTATAACTTCTTTCTTTTGATCATCATCACCTAAAACGCTAATATATACTTTACAGTATTTTAAATCATTAGTAGTTTCAACTTTTAAAACACTTGTCATTACACCAATACGTGGGTCTTTAAGCTCAGAACGAACTATTTCTGATAATTCCCTTTTTATCTCATCATTTATCCTTATCATTCTTGTATTATTTTTCATAAAAATCATTCCTTTAATGTGGTATTTGCTCCATTATAAATGCTTCTACTTGGTCTCCCTCTTTAATATCATTAAACTTATTAAATAAAAGACCACATTCATAACCTGCATTTACTTCTTTAACATCATCTTTAAATCTTCTAAGAGCAGCAAGCTCTCCTTCATATACAACTATTCCATCTCTTATTATTCTAACTTGAGAATTTCTAACTATTTTACCATCTATAACATAAGAACCACCAATAGTACCAACACCAGATGCTTTAAATATTTGTCTAATTTCTGCGTGTCCTGTAACCTTTTCTTCATATACTGGGTCAAGCATACCTTTCATAGCAGCTGTTATATCTTCTATTGCATTGTATATTACACGATATAACCTTACATCTACTTTTTGGTCTTCTGCAACAGATTTTGCTGTATTTTCTGGGCGAACATTAAAACCTATAATAATTGCATTAGATGCACTAGCAAGCATAACATCTGATTCTGTAATAGCACCAACACCACCATGTATAGTACGTATTCTTACTTCCTCATTAGATAATTTTTCAAGACTGGAACGCACTGCTTCAACAGAACCTTGTACGTCTGCTTTAATAACAATATTAAGTTCTTTCATATTACCAGATTGTATTTGTGTAAATAAATCATCTAAAGATACTTTTTGTGGTGTAGATTTAATCATATCTACTCTATCTTTAGCTATAACTGCCTCTGCAACTTGCCTTGCCTGCTTATCACTTTTAGCTACATAAAAACTATCCCCTGCTAATGGCACTTCACTAAGACCTAATATTTCTACTGGTACGGATGGTCCTGCTGATTTTACTTTTTGTCCCTTATCATTCATCATAGCCCTTATTTTACCATAAGAAGAACCAGCAACAATAGGATCTCCAATTTTTAAAGTACCACTTTGTACTAATATAGTAGCAACTGAGCCTCTCCCTTTATCAAGCTTAGCCTCTATAACTGTACCTCTAGCCTTTTTCTTATGATTAGCTTTAAGCTCTTTCATTTCTGCCACTAATATAATCATCTCTAAAAGATTATCAATACCTTCCTTGCTAACAGCTGATACTGGTACACAAATAGTGTCTCCACCCCAATCTTCTGCAAGAAGTCCATATTCTGTAAGCTCTTGTTTAACTCTATCTGGATTAGCACTTTCTTTATCTATTTTATTAATAGCAACAATTATTTCTACACCTGCTGCTTTTGCGTGATTTATAGCTTCTATTGTTTGTGGCATAACTCCATCATCTGCTGCAACAACAAGTATAGCAATATCTGTAATACTAGCACCACGCATACGCATAGCTGTAAATGCTTCGTGTCCTGGTGTATCTAAAAATGTAATAGGTTTATTATCAATAGATACTGTATATGCACCTATATGTTGAGTTATCCCACCTGCCTCTTTTTCTGTTACACGGCTTTTTCTAATAGAATCTAAAAGAGATGTTTTACCATGGTCTACGTGTCCCATAACAACTACAACTGGTGGTCTTTCTTCAAGATTTTTTTCATCTTCCTCTTCTTCTTTAAAAGTTTCTTCTAATATATCTATTTCTGGAGCTTCTTCTGTTAATATATCAAACTCTTCACATATAGAAGATGCTGTATCAAAATCTATTTCCTGATTAAGATTGGCCATAATGCCTCTTTTCATAAGACGCATAACTAAGTCTGAACTTGTTGTACCTAATTTTTCTGCAAGCTCTTTCACTGTTATAGATTTTTCTATCTGTATAATTTTTATATCATCGTCTTCATTTTCTAAATTTTCGCTCTGCATAACCTCTTTTTCTTTTTTATCCTCCTTTTTGTTTTGTTTAGATTTTTTTTCTTTTTTATTATCTTCCTTTTTAACAGTAGAAACACTAGCTATTTCTACATCTGCTTTTTCTTCTTTTTTAGGAGAATTTTCTTCTACATAATATTCTAATATAAGATCTGCATCTTTTTCTTCTACACTACTAGAATGACTTTTCACTTCTATCCCAAATTCTAACAGTTTTTCTATAAGTTCTTTGTTTTCAATATCTTTTTTTATTGTTTCACTTATTTTCTTTCTAAGTTCGTGTACTCTAATTTTTCCCAAAAAAATCACCCCTGTTTAATATCATTTTCTATATATTCTCTTATTTTTTTATAAAATCCTTCATCTAGTATAGCAAAAACTGTCCTATTATATTTACCTATACTATTACTAAGTACTTCTTTTTCTCCATATATAATATATTCTATTTTATAATAAAAAGATTTATTTTCAAATTTCTTTTTTGTATTTTCACTTGCATTATTAGCTATTATAACATATAATGCACTTCCATCTTGTAAAGCTTTTTCTACTGCAAACTCTCCAGACACTATTTTACCAGCCTTTTGGCATATAGAAAGCATAGATAATAATTTTTTATTCATCTAAAACCAACTCATTTCTAAGTTTTTCATATATATCTTTTGGTATAGCTGATTTAAAAGAACGTTCTAGTCCTTTAGACTTAAATGCTTTTTCAAAACATTCTATATTTTTACATATATAAGCACCACGTCCAGACATTTTACCTGTTAAATCCATATAATACTGGTTTTCGTCTGTTCTAACAACTCTAATAAGTTGCCTTTTCTCTTTCATTTGCTGGCAACCAGTACATTTTCTAAGAGGAACTTTCTTTTTAATCATATATAGCCTCCTATTCTTCTACATCTTCTATAAAATCTATATCTGATATATCTTCATAGTTGTCTTCTATAAAGCCTATATCTAATATATCTTCATAGTTATCTTCTACATCTTCTATTTTTTCTGTTTTTTGTTCAATTTCTTTAATGTAAATATCTTGTCTATCAAAGTCTACAAAATTTGTCAATTTGGCTTGTTCTTCACTTTTAATATCTATTTTCCAACCAGTTAATTTAGCAGCTAATCTTACATTTTGTCCCTCTTTACCTATTCCAAGAGAAAGTTGATTATCTGGAACAACTACTTTTGCTGTTCTTTCTTCTTCATTTAATTCTATTGCTAAAACATTACAAGGCTTTAATGACTCTGCTATATAAAATTTAGGGTTTTCACTCCAATTAATTATATCTATTTTTTCTCCTCTAATTTCTTTTATTATAGCATTTACTCTATTACTATTATTACCTATACAAGAACCTATAGCATCTACATTAGGATTTTTAGAATAAACTGCTATTTTTGTCCTAGAACCTGCCTCTCTTACTATACCTTTTATTTCTATTGTACCATCATATATTTCTGGTACTTCAAGTTCAAAAAGTCTTTTAACAAGATCTGGGTGTGACCTAGAGCCTGTAAGCCTAGCACCTTTTGTAATCTTTGTAACACTTATTATATAAACTTTTAATCTATCGTGAACATTATAATTTTCTGTTGCCACTTGCTCTTTTTGAGGTATAACAACATCTATAGGTCCAAGAGATACTACCACATTTTTATTTTCTATTCTCCTTATAACACCTGTATCTATATCATTTTGTTTAACAACATATTGTTTATAAACTTTTTCTCTTTCTGCCTCTCTAAACTTTTGCACTACGACCTGTTTTGCAGCCTGAGCTGATATACGACCAAAATTTTGTGGAGTAACTAATATATCTACCATATCCCCATACTCATAATTAGGATTTATAGCTTTAGCATCTTCAAGAGATATTTCTAAAAATGCATCATATACATCTTCTGTTACCTCCTTTTGAGCATAAACTTTTACATCACCTGTTTCCCTATTTATATCCACTTTAATATTTTGTGATGTACCAAAATTCTTTTTACAAGCCGATATTAAAGAATTTTCTATCGCCTGAAATATTTCTTCTCTATCTATCCCTTTTTGTTTTTCTATTAGCTGTAAAGCTTTCATAAGTTCACGGCTATTCATTATATTATCCTCCTTAAAAACTATATTTATACAATTAATACATAATAAAATTTAAAAAATAACTGCTAAACGGCATATTGCAACATCCTTTTTATCAAAACTAATTTCTTTATTATCTTGATTTATAACTATTTTATCCTCTATAAGCCCTATAAGCTCCCCTTGAAATTCCTTAACCTTATCTATTGGTTTATAAAGCTTAATATCTACTACACGACCTTTATATTTTATATATTCACTATCTTTTTTTAAAACCCTATCTATACCAGGAGAACTAACTTCTAATATATAGGCTTTATCAATAAAATCATCTTCTTCTAACTTTTGCTCTAAATATCTGCTAACCATTTCACAATCATTTATAGAAAAGCCACCCTCTTTATCAATATAAAGCCTTAAATAATAATTAGCACCTTCTTTTACAAACTCTGTTTCTACAAGCTCATAGCTATTTTTCTCAATAATTGGCATAACATACTCTTCTACTTTTTTTATAATATCTTTTGTTTGCATAAAAAAGACTCCTTTCTTATATTAAATTTTATTATTTTACGAGCAAAACTTAATTATCATACAAAATGAGAGTGGGCAAAACCCACTCTCTACGTACAAATATTAATAAGTTAACTATATTATAACATTAATTAGTATTTATTGCAATACCTTTTTATTATTTCATACCAATAAGAATACCTAATATATAAGGCACTAGCCATATAATCCACACAAATATACTAAATTTATGAAAAATTCTTTTTGCTTTATTATCTTTTTTAATTATAATAATAGTCGCCCAAATAGCATGGAGACCCATTAGAAGTAAAGCTAATAAACCTGTTATACTGTGAATATTAAAACTAAAGCCACCACCTGCAATATTACTCATAATGTTAGTCCCCACTGTATCACATACAAATCCAAGCCAAAATAAAACTGTATGAAATAATGTTAATTCCCCTTTTTTCTTTTCTCCGAAAACACCTATTGTATAAAAAACAAGAGCTAATGTAATAAAAATAATAGCAATAATAAGTAAATTAGACATTATAATATCCTCCTTAATTTTATATCAAAAATATGAACATTGTTCATATACTGATTTATTCTACTATTTTTTATAAGTGTTGTCAATATTTATAAAAACAAAAAGTACCTTAAATACTAAAATATTTAAGGTACTTTTTGTTTAATTAATGCTATACAATACGTTGCCACCAACAATAGTAGTTATAACCTCTCCAAAAACTTTCATATTTTCATAAGGAGAATATTTTGCTCTTGATAAAAATTCACAAGATTTTATAATTTTTTCTTTTTCTTTATCTACAATAATAATATCAGCATCATATCCTTCTTTTATCTCTCCCTTATTTTTAAGACCTAAAACATTAGCTGGATTTTTACTCATTAAAATAGTTATATCTTCTATGGAGAAATCACTTTCTTTTAAAAGCTTTGTATTAGCTATATTAAATGCAACGTCTAAACTAGATATACCAAATTCAGCTCTTTCAAATTCTGTTACCTTTTTTTCATATAAAGATGGTGAATGACCAGATGCTATAATATCTATTGTACCATCTTTAAGCCCCTCTTTTATAGCTTGTATATCTTGTTCTTCTCTAAGAGGTGGCATAACTTTAACAAAAGTATTATAATTGTCAAGTTCTCTATCTGTAAGAGTAAAATAATGCGGTGCTGTACTACAAGTTATGCTTACTCCTTCTTTTTTTGCTTGTCTAATAAGCTCTACTGCCCCTTTTGTTGTTACATATGATATATGAACTTTTGCACCTGTATATTTTGCTAAAATAATATTTTTAGATGTTTCTATTTCTTCTGCTTCTCTAGGTATTCCTACAAGCCCTAATTTTGTCGCCATACAACCATAATTTACTGTACCATTTTTCGAAAGTTTTGGCTCTATTAATGTAGTCATTACTGTTATATCAAACATTCTAGAATATAAAAATATATCTCTTAATAAATTTGTATCTTCTATCGGATTATCTCCATCTGATATAGCAACAACGCCTGTCAATATCATTTCTCCTATTTCTGATATTTCTTTACCCTCTCCACCTTTAGTCATATTTCCTATTGGGTATAAATTTATATTAGTTTCATTTTTACATTTAGAATGTATATACTCTACAACAGTTTTATTATCTACTATTGGCTTAGCTGATGATGATGTTGTAATAGTTGTGTAACCACCTTTGGCACCTGCTTGAGAAATCCTTATAATATTATCTTTACTTTCGTATCCATTTTCAAATATTTTACAACCAATATCTATAAATCCTGGTAAAACATAATTATTTTTAGCATCTATTATCTCTACATTTTCTATATTAATATTTTTATCTATTTTTTTAATAATGCTATCTTCTATGTATATGTCTTTTATATCCTTTTCTAATAAACCATTAGATACAATTTTTGCATTTTTTATTAATAAATTCATCTAAATTATACCCCCATTCCTAAAGATAATAAGTATAATAAAGCCATACGCACTGCAACACCATTAGTTATCTGGTCATCCATTAAAACACGTGTACTATCCAATATAGATGTAGATATTTCTATACTTTTATGTGGCATACCTGGGTGCATAACAATAGCATCTTTGCTAGCATAAGATAATAAAGTTTCATCTAATTTAAAAAAGTTTTTATACTCATTAAAAGATGCAAGCTTACTACCATAAGACTTTTCATCTTGTAACCTAAGAGTCATTATAACGTCTGCATCTTTTACAGCCTCTTTAGGATTATAAAAAACTTTAACTCCAAACTTTTCAAGCTGTGGAGGTATCATAGTAGGTGGTCCTGAAACACATACATCTGCTCCTAATTTTAAAAGCCCCCATATATTACTTCTTGTAACCCTAGAGCTTTCTACATCACCTATAATAGCTACTTTAAGCCCTTTAAATCCGCCCTTAGCATTTTTTATAGTCATAAGGTCTAAAAGAGCTTGGCTAGGATTTTCATTTATACCATCACCTGCATTTATAACACTAGCATTTACATTTTCTGCTATAAACTTAGCACTTCCACTCATAGAATGTCTGCATATGATAAAATCTGCACCCATCTGATCTATTGTTCTACCCATCTCGTGTAAATTTTCATATCTATTATTAGTTTCTGATACTACTATATCAACTATATTTGCGCTTAAATATTGTGCTGCTAACTCATAAGATAATTTAGCTCTAACACTTCTTTCATAAAACAAAACTATTACAGATTTTCCCTCTAAATAAGGAGATTTTTTATTTTTTTTACCTATAACATGTTTCATAGTTTCTGCTGTTTCTAATATATGTAATATTTCCTCAGCACTTATATCCATAAGGCTTATAAAATCTTTTCTTTTAAAAATCATAGATTTTTTCTCCTTTACATTATTAAAGTTTTTTTAAAATATCTTTAAAATATTGTGGCAATTCTGTTTCAAACTCCATATATTTATTAGTCGTAGGATGAACAAACCCTAAAACTTTTGCATGTAATACCTGTCCAAATAACTTAAATGGTTGCTTTTCTTTACCATAAACTATATCCCCTAAAAGAGGGTTTCCTATATAAGACATATGAACTCTTATTTGATGTGTTCTACCTGTTTCTAATTTTAACTTAATAAAAGTATATTTATTAAATCTTTGTAAAACTTCATAATGAGTTACCGCTCTTTTAGAATTTTTGTCTGTAACAACCATTTTTTTTCTATCAATTGGGTGTCTACCTATTGGGGCATCTATAACGCCTTTATCATTTTTTAAATTATTATATACAATAGCATAATACACTCTTGTCATAGAATGTTGCTCCAGCTGATTTGCTAATTTTTGATGTGCTTTATCATTTTTAGCAACAATAAGTATGCCTGATGTATCCTTATCTATACGATGTACTATACCTGGACGCATAACCCCATTTATACCAGATAAATTATCTTTACAATGATACATTAAAGCATTTACTAATGTATGACTATAATGTCCATTAGCTGGGTGAACAACCATATCTTGTGGCTTATTAACAAGTATAACATCTTCATCTTCATAAACTATATTAAGGGGTATATTTTCTGGTAAAATATCTATTTCTTTTGGTTCTTCTATATTAATTATAATTTTATCATTTTCTTTTATTTTATAATTTTTATTAATACTTTTATTATTAACTAATACTTGCTTTTCTTCTATAAGTTTTTGTATCCTATTTCTTGATACATCTTCTAAATTATTGTTTAAAAAATTATCTATTCTCTTATCTTCATCATATTTTAGCACTAAAAACTCTAGTTGTTTCAAACTAATCTTCCTTTTCTATTTTATCTTTTTTAGTTTCTTCTGAAAAAATAATAACTATTGCAAGTAAAAACGTCCCAACACATACTAATATATCTGCAACATTAAAAACAGCAAACTCTTTGCCCCAAAATATAAAATGAAACATATCTACAACATATCCTCTAAAAGCTCTATCTATCATATTACCTATTGCACCTGATATAATAAATATTAAAGATAATCTAGCTATACCTAAATATTTAGTACTAGGTAACCTAGTATAATAAAAAATACAAACTATAACAGCAATAAGGGCTATTATTATAAATATCCACCTAGCACCTTGTAACATACCAAAAGCAGCACCCCTGTTTTCTACATATGTAAGGTAAAAAAAATCTTGTATTATTTTTATAGAACCAACTGGTTTTAATCTTTCTAAACATATAAATTTAACAATTTGGTCAATTATTATAAATATTATTGTATATATAAATGGTAATACCTTTTTCATATTAGCCCTCCAAAGCATATTTTATAGCATCTAATATTATTTGTTTTGATATTTTATCTGTAGCAAAAGCTTCACCTATATTTTTAAGAATAATAATTTTTATTTGCTTATTATCATTTTTTTTATCATATAACATATTTTTATATATATTTTGTATATTAAAATTTTTATGACTATATATATTAAAATATTTTAATATATCTTTAGCTTTTTGTATGTCTTCTTTTGTCATATACCCCTCTAAATATGATATATACATACTAGCTATCATACCAATAGCTACACATTGCCCATGTAACATACTAAAATTACTTTCTGTTTCTATTGAATGTCCAAAAGTATGTCCAAAATTTAAAATTTCTCGTATACCTTGCTCTTTTTCATCTATAAAAACTATATTTGCTTTTATATTACAAGATTTATATATTGCTTGTGCTAATGTATCTTTATCATAACTTTTTATTTTTTCTTTTTTGTCTATTATAAAGTTTAAATATTCTTTATCTAAAATATACCCGTGTTTTATAACTTCTGCCATACCATTTTCAAATTGTTCATTTGGCAAAGTTTTTAACGTATTTATATTTATATAAACTAAAGATGGGTTATAAAAACTTCCTATTATATTTTTTTTATTTAAAAAATCTACACCTGTTTTTCCACCAATACTACTGTCTACTTGTGCTAATAATGTTGTTGGTATTTGAATAAACTTTATACCTCTCATATATGTAGAAGCTACAAATCCTGCTATATCTCCAACAACGCCTCCTCCAAGGGCTATTATAAGACTTTTCCTATCTATATTATTTCTAAGTAGAAACTCATATATGTTATATATTTCATTTAGATTTTTACTTTGTTCTCCAGAATTTATAATATACACAAATATATTATCTTCTAAAAAAACATGTTTTATATCTTCTAAATAATATTTACATACATTATTATCTGTAATAATTATTATATTATTATATATTATATTATCTTTTATTAAATATTTTTTTATATTATCAAAATTTTCTTCTATATATATGCTGTATTGTTTACCTATATTTATATTATACATGAAATCTTCTCCTTAATTTTATAATTTTATCATAATTTTAGCAAATTTTCTATATTTTTTATATTTTATATATATTTTATTAAAATAATAATATAAAATGTATATCACATAAGAATATATATATTAATTGCACAATATATTTTTACAATTATATATAAATTTATAAATTTGCACCAAAACTATTGACAAATAAGATACCCTTATTTATAATTTAACTATACTATTTTTTAAATATCATAATTTTAAGATTGGTGGGTGAAAATTATGGAAAATAAAAAGTTTATTAAATCATTGAAAGATTTATCTAAATTTTTACTGGTTAATGAAAGAATTAATAGTCAAAAATGTGTTGCACAAAATATCGATACAACAAAAACTATAATAGAAAATAAAGAAAATAAAGAAAAACAGGATTAGTAATTATAGTTTATAAAGGTTGAAACTAAATCTTAAAAATTTATAGGGAGGTACAAAAATGTTACAAATATTAACTGGTACATTACTTTTACTATTAGTACTTGGGTTATTTACATTATTTAGTTACAAAGCACCATATGGAATGAAAGCAATGGGTGCTTTAGCTAATGCTGCCTGTGCTAGTTTTTTAGTAGAAGCATTTCATTTTTCTCTATTTGGTCAACAAATGGGGATTAAATTTTTACAACAGGTGGGGTCTGCCAATGGCTCTTTAGGTGGTGTTGCAGCAGGTATTTTAGTTCCATTAGCTTTAGGAGTATCTCCTGTTTATTGTGTTTTAGTAGGTCTTACTGTTTCTGGTTTTGGTATACTGCCAGGGTTTATAGCAGGTTATTTAATTTCCTTTGTTGTTAGATTTTTAGAAAAGAAAATACCATCAGGTCTTGATTTAATTGTTATAATACTTATAGCAGCCCCTCTTACAAGAGGTATAGCACAAATTTCAGCTCCTATTGTTGATAATACTTTAATACAAATAGGACAAGTTTTAATTCAAGCTTCGGATACATCACCTTTAATTATGGGTATGATACTTGGTGGTATAATAACAGTTGTAGCTACTGCTCCTCTTTCATCAATGGCACTTACTTCAATAATTAATTTAACAGGTGTACCAATGGCAGTAGGGGCTTTATCTGTTTTTGGCTCTTCTTTTATGAACTATGTATTTTTCTCAAAAATGAAATTTGGTTCTAAAAAAGATACTATATCTGTTGCAATAGAACCATTAACACAGTCTGATATAATTTCAGCTAATCCCATACCAGTTTATGTTACTAATTTTATAGGTGGTGCTATGTCTGGTTTAATAGTTGCTATAATGGGACTTTCAATAGATACTCCAGGACTCGCTACACCTATAGCAGGTTTTGCTGTTACTGTTGGTCAAAATGGTCCCAAAGCTTTAATAGCGGCTGTTGGTTGTATAATAGTTAGCATTTTAGCTGCTTTTATAGGTTATTTTATATTTAAAAATACACCGATAAAAACTGCTAGTCAAATAAGAGGAAATTAAGGAGGAATAAAAATGGCTTTTATTAGTATTTTTGATGTTATTGGACCTAATATGGTTGGTCCCTCTAGCTCTCATACAGCTGGTGCTGCAGCTATAAGTTTAATAGCTAAAAAAATGTTTGATAAAGAAATAAAAGATGTAAAATTTATATTATATGGATCTTTCGCCAAAACTTATAAAGGTCATGGTACAGATAAAGCTCTTTTAGGAGGTAGCCTTGGGTTTACATCAGATGATTTAAAAATAAGGGATTCTTTTAATATAGCAAAAGAACTAGGTATTAATTATTCTTTTGAAGAAAGCAATAAAGAACTAGAACATCCAAATATTGTTGATGTTTGTATGACAAGCAAATATGATGAAAAAATGATTGTTAGAGGTGTATCTATCGGTGGAGGTAAAATAAAAATCATTTCCATAAATGATATTGAAGTAGAATTTTTTGGTGAATACCCTACGCTAATTGTAGAACATTTAGATACAAAAGGTATGATATCCTTTATATCCAATTGCCTTCAAGACACTAACATTGCTTTTATGAAAGTATATCGTGATACTAAAGGAGAAAAAGCACATTCTATAATAGAATGTGATGATAAAATAGATAAAAATATAATTGAAACTTTAAAACAAAACCAAAACGTTACTAATGTAATGTTAGTACAAATATAAGGAGGAATAACTGTGAATTTTAATTACTCTAGCGAGCTTTTACAACTATGTAAAGAAAATAATCTTCCTATATCAGAAATAATGATTAGGAGAGAACTTGCTAATACAGATACTACTAGAGAAAAAATTATTGAAAAAATGACTAAATCTTTAAATATAATGAAATCATCAATTAAAATTCCTTTAGAAACTTCTATTAAAACTATGGGTGGTTTAATTGGTGGTGAAGAAAAAAATATTATTAATAGATTAAAGGAAGGTAAAAGTTTACCAGGTAGTCTTACTACTAAAGCTCTAGCTTATTCTTTAGGTGTTCTAGAAGTAAATACTAGTATGGGTACTATAGTTGCATCACCTACAGCTGGTGCCTCTGGTGTTATACCTGGATTATTATTGGCTTTGCAAGAAGAATTTAATTTATCAGATGAATGTGTATTAAATGGATTATTTAATTCTAGTGCTATTGGTTATTTATTAATGAGAAATGCATCTGTTTCAGGTGCTGAGGCAGGCTGTCAAGCAGAGGTAGGTTCAGCTTCAGCTATGGCTGCCTCTGCAGCTGTTGAAATGATGGGAGGTACACCTGAACAATGTATGTATGCAGCTTCTACAGCCTTGCAAAATCTTTTAGGTCTTGTTTGTGACCCTGTTGCAGGACTTGTAGAAGTACCTTGTCAATCTAGAAATGGCATAGGTGCTACAAATGCTTTAATATGTGCTGAAATGGCCTTAGCTGGTATATCTAATATTATACCTTTAGACGAAATGATAGAGTGTATGTACTCTGTAGGTAAAAATATGCCTTCTGAACTTAGAGAAACTGCACTTGGTGGCTGTGCAAAAACTCCTACTGGTTGTAGTAAATGTTATCTTGTTAAATAAATTTTACTCCTTATGTTAATAATAACATAAGGGTAAATTTTAATATATGGAGGTAAATTTTATGTTTAATATTATTAGTTTAGTTTTAGTTTTTGCTGTATTTATATTTTTACAAATATACATATGTAAAAATTGCAAAAATAAAAAAATAGGATTAATATTACCTGTTGGCTCTTTTTTATTAAGTATTTTCCCTTTAATCTCTATAATTTTAGTAATGATAATAAGCCTCTTACCTAATAGGGATATATCTGCAATATTAGTATCTACAAGTACTATGTTTATGCCTACTATACTTTATCAAATTTTAATGACAATATTTTTAATAATAATTATTTTTACACCTTCTATTATATTTACATTAATATATTTTTACTATAAAAAGAAAAAAAGGTAATAATAAAATGTTTTTAATTATATTACTACTGTTTTCAATATTACAAATATACATATGTAAAAATCAAAAAAGTAGAAAAGTAACCTTAATATTACCTATAATATCTTTAATAGTTGCTATAGTATCTATTATATTTTTCTTTTTTATTATTTTAAGTGCATTATTAAATGATTTAATACTTTCTAATACTAAAAATATTAATATGATTATTAGTTATTTAATATATTTTGACTTAGAATACATATTTATTTTATTTTTAATATATGTATGTCTGCTATTTAGTTTTTTACCAACAATAGTCTTTTGCTCTATTAATATATATTATAAAAAACTCACTTATAAAAAGTGAGTTCTTTCATTTTAAAATTTAGTTGCCAAATATTTTTCAATAGATGTAATAGCATTAGCTCCATCAGAAACAGCTGTTACAATTTGTCTTAAAGCTTTTGTACGAACATCTCCTGCAACAAATACTCCTTCTACAGATGTTCTACAATCTTCTGTTGCAACAATATAGTTGCCATCATCAAGTTGTAAATGTTTTTCAAATATATGACTATTAGGTATAATACCTATAGCTACAAAAACACCATCAACATCTAAAGATTTTTTTTCATTTGTTTTTACATTAGATACATTAATAGAGCTTACCTCATTTTCTCCACATATTTCATCTACAACGGTATCCCATATTATTTCTATATTATCTATTGAAAAAACTTTTTCTTGTAAAATTTTTACTCCTCTAAATTCATCACGTCTGTGTATTAAATAAACTTTTTTGCAAAGTCTTGATAAAAATATAGCATCTTCTAATGCAACATCCCCACCACCAACAACAGCTACTATTTTATCTTTATAAAAAGCCCCATCACAAGTAGCACAATAAGAAACACCTTTTCCGTAAAGCTCTTTTTCTCCTTTAACCTCTAAAAGCCTGTGTTGTGCACCTGTTGCTATTATAACAGTTTTTGTCAAAAATTCGTTTTTCTTACAATGCACTTTTTTTACTTTATCCATTATTTCAAGCTCTAAAACTTCATCTTTTACAAATTGTGAACCTAATTTTTCTGCGTGTTGTCTAAATTTTTGACCCATATCAAACCCATTAATTTCTGGTAAACCTGGATAGTTGTCTACCTCATAAGTGTTTAAAATTTGACCTCCACTCATATATTGTTTTTCTATAGTTATAGTTTTTAATTTAGCCCTTTCTGCATATATTGCTGCTGCAAGCCCTGATGGACCTGAACCTATTATTACAACATCATATATATCATTATTATTCACACTAATCACCTCTAATTTTAATTATACCTTTATATTACATATTTAAAACATTTATGTCAACCATTATCTTTTTATTATCAATGATTACATATAAAATTGTAATAATAAAAAAAATATGTTATAATAATTATAGTTTAATTTTAAATACTTATGGAGGTAATGATGAATAGCTTTTTTGATTTAGATAACCCTGCTTGGAGATTTATTGGTAAAATTTTTGATGCTTGTTTTTTAAGTATCATATACCTTATTTTCTGTATACCTATATTTACAATAGGTGCTGCTAATACAGCTTTATACTATTCACTTTTAAAACTTACTAAAGATGAAGAAGGTTATGTTATTAGAGATTTTTTTAAATCTTTTAAGCAAAATTTTAAACAAAGTACATTAGTATGGATTATACTTTTTATAGTAGGTATAGTATTAGTTATAGACGTTTACTATTTTAAGTTTATCCCTACTACTAAAGGTGCTTTTATGTACTATTTATTTTGCATATTATTTTTATTTTATTCAATCTTAAATTTATATATATTTCCTTTAATAGCTAAATTTGAAAATACTACAAAAAATATGTTTAAGTTTTCTTTTATAATGCCTATAAAACATTTTGGCTGGACTACATTAATGGTTGTATTAGGGTTAGTTATTATATTATCTGCATCACGTGTGCCCCCTATTTTAGCCTTTGTTCCTGGAATTTTAGGATTTTTCAATTCATATATTTTTAATCATATATTTGATATATACATAAAAAAAATTAATGAAAATAACTTAATTGAAGAATAATATAATATAAAATAAAAGCCATATAAAAGGCTAATTTTAACCTTTTATATGGCTTTTATCATTTTTAATAATTTTTTTATAAATTTTATATCTTCTATATTTTTGTATCTAATATGGTTATCAAATATATTACCAGATTTTAAAACTCCTTTTTTATGAGAAAATAAATCATAGCTATATTTGCCGTGATATACACCTAAACCACTTGTGCCTCTTCCTCCAAATGGTATATTATGATTTGCACATTGTAATATAGTATCATTTACACATACATTTCCACAAGGTATATTTTTCATTAATGTATTAACAAAATTTTTATTTTTAGAAAATATATACATAGCTAAAGGATTTTTATTGTATTCAATTATACTATATATATTTTCTATATTATCATATGTTATTATAGGTAATATAGGAGCAAATATTTCTTCTCTCATAACAAAATCATTCATAGAAACATTTGTTACATATGTTGGCTCAATTTTTAAATTTTGCCTATTATAATTACCACCATATAAAATATCTACATTATCTAAAAGACCTAATGCCCTATTAAAATTTTTTTCATTTATTATTTTAGGATAATTTTTATTATTTAAAATATCTTGACCCCATATTTGTTCAGTATGAAAAATAATTTTTTCTATTAATTTATCTCTTACCCTAATATCTACTAATAAGTAATCCGGAGCTATACAAGTTTGCCCCGCATTTAATGTTTTTCCCCAAGCTATACGCTTAGCAGTTTTATCTAAATCTACTGCTTTATCAACAATACAAGGACTTTTACCACCTAATTCTAAAGCTATTGGCGTTAAATGTTCACTTGCCTTTTTCATTACTATTCTACCTATATTTGTACTCCCTGTAAAAAATATAAAGTCTACATCATTATCTATAATATTTTCTACAATATCTGCTCCGCCTAAAACAACTTGACAATATTTCTCTTTAAATGTCTCATCTATTATTTTCTTTATTATATTTGAGCTATTTACAGCATATTCTGAGGGTTTTATTATAGCACAGTTACCTGTTGCTATTGCCCCTATTAAAGGGGACATAGTAAGTAACATTGGATAATTCCAAGGTGCTATAATAAAACATACTCCATAAGGTTCTTTTATCTCATAGCTTTTATACCCTAAAAATAATTTAGGTGTTTTTTTAGTTTTAATTTTTGATAAACTTTTTATATTTTTTATAAAATAATCTATCTCTTGTAAAATTGGTAATATTTCTACTAAATATGAAACACTTTTAGAACGGTTTAAATCTTTTTGCAAAGCAAAAATTATATCATCTTCATATTTTAATAAACTTTTCCTTAAAGACTTAAGCATTTTTATTCTAAAATTTATATCTCTAGTTATACCTGTTTTAAAAAATATTTTCTTTTCTTCTATTATATTTTTATACATTTTAAATACTTTCTTTTACTATACTTAATTTTTCTAATTTTTTTAATCTCATAAAATATGCTGGAACAACTATTAATGCACCACCTGTCCATGCTACTGGACAAGCAAGTGAAATACCTAAATATCCTAGTCCTATTAACCCTATTGCTACTAATACTCTACCTACTAATTCTACAATACTGGCTATAAGTGGGAAAATAGCATCCCCCATACCTTGTATAGAGCTTCTATAAAGTATTAAAAGCATAAGAGGTATAAAGAAAGAACAAGCCCAGAATAAATATAACCTTACATATTCTGTAACTAAAGTTTTGTCTTCACCTTCTTGTATGAATAAATTAATAAGAGGTATGTTAAAAATATATATTATAGCACTGCATATTAATGCTAAAATTATACCTATTATAGTCATTTTCTTCATGCCCTCTTTTATTCTATCTATCTTACCAGCCCCAAGATTTTGCCCTGTATATGTAGTACCTGCAATACCAAGTGTAGAAAATGGTTGTATAGCAAGTTGCTCTATCCTACAACATATTGTATAACTTGCAACAGCTATTGTGCCCAGAGTATTTACAGCACTTTGTAATAATATACTACCTATAGCTATTACAGAATATTGGAAAGCCATAGGAAAACCAATAGTTAAAAGAAGATTAGCCGATTTTTGTTTATAAGAAAAATCTTCCTTTTTCATTCTTAATATTTCAAATTTTTTATACATGTAAATAGCACATAATAAAGCTGAAACACCTTGAGATATAATAGTTGCTAGTGCTGCACCTGCAACTCCCATATTAAAAGATAATATAAATAAAAAGTCTAAAACAATATTTAAAAATGACGCTACTATTAGAAAGTATAATGGTGTTTTAGCATCTCCTAAAGACCTTAATATACTAGCTGTCATATTATAAGCCATATTAGTAACAAGACCTGCTAATATTATTATCATATAATCATATGCATGTTGATATATATCTTCTGGAGTTTTAGTAACTATTAGTAATGGTCCTAATCCAATTGTAGATATTATAGTTAAAATAATTGCTACACCAAGAGTAAGATATATACTCATAGCTACAAAATGTCTTACTCTTTTAGGGTCATTAGCACCAAATGCTTGCGCTATTGGTACAGCAAATCCACTAGTCATACCCATAGCAAACCCTAGTATAAAAAAGTTTATAGCACCAGTAGAACCAACCCCTGCTAAAGCTTGTGTTCCTACATATTTACCTACAATTATAGTATCCACCATACTATATAATTGTTGAAATATATTACCAATAAGAAGTGGTATAATAAATTTTATAACCAATTTTGTAGGATTACCTACTGTCATATCATTAGTCATCTCTTAACCCTCACTAAAAAATTTATTATAAATTTCTTTTAAAGTTTCTATTACATCTTTACAAGTGTAATTTGCAACTTTTTTAACATCTTCGTGTGCATCTTCCATAGCATAGCTATACTTTGCATCAGATAACATTTCTATATCATTAAAGTTATCACCAAAAGCAACTGTTTCATCACTAGAAACATTTATAACTTTTTGTAAAAGTCTTATAGCATTTCCCTTATGGGTATCTAAGTTCATAAAGTCATACCAAGTATGCCCAGATACTGTATGCTGAAATTTATCACCAAAATCTTTTATAAAATATTGTACTATTTCATCATTTACTCCACCTTCATTAAATAAAGATACTTTTACAATGTCTTGGTCTATTTCATCAAAAGATTTTATTAATGTAATATTATTTTGTATCTCATTACCTATTAATTTATCAAAATCTTTTGATTTTGGCATAATATATGTTGTATGCTCCCCAGATATAAATAATTCCAAATTATCTTTATCTAATATTTTTTTAGATAGTCTTTTGGCTAAATCTACATCTATTGCAGATTTATATAACATTTTATTATTATATAAAACTATTGCCCCATTTTCTGCAATATATCCTATTTTATCCCCAACTGGCTCAAATATTTTTTGCAAATTATAAAGCTGGCGTCCACTTGCTGCAAAAAAAAGTACATTTTTTTTATAAAATTTTTCTATTAAATCAAATAACTCTGGTTGTATAGGATCAGCATAACCTTTAAGAAGCGTCCCATCTATATCACAAGTAATAAGCTTTATCATTTTCTTCTCCTTTAAAACTATAATGTTTTTGCTCTATTTTCAACATTTTTTTGAAAATTTAAAACTTTATGGTCATAATCTTCATTCATAAATTTAGATGTTATCATAAAATCTGCTGAAGATTTATTATTTGCAATAGGTAAATCATAAACTTGGGCTATACGAAGAAGTGCTTTAACATCTGGATCGTGGGGTTGAGCTGTTAATGGGTCTGAAAAAAATACTATAAAATCTATTACACCTTCCACTATTTTTGCACCTATTTGTTGATCTCCACCTAAAGGTCCGCTATTAAATCCCTTTACTTTAAGTCCTGTATTATCTGTTATCATTCTTGCTGTTGTACCAGTTCCATAAAGCTTATGATTTTCTAATACATCTTTATATTTTTTACACCATTCTATAAGTTCATTTTTTTTATTATCGTGAGCTATAAGAGCTATATTTTTTTGTTTTTTTATAGTTAATGTAACATATTCATCTAACATAAATTTCCCCTATTCTATTTGTATTTTTCTTCTATTTAAATTAATGAATAAATAAGTGTTGCAAATATTGATGCAACTAATATGATTTTAAATATAAACCAATTTATTTTTTTGTAATAAATAAGCAAAATAGATAATAAAGGTAATATACTTAAAACTAAAGAAAATATCTTCTTAAATATTTCATTATCTGGAAAACTTGTAAAAGCTAAATATCCTATACACATTGATAATATAATCATTAAAAATATTACTATTTTTTGAAGTATTGTATTTTTTATAGTAAAAATGCCTATTGTACCTACTATAACTAAAGCAAATATAATACAATATAAAATAAGTAAAGCTGCCATATAAATCCTCCTTATAAAATTATAGTAAATTTTATTTTTATATTACTATATATCTTTATAAAAATCAATATTATTTTTGTTTAACTAATAAAGTATCATAAGGCTGTAAACAAATGTTTACAGCCTTATGATATAATTTTTTATTATTCTTGAGAATATAAATGACAAGCAGTATAATGACCATTTCCATAATCTTTCCAAACAGGAGCTTTTTCTTTACAAATATCCATACAATTAGGACATCTAGTATGAAACTTACAGCCTTTTGGAGGATTAGAAGCAGAAGGTATATCCCCCTCTAATATTATTCTATTCATTTTTTTATCTGGATCTGGTATAGGTACAGCACTTAAAAGTGCTCGTGTATAAGGATGTTTTGGATTACTAAATATTTGTTCTTTAGTAGCAAGTTCAACTAGACTACCTAAATACATAACACCTACTGTATCTGCTAAATATTCTACAACTGACAAGTCGTGGGATATAAATAAATAAGTCAATCCATTTTTTGTTTGTAAATCTTTCATAAGATTTATAACTTGCGCTTGTATAGAAACGTCTAAAGCAGAAACAGGCTCATCTGCTATAACTAACTCTGGACGAAGAGCCAAAGCCCTAGCTATACAAATTCTTTGTCTTTGTCCACCAGAAAACTCGTGAGGATATCTATCTATATAATATCTTCTAAGTCCACATTCTTCCATAATCTGTAATATATAATCTTTAAGCCTATCTTTATCTACAAGATTATGTTCGCGAACAGCCTCTCCTATTATTTCTCCAACTGGCATACGAGGGTTTAATGATGAGTATGGGTCTTGGAATATCATTTGTAATTTTGGTCTTAAAGCCTTTAAATCTTTTTTATTTAAGCTAAATATATCTTGACCATTTAAAAACGCTTGCCCAGATGTTGGCTCTACAAGTCTTATTAAAGTTCTTCCTATTGTAGTTTTCCCACAACCAGACTCTCCAACAAGCCCAAATGTTTTTCCCCTTTCTATAGAAAAAGACACACCATCTACAGAACGAACTTTACCAACAGTTTTTTGTAAAATGCCAGCTTTTATAGGATAGTGTTTTACAAGATTTTTAACCTCCAAAAGAACTCTGTCTTTGTTCTCCATTATTACTCCTCCTTCCTTTCATTATAAAGATGACAAGTAACCTTATGTGTATCACTTATATCTGTTAAACTAGGATAAATAGTATCACAAATATCCATACAGTTTTCACACCTATTTTTAAAGAAACAACCAGATGGCATATTTATAGGATTAGGAACAGCACCAGGTATAGAATATAATCTCTTTGTACCTTCTTGTAAAACAGGACGAGATTTTAAAAGCCCTCTTGTATAAGGATGTTTTGGGTTTTTAAATATTTCATTTACATTACCCTTTTCTACAACACGTCCTGCATACATTATAACAACGTAATCTGCCATTTCTGCTACAACACCTAAATCATGTGTTATAAGCATAATAGACGCATTTATTCTA
Source organism: Clostridiales bacterium (assembly GCA_018371275.1). Taxonomy (GTDB): domain Bacteria; phylum Bacillota; class Clostridia; order Lachnospirales; family CAG-274; genus Tyzzerella. The sequence continues at coordinate 55,025 of JAHALF010000012.1, forward strand.
CTTTTTAAATCACGAAGAAGATCCAATATTTGAGCCTGTATAGTAACATCCAAAGCAGTTGTAGGCTCATCTGCAACAATAAAGTTTGGTCCACAAGCTAAAGACATTGCTATAACTACTCTTTGACGCATACCTCCTGATAACTCGTGAGGATAACTTTTATATATTTCTTCTACACGAGATATACCAACAGCCTTTAAAAGTTCTAAAGTTCTTTTTTTTCTACCCTCTTTAGTTTCATTTTTATCATGATAATAAATAACTTCTTCTATTTGGTCACCTATTGTAAATATAGGGTTTAAGCTAGTCATAGGTTCTTGAAATATCATAGATATTTCTCCACCTCTTATTTTACTATGGACACTTTGAGGTATTTTAGCAAGATTAACTACTTTATCTAATTCTTTACTATTATATCTAATTTCTCCACCAGCTATTTGTCCATGTGGTCCTGGTAAAAGTCCCATAAGAGATAAACTAGTAACAGATTTACCACAACCAGATTCTCCAACAACACCAACTGTCTTACCTATAGGTATATCAAAAGATACACCATCTACAGATTTTACAGTACCAGCATCTGTATAAAAATATGTTTGTAAATTATCAAATTCTATTAAATTATTAGAATTTTTCATTTCTGTGACATACTCTTCTTCTGGTATATTTTTTCTATTTTTTTGTTTTATATATTCTTTAAATTTTTGTTTATTAAACTTTTTAATTTCTTTCTCTTTTTGTTTTAATTCCTTTTTATTTAAAGCCATATCTTTCACCTACCTTTTCATTTTAGGGTCAAAGGCATCTCTTAGACCATCACCAACAAAGTTAAAAGCCATTACAAGAAGTAAAATAGCAATACCTGGTGGTAACCATATATTAATATAGTTTTTCATAATAACCGAGTTATTAACTGCATTAACCATATTTCCCCAAGAAGCATAAGGGAAAGATAAACCAACACCTAAGAAACTCAACGTAGATTCTGTTAAAATAACACTACCTAAGTCCATTGTAGCCATAACAATTATAATAGAAGTAACATTAGGTATAAGGTGTTTTGTAATTATTCTAGATGTTTTAAGACCACAAGCTTTAGCTGCTTGCATATATTCCATTTCACGTATAGATAAAATTTGTCCTCTAACAAGCCTTGCAACAGACGCCCATTTTAAAGCACCCATTATTATCATAAGTACATATATTTTTTGCTGTGATGGTACTTTCATACTAGCCATAACACCTGATATCATAAGCATAAGAGGTAAAAATGGTATACAATAAAAAACATCTACAAGACGCATTATAACCATATCTACCCATTTACCATAATAGCCAGCTATACCTCCGAGAGCTACACCTATTAAAAGTTCTAATATAACAACACAAAAACCAAACATTAAAGATATTCTACCACCATACATAAGACGTGTAAAGACATCTCTACCATCAGCATCTGTACCTAAAAGATGCTTACTAGAAATAGGTGCTTTTAAGTTAAGCTCTAATCCATCTTTTGATACACTACCCTCTTCAGAAGATGTAGCATCATTCATACTAATTTCTGTTCCATTAGCATCTTTATAAAAAATTTCATACTCCCCGTAAGGTGAGAAAAATGGTCCTATTAAACAAAATATTAATATAAAACCTATAATAACTAAACCTACTACTGCTAACTTATTTTTTAAAAATCTTTTCATTATTAAAGCACCAGGAGTCTGTATAGCTGTTATATGTTCTTGTTCATCTCTTTCTTTTAAATCTTCCATAACAATCAAATCCTCCTGCTCTAATTATATCTAACCCTTGGGTCAGCTACGGCATATAATATATCTGAAAGTAAAGTTCCTAAAAGCGTTAAAACAGCTAAAAACATAAAATAACCCATTAAGAAAGGAATATCTCCTTGATTAACAGCCTTTAATGCTATATTACCAAGCCCATCTATAGAAAACAAACCTTCTGTTATAATAGCACCTGCAAATAATGATGGTAAGCTACCGCCTATCATTGTTATAATAGGTATTAATGTATTTCTAAAAGCGTGTTTTCCTATAACAACATTTTCTGGAACACCTTTAGCACGTGCTGTTCTAACATAATCTGCACTTAAAACCTCTAACATATTATTTCTTGTATATCTAAGCCAAGCTCCCATACTTGTTACAACAAACACTATTATTGGTAATATAAAATGTTTTCCCATATCTAATATAAGTGGAATGCCTTCTAAATTTTTACGTGCAGTAACCATACCTTGTAAAGGTAATATTCCTAAATCTACAGCAAATATTTTTTGTAATACTGCTGCAAAAAAGAAAGATGGAAGTGATATTCCTGCAAGAGCAAAAGCAACTATAGAATAATCCGTTTTAGAATATTGTTTTGTTGCAGCAATAGTCCCTAAAGGCAATGCAATCGCAACCTGTATAACAAATGCTATAAAAGATAACCAAAATGATACCCACATTCTATCTTTTATAACTTTTGTAACTGGTTGTTGAAATACAAAAGATGTACCAAAATCACCTTTTAAAGCAGCTAATGCCCAATCTATATACCCCTCAAAAAGCCCTTTATCTATACCATAGAGTTCTTTTAATTTTTGTTTCATCTCTTCTGTTATAGATGGATTACCAGATGTAACTGTTGTTACAAAATCTCCTGGCATAAAATAAATTATAGAATATAACAAAAATGAAACTCCAACAAGAACAATAAGACTTATTAAAATTCTTCTTATTATATATTGCTTCATTAAAAACCTTCCTTTCTTTTATATATTATTTTTAACCTATAAAAAATTAAAGATATAGCAAAATTACCTTCTAAAATAATTAGATGGTAAAATTTAACTTTTAATCCTTATATTATTATATTTATAAAAATATATAATTATCTATCTTTATTATAAATTAAGACGCTTCTGAAAACTAAAAAACAAACTTATATATTATGTATATAATTATTTTAGCATAGCTTTCAGAAACGTCTTATAATTTTTAACTATCCTTATATATATAAGGATAGTTAAAAATTTAAAAACCTACTTCATTTCTATAACATGATATTCATCTCTAAATGTATGATATGGAGATTCTGTTCTATAAACTGTGTCTATTTTTAAATTATCACTAAAGATATTAAGATTTTTTCTTTGATAAACTGGCATAACAACTGCATTTTCCATAATTAAATCAAGCTCTTTAGCAACCAACTCTTTTCTTTCTTCTAAATCTAAAGTAGTAGCTACTTGTTCTAAAAGTTTATCTACCTCTGGATCTTTTAAATTATATCTATTAGATCCTGAACCATCTGCCGAAGAACTATGGAATATTTGTGTTAAATCTGCATGATTAGAATTACCCCAAGCAAGAACAAACATATCTAAATCTCCGCTATTCATTCTATCTGATAAAACATTAAATTGTAAATCAGATACAATAAGCTCAGCACCCATTTCTTCCATATCATTTTTCATTTGAGAAAAAATACCTGCTGTTGGATGAGATTTTAAATCACCTACACCAACCTCAACTTTAAGTTGATTACCATTTGCATCTACAAGCTTACCATTTGCATCTTTTTTATATCCTGCTGCAGTAAAATATTCTAATGCTTTAGCTTTATCATATGTATAATATGGTTTTGCATCTTGAGGGTATTCTGCTAAAGTGCTAGTCATAGGTCTTTCTAAAACTTCTGCTAAATCACCAAAATATGATTTTACAGCTGGTTCTCTATTCATAAGGTGCATCAAACCTTTTCTTACGTTTATATCTGTTATACGATTAGCATTTATACCAATATAACCATAACCGTTGTTATCTGTTAAATTATATTCAATACCCTCTGTTTCAAGCCTTGCCATAATTTCTTTATCTGCTGCTGGATCTGTAACATCTACTTCTCCATTAGCTACAACATCAACTTTATTAGCCTCTGCAACAACTTGGAATTTTAAATTAGGTGTTTTTGGAGCACCTTTAAAATAATTAGGGTTAGATTCTAATGTAGCTATATTGTTTTCATAACTTTTAAATATATAAGGACCACTTCCCATAGGTAATGAATTTCTAGATTTTGGAACAGTCATATCACCTTTTTTAAATTCTGTTCCATCATCTCCTACACCATAATAGTGTTTAGGCATAATAGGTTGCTGTGCAAGTTGTTTATCCCCAATAATATTTACACCATCTATAGTTACAGTACAAGTTAAATCATCAACTTTTTTAATACCTGATATTTCTGTAACTGCATCTCCACCTTCTTTATATTCTTTAAGACCTACTATGTTTAAAGTATTAAGTGTACTCATACCGTCATAAGCTGGGTCTAATAATACATATAATCCAAAAATATAATCATCTATTGTAACTGGTTTGCCATCTGAGAAAGTAAGCCCTTCTTGTAATTTTATTGTGTACTCAACCTGCTTAACATTTCCTGCATCATCTTTAATTTCTTTAAAGGATATATTACCAGCATCATCAATAAGGTTATTATCATCATCTACAATAGAAACTTGTGAGAAAACAGGCCCAAATATATAACTATCAAATGCTGTTGAATAGAAAAATGGATTAAATATACCATTAAGCTCATTTACTCCTACAACCATTGTATCAAATTCAGATTTAGTTTCTGATTGAACTTGTTCAGTAGAAACATTTGCATCTCCTGTAGTATTACTAGAACTACAAGCCACTAATGATAGTGTCATAGTTCCTATAAGTGTCATTGCTAAAAATTTTTTAAATTTCATTTGCAAATCCTCCTCGCCTATTATATTTTTAATTATATATATACAAAATTTTAAAATATATATACAAATTAATTCTTATTATTATATTTTGATTTTTGTTTTAATATGAAGTAGATTATATAAGTAAAACAAAAAAATGTCAATTAAAAATATAATTTTTATTATAATTCTTAATTGACATTTTTGACATTTTTCTATATTAATACTAGTCTTTATTATTATACTTAACATATATATATTTTTTATATTTTAAATAAGTATATTTTTTATATATCAAAATAATATTTTTATTTATATTTTTATAAAATATAAATAAAAATATTATTTTGCAATTTTGGTATAAAAAAATTGCTTTTATAATAAAATTTATTTTATAAATAAGATATATCCTATAAAAAGCTATGTAGTATATATCTTATTTATAATTAGTTTTAAATAAGATTAATTTAACTTTAATTTTTCAGAAAATTCTTAAAATTGATTTTTTATTTTTTTTAACTTCTTTTTTATTTTTTAGGTAATTCTATTACTGGTTTTTCTTTTGATTGTCTATAAATCACTACTTTTTTCCCTATAACCTGTACAACATCTGATTTTGTTCTTTCACTAATAGCAGATGCTATATATTTTATATCTTCCATACAATTGTTTAATACTGTGCATTTTATAAGTTCCCTAGCTTCTAAAGCTTCATCTATAGCTTCTATAAGTTCTGGACTTACTCCACCTTTTCCTATTTGAAAAATTGGATCTATTTTATTAGATAATCCTCTTAAATATGCTCTTTGCTTACTATTTAACATAAATTTATCCTTTCTATAATATATTATTTATAATAATCAAACTCTAAGTCATATATTCTAACTGTATCCCCTTCTTGTATACCTTTTTCCTCTAAAGCATCTATAATACCTTTATCCCTAAGATATTTTTGAAAAAATGCAAACCCTTTTTCTGTGTCAATATTAGTGTATCCCATCATCTTTTCTACACCAACACCTTCTACAACATAGTATCCATCATATATGCTACTTACTGTAAATGGTTCATTATCTAAACTTACTTCTACATATGGTACAAAATCCTCTTCAAATACGATATTTTCTGGATAATCTTTTAATATGCTTGAAACTTCTGCTAAAAGTTCGTCTAATCCACTATTAGTAGCTGCCGATATAGGATAAACTTTTATCCCTTTAGGTTCATAAATAGACTTTATTTTTTCAAAATTTTCTTTCGCCTCTGGTATGTCCATTTTATTACAAGCTATTACCATAGGTCTATCTAAAAGATTTTCATTATATTTTTTGAGTTCATCATTTATCTTCTCTATATTTTCAAGTGGACATATACCTTCAAGACCTGCTGCATCTACAACATGTATAAATAATTTTGTTCTTTCTACATGTCTTAAAAATTCGTGTCCAAGTCCTATTCCTTCACTAGCACCTTCTATAAGTCCTGGTATATCAGCCATTACAAAATCATCTCCCCACTTACTTCTTACTACACCTAAATTAGGCGATAATGTAGTAAAATGATAATTAGCTATTTTAGGGTTTGCATTTGTAACCATTGATAAAAGTGTTGATTTTCCAACATTAGGAAAACCTATAAGCCCTACATCTGCTATAAGTTTAAGCTCTAATATAACATCATATTCTTTTGCTGTCCTTCCTCTTTCTGCATATCTAGGTGCCTGCCTTGTAGGAGTTGCAAAATGTTGATTACCTTTTCCTCCTTTTCCGCCTTTTATAAGTATTTTTTCTTCAAAAGGAGTAACCATATCTGCCATTATTTTTCCTGTTTCAGCTTCTCTAATTATTGTTCCTACTGGCACTTTTATAATAACATCATTTCCATTAGCACCTGTACAATTCCTCTTACCACCATCTAAACCATTTTCTGCTTTAAAAATCTTTTTATATCTAAAATCCATTAAAGTATTGATACCTTCATCTGCTATAAATACTACATTACCCCCTTTTCCACCATCACCACCATCTGGTCCACCATTAGTTACATATTTTGCTCTATAAAAAGATACACATCCATTTCCACCATTACCTGCTTTTATATGAATTTTTACTCTATCTACAAACATATTTACCCTCCACTATACAAAAATATAACCTGTTTTACACTCAATTACACTCAATAGATTATATCATATAAATATTTGAAATTCAATTACTTTATAATCTATTAATTATATATATTTAAGTGTATTTTTTAATATTTTTATAAAATTAATATTGAAAATTTTTCTAAAAAGTTGCATAATATAATAGTAAAGGAGGTGCTAATAATGAAAATATTAAATCAAAAAGTAAGCACATATAACTCAAATATACATAACATTGAAAAAAATCAACAAAAAAATAATGAACGTCTGTCTTCTGGCAAGAAAATAAATAAAGCTAGTGATGATGCGGCTGGACTTGCTATTGCTGAGAAAATGAATGCTCTTATTAATGGGATCGGCAAAGGTGTAAATAACACTTATGATATGCAAAATGCCCTAAAAACTGCTGATGGTTCTTTAAGTAGTATTAATGATAACTTACAAAGGATTAGAGACCTTAGCTTACAAGCATCTAGTAGTATTTTAAATGATGATGATAAAAAACTTATCCAAGAGGAGATTAACCAAACTTTATCTAGTATTAATGATATTGCTAAGAATACCCAATTTAATGGACAAAACCTTTTAGATGGTAGCTTTACTGATAAAAATGTAGCTATGAATGCTGATGGTTCTGGTACAAGTATATCTATTGGAGCTGTAGATACTAATGCTCTTGGATTAGGCAACTTTAGTGTTATGCAAAATAGTATTGATATGTCCTCTATTAATAAAGCTATAGATGCTATATCTTCTGCAAGAGTTAAAATTGGGGCCCAAATAAATAGATTTGATTATGCTATTGCTTCTAATTCTAACACTGGTTTAAATATGGCAGCATCAAAAAGTAAAATAGAAGATGCTGACATGGCTAAAGAATCTATGAATAGACAAACTAATAAAGCATTATCTCAATATGGAATATTTACACAAAAAAATAGAAGTCAAACACAATATAATATGCTTAATATATTATTTTAAATTAAAAAATTAAATATACTTGTTTGGTTATACTAATCTAAATTTGTAAGAATAAAAAATAAGGTATAAATTTAATATTTGTACCTTATTTTTTATTCTTTATAAAAAAATTATAAACAATAAAAAAAGGCTTTTAAGCCTTTTAAAAATAGTTGCGGGAGCCGGATTTGAACCGACGACCTTCGGGTTATGAGCCCGACGAGCTACCAGGCTGCTCCATCCCGCGCCATTAAAATAATTTGATTTTTAGTGAAAAAAGTGGGTGGAGAAGGATTCGAACCTTCGAAAGACTAGCTAACAGATTTACAGTCTGCCCCCTTTGGCCACTCGGGAATCCACCCTTGTATTTAAGATATAAGCCGATGAAGGGACTCGAACCCCCAACCTGCTGATTACAAGTCAGCTGCTCTGCCAGTTGAGCCACATCGGCTTATTTATAC
>JAHALF010000027.1 GCA_018371275.1 Clostridiales bacterium
TAAAAATTTATTTTTTTTATTTTATATTTTAATTGGCATTAATATTGCCTTTTCAGTACGTTTCAACGTATTTTGTTAAATAAAAAAAGCAATGAACTGCAATTCATTACTTTTTTATTATTATATATATGGTATATGGTATATATATGGTGTTGGGCTTTGATTTAGATTTTTGTGTTTGTGTTGTTGTTTAATCTAATTCAAGGCTTTTTTCTTTTATAGAAAAATATTCCATACATATATAACTCCTTTTATTATAATACATATAATTTATATAGTCAATGACATTAATTCTTAAAAACGTCCATTACCTCTTTATTAACTTCTTCGCCTGTTTCTTGACTTTCAAAAATATCTTTATATATAAATCTTTTAAAAACATCATCACCTTGTCTTACAGGTTTTATTTCATAACCTTTTCTCTTCATCTCTTTATAAAAAGTATTTCTTCCAACATTTTGATAACCACATTCTAATAAATACTTTTTATAAAAATTTGAATAAATCTCTTGAGGAGAATAATTTATAAATAGGTACTTATGTTCTTCAATAAATTCTATTGTATTATCATTATCTTTTTTATATTCTTCAATAGCATCTTGTACAACTTTTGGGAAAATAAATTCGCCATTATTGAGAACAATACGTAATTGATCAACAGACAATGCAATTATATATTCTGTTACTTCTTTAGTTTTTAAAAGTTTTAAAATATCTAAATTATTAGATTTACCTTTAAATCTTGCATTAAAAGGTACTATTACTTGTCTTCGTCCCATACCATCTGTTTTATCACTCATTTTGGGAATATCATTGCAAGATATATACATTTTGCAATACGGTATAAATTCAATAGCATTTTCATATAAGGCTCTTGCTGTTATTTTTTCTCCAGATACTATTCTTTTAAATATTCCAACAGTTTTTAAATATGTACTATCCTCATCATCAGATATATTTAACAACTTATTTCTTAAATGTATTAGCTCATTTTTATCATTCAAATCACTTAATTGCTTATGAGAAACATTTTTCCCATTAAATTCAGGATTGTCCCCCTCTAAAATATACTCTATTAATTTAAAATATGTACTTTTTCCATTTCCACCATTACCAGTCAAGAAAAAAGTATTTGCGATTTTATTTTCTTGATACATAGTAAACCCTATTACTTGAATTAGTAAATTAGCTAAATCATTATCATTACAAGACAAATCTTTAAAAAATTTAAATACTTTATTTTTTATAAAATCATTTTCTAATATATCTATATTTAAATTATGTGGTATTTTATTAATAGTTACTATATTTTGCTTTTCTCCGTCTTCTAAACTTATTTTTTTAAAATCTTTACACTTTAGAAAAACAAAACAATTATTAAATAAGATATAATCATTACCATTACAAACCTTTACTTCAGCAAATTCCTTAATATAAGTATAAATCTCATTTCGAAAATTTTGTCGGGAATTATTAAATTCTCGTAACATTATACTAGTTACTTTGCTATCAGTTAAAGCAGGATAATATTTTTGCTCTTTATCATAAAAATGTAAATCACCATTAATCCTAACTATACCATATTTAATTATTAAATATCTTGATAAAGGCTCAAGATTATTTTCTTTTGATAAATTTATTTTTCCGTCTTTAGTTTCAAAAGAAAATCCATATCCAAAGTCTTTTTTATTATCAAAATTCTTTTCAATAAACTCATTTATATTTTTTAATAAAGCATCGGGGTTACTTATATAATAATTTAAAGTTTTTTCCTTTTTAAAAATTTTTGTACCTGCTAAATCTATTTTTAAATAATCTTTTAATTTTTCTTTAAATATAGAGTTTAATTCTGTAAATAAATATGGTATATAATAATATTCATTTATAAAACTAATTTCATTTATTTTAGAGATTGAATTTTCAATTAAAATATTACATATATTTTCACAATCATCTTCAGATAAAATTAAAATTCCTTTTAAACCACAAGACATTAAAGTTTCTACTAATTCTTTATCTTTTACTAAGAATACTAATCTATTTTTGTTGTCTACTGGTTTCTTTTTAATTAAATCACTTAAAATTATATCATTAAATGATTTTTCATCCTTAATCATAAAATCAAATTTTCCTTTCTTTTATTCATTTAAAAAAATGTCTTCTGCATCAATATTTAATGCTTTTGTTATTTTTATAGCTGTATCTAAAGATACATTTTTACCACTTTTTATATTAGATAATGTTTGTATACTAATATTAGCTTTTTTTCTAAGGTCTTCAAAGTTCATAGATTTATTTACAAGAATAATACTAATTTTATTTATATCTAATTTCATAACAATAAAACTCCTTTCAATAAGTTTAATTAAGAGTATAAATATATATTAATTTATATTATTAATTTTGTCAATATATATTATAGTATATTATAGAATTTTTATAGAATTTTAGTTATATAATATACTATATTGTATTATATTATTATATAAATAACAATTTTTATTTTTTAAAAATGTAACGATTTTGTAACGATTTTGTAACGATTTTGTATACGGTTTTTTTAATTTTTTTTTAAAATGTAACGGTTTTGTATACGGTTTTTAATATAAAAAATAGCTTAAATTCAATATTTTTTATTAAAATATCTAAAAATTTTCAAAAATTTGCATTTAAAATTTTCAAAAATTTGCATTTTACTTAATTTTAACTTTTTTTTAAAAAAAAAACTTTTGAAAATTAAACTGTAAAAGTGTATACAATAGCTTGAACCCCTTGAAAATCAAGGGATACAAGCTATTTTTATTTTTGAAAAAAGTGTATACAATATTTTTTAGATTATTATAAAAAATGTTTTTAACCCTTGAAAATCAAGGGATACAAGCTATTTTTGTTTTTGAAAAAAGTGTATACAAAACCGTAACAACTATTACAACAAGCCATTAGCTTGACGTTTAGCACGTTCATTGTGTAAAGTTCTAACTTTAATTTTAGTCATTTTTTCAACTTCTTTGTAAGTGTGTGTTTTTAATAATTCAAAAGCGTGGTCGTATTGTTCCTTTGTGTGTTTTAAAGGTCGCCCCTCTTTATAACCGTTTTTAGTTCTAGCAATAGATTTACCAGCTTGAGTACGTTCTACAATTATATCCCTTTCAAATTCTGCAAAGGCAAATAATACATTTAACAATAACTTTCCTGTTGGGCTATCATCTAATGCTCCTCCTAAATTATTAATAATTACTTTTACCCCTTTATTAACTAAATTTTCTATTAAGCTTTTACCGTCTATCATACTTCTTGCTATACGGTCTAACTTTGTAACTATTAAAGTATCCCCATTTTTAATTTCTTGTAATAATAAATCTAATTGTGGTCTTTTATTTGTCGTTCCTGTATAAATTTCTTCAATAATTTTTTCAGCACCTAAATTTTTTAAAATCTCTTTTTGTTCATCTAAAGAATTACCTAAACTTTGTTTGTAAGTTGAAACACGAACATAACCATAAATCATAAATATACACTCCTTTTTTTGTGAAAAATTTTATAAAAGTATGACAAAGTGCCAAAGTTGTCCAAATGCAAAAAATAAAATATAAAAATTGGTAGGACGATAAATTCCCAGTTGTCTTTTTGCATTAAGTTTTTGCATTGTATAAATATTAGTATAGCATAGGTTGAATAAAAATGCAATAAGTCATAACTTTTTGCACTTAGCAAAGTGCACAAAAATTTATTTATTAATGTTTTTTATACTTTTTAATCGTAAATTTTAATTATTTATAATTAAAAACTATATGTTTTTCATTAGTTTTATTGAATTTCTCGCTATTTCCCGTAATAAATAGTTTAATGTATATATGGTTGAGGCTTATTTAATGGGTTTTAGATTTATTACATAAAAAAAGTGATTAAACTTTCATTTAATCACTTTTAATTATTTTAAAAATATTATTTATTCTTGCTTATTAAACGACTAATAGTTCTCTCGCTAACTCCATATTTTAAAGCTAATTCTCTTCTATTAAATTTGCCATTAATTTGTTTATATTCTTTTAGCACTTTTCTTTTCATAGCCTCATCTAAAACGCTTTGAATTTTTGGAATATACCAAGTTGTCCCACCTAATTCAACTGTTAATTTAATAAAGTTATCTACGCCAATCTCTTCTGCAATATATTGGTATTGCTCATTAATATCATCGATAGTAATATCTTTTATCCAACTTTCACGCATCTTGAAAGCTCCCTAACATTTTTGTAAATGATAATGCACTCTCAAAGCCTTTTTTATATCCATTTTTACACCCTTGATAGTACAATTCCTGTAAACCTATATCATCTAATGATTTTTTTAGTTCATCATTAGCTTTTTTCATAGACGCTAAATATTCTATTCTATTAATAGCATTACCTGTTAATTGTAACATTTTTTCTTCAACAAAGGCTATATGTTCAGTTATTTTATTCACAATTACATTAACGGTATCATCAAAGCTATTAATATAATTAACTTTTTCTTCATTGCTGTATGGTAGCGTCAAATCAACTTCTTCTTCATCTCTTATTTGGTATATCACATAATTTAAAAATTTGTTTTTATTATCAAATTTGATATTGCTTTTTAAGGTATTTTTCATAATATTCTTTTTCACTCCTATTTGATATCTGTATATTATTTTTTATAAATTCGTCAACGTCTTCTAAACATTTTATAGGGATATTTTTGCCGTGTTCTGTTAAATTGTCGCAATAAGTAGTACTAATAGGGCTAACATTATTAGGCTGATGTCTCATTACCGTATTAAAAGCCTCTCTATCGGCTAAAGCTAGTTTTTTAAAGCCTTCTCTTTGTGCGGGTATCATTTTGCCCTCTTCTAAAGCCGTATCTAAAATAAAATTAATGTCTTTAAGCTCAGTTTCTTCTTTAAGTTGTTTTAATTCTTGTTTAAGTGCTAAAACTTCAAGCTTATCCTTGTTAGCTGATAATTCAGTATCATCATCTTCATCTTCCTTGTTATTGTTTTTTAACTCTGCTATTTTATTTAATACATCTTCTGTTGTTGCACTTTCATCAAGCTCTAAAAATTCTAATATTTTTTTTATATCCATTTTATTATCTCCATTCGCTTTGTCGCTTAAAAATAATGGGTACATATTGTCAATAGCTGGAGTATTAGTTAGGGCAACGGAGTGAAGCCTAACAGCACGATTATTTTTTAAAAGTACAGTTGGCGATAAATATTTATATTGTTTATTCTTTATTTGTTCTTTAGCCTGTTCTGTCCATTCTGCCAAACCTATTAAGCAATTATCTTCAACAAGTAATTCCTTTATCCAGCCACTTGCAATAGCCATATCATCTGACACAGACTGATGTTCATAATCTATGACTATATCAAGCCCTCTTTTTTTGAAAGTTCTTATTATTAAATCTACGGAAGTGTCATCAACAACAAAGTTTCCTTTTGTTGTTGTGACATTTCCCAAAGGTAATATTTTTATTTTAGCTAAATTATTATTTATTTCATCTGCTAAAGTATTTGTTAATTTAATTAGCATTTATAAGTCCTCCTATGCTTGTTTACCAGTTGAACCGTAAGCATATTGCCATAATCCATAACCTGCTGTATATCTTGCTCTTGCACCATACAAAAATTCATCATATTTAAACACATATTCGCTTGTAGGACTTGTTACAGAAACTATTTCCATTTTTTTTCGTTCTTGAAATATTAATGGTTTTATAGTATTATTGGTATCAAGCAAATACCATTGCTGTGGGTATTTTGCTAGTTCTGGAACGACCAACAATTCGCTAGTGTTTCTATTTATGTTGGTTGTTCCATTTATTGTTTCTGCCTCTAATATCATTTTAGCAGTAGCTTCTAATTGTGGGGGAACAACTAATAAATTTGGGAACACTCCTAAACTCTCTCCCTCGCCATCAACAATCAACATCATCTGGCAACGTGCTTGATTATAGCTTTCGGCTGATAGTTTTCTAGTCCCTTTATTAGATTGTACTTTTTTTGACTTATCTGCCTCTATAATATGATTATCACTAAAGAACATCTCATCATCATAACATCTCTTTGTAAAGCCATCTCCCAATAATTCGAATACCAATTTATCTGGGTGTCTTTTAAATCTCTCTCCAATTGACGCAATAATAGGAGCATATGTACCTACTGTATCATCTTCAAAGGTATCTCTTTTTAAATTTACTGTTAATTCAAACTTTTTATTTTCTATTGCATACCCTCTTGCACTTAAATTATTTATAACTCTATTGCCTATCCATTCTCTGACTTTAGGCATACTTCCTAACCATAAATAATTGCTTATTTTTGTACCAGAAGACATAATTGTAGCTACTTTAGTATAGTTTACTGTTGCATTTTTATATGCGGCATCTAATATCCTACTAAAGTCTTCCATACTTTTCTCAACAACATTGTTATTAAAGACCGACATACTTACCTATCCCTACCTCTCTATGTAATTTTTTTAGTTTTTCTGTTTCTATTGCTTTATGCAATAACTTATTTACCATAATTGATAATGGCGTACCAAAGTATTTATCTGCATTTAGTTCGTCTAAATCTCTTTTTGTTTGTGCGTCAATAGATAAACTTATTTTTACTTTTTTTTCTTTTTTATAATTATTGGTGCTAATTTTATGTCCTAAATAATTTTTGTCTAAATATTCTCGCAAGTCTGTTTCTAATATTCGATATTCCTTACCAACTATTGTAGCTGGCAGTAAGCCTCTTTTTATTTCTCTATAAATCGTTTTAGGGCATACTTGACATACTTCTGCAACTTCTTTTACCTTTAAAATATTGTCTTGCAAAAAAATTTACCTCCTTACTTTTTTATATTTTTACACACATTTTTTTATAAAACTTTATAGGAATATTATACCACAAAAAGTCCTTAAAAGCCAGTATTTAAGCTGCTTTTAGGACTTTTTTATTCTCTCCTGTCCTCTATTTTAGTGTTTACTTTTTTATGGTATTATTGTATAATTATTAAATAGGGAGTACGTGACTTTTTAGAATTTTTTAAATCTAAATATGTAAAGTTAAAACTCTATTTTAATTTTAATTTGTTTAAAATTTTTTATTTTTTTGAATCCTTTATCTGTAAGATTAAATTTTTAAAATTTTCTCTCTTGTTTTTTGGGAATAAAAAAAAGACAGTATAATATCTGTCTTTTTTTATTTATAAAAGATAAATATCAAAAAAATAACTTTTCAATTTTCAATAAACAAACGCAAAAAAAAATTGCATTTGTTTTCTTATTTTTTTATGCCTCTAGAATACCTTTAACGCCCTTTAATAGACCCATAAATTTTTCTAAGTAGTCTTATACTAATAAAAATATTAAGAGGCAAATGCAAGTCAATGCAAGGTATTTACAAATATATTTATAATCATAAAAAATAATTCAGGACATAAATTTTGTAAAACTTTTATTGACTTACCACTAAAAGTGGACTATAATTATTATGAGAACCCACAAAAATAGAATACAACTAAAAGTTGTCCTTGTCATTTTTTGGGGTATTTTTTGAAAAAAATGTTTACTAAAAGTAAACTTTAAAAATTTATTTTTTTTATTTTATATTTTAATTGGCATTAATATTGCCTTTTCAGTACGTTTCAACGTATTTTGTTAAATAAAAAAAGCAATGAACTG
>JAHALF010000028.1 GCA_018371275.1 Clostridiales bacterium
TTTTATTTTTAATATTATCACTGTTGTTGCTTTCAAATTTTTTAGCAACATATTCTATTAATTTTACTAAGTTATTTTTATCTAATTTTTTAAGTTCAGCAATTAAACCATTAATGCGAATTTTTTTATTGTTCACAGTAATAGTTTTTTGGCTTGTTAATAAATCATTAACAATATCAATTACAAGATTATTTAATCCATTGTCATTGTTTTCAATTTCAATTTTAAAATTTGGGGTATAGTCCGTCTGTCCGTCTGTCATTTCATTTTTTAAACTTTGGTTGTCATCGACAGACAGACTTATATTTTCTTTTTTTATATTTTCTTTTTTATTTATTTTATTATTAGTGTCGTGTTTACCGATGTCTGAAATACCGATGTGGGAATTTCCGATTTCGGATACATTACTTTTATTTACTTGCTTTTCTATATTATTTTCTTGTGACACTGGTTTTAAAAAAACAGTATATTTAACTCCACAAAATTTACCATTTTCTGTTTTTAATTGTTCTTTTTGCAAGTAACCTAAATTAATTAATTCTTTTATTCCTGCAGCAACAGAATCTCTACCATCTTTTTTTAATTGAACTAGAGTTGTTTGATATAGACTATGCGTAGGACTATTTTGAAATTGTAAAATTTGGCAATATATACCTAATGCTTTGTAAGATACACGTGTATCATTTAATATTATATTTGGTATTGTTGTAAAACCAATAAACTCAGTACTAAATACAAAAGTTGTTTCATTATTAAAGTTTTTCATAATAAAAATCTCCTTTAAGTTATAATTTATTTTATAGTTCTTTTTGTGAAATTAAATATAAAACAAATATAATAAAAAGGAGATTTTTTAAATTTTTAACATATTAATATTGACTTTATCAAGACATTCATTTATAATATTAACATAGTTATGTTAAAAAATCTTATAATCTTTTTAGATTATAATCTTTTTATTTAGAGCTCTTAACTCATTTAAGATTTGCGGTCAAGATGAGTTAAGAGTTTTTGTTTTATATTTAATTTTTTATTACCCTATCTTGAAAAAATTATTATTATGTGGTATAATTTGCTTAAGATAGAATAATAATTATATAGTGCTAATGTTGGTAGCATTGACACTAGCAAATTATTGTGATTGGCTATTTAAAAAGAGTTTATTAATAACCGTTCCTTTGTCTAGGCGGTTATTTTTTTGTGTGTCCATTTAAAACTAATAAAATTGTTAAAAAAATCATTATCAACTCATAGTCGGACATAAGCTCCACCCCCTTTCAAAAGGAGTGAGCCAACCACCTAGAATAATTTGCAATTATTATTATAATATAGATTTAATTTTATATCAAGATTTTTTATTTTCTATAAAATTTTTAAAGTTATTATATACTTTTTGTTCTAAATGACTTGTATAAAATTTATTTCTTTGTATTAGTTCTTTAAGTCTTTTAGAACGATATTCTGCCGATTGTAAAGAGACATTACATATACTTGATATATCTTGAGGAGTAATACAATTTATCTCTTTTAAAACAATAGCAGGCATTAACAAACATCTGGCGAAAATATTGGCTTGATATTCTTCAAGTCCAATATTGGTGTGTGTTGAATGCTCTATATTAGTATGTTTTAATAGTATATGCCCTAGTTCGTGAGCTATAGTAAATCTTGACCTAGTTTTTATTAAATTTTGATTTAAAAATATTGTTTTATTTTTTATAAATGCTTGTTTATCATCTTCTTGAATTAAATAAATATCTATTCCATAATAGTCTAGTATTTTATTTAATTCAATAGGTAAATGATTTGTTTTTGTTTCAAGTAAAGTTTGCCAAGCTTTATCACGAGCTATTTTATAGTATTTATAATTCATATAGATACACTCCTTGCTTTATAATAATAATGTTGTGTATCGTTGAGTGTATCTATTATTATTTACTTAAAAATATTTATGATAGTCTTTGGGGTCAAGTTTAACAGCATTTTTTGTTATCCTATCAAATTCTTCTTGTGATATTTCTGTTATACCTTCCCCACGTGCTATAACTTTTACTTTTTCTTGTGGTAAATCATAAACTTTATTATATAATTCATCTAATTTGTCAGTATTGTTAGTATAATAATTTTCAATAGATTTAATTAAAAAATTAATAATACTTTTTTTTGAAAATTCGTCTAATTTTATAAATGTTTCAAGTAAATTTGTAGTAATATCATCTAGTTTATATTTATTTTTTAAAACATTTAGTATATCTTTTTCATTTTCAATAAATATAGGTTCTATACCATTTCTTAACCAGTTTTCATTTACATTAAAAGTTTGACAAATCAGTTTAATCATATGTTCTTTAACATCTACAAGACCAAGTTCTAAATTTTTAATTACAGAACGTGAAACTCCTAATTGTTTACCAAATTCAGTTTGATTAAATTTTTTATTTTCTTGTAAAGGTAGATGTTTTTTTCTTAATTCTATAATACGTTCATATATTTCCATTTCTTCACCACCTTTTTTTATTATACTTAAACATAATGTCCTTGTCAAGACAAAAATTATTTTGTATTAAAAATCAAGTATTGACATAGACAAATTACTATGTTAATATTGTCCATATAAGACGAAATATATAAAAAAATGTACATATAAGTACTTTATTTAAAAGGGAGGATATTTTATGAAAATAAATACTGAAATTTTAAAGGAAATTGATGAAAATGAAAAAGTATGTATTTTATCAAAAGTTTTGCCAGATGAAATAAAGACATTGATAATAGCTAGAGCAACGGGTATGGTTGATATGGCAGAGATGTTATCTCAAAAGTATAAAAACCACCCATAAGAGTGGTTTAAATTAAGTTACATATTTACTACTAAAACTAAAAGTGCAATAAACCATATAAGTGATATTATTACAATTTTTATAGGCTTACCACCATTTACATATTTCCAAACTAAATAGCTTAATGTGATAGGTGTAAAAAATATTAAGCCTAAAATTAAAAATGATATTTTAAAACAACCAGTAGGTTGATTTTGTATTGTATTATTATCTTGGTTTATACCTTGAATATTATTTTGTAATTCTGTTGTTAAAAGCTCTTTTAAATTTTCGTAAACTTGATATGTAATAATACAGTCACCTTCGGCTCTATGTAGGTTAGTTGTATCAATATTAAAATGTTTTGCTATTGTAGGTAATTTATGATTTTTTATTTCATCTGATAAAAACTCTCTTGAAATATAGAGAGTATCTATAAATTCATTAGATAAACTACTATCTATGTATTTATACATTTTCTGGATAAGAAATCCTAAATCAAACTTAGCATTATGACAAATTATGACTTTGTCGCTTATAAAGTTTTTTAATTTTAGTAAAACATCTTCTACATACCCACCTTCTTCTCTCATCATATCAAGTGTGATGCCTGTTAATTCAGTTATTTTTTTGGGTAATGATTTTCTGTCGGGATAGTCTATTAAAGAGCTATACTTGTCTACTACATTACCATCAATAATATGCAATGCACATACTTCAATTATTTCAGAAGAAGTTGTTAATCCTGTTGTTTCAATATCAACAACAACATATTCAAATTTTAAGGGTAGTCTTATGCATTTGTATATATCATACTCTTCAAGACCAGTAAAGTTATAATAATTTTGACCTTTGTGTGAACTCATAAATATTCTCTTTCCTTTTCTATATAGTTAAATAAAAATAGATACAATAATTATACAAGAAAAGGTAAAAATTTACAATAAAATCAAAGGTTAATTCTATAATTTTATTCTTAATATCATTAATTCAAATTAAAATAATTCAAATTAAATAAATCAAAAACTTATTATTAAATTCCAATTTTAAATTACTACTATAAAATCTATTGCACCAATAAGGTGCAGTAGATAACAATATTTAAGAAGGTGTCAAAAATAAAGACTATTAAAATACAGTTTAAAGATAAAAGCATATACTATATGCTTGTGTTTGAGTATGAAGAAATAGATATTTTTATATATTCTTTAGAAAAACAAAAAAATATGCCAATAGATTATTATGAGGAGGTGGTTTAGTGTATAGGCTAAACATTATAGAAAATATTTATTATATGATTTTTTTTGATTTGGATAATGATAAGCCTAAAATAGTAAATCTTAATACCAAAAATTATATATTAGCAAAAGAAAGAGCAGAAAGATACAAAAAAGAATATTTAAAGTTAGGAGAAGAATTATGAAAAGAAAAGGATTATTAAAAATTTCATTAAAGGCAGCAAGAATTAATGCTAATTTAACACAACAAGAGGTTGCAGATAAAATAAAAGTTAGTAAACATACAATTATAAATTGGGAAAAGGGTAAAACAAGAGTTGGTTATGCTCATTTAAAAGTTTTAAGTGAGATTTATGATATTGGTATGGAACAGATTTTTTTAGGATAAAAAGAGGATTATTTTATGTTAACAGATGAAGAAAGAAAAATAGCAGAAGAAAATCATAATTTGATTTATTTTTTTATAAATCATTTTAATGTTGACATAGATGAATATTATGACATATTTGCTATTGATTACATAAAGTGCATAAAATTTTGGGATAAAGACAAGGGAAAGTTAAGCACACTTTTATGTAAAGTATTTTTAAACACAATAATAAAAGAAAAAAGAAAAAAGAAAGTTATTTCAGAAATAAAATTAATTAGCTTAAATCTTACTATATCTAAAGAAAACAAGTTAAAGTTAGAAGATGTTATACCAGATATTAAAGCAAATGTAGATACATTATTAGAATTAAAAGAAGATATAGAGTTTTTTCAAAAATATGATGAAACAAAATTATTAATGGAAGGTTTTTCTATTGAAGAAATAGCCATAAAACTAAATGTTAATAAAAATTATGTTTTAGATAAAATAAAATATGCAAAAAAAGAATATCTAAAACAAGAAATAAAGGAAATTATAAGGGGAGGTGGAAGTAGGTGGATAAATCAAAAAGGAAAAAGGGCGAATTTTATTTGCACAAATGGGCAGAGGGTCTTTTAAGTATGGAAAAGATACAGTCTGAAATAAACACAATAAGAAAAAGTAATAATGCTTTTCAAGATATTTATTTAGAGAATAAAAGTGATATTGAAGATTGTTATAAAGTTGTTTTAGCAGAAAAGTTATCAAACCTAAAAAATATTATTGAAACTTATAAGTTTGTGGAAGATATAATAAATAATTTAGAACCATATGAAAGGGATACAATAAGGTGGAGATATATACATAAAAATAGTTGGCAAACTATTTCCTTTAAAGCAAATGTTAGTCTTAGACATTGTTTTAATATAAAAAATAAAGTTATAAATCAAATTTTAGAAAAATTGGAAGAGTAATGAAAAGGTTAGATTTTATATTTTTATTGGTAAACAAATCGGAGGAGCTTAGAAGAGTAAATTCTAGAAATAGAGTAGCTTTAGAAATATATTCACAAAGAAGTAACTATAGTGTTGAGATAAGACATTATTATAATAATGGGTTAAAAAGGTGGTTAATATTAACAAGTGATATTTTAGAAAATGATGTAGAGCAACAAAAAATAATTGAATATATAAATCAAATAAAATAGGAACATTTTTAAATGTTCCTAAAAAAATTAATTTTGAAATAATGTTTCAAAACTTTGTGGACTTGTATAGGGTATTAACATTATAACCATAATGTTTTAGTCAGTCTGTCCGTCGATTTTTCAAAATTAGAAAGGATAATCATTGTATGGAGTATAAAACAAAAAAGATATACTGTGGCAAATATTTAGAAATAGATATTATACCAACATTAGAAGAAAAGCAAATAAGTAAAAATGGTAAAAAGGTATTTTTAACACCAGATAAACAAAAAAATCTAAATGACAAAAATGCAAGAAGATATTTTTGTCAACTACTTAATACAAATTTTAATTCTAATGATTTACATATAACACTTACATACAATGATTATTTTATGCCATCATCTTATGATGAGGCTAATAAAATCGCTTATAACTATATAAGACGATTAAAAAACAAATATAAAAAGCAAAATAAAGAGCTTAAATATGTACTTGTAACAGAATACACAACAGAAGAAACAGAAGGAGAAATACGTATACATCATCATATTATATTAAATAAAATATTTGCAGATGATTTATATACTAAAATGTGGTCAAATAAGAAAAAGCCTATTGGAAGATCTAAATCGTACAAGCTTGATTTTAATGAAACGGGCATAGAAGGTTTAGCAAAGTATTTAACTAAAAATAAGGGACAAAAGAAAAGATGGTCTTGTTCTCAAAATTTAGATAAGCCTTTTATTAGAGAGCGAAAAATAAGATTATCAAAAACAAAAGTATCAAAATTAGTTTTTGATATTAACAATAAGGGTATTTGGGAAATAGATAACAAAGGTTATATATATACAGATTCAAATTCTGTTTATAATGAGATAACAGGATTATGGCATTTTTATATACGTATGAGAAAAATAGAATAATAAGGAAAGGTAACATAATGATAGAAAATATTAGTTTATTAATATGTTTATTAGTAATAATTTTTATGTATAAATATATTGAGGAGTAATAATTATGAATATTAAAAAAATAAATAGTATTATAAATCTAAGACAAGAAGTGGATATGCTAGAAAAAGAAATAGAAAAAAGAAAAAATAATTCTTATATAAAAAGCAGTAGAGCCAATATAGGAAAGGCAAATAAAATAAGTAATCCAACTTTGAAATATAGTCTTGAAGAGTTGGAATTACCTATGTTAATTAAATATTTAGAAGAGCATAAACAGAAATGTTTAGATGAAGTAGAACAACTTACAAAATTTATTCTAAATATTGAAGATGTTTACATAAGAAAAATCTGTACACTAAAGTATATATATGGCGTTAAAAACTGGTCTAAAATAGCTTTGGAAATTGGTGGAGGTAATACACCAGATGGTGTTCGTATGGCTCATAATAGATATTTTAGAACATATAAAACGAATAAAAGATATATGTAAAAGTAAAGTTGTTCGTTTTGTTCGGTTTAATGTGATATAATGATATTATCCATTAATGAAATAGCGATATATGTATATAGCATATAAATATGTAATTTATATATATAATATTAATATTTTATATACATATATAAAATATATGGAGTATATAAAATGATATACAAACGTTGTACTAGATGTGGGACTAGATTAGAATATAACACAATATGTAGTTGTAAGGCTAAGTATAAAACTAATAGTGATAGTTATAAAGATGATAAAGAAAAGAGATTTTATAAATCAAAGGCTTGGCAAGATACAACAAATATTATTAAAAATAAGTTTAATTATTTAGATATATATAGCTATTATGCTTTAGGACGGGTTGAAAAAGGAGAAGTTGTACATCACATAGTAGCTTTAGATGAAGACTTTAGCAAAAGGTTGTCTTTATCTAATTTAGTATATTTGACAGAGAAAAATCATAGGAATATACACAATTTGATGAAAAGAAGTCCTAAAGAAAAAGAAGATGTACAACAATTATTGTTTCACCTTATTAAAAGGTTTAATATAGATTTTAAGTAGGGGAGGGGGTGTTAATAAAATATCG